>DIPO01000076.1:0-39271 GCA_002427045.1 Firmicutes bacterium UBA5486
GATAAGATCTCCCGTCTCTGGAGGCTAGAGGCTAGAAGCTAGAGGCTGGAAAAGAAAGACGATAAAATTAGTCCTTCATCCAGCGATCAGTTTCCAGTTTCCAGCCTCCAGAGAGTAAGACCCCTTGTAGACTACAAGGTTGATAGGCCGGGTGTGTAATTGCAGTAATGCATTTAGCTAACCGGTACTAATCGGTCGAGGGTTTGACCATAAGCGGCCTTTAATAGACTTTTCCTATGCAGTTTTGAGAGTACGGATATTATTAATTAAAAAAGTTAATAAGTTTCCTTGTGGTGATAGGAGGTACCACCTGTAGGGGCAGGAGGGCCCAAGCCGAGGCGCCACGGATGGCAAAAGCCGAGGCCGTTCCCAGGGAACGGGCTAGTAGGCAAGATGTATCTATATAAGTTTGAAAAGTTTATAAGTTTCCTTGTAGTTATGGCGAGGAGGTACCACCCGTTCCCATCTCGAACACGGCAGTTAAGCTCCTCAGCGCTGATGGTACTTGTCGGGTGACCGGCTGGGAGAGTAGGTCGCTGCAAGGAATTAATTTTAAAGTCCGGATCCAGAAAGATCCGGACTTTTTTATATCACTTAGTGATGACACTTAAGGTAGTCGGTAAGGTTGTTAATTATTATCATATCATCTGCATTTGCGTGATTAACCACTAGGAGTTATAAGAATATTATCTGTTTAAAATAAAAAAATGCTCGATAATTGCAGGAAAAAGAAGCTTTGTTCAGAAATTAAATAAGGAAGGTATTGCATAATTATCTACGGTATCTATCGACACAATTTTAAACGTTATCTTTAATTCGAATGAATCTAATTTCTGAAGACACTAACTCAATCAAAGTATTGCGGGTAAACTTAAAATATTGAGATATGAGAATCATAGTGGGTGATTAACATTTTATGTTGAATCGTAAATCAATTTATTTTGTAATTTATGAATAATAAAAAGATCAATAAAAAAGTTTTGATGTTCGGAGGAAATGGAGTTTAATAAGCAGGTTTTATTTAGATGTACTAAAATATTACTATTGTTTGCCGATAAATATAAAGATGAGTTTTATATAAATTGGTTTTAATGTCGAAAAGCATAACAATTTATGTTAATATTTTGTTTTTTGACAAAGATATTTAATAATTAGTTTAAAGGGGAAGTGGCTATGAAGGTCAACAAAAAACATCTGATAATGTTATTTATAGATATTTTTTTAATCAACCTCACTATGTGGTTTTCTTTTTTTCTTAGGTTTGAAGGAAGGATTCCTTTACATTATGGGAGTAAATGGTTGTATTATGTTGTTTTAGTTACTTTTTTTCGGATCGGATGTTTTTATTATTTTGGCTTATATAAAAGCCTTTGGAGCTATTCTAGTCTTCCTGAATTAATCCAAATTATTAAAGCGGTTACTGTTTCATCAGTATTAATTACTTTTGTAGATCGGATTATGCTGGAGGCAGCGATTCCCCGGAGTGTACTCTTTATTTCCTGGGTTTTACATATTATTACCATTGGTGGGGCTCGTTTTGCTATTAGGATCCGCCGAGAGGTTTTAACTTCATTAGAAGTAACTAGGAGCATGAGTAAAAGGGTACTGATTGTTGGAGCAGGACAGGCAGGAGCATTAATCATTAAAGAGATGATGCAGAATAGTAATGCTACGCACTGGCCAGTTGCTGTTGTTGATGATGATTATAATAAGATTAACCAGCAGTTACACGGGGTTCCGGTGGTAGGGACTGTTAATGAATTGGTTAGGGTAGCAAATACCTATCGTGTGGATGCGATTCTAATCGCAATCCCTTCTGCGCCAAAAAGCAGGGTTAGGGAGATTGTAGCACAAGCTAAAGAGACTGGACTTACGGTTAGTATTCTCCCTGGTTTAATGGAAATGGCGAGGGAGGGCTCGGTTACTCTAGATCAGGTTAGGGAGGTCCGGATTGAGGATCTGTTAGGACGAAAACCAGTAAGGCTTCATATCGAAGAGGTTGCCGGGTATCTAAAAGGAGAAAGGGTACTAATTACCGGTGCTGGTGGTTCTATTGGCTCTGAGCTCTGCCGTCAGGTTGCCAAGTTCGAACCGGAAGTCCTCTTACTTTTAGGGAGGGGAGAAAATTCTATCTATGAGATTGACCAGGAATTACGGATTATTTTTCCCACCTTAAAAAGAATACCTATAATTGCTGATGTTCGGGATTACGCCCGTCTTGAACAAATTTTCAAGGAATTCCGTCCCACAGTACTCTTCCATGCGGCAGCTCATAAACATGTTCCGCTGATGGAGGCTGCTCCTGATGAAGCAGTAAAGAATAATATCTTTGGCACCAAAAATGTTGCAGAACTCGCAGATGAATATGGAATAAAAAGATTTGTTTTGATCTCTACAGATAAAGCAGTAAATCCCACTAGCGTGATGGGAACGACCAAACGGGTTGCAGAGATGATTGTTCAACAGATAGCAGCCAAAAGTAAGACCAAATTTTGTGCTGTTAGATTTGGTAATGTTTTAGGCAGTCGAGGAAGCGTTATTCCTCTTTTTCAGCAGCAAATTGCCAGAGGTGGCCCAGTAACAGTTACTCATCCGGAGATGGTCCGTTTCTTTATGACAATTCCGGAAGCAGTTTCCTTAGTGATTCAAGCAGGAGCAATGGGTGAAAGAGGCGAAATCTTTATATTAGACATGGGAGAACCAGTGAAAATTATGGATCTAGCTAATGATTTAATCCGTCTCTCCGGTTTAGTACCCGGTAAGGATATTCAGGTTAGTTATACCGGGATTAGGCCTGGTGAGAAATTATATGAGGAGATTCTTACTGCGGAAGAAGGAACCAATGCTACCCGGCATGAACGGATCTATGTTAGTAAGCCCAATGGAGTTAATCCCGAACGACTTCAGGAAGACCTTATCTATCTGGAAAAATGGGTCTCCGTTGCTGACCGGGTGAAAGTGATAGAAAAACTCTATCAGATGGTTCCCAAATATACTCCCAGTAAGCGGTGGATTGAGGAAATGACGGCCGCCGGGAAGCATGAATAAGTATAAAAGTACTCTAATTATATTACAAAGGTAATTTAAAAAAGCTAATGTTATAAGTAAAGTGGTGATTAAGTGAAGGTTTTGATTACAGGATGCCAAGGTCAACTGGGTGTTGAATTAGGCAGGCAACTGAAAAACCTCAATCAGGAAAGTAAGAAGAAGATTGCTTTAATTGAAACCGATCTTGATACCCTGGATATTACAGACTCTTTCCAGGTTCAGAACCTGGTGGCCCAGGAACAACCGGAGGTCATTATTAATACCGCTGCTTATACTAATGTTGATGGCTGTGAAACCAATGAACTAAAGGCTTTTAGAGTTAATGCCATCGGTGCCCGGAATCTTTCTGTAGCAGCTTATAAAATTGGGGCTAAAATTCTTCAGGTTTCAACCGATTATGTATTTGATGGTACTGGAAATTATCCCAAGAGAGAATATGACCCTATTAATCCGCAGAGCATTTATGGAAAGAGTAAGGCTTTGGGAGAAAAACTAGTTATAGAGACCAATCCTCGACACTTTATCCTCAGAACAGCCTGGCTTTATGGAGAAGGAAACAATTTTGTCCGCACAATGTTAAAGCTTGCCCAGGAAAAAGATGAAATCAATGTGGTCAATGATCAGATTGGTTCGCCAACTAGTACTGTAGATTTAGCAAGGTGTATCATTAATCTGATTAATACGGAGCACTATGGGATTTACCATGCTACCTGTGAAGGTGAGTGTTCATGGTATGATTTTGCGAAAAGAATATTTGCCCTTAAGAGTATTAGAGTGAAAATTAATCCTATTACTACCAAAGAATTGAACCGGCCTGCTAAACGTCCAGCCTACTCGGTACTTGAGAATTATATGCTGAAACTAATCGGTTTAAATAAATTTCGGCAATGGGAGGATGCTTTGGAGGAATATTTGAGAAGATGGTAAGATTAAAGGCTCTTAAGTAGCAGAATTATAGCTGGATTATGTTTTATTTGACTTATGTTTCTTGCTATTGTGAAATAAACAATACATTTAATAAGGTGATAAAATGAAACCTTACTTGGTAATAAAGAGAATATTGGATTTTGTAATATCTTTGACTGCAATTATAATACTTTTACCATTTTTTTTGGTAATAGCTATTTTGATAAAGTTGGACTCTAAGGGACCGGTATTTTTTAGGCAAAAAAGAGCTGGGAAAGATACAAGAATATTTACTGTTTATAAATTTCGAACTATGAGAGTTGAAACTGAAAAAGATGGTAGATTGCTATCTGATATGGAAAGGATGACAAGGGTTGGTTTTTTTTTACGTAAAACAAGTATAGATGAGCTACCACAGTTATTCAATATTTTAAAGGGGGAAATGAGTTTTATAGGACCTAGGCCATTACCTGATTTTTATTTGCCATATTATTATGAGAAGGAAATCCATAGACATGATGTGAAACCAGGAATAAGTGGTTGGGCTCAAGTTAACGGACGTAATTTTATAAATTGGGAAAAAAGATTTGAATACGATTTGTTTTATACTAATAATATTAGTTTTATGTTTGATTTAAAGATTTTCTTTTTAACTCTAAAAAAAGTATTTTTGAGATCCGACGTAGGCATTAGAGGTGTTGATTTTCCAGATAAATCATTACATGAAATAAGACAGCCAAATAAAAACACACTTTTTTATGAGGGGTAAGAAAATGATAATAAAACATGAAGATGTAACGCTTCGGGCTGTAGAAGAAAGTGATATGGAACTACTTAGGGAAATGATAAATAACCCTGAAATTGAAAATATGGTAGCGGGCTCATCATTTCCAGTTTCTTCTTTTGCACAAAGAAAATGGTTTGAAAACTTATTAAACAACAAAAATGAATTAAGGCTTATAATTGATACTGATACTTATGGCTCTATAGGTACAATAACGCTTACTAAAATAGATTGGAAGAATAGAAATTCTCAACTCAATATAAAGATTACAAATAAAAAAGATTTATATGGAAAAGGTTATGGATCAAAAGCAACGAAAGCACTTATTAAATATGCTTTTGAACAACTTAATATGCAATGTATTTATAGTCATATTCTTGAATATAATATTGCTTCGCAACGTCTTCATGAAAAGATTGGTTTTAAAAAAGAGGGAATTTTAAGAGAACGTGTATATAAAAATAGTAAGTATCACAATTTAATAGTTTGGTCAATATTAAAAGGAGAATTAAATGAATGAAATAGGTAGTGAGTTTTGGCTTTCTAGTCTTCCAAATGACTCTCTTGAAGGAAGCCCCGAATGGATAAACTCGTGGGGAAATCATGTACTTACCTCATCGGGAAGAGGAGCAATTTCACTTTTGCTAGAGCATATTAAAGAAGAAGTTTTACATAAAAATGCATTATTACCTTCCTATATTTGTGAATCTGTGATAATGCCTTTTATAAAACAAGGTTATACTTGTTATTTTTATGATATAAACAAGGACCTTTCTCCTAAAAAAGAAAGCTTAAATATTTACGTCAAAAGTAAAATAGGTATCGTTTTACACATGGGTTACTTTGGGTTTCCCACTAATAATAATATAAAAAAACAAATAACACAATTTAAGGATAAAGGAACAATTATAGTTGAAGATTTGACACACACTTTATTTTCAAAATATAATAGGTTTATGGAAAATGACTATTACGTAGCAAGTTTAAGAAAATGGACAGGTTTACCTACTGGTGGATTTTTAGCTTCCAAAAATAGCATTTTTCGGGAAACTCTATGTGAGCATTCCACTTTTTATAATTATAGAAAAGAAGCTTTAATAATGAAAGGAAAGTATATTGAGTTAAACCGTGAAGACTTAAAAGAAAAATATTTAGCAATGTTTAAAATAGGAGAAACTATTTTAAACAAAGATAATAACCCATATTTAATAGATAGTCTTTCACGTACAATTATACAAAAACTCAACATAAAAAATTTAATTTTAAAACGTAGACAAAACTTTAGTTTTCTACTATCAGCTTTAAACAATATTCCTGAAGTTACATCTGTGTTTAATAAGTTGCCGGATGATATTTGTCCCTTTTTCTTTCCGATTTATGTAGAAAAGGGAAGAGAAATATTTAGGAACAAACTTATAGATAAAAAGGTATATTGCCCAGTACACTGGCCTACTCCACCTCAAATTCATTTATCTAAATCAATAAGTAAACGAATTTATGAAAGTATAATGTCATTGCCGTGTGATCAACGATATGGTAATGAAGAAATGCAAAGAATTGTGGATATTATTAAAAGGTTTAATAGTTGTTAAAACAAGTAGGCTCTTGGTTAATAGCTATTTATTTTATTTTATTAAAATAATATTGGAGATGAATTTATTGCAAAAACGTATTTACCTTTCTCCTCCCCACATGGGTGGCGAAGAAATAAATTATGTACATGAAGCTTTTGAATCAAATTGGATTGCTCCTTTAGGGCCCAACGTAGAAGGCTTTGAAAAAGAGGTTGCTGAATATGTTGGGACAAAAGGTGCGGTAGCACTATCAGCAGGGACTGCAGCAATACATTTAGCTCTAAAATATGTTGGGGTGGCCGAGGGAGACTACGTTTTTTGTTCCTCACTTACTTTTGCTGCTTCATGTAATCCGATTGTTTACGAAAAAGCTATTCCTGTTTTTATCGATTCAGAGCCAGGAAGTTGGAACATGTCTCCTATTGCTTTGGAAAAAGCTTTTGAAGCATTTTACAAGCGAGATATTATGCCTAAAGCAGTTGTGATTGTTGATTTGTATGGACAAAGCGCTGATATGGACAAGCTTGTACCAATTTGCGAAAAATACAAAGTTCCTGTTATTGAAGATTCAGCAGAAGCTTTAGGCTCTACTTATAAAGGAAAAACAAATGGTTCATTTGGTCAATTTGGTGTTTTTTCTTTTAATGGTAACAAAATTATTACTACTTCTGGTGGGGGAATGGTTGTTTCTGATGACTTAGATGCACTGAAAAAAATTAAGTTTTGGGCTACTCAAGCACGTGAACCATTTAGGCATTACGAACATAAAGAAATTGGTTATAACTATCGGATGAGTAATATTGTTGCTGGTATTGGTAGAGGACAAATTAGAGTATTAAATGAGAGAGTTAAGCGGAAGAAGGAAGTGTATGATACATACAAAAAAGCCTTTTCTAATTATCCGCAAATTCAAATGATGCCGGTAGCATCCTTTGGTAAACCAAATTACTGGTTAACTGTAATAACCATTGATAAAAGTAGTGGAGTTAAACCAGAGGATATTATAATAAAACTTGAGGAAAACAATATCGAATCTCGACCAGTCTGGAAACCAATGCATTTACAACCAGTTTATAAAGATTGTGAGTATTTTAAACATGAGGAAGATGTTTCGATGGATTTATTTGAACGTGGAGTTTGTTTACCATCGGGGACAGCTATGACAGATGGGGAACAGCAGAGGGTTGT
Source organism: Firmicutes bacterium UBA5486 (assembly GCA_002427045.1). Lineage (GTDB taxonomy): Bacteria > Bacillota > UBA4882 > UBA10575 > UBA10575 > UBA5486. The sequence continues at coordinate 7,501 of DIPO01000076.1, forward strand.
TGAGCTAGTTATTGAATCTTTTAAGTAAATTTATTTAAATTTTGAAAAGGTAGCTAACAGAATTTGATACGATGCCTAAGTTGTCTCAAACAATACTTTATTGATGGAAAAGTAATGAACAGTATTTTTTTACGAATACTAATTAAACGTAATTTTAAGTTTTGGCTCTATTTACATTTCTTCATATTCTATTTATTGACTAACAGGAATCCACCTAAAAACTTTTATACAAGGAACTTTATAATAAGTAGCTACTTTAGACAAGTGTCCAGAGTAAAGTATTGATGTTTAGTAAGGATATTAAGTATGATAGGAGATTTTTATAGTACAAATGATAGATTTATACTTTGATTATAACTATGGTAAGCTTAATGAAAAAATTGAAGGGGGTGTATGCGAGGTATTTCAGTATAAAAGTTCTATTGGTACAGTTCGCAGTATGTTTATTAAGCGCGAAATTCCAATAAAGATAAATAAGAAAAACTACTTTGATATAGTTACTCCTTATGGGTATGGTGGTCCACTTATAATAGAATGTGTTGATGGAAAGAAAAATGAACTGGTTAAGGATTTTTGTCAAGCATTTCAACAATATTGTGAAAGAAATCAGATTGTAAGCGAGTTTGTCCGCTTTCATCCTATAGTTGAAAACGCTTTAGATTTTTCTAAATATTATAATATATTTCATATTAGAAACACAGTTGGAACCAACCTTGCTGTTTATGAAGAACCGTTTCAATCAGAATTTTCCAAATCATGTCGGAGAAATATTAGAAAGGCTTTGGCAGCGGGAGTGAATTTTAAAATCACTCTGAATCCGAATGATATTGGTAGCTTTAAGAAAATATATTATTCTACTATGAATCGCAATAAAGCTGCAGAGTATTATTATTTTAATGATGAGTATTTTAGTCAATGCCTAGATTTATTACGTGAACATATCGTATTGGTTGAAGCAATATATAGAGAGCAGACTATAGCGATGGGTCTATACTTCATCTATAACAAAATAATACATATACATTTGTCGGGGACACTTAGCGAATTTTTGTATTTATCTCCCGCGTATATATTAAGATATGCAATAACGATATGGGGAAAAGAAAGAGGATATGATCTAATACACCATGGTGGTGGTAGAAGTAATGAACCTGAAGATGGCTTATATTTATTTAAGAAGCAATTTGGTAGGAATACAGAGTTTAAATATTTTATTGGGAAAAAAGTTTGGAATACAGAGGTTTATGAACAGTTATGTAGGGCTGTTGGAGTGGATAAAAATATCGAGTATTTCCCAGCATATAGAGCAATAAAAGGAGATTAGCGGATGTTAGATGTTTTAATTATTGCACACTTTACTCAGATCCCAGGGGAAACGGGAAACGGGCGATTTCATTATATAGCAGAGAAAATAGATAAAACAAATGCAATAGTAGAGATTGTTACTACAAGTTTTTCACACAGAACCAAGTACCAACGTAAAGTTAATAATGAGCAAGTAAATAATTTAAGCTATAAGCTTACTATGCTATATGAACCTGGCTATCAGAAAAATGTATCGCTTAAGCGGTTCTATAGTCATTATATAATGGGGAAAAGCCTAAAAAACTATCTTAATAACAGAAAAAAACCAGATGTAATTTATTGTGCCGTACCATCGCTTGATGTAGCGAAAGTTGCAGCACAGTATGCTAAAAAGAACAACGTTCGATTTATTATTGATATACAAGATTTATGGCCTGAAGCGTTTAAGATGGTATTCCATGTTCCTATTATTAGTGACATTATCTTTTATCCAATTCGGCGGCAAGCTGATTACGTGTATAGTACTGCTGATGAGATTATTGCTGTATCAGAAACTTACGTGAATCGAGCCTTAAGAGTTAATAAAAAGTGTAAAAAGGGTAGCAGTGTATTTTTAGGTACGGAATTAACCTATTTTGACAAATTGGCTGAAGGGAATAAGTTGAGATTTAAACCACAAAACGAGATTTGGCTTGCCTATATTGGAACTTTGGGTCATAGTTATGATTTATCATGTGTAATAGATGCGATAGCTTTAGTGAAAGATAAGTATAAGATCAAGTTTATTGTTATGGGCGATGGGCCCTTAAAAAATAAGTTTGAAAGATATGCAAAAAAGCGTGGTATTTATGCTGATTTCATGGGAAGGCTTGATTATGGGAAAATGGTTAGTATTTTAACATCTTGTGACATTGCAGTTAACCCCATCAGCTGTGGGGCAGCACAGAGCATAATTAATAAGCATGGTGATTATGCCGCTGCTGGTTTACCTGTTTTAAATACACAAGAATGCCCTGAATATAGGAAGTTAATATCTGAATATAATGCAGGATTTAACTGTGATAACAATAATGCTATTGATTTAGCGGAGAAACTGGTGCAATTGTGTGAGGATGTAGATTTAAGAAGTGTTATGGGACAAAACAGTCGTAGATTGGCCGAGGAGAAGTTTGATAGAGAATTTACATACCCTACTATAATTGAAATAATTTTGAGAAACTTGACTTAATTATTACTTAAAGTAAGATTTGAGGCTTATTAAGGAACATTTGGAAGGGCGGGCAATATTAATAATATTGCATGAGTAACTACAAAAAGAAAAAACTAGTTATTATATTTATAATGAAAAAAGAGAAATTATATACAAAACTGCAATAGGAACGACTTTATTATCATAAAACGTATGACGCAAGATTGTGGAATATAAATAGTGAAATCCATATGTCCGATTAAGTTTTCTAGGAAATCGCATAGAATTTGGCTACCTTAGAAAGGTTATTAGAGATTAGAAATGTTCAAAGAGTAGGGAAAATAAAATGAAAATATTAATTTTATGTGACCACTATCCTTTATCCCCAAGAGTAAAAAAGATGAGAACCTCTTTAAATAAATTATATCCTAATTCTACGGTTAAAGTATTTGCTTGGAATAGGAGTAATTATAGTATAATAGAGGATTATGTGATTTCATTTAATCAAAGTATAGGATATGGGAAAAAATTACGTAAACTATTTAATATACTAAAATTCGCAAAAAAAGCAAGAACGATTAAAAACGAATTTAAACCAGACTATATCCATTCTATAGATGCTGAAATGTTAATTGTATCGTCGTTGATTTTCCAAAAGTGTAAATTAGTATATGAAGTATATGATATCAAGTATTTTAGAAATAAATTTATAAATTGGGTAAGAGAAAAAACAGAGTTTCACATAATAAAAAGATATGTAAATGGAATAATATTTGCCTCACCATTTTTTGATATTTACTATAAGGAAAAAGGGATACAAGGTGTTAAAACAATTACTATTAATAATAAGCCTGCTAAAGATGTAACTAGTGGACCGAAAAGCGATTATATGTCTAAGTATAATGGGAAATTACAGAATAAGATTGTAGTAGGATTTATAGGTACTATTAGGTATGAAAGTATTCTTATAAACTTAATTGATGCTTGTATGGAGTTGGATAATATAATAGTTTTGCTTGCGGGAAATGGACCATTTTATAATTATATTAACAGTTATGTTGGTAATAACGACATGAAAACAAAGGTAATTATGACAGGAAGATATAGTAGTGAAGATTTAGAATCAATATATGAATCTTGCGATTATATATGGGCAGCATATCCGAATAAAAATTTAAATGTGAAGTATGCAATAAGTAACAAGTTTTTTGAGTCGTTAATATTTAGAAGGAAGATAATAGTTTCTGAATCTACTATGATAGGGGACTATGTCAGTGAAAATAATGTTGGTTTAACAGTAAACCCATATAGTGTTGAAGGTATTAGGAATCTATTAAAATCATTAAACAAAAACATATATAGTTATAGTATGACTAAGATTAGCATAGGAAAAGGGTTATATTGGGAAGATGAAGAAGAGGAATTACGAAATATTTATGATAAATGAAAAAAGAGGGATTAAACATTGAATTGATAAAAGCGTTTTATAATCTATTTTTAAAAAGAAGGGTTGGTAATCTTTACAGTTTAAAGAAAAAATAGAAATCAGTTTTTGTTTTCACAGGAATTTGCACTTCTTTTTGCGATAGTAGATGAAATTTTCTTATTCCCATCGTAGTAAGGAGGTAAATATGTTAACTCAGAAATCAGATAAAATGCCAATAATAATAACAATGATATTTTTTGTTATTGTATCGTCGGTGCTAACCTTTTCATTAGCAGTATTTGTTGTGCAATTATTTTTAGCATCTATTACAATATCGATGATAATGCGGAAGAACTATAAAACAGCTAAATTGTATGTAGTTATTTTTATTGTTTCCCTTATCTTTGTTTTTTTACTATATATGGCAAATGACATGTATTACGGTTCTCCTTACTATGTAGGAGGTTCTGATGATGTAAATTTTGAATACGAAGGAAGGGTTATTATTGATTCGGGTATATATAACCCTTCCGAGATATTAGAATCAGGTATAATAGGAAGAACGAATAATGCTCCTTTTTTTTCTTTATATATATCTTTTTTGATTAGATTCTCTGAGTTATTTGGTATTTACAGTACGTTTTTACCTAGAATTATGAATGTTTACTATTTGATGTGGGTGTGTATGATACTAGAATATCTTTTAAAGAAACATGCGAATTTTACAGATAAAAAAACAGATATCAGTATAGCGTTATTTTCATTAACACCAAATATCCAATATATTAATTCCCATGTTTTTAGAGATACTTTTAATTTATTACAGATACTTTTGATTGTATTATTATTTGATAAATTAGTAAGAAAAAATAATTTTGTGAAAAAGATATTATATATGGGTTTATTGGCTTTTTTATTATATATAACATATTATACGAGAAAAAATGCTTTGGTTTTTGCTGGTGCAATTTGCCTATTAGTTTTAGCAGAAAAAATAAAGATTAAAAAAAGATATATTTTTATAATAGTTATTCCAATAGTAATGTTAAGTGGTTTTCTTGATACTATAAGATTGAAATATTTTATCAATACTTATAGTAATTATGTTCTTGGTATAGCAGGAGATGGATTGAGTAGATTCATATTTAGACAGCCATTATTACCTTTTGGAATTATTTACCGAACTTTATACGCTTTTATAACTCCATTTCCCAATTTTATTGGGCTATTTAATGAACCAACTAGAATTCTATTTGATTTTATTATGTTACTAATTTACTGTGGCGTTGTAATTCAAATTTTATTTATACCTTTTATTTTAAAGAGATCGAGTAAATTTGACTGGCTTTCACTATCTTTCTTAATTTGGTTTCTAGGCATAATTGCTACAACCTTTACATTTAGGCATGTTCTTCTTTATTATCCTTTTATGGTTGCACTAGGAGTTGATGGATATTTATCAACTAGTAAAAAACCAAGAGTTCAAATATTATTTATTAGTGGCGTTACAGGATTTTTATTATCAATAGTATATCTATTATTAAAAACATCTTTTTAAGTGAGAGTGTTTAAGATGGAAATTTTATTTGTATCTATGGATGCATTTGACAGCAACACATCCGCAACTATACAGAACAAAGGTATTGTAAGAGGCTTGTCAGCTATAGGTCATGAAGTAGATATTATGACATTAGAGCCAGATCATAACTCTATTAGCTTCGATGAATCTATGAATGATATCAATAAGTTAGTTAAAGATACTTATTATATAAATATTAATCAGAAATACGCTGTATTAAGGGCAAAAAAGCAGAATTTCAATAAGAAAACAACAGATGATAATAAGAAAAATTTACTAAAATTAATTTTTAAAAAAACGCGAAAAATTATAAAAGGAGCGTATGATAGGGTATCTATATTTGATGCTCAAAAAGTTAATGTAAAAGGAGTTTCAAAGATTAGAATTGATTATAGCAAATATGACATTATTATCTCCTCATCTGATCCCAAATCCTCCCATTTGATTGCAGAAAGAATATTCAAAGAGAACAAGAATTGTAAAGCTAAATGGATTCAGTATTGGGGGGATCCTATGTTAAATGATATAACAAGAAAAAGTGATTGGAGAGATGGTTTAGTTAAATACCACGAGAACAAACTTATATCTAAAGCAGATAAGGTAGTATATGCATCACCTTTTACATTAGAATTACAAAAAGAAACTTTTCCAAAGCTATCTTTTAAAATGGATTATGCTAATCAAGTATATGCTAACATACTAGATATTCGTGATAACGATGATGACACAGAGAAAAATAAAAAAACAAATGGTTCTATTACAGTTGGATATTTTGGTGCATATCAATCTAAAGTTAGAAACATTATCCCATTGTATAATGCTGTTAGAAATAGTAAGTATAAATTAAATGTATGTGGAACTTCAGATGTTTTGCTAAAAAATACAAATAATATATCAATTCATGGAAAGGTTTCGTACAAACTTGCTGTGGAGATGGAAGAAGAATCGGATATATTAGTATGTATATGTAATAATAAAGGGACTCAAATTCCCGGGAAAATATATTATTGTACCGCTTATAATAAACCTATTATTGTAATTTTAGACGGTGAGTATAAAAACGAATTAAAAACTTATTTAGGAGCATTTAATAGATTTATTTTGTGTGAAAATGAGGAAGGTTCGATCAGAGATGCAATAGAAAAGGCAAAAGATCAATTAGAAGTTAAAAGATTTGAAATATCAGAACAGTTGACACCAAAATACATGGCAAATAAAATTTTAAGTAAATTAGAGAAATAAAAGGAAATTAAACAAGAGGTATATTTATTATGAAAAAGAAATTAAAAATTGGATTATTTGGTATGTATGGATTGTATAATTATGGGTGCGAAGCCATCGTTAGAGGTACTTACCAATTAATACAACAAGCGTGGTCTAATTGCGAAGTGGTGTTATATACATATTGCCCTAAAGAAGATGAGCAAATAATAAAGGATTTGGATATTACTATAAAAAAGATTCCGATGAATAAAGGTATATTATTGAGACGTATAATAAATAAATTTTAAAGAACTATTTCTGTAAAAAAACAGTTTCCGATGTGGAATGCAAAAATTGTAGCCGAGGAATGTGATGTGATTTTTTCAGTAGGGGGAGATATCTATACTATACCAAAATATATTTTAAATAAGAATAAAGAAACAAAATATAGTCCTATTGTTGAGTTTGGGAAGACTGTTTTAAAATATAAACCTTTTGTTATTTGGGGAGCATCCATTGGACCTTTTGGAGATAAAAAGGAAGTAAAGGAATATTATTTTAATCATTTGAGAGAAGTAAAACAAATATTTTGCAGAGAAGAACTAACCTTCAATTACTTAAAGAACAATAATGTAATATCCAATTTGCAGTTATGCTCAGATCCAGCATTTTATATAAAAAAAATAAATAGAAGCGAAGAATATCCTAAGTCTAATAAAGTAAGGATTGCACTTAATCTTAGCCCTTTATCAATTAGAGAACAAATAGGAGAAAACAATATTTCATTTATAGAACAAATTGTAAAGACTATTAAAGACTTACTTACCATACCAAATACAGAAATAGTATTGGTTCCTCATGTATTAAGTCCATTATCTGAAAAAGATAACGATCTAATTTTTTTGAGGAATGTATATAATAGTATTCCTGAAGCTTATGCACAATCTGTGAGCTTATTGGATACTGCAAAAGGGTTTTTAGGAACGAAAAGTTTTCTTAAAACATGCGATATTATGATTGCTGCAAGAATGCATTGTGCTATTAATTCAGTTTTTGAGGGAGTACCAACAATATTTTTGACTTATAGCCTTAAGGGGCTTGGAATGGCAAACTATATTTATGGTGACTTTAAATGGGCTATTTCACTACTTGATATAGAAAAAGAATTGAAAAACAAAACTTTGGATATGTTGTCTAGTAAAGAACTTATTTCCGAACAAATTAAGAAGAGAATTAAAGAAATAAAAAGTGATGAAGCTAGAATAGTCGATTTATTTAGGAGCTTACTATAGTTTAATATTTTGCTTAAACTGTGAGTTATAAAAAAAGAGATGAAGCTATTTACCCTGTAATTCTTAGGAAACTTACGTTTATTTAACGGATTTTATAGTGATACTTTGCTAATTTTACTTTGTTAAGACAAAAAAGTTTTAACCAAACATGAAATAACAATATTATTTTAAAAGGTTAGTATTTGGCTAAGGATGATTTTTATGATTACAATTAATGATAAAAAAGACTGTATGGGTTGTTATGCATGTTTAAATATATGTCCCCAAAAATGTATTTTTATGGATAGTGCTAATGAAGGTTTTTGGTATCCACGAGTTGATTATAATAATTGTGTAAAATGTGGATTGTGTATTAAGGTATGTCCTACTATAAACAAGGTAGAATTACGGCAAAATTATGATGTTAAGGCCTATGCCTGTAAAAATAAAAATAATGATATTAGACTTAAAAGTTCTTCAGGGGGACTTTTTACGCTATTGGCAGAACAGGTAATTGATAAGGGCGGTATTGTGTTTGGGGCTGGATTCGATAAGAATTTTGCAGTTATCCATAGCTATGTTGAAACAAAAGATGGATTGGGGAAATTTAGGGGTTCAAAATATGTCCAGAGTAAAATTGGGAATACCTATAAGCAAGCAATGGATTTTTTGGTGAAAGGAAGAGATGTTCTATTTACTGGAACTCCATGTCAAATTGCGGGGCTTGAAAATTATCTTGGCCAAAATTATGACAATTTGTTATGTCAAGATATTATTTGCCATGGAGTTCCTAGCCCAATGGTGTGGGAAGAATACATGGTATTGAGAGAGAAAAAAGCTAGGGCAACAATTGAATCAGTTTCGTTCAGGAATAAGATTAAAGGGTGGAAAGAATATTCGCTGCTTATAGTATATGAAAATGGTATAAAATATAGCCATACAATTCATGACGATATGTACTTAGTTGGATTTAATAATAGCCTATATTTAAGGCCTTCTTGTTATGATTGTTCTTATAAGACCAAGCAAAGGCAATCGGACATTACATTAGCAGATTTCTGGGGGGCACAAAATGTACTACCTGAAATGGATGATGATAAAGGTATTTCATTAGTATTAATACACTCCTCAAAAGGACAGAAAGCTTTTGATAAAATAAAAGACAAAATGATTATGAAACAAGTAGATTTTAAAGATGCGGTAAAATATAATCCTGCTATGATAAAATCCGTGAAAATTAACCCCAGTCGAGAAAAATTTTTCGCGAAACTAAATGTTATTGAGTTTAGTGTACTTATGAAAAAGCATTGTACTGTAAAATTGGTTATCAGAATAAAGAGAAAGATTAAAAATGCAATAAAAAAGATGTTAATTTGCCTCGGTTTGTTTGATCTAGTTAAAAAAGTATATTATAGAATAAAGAATCAGCAAACAATTATTGTTTAAGATTAGATATTTAAAATACAAAGAGAAAATGATAATATTATTTTTTCATATTTATTAGGAAGGAAAGTGAAATCTATAGTGAAAAAAGTAATGGTGGTATTTGGGACAAGGCCCGAAGCCATTAAAATGTGCCCTTTAGTAAAAGAGCTAAAAACGCGAGAAAAATATGATACGGTTGTTTGTGTTACAGGTCAGCATAGAGAAATGTTAGATCAAGTTTTGAAGGCATTTAATGTTATACCTGATTATGACCTTTCAATTATGCAGGCTAAGCAGACACTATTTGATGTAACAATTAATATTCTTGATAAAATGAAAAAAGTCTTAGAGAAAGTTAGACCAGAATTAGTTCTAGTACATGGAGATACTTCTACAACTTTCGTTACAGCTTTAGCTTGTTTTTATATGCAGATTCCGGTTGGACATGTTGAAGCTGGACTTAGGACTTATAATATTTACTCTCCGTATCCGGAGGAATTTAATCGTCAGGCTGTTGGAATTATTGCAAAATATAACTTTGCACCAACTGAAATGTCAAAAATTAATTTAATAAATGAAGGAAAAGATCCTACTACAATTTATGTGACGGGTAATACAGCTATTGACGCACTTAAAACGACGGTAAAAGAAAATTATACTCATAATCAATTAGAGTGGGCGGCCGATAGTAGACTTATTATGATCACTGCTCATAGAAGAGAAAATCTTGGGGAACCTATGAGAAATATGTTTAGGGCAATTAAAAGAATTGTAGATGAGTATTCTGACATAAAGGTAATATATCCTATTCATATGAATCCTGTTGTAAGAGAAACAGCTAATAAGATTTTAGGTGATTGTGATAGGATTAGAATTATAGAACCATTAGATGTACTGGATTTTCATAATTTTCTTTCAAGATCGTATTTAATACTTACTGACAGTGGTGGAATTCAAGAAGAAGCACCAAGCTTAGGTAAGCCAGTCCTAGTTATGCGTGATACTACAGAGAGACCCGAAGGGATTGCTGCAGGTACATTGAAACTTGTAGGAACAGAAGAAGAGATTATTTATAACACATTTAAAGTGTTACTTGAAGATAACTTCGAGTATCAAAAAATGAGTCAAGCAAGTAACCCATATGGGGATGGATTTGCGAGTAAAAGGATAGCTGATGTGTTGGAGCGTAGCTTGTAGGTGAGTAAATTAAGGAGAATAATATGCTATTTTAATAATGTAAAAACATTAGAAACAGTACTGAAATTTGTAAAAAGTCAGGCACAAGTTGGTTTATAAATAAATCTAGGTTATTATTTTAGAAAATGTATTAGAGAGATATTTTGAAAAAGAATAAGCAAATATAGAGGCCCAACAGTTTAATAATAAAGCGAAAAGATATTACTATTTCGCTAAAGAAAAGCTTAGGAGGAAATAGCAATAAATTGGGGAAAGTTATGAATCTATGGAGGTTAAGATTTGTAGAGTGTTGGAGGATTAACAATGTCATTATTTAGCGATTTGATAAATAAGCGGGCAAAAATTTCAGTTATTGGTTTAGGCTATGTAGGCATGCCTCTAGCAGTTTCATTTGCTAAAGAAGTAGATGTAATTGGTTTTGACTTGAATGAAAAGAAAATTCAACTATATAGCAATGGAATTGATCCAACAAATGAAGTAGGTAATGAAGCAATTAAAAATACAACTGTTGAATTTACAGCAGATGAAACAAAGATTAAAAATGCAAAATTTCATATTGTAGCCGTTCCAACACCGATAAATTCAGATAAGACTCCAGATCTTTGTCCGGTTGAAGGGGCTAGCACTATTGTAGGACGTAATATGACCAGAGGCTCAATTGTTGTATATGAATCAACTGTTTATCCAGGAGTTACAGAAGATATTTGTATTCCTATACTTGAAAAGGAATCTGGATTAAAATGTGGAGTGGATTTTAAAGTGGGCTATTCTCCAGAACGTATTAACCCTGGTGATAAGGTAAACACACTTGAAAAAATTGTTAAGATAGTTTCAGGAATGGATGATGGAAGTTTAGAAGAAATTGCTAAAGTATATGAATTAATAATTGAAGTAGGTGTTTATAGAGCAAGTTCAATAAAAGTGGCTGAAGCAGCAAAAGTTGTAGAGAATAGTCAACGTGATATTAATATAGCTTTTATGAATGAACTTGCTATGGTGTTTGACCGTATGGAGATTGATACAAAAGAAGTTATAGAAGCAATGAATACTAAGTGGAATGCATTAGGATTCTATCCAGGATTAGTTGGTGGCCACTGTATAGGAGTGGATCCTTATTACTTTGTTTATCAGGCAGAAAAACTTGGTTATCATAGTCAAATAATTCTTTCTGGTAGAAAAATTAATGATGGAATGGGAGAGTTTGTTGCTAACGCAATTATTAAAAAGTTAATACTAGCTAATAAGGTAGTGAAACAAGCTAAGGTAGTTATACTTGGAATTACGTTTAAGGAAAACTGTCCAGATATAAGAAACTCCAAAGTTTTTGATATTATTAAAACGTTGAATGAGTATGAGATAGAGCCAATCGTGGTAGACCCGCAAGCAGATGCTATTGATGCGAAGTTAGAGTATGGTGTGGATTTGGTTGATCTTAATACAGTTAATGATGCGGATTGTCTTGTGTTTACAGTTGCACATGATGAATTTAAAAATATGAATTGGGAACAGATTGATGGATTGTTTGGTGATTTTGATAATAAAGAAAAAGTGATTGTAGATGTAAAAAGTATTTTTGATAAGGCGGAACTTGAGAAGAGAGGATATAGTTATTGGAGATTATAAAATTTAGAAATGCAAAAAATTAACTAAACTTAGTTGCCAAAGAAGATGTGGTAAAATGGTTAAGGGTAATTATGTTTATTTTATTCTTCATATGTAAGATTCTTGAATTTCGAATGGGATGATGGGATTTATTAAGATATGGTGTTAAAGATATAAAGATCTTGGTAAGAGATTGCTTTTCTTAAAAATTCATATGCTGGTTATTCTGTTATTTACGAAGGCCAGGTTTATATTAGAATATTTTTTACAATGTATAAATAAAACAATGCGCATACCATTGATAAATTACTCTACTTAACTCTAATTACAGGAGCTGTTCTTATGTCAAATACACTACGCAAAGCAGCTAAATCGGCTGTACTAATAATGGTTTTAACAATTATCAGTAAAATAATCGGGTTGTTCCGGGAGATAATAATTGCCGCTTGTTATGGTGCGGGGATGCAGACGGATGCTTTTTTTGTGGCCAGTAATATTTGTCTAACTTTATTTTCTAGTATTGGGGCTAGTCTTTCTACCACATTTATTCCGATGTATTCAGAGCTTATAACCTTACGGGGTGAGAAAGAAGCCAACTCCTTTGCGAGTAATGTGATCAATATTCTGTTTGTGGTTTCCTTGGTTTTGATGTTATTCGGGTACAGGTTTTCACCTTTCATTGTAAAGGTTGTTGCTCCAGGCTTTACCGGAGAGACCCGACAGCTTGCTGTCGAATTATTAAGAATCCTCTTTCCGATGTTTGTTTTCATCATAATTTCTAATGTTTCTACCGGTATATTGCAATCTAGGGACTCGTTTATTGCTCCGGCACTAATCGGTATACCCTATAGTGTGATTGTGATTATCAGTTCGGTTCTTTTCAGTAAAAAGTATGGTATCTATACTTTAGCTTGGGCAACATTTCTTGCTACAATCTCACAAGTATTGATTCAATTACCAGCTTTACGAAAAAAGTATCAGTATACTCTATGCTTTGACTTAAAGGATAAAAACCTCCGGCGTTTAGGTGCTTTGGTGTTACCGGTTTTACTTGGTACAGCAGTACAGCAGTTGAATACATTAGTTGATCGGATGATTGCTTCTGGCTTAGTTGAGGGGAGTATTTCAGCGATTACATACTCCAATCGGCTATTGGGTTTTGTTAATGGGGTTTTTGTTGTTGCAGTTTCGACAGTGATGTATCCGTTATTTTCCCGGTATGCGGCCAAAGAAGATTATACTGATCTGGGAAAGACTTTTACCCAGACCTTAGCAATGGTAATGATTATTCTGCTTCCTGTTACTGTGGGGGCTATTCTCTTACGGGAAGAGGTAGTGGGGATTGTATTTCAGCGCGGAGCCTTTGATCAACAGGCTACAAGTCTTACAGCATACGCCTTGGCTTTTTATGCTTTGGGTTTGGCCGCCTTTGGAATTCGGGCTGTTTTGAATCGGGTCTTTTATGCATTAAAAGATACCTCAACACCGATGATTAATGGGGTAATCGTGGTGGGTATTAATATTGCCTTAAACCTAATATTTGTAAGATATTTGGCTGTGGGAGGCTTGGCTTTGGCTACATCAGTATCCGGATGGGCTGGTACTTTGTTTCTTTTAAAAAAGTTAACCAAAAAATTGCCGGCTTTCAAATTAAGTAGTGTACGAAGGGAAAATAGTAAGATCCTCTTTGCCTCTTTAATCATGGGTTTAGTTGTGTGGGTAGTTAAAAAAAGCTTAAATGTAGTCAGTTTATACCTTTCTTTTCTTATTTTAGTTCTTATTGGTGCTTTAATCTATTTACTCATGTTAAAATTGTTTAAAGTAGAAGGTTACCGGTTCTTTGTCAATGAAACAAAAAAGATAATAAATAATCGGAGGCATGTTAGAGACAATCCCGGGTTTGATCGGGCAGAAGCGGCAGCGACTAAAGAGATGATTCATAAAAAGTAAGGATTGAGAAGAGATTTAAATTGAATATAGTATTTATACAACCTAGAAGTATAAATAAGAGCATAAATTATAAGTTTTATAATTTAAAGTATGCTATAATTATCCAAACAATAATTTTTCTAATAAAAGAGGTGTTCACATGCCTGAAGAGCAGTACGATGAGATTAGTCTGATAGAGGTTATAGGAATCCTAAAAAAATATATTAGTTTGATTAGTATATTGTTTATTCTCTTTGTTCTTGGTACCGGAATAATTACTTATTTTTTTATCCCGAAAAAATACCAGAGTAGTACGACTTTTTATGTACAACAAAAAGGTAATACAGCCACAATAAATGCCCTTAGTATTCAGTTGGCGGTTTTAGGAGGGTTAGTTCCCGGTTATCCGGATAGTGCTAGGATTGGCCCATGTGAGGAGATTGTATTATCAAGGAAATTTCTTGGCGAAATCCTGAATGAACAGGGGCTTCCGGCAGAACCGGAAGATATTGAAAAAGTAAGTAAAGCAGTATCTGTGGAGAATAATAAAACTGGTACGACAGAGATTAGCGTTTGCTGGACAGATCCGTGGACTGCTTTTAAGCTTACAGAGCGGATTTTAGAAAAATATAAGCAGAATGTTGAAGAGCAGATCCTTACTTTTAATAATACGAATAAGAGTTTCTTGGAAGAACAGTATCGGAAGAATCGTGAGCGGTTAACCCGCGCGGAAGAAGCTTTAGTCTCCTACCAGAAAGCAAAGGGAATACTTTACTTACCGGAGCAAACAAATAAGATTATTGAAAATATGGCAGAATTGGAGAAAGAAAGGCTGGAGGCGGAGGTTAATCTTAATGAAACCCGGGAACGTTTAAAGAAGGCCAAAGCTCAGCTTGCTAAGGAAAATAATACGAATAGCCTTTCCTATCAAACATTGATAACTGCATATAATACTGAACAGGTTCAAATGGCAGGATTGGAAGCAAGGCTTGCTACTTTGAATAAGGAATATGCTGCTTTGGAAAGAGTAGTATCAGAGTTACCTGATAGTATGCTACAGTATAGTAGGCTGCTTCGGGAGCAGAAAGAGGCTGAGCAGATTTATTTGCTGATCGCAACTCAGTTGGAGCAGGCGAAGATCTCTGAAGAGAAAGAGAATAAGGTAGTTATTCAGGTGATTGATCCGCCAGTTGTACCACATAAGAAGCATTCGCCATCGACCGTAAAGAACATGTTAATAGCCGGGATATTGGCCTTATTTGTGGGAGCTTTCTGGGCTTTTTTCCGGGAGTACATAAAGAACTACAAAGAGGAATTTAATACTAAAGTGAGTTTATAAAGACAAAGGATTAATCTTTTTCTTGAGGGAATTGCATAATATTCTAAAATAAGCTTGTAAGCAAAAATATACTTAGACAATTCGGGGTTTAAAATATATTGTGATTAAATCTTAAATCAATTAATTATGCAATTCCTTAAATTTAATACTGTTATTGATTGAAAGTTTGTACAAATTTGATATAATTTGATGGAAATAGGCTTGCATTGTTAAAATACTCCTAATGGAGTTATTTTTTTGTAAGTTTTAAACCTATTTTTAGGAATATTAGTTAAGGATAGAGCTTACTTTTGCACCATTGAAACTGGTCGGCAGTGTGTAAAAGGTGAGACAGATAAAATCAGGGAGGGATTACTATTGATTACCATTAATCCGGAGATTTTCCGCGAATATGATATTCGTGGATTAGCAAAGGAAGATCTTACACCAGAGGTAGTAACTTTACTGGGGCAGGCTGCTGGAAGGTATTTCGAGGAGCATGGCGAGTATGTAGTCCTGGTAGGAAGGGATAATAGGCTTAGTTCGAAACGGGTTCGGGATAATCTGGTAGCCGGGTTGAATGCTGCGGGCTGTCAGGTTGTAGATATTGGAGTGGCGGTTTCCCCATTACTTTATTATGCACGTGAATTGTATAAGATTAATGCGGGGTTGATGATTACTGCCAGTCATAATCCACCGGAATTTAATGGGTTTAAAGTAGCATTAGGAGCAGGAACAATTCATGGGGCGGAGATTAAAAAGCTTTACCAGATGATGGAGGAGATTAAGCAGGAACAAAAAGGAGAGCTTCCGGCAATCGATTCTGAGCGGGTGGAGTATCGGGAACCAGCCGAGGATTATCTACGGATGTTAATTGAGAAGATTAAATTGGGGACCCGTAAGTTAAAGGTGGCAGTGGACTGCGGAAACGGCACAGCTTCACTTTTTGCTGAAGAATTCTTTACCAGATTGGGATGTGAAGTAATACCTCTGTTTTGTGAATCTGATGGGAATTTTCCTAATCATCAACCTGATCCGGTAAAATCAGCTAATCTCGTCACTTTACGCCAGACCGTATTGGAGCAGAAAGCCGATCTGGGAATCGGTTTTGATGGAGATGGTGATCGCATCGGGATCGTTGATAATAAAGGGGAGATTATCTGGGGCGACCGGTTAATGATCCTCTATTGGCGGGAGATTCTTCCTAAGTATCCCGGGACAACCTGTATTATTGAGGTTAAATGTTCCCAGGCTTTAGCTGAGGAAGTAGAGAGACTGGGCGGTAAACCAATGTTCTACAAAACCGGCCATTCTTTGATTAAAGCCAAAATGAAAGAGGTTGGGGCGGTATTTACCGGTGAGATGTCAGGCCATATGTTCTTTGCCGATGAGTATTTTGGCTTTGATGATGCTTTTTATGCGGCCGGGAGATTGCTCCGCATTCTTTCAAATTCAGATCAAACAATAAATCAAATGTTGGCTGATGTACCGAAATATTATTCTACAGCTGAAACTAGAATCCCATGTGCGGATCGGGATAAGTTTGGGGTAGTAGAGCGTTTACGGGATAAATTCCAAAAGACTCATGAAGTGATTGCGGTGGATGGTGCACGGATCCTTTTCCCCGCAGGCTGGGGACTGGTAAGGGCCTCTAATACTCAACCGGTGATTGTTGCCCGTTGCGAGGCTAAGACAGAGCAGGAATTGAAGGAGATTGCGACAACAATGAAAGAGGCACTTTGCGAGTTTCCGGAGGTCGGGGAGTTTGAATGGGAGTATTGATCCAAGGAAGAGAGAAAATTAAGCCGAGGTGAGTAGAAGATGAACTGGTATCCTCTGCTTTTTACCCCGGTTTATCAGGAGATTATCTGGGGTGGAAAAAAGCTATGGCAAGTCTTGGGACGGCAGGTTCCTTATGAGCGGACTGCTGAGAGTTGGGAACTCTCAGCGCACCCTAAAGGTATAACAATAGTTGCTAATGGCCCCTTGCGTGGGAAGACGATTTCGGATTTAATCAGGATGGATTCTTCTGGCTTTTTAGGGGTGGATGATCCTGAGATAGATTTTCCTTTATTAGTTAAGATTATCGGTGCCCAGCGTGATCTTTCGATTCAGGTTCATCCTGATGATCTGGTAGGGAGTAAGCATGGAGTACCTGGTAAGACAGAGGCTTGGTATGTTTTATTTGCGGAGAAAGACTCCCGGATTATTTATGGGCTGAAACCGGGGATTAGTAAAGAACGATTGAAGTTGGCCTTGGAAACCGGTCAGATCCTTTCCTGTGTTAATCAGATTCCGGTACAAGCCGGTGATTTTATCCCCATCCCGGCTGGTTGTATCCATGCTCTGGGTGCGGGGATTCTGGTGGCTGAGATCCAGCAGAGTTCTGATACTACCTACCGGTTATATGACTGGGGGCGGACCGGAGTGGATGGTAAACCCCGTCCGCTTCATATCAGAGAAGGGCTGGAGGCGGTGAATACCAAGTTACCGATTCCTGCTTCGTTTAAATGTAATCCTGAAGAAGGTTTGCTTTTTAAAGATCAACACTTTTCGATTACTAGATCCAAGGTAAGGGGCGAAAGGCGGTTCCGGAGAACATCTACTTTCACGATATGGACAGTAATTGAGGGGAAGGGTACCGTATCTGCCGGAGGCGAAGAGGTAGCTTTGGCTAGGGGAAGCTCGGTCCTTCTTCCGGCAGGGATTAAGGAAACCGTGGCTGCAGGAGAATTTAGCTTTTTGCTAACTATGCCTTCTATATTAAAGTAGAAGGAGGTAAGCTAAATAGCCGGTCTTTCCAGGCGAGTATAAAATGAAGGCGCAAGTTTGAAGCTTTGCACTATTTCCAGCTCACCTTACCTAAGACGGAGATTGCCGGCTGGTAAGCGGTGGAGCCGGGAAGATGATCGGGATTGATTAAGCGGGCAATACTTACGGAAAGAGTAACGGCATCTGATTCTCCCATCCTTTTGGTGGCCGATAGGGTAAAGGAATCGGTGGTTTCGACTATACCAGTAAGAAAAACTTCAGTCTCTCCCGGTTGGTAAGTCCATTGATCCCCAATCTTACCTTCGCCATGCCGCTTACGGGAAAAAGCAAATCCATATTGCCAAGGGCCTTCACTGGTAGAGGCCAACTCAATGTTTAGCTGATCAGCATCAGGGCCTAAGGGGCCACCTAGGTTATGCCCTTTATAGGTATAATTAAAAAACGGGTCGGGATTGGTATAGGTAAACTGGTTAATCCTCGTATACTCTGTATAAAGCTTAATCCCGGAAATGCCAAGGGGCTTTCCCCATTCTAAGCCACATTGGTATCCTACTTGCCAGGGGAGACTGTCTTTCGCCGGTTGTACCCAATCAAAATAAGAATCTGCTTTCAGATCGGGTAATGGCCGATTATCAACGAGATAGCCGGCGTAGATCTTCATTTGTGGTGATAATCTTAAGGTTAGATCAAGCGCCGCCAGGAGGTTGAGAGCACCATTGGCTTCCGGTAAATCCAGAGTATGACTGGCTAGGAATTGATAAAAAGCAACGGGTACAAAGGGTAGAGGAAGGTAATAAAAATCAGGGATATCTTTCTTAGCCAAAGCGGTTTCTGAGAAACCAAAAGTAAAAGGGCCCAGATCCAAGGTGGTTCTCTGCCCTAATAGTAACCGAAAGCCGGAATTAGGTACCCAGGCGTAGAATTTATGGTATTTTAATTTTCTGGTGGAAAAATTATAGCCAATTTGATCAAGACCCTCAGCGGTTAAACCCTTTCCCAGAGGACTTAGAATCGGGAATAAATAACGGCCCGGACCATAAGAAAGTAGTTTCCGGCCGGCAGTCAAATGAAAGCTGCCGATCCCCAAATCTAAACCAGCTTCCTTTAGTCCAAAGGAGGTCTCATTTTGTTCTGTAATTAACCAGGGAGAGAGATAAAAAGAGAAGGGGCCAAGTTTAGCCTGGGTGTTGCTCAGGAGAATCAAACCACGGTCATTTAATTGAAAGCGAACATCATTGGCTAAGGTTTTTCGCGGGGTAATTATTAGCAGGATTATTACTAGGAATAGTTGTAAAACTTTTTGCTGTGTTGTTATGCTGATCATGTTGGTGATTCCTCCGTAAGATGTATAAAGATTTTTAGAATTAAATAATTCAAGAAAAGAAAATCTTATGTCGCAAAACTGAGAATAATAGCAAATAATCTAGATAATAGCTGATAAATACATCTTTCGCTGAAATATTTCGAAAACCTTCTCGATAAGTCTGATTTTAAAGAAAATCTTTTGAAATAATATGCATATCACGAAAACAAAAATAATTTGGGGAAGAATTTAACCTAACTTAAGCACCCTTTGCATAAATTGAAATGGGGGTGTTTTTTTTGATCATAGGCGTACAGGTTAAAAGTTTAAAAATAATCCCTGATGAGCGCGGAAGGTTAATGGAGATTTTACGGCGGGATGATCCGATTTTCCGGGAATTTGGGCAGGTCTATTTAACTACAGCTTATCCCGGTGTTGTAAAGGCCTGGCACTATCATAAAAAACAGCATGATAATTTTATAGTACTTCAAGGAATGATGAAGGTAGCACTCTTTGATGACCGGGAGGAATCTCCGAGCAGGGGAGAGATTAACCAGTTTTTTCTAGGGGATTATAACCAGATATTGCTCCAGATTCCACCTGGTGTTTATCATGGATTTAAGTGTATTAGTGAACATGAAGCTTTGGTTTTAAATTGTCCAACCGAACCCTATAATCATGAAGATCCTGATGAATACCGGCTACCTCCGCATGATCCCGTAACTAAAATGAAGATTCCTTATGATTGGGGAAGAAAAGACGGTTAAAGGAGGTTAAGTGGTGCGAATTTTGG
Organism: Firmicutes bacterium UBA5486; assembly: GCA_002427045.1. Classification (GTDB taxonomy): domain Bacteria; phylum Bacillota; class UBA4882; order UBA10575; family UBA10575; genus UBA5486. The sequence continues at coordinate 27,813 of DIPO01000076.1, forward strand.
TAACAGGCGGTGCCGGTTTTATCGGAAGTAATTTTATCCGCTCTTATCTTACTCATTATCCTGAAGCTGAAGTAATTAACCTTGATCTTTTAACCTATGCAGGTAATCCCGAGAATATGGAAGGCTTTTCTGCGTATCCCAGGTATCTCTTTGTTAAGGCCGATATTAATGACCGGGAGCGGGTGGAGGAGTTTTTTAAAAGAGGTTTGGATGGGGTGATTCATTTTGCTGCCGAATCCCATGTGGATCGGAGTATTGATTCGCCATTTATTTTTATCCGGACTAATGTCCGGGGTACTCTTAATCTGCTGACTCTAGCCTGTAAGTATAGGGTTAAAAGGTTTCTTCATGTTTCTACAGATGAAGTCTATGGTTCGATTGAAGGCAGTAAGTTTACAGAGGAATCACCCCTTGCACCAAATAGTCCCTATTCAGCCAGTAAAGCCGGGGCGGATTTGCTGGCCAGAGCCTTTTATATTACATATGGCCTACCGGTGATCATCACTCGTTGCTCCAATAATTACGGGCCCTACCAGTTTCCGGAGAAACTGATCCCACTGGTAATAATTAATGCCTTAAATGACCGGCCAATCCCCATCTATGGAGATGGGTTACAAGTCAGGGACTGGATCTATGTGGAAGACCACTGCCGGGCGTTGGAAACAGTTTTTCGCCAAGGCCGGCCGGGGCGGATCTATAATATTGGGGCAGAAACAGAGAAGACTAATTTAGAAGTAGTGAGGATGATTCTGCGGATATTGGGTAAACCGGAGAGCCTTATTCAGTTAGTGCAGGATCGTCCGGGGCATGACCGGAGATATGCTTTGGATATTACAAAGATCCGTAGTGAACTGGGGTGGGAACCGGAGATTAATTTTAAAAAAGGGCTGGAAGCAACAGTTAGTTGGTATGTAAAGAATCGAGAGTGGTGGGAACGGATCATTTCCGGAAAGTATCGGGAATATTATCAGAAAACTTATGGTAAAAGACTGAAGGGTTAAGTAAAGCTCCGGTTAGCAGGCCGGAGCTTTTTTGTTTGCAAAAATTACCTGTTATTTCAAAAAACAGGATTGAATTGAAGTATATCCTGAAAATATTATGGCAATAATCTTAATAGGGCTGCCCCTAAAATTACAATCGGAGGTTTTAGAAAATGATACCCAATAAAGTAGAAATTTGTGGAGTAAACACCTCTAAACTTCCTGTTCTGACTAACCCTAAAATGAGGGAATTAATCAAGCAGATGCAGTCAGGGGAGAAAAAGGCTCGTGAAGAACTTATCCAAGGGAATCTCCGATTGGTATTAAGCGTTATTCAACGCTTTAATAATCGCGGAGAGAATGTAGATGACCTCTTTCAGGTAGGTTGTATCGGATTAATGAAAGCAATTGATAATTTTGACCTGTCTCAGAATGTAAAATTTTCAACCTATGCTGTACCAATGATTATTGGTGAGATTAGGCGGTATTTACGGGATAATAACCCGATCCGCGTTAGTAGGTCCTTACGGGATATTGCTTACAAGTCACTTCAGGTTAGGGATTCACTGACTAGTAAGAATGGACAGGAACCTACAATCGGGGAGATTGCTACAGTTTTAAATGTTTCCCGGGAAGAAGTTGTCTTTGCTTTAGATGCTATTCAGGAGCCGATTTCTCTCTTTGAACCTATTTACCATGATGGTGGTGATCCAATATTTGTTATGGATCAGATTAGTGATGATAAAAACGTGGATACTGAATGGCTGGAAGATATTTCGATTAGGGAAGCGATGTCTAAATTAAATGAACGGGAAAAAGATATTTTGAAGATGAGGTTTTTTGAGGGACGGACGCAGATGGAAGTGGCAGAGGAGATTGGGATCTCTCAGGCACAGGTCTCAAGATTGGAAAAGACAGCTTTAAAACAAGTGCGTAAATATATTGGGGAGGAACGTAGCAGGGAGTGATGGAAATGAGAATACGGATTTTTACAGTAATAATCTTAATGTTGATTACAGGTTTATTACTTAATTTTACGGAAAAAATTTCTAAAGGAGAAGCGGCAGAAGTAGCTTTTTCCACTGGGAACCTGGTTCGTTTACATGTGGTGGCCAATAGTGATGGAATAGAAGACCAGAAGGTTAAATTATTAGTGCGGGATCGGATTTTAAGGGAAACCGAGGAACTTTTGGCTGTCGAAAGCAGGGAAGAAGCTTTAGAAAGATTAGCTGAGAAAAAGGGTTATCTGATTCAGGCTGCCGAGGATGAATTACAGAAATATGGTTTTACTTACCATGCTGGGTTGGAGATGGGAGAGTTTAATTTTCCGGAGCGGAAATATGAGTTTGGGGTATTACCTGCAGGGCAATATCAGGCGCTCCGGGTAGTTTTAGGTAAAGGAAGTGGAGAGAATTGGTGGTGCGTACTTTTTCCTCCGGTCTGCCACCTTACGACAGAGCCCAAGGAGAATCTTTCTCAGGAAAAGCTAAAGCTCCGCTGGAAAGCATGGGAAGAATTGAAAGAGGAGAAAGTGAAAATTATGGAGAAGGCATGGATGGAGTGGGCAAAGTACTTTCAGATGGCCACAGTAGTAAAATAGGGGCGTGTCCCCTTTTTTTTATGGGAAAAACGGTTGCCTTTTGGGGAGACAGATACTCAATATTTTAGTATGATCACTCCGCTTGGTTCTGTCAATTGATTAAAGGTGGCATTTAAATTAGCTGGTTGGTGTAGTGCTTTTTAAATAATCATTTAATATAGAAAATAAATTTTAATTTTACCAGCCCAAAAAGCGTCTAAGGCATATATTTATACGAGCGGCAGCGAATGAGTAATGAGTACCGAGATATAGTTGACAGTAAAGGGCTGGTGTTATAGACTGTTATTTAGGAAACTTATCAGATGAGGAGGGAATTGTATGTCAAAAGAACGTGTTTTGATCATTGAAGATGAACCAAATATTATTGAGTTAGTCAGCTATAATTTAGAAAAAGAAGGTTGGTTAGTATCCAAGGCTCAGACTGGAGAGGAAGGGCTGGAAAAAATTAAAGAGGAACATCCTGATATAATCCTCTTAGATTTAATGCTCCCAGGAATTGATGGGATGGAGATTTGCCGCCGAACTCGTCAGAACAAACTGACGCGGGATATTCCAATTATTATTCTTACTGCTAAAGCAGAGGAAGCTGATCGAGTATTAGGATTGGAGTCGGGTGCTGATGATTATGTAACAAAACCCTTCTCCCCTCGCGAACTGGTAGCAAGGATCCGTGCGGTTTTACGCCGGGCTGACAAGAATTTCTTGGAAGCAGAAGATCGGGAAACCTTGATTCTAGGGCCAATTAAAATGGATCTACGGCAGCATAAAGTATTGGTTAAAGATGAGGAGATTGATCTTACTCCTAAAGAGTTTGATCTTCTTCATTTGTTAATGTCTCATCCGGGAAGAGCGTTCTCTCGTGAATATCTTTTAGAGAATCTCTGGGGATACGAATTTTTTGGCGATACCAGAACAGTAGATGTCCATGTTCGCCGTTTGCGTCAGAAGATTGAAGATAATCCGGCACAGCCGTATTGGCTGGAGACTGTTCGTGGTGTTGGATACAGAATCCGGGAGGAATGATGGATGAGGCGTCTTCGTCTCCAATTTGTTTTTAGCTTAATTATACTCTTGGTTCCAGTTATATTAATAGAGTGGGACAAGCCTGGCCTATCAATCCTGACAATTTTATGGATTTTTAGTATTGCTTATCTCTTGTTATGTATTTTTATTAAACCGTTAGAAAAACTTTGGAAAACCATGAAGCTTTTAGAACCTGAGATGCAGGTTTCGACTTATAAAAAGTTTATTAAAACAGTTAGTAAGTATTTAACAGAACAAGAAGAGAAAGTGCGCCGGGAGATTAAAGGCCGGGAAGAAGTAGAATCGATTCTTTTTAGTATGGTTGAAGGGGTAGTGGCTACTGATTCCAGTGGTCGGATTTCTTTTATGAATCCTACGGCTGAACAGCTATTTCAAATCGAAAATGATTCTGCTTTAGGCAAGTACCCTAGAGAGGTTTGGCGTGAATTTGAACTGGTGGAAATGTTCCACCAAGTTTTTGTGACCGGACAACCTCAGACTCGGGAATTTCAGTTGGACAGTCCGCAAAAAGTATTAAAAGTTGAGATTAGCCCGATCCGTTTTGGTAATTACGAAGAGGCTCAGGGGGTACTGGCTATAGTTAGAGATTTTACCCGTATCCGCCGCCTGGAAAATATGCGTACGGATTTTGTGGCTAATGTTTCGCATGAGTTGCGGACACCCTTAACTTCAATTAAGGGATTTATTGAAACCCTGCTTGATGGAGGAATTGAGAACCGGGAAATTACCAAGAGGTTTTTGACCATCATGTATCAAGAGACTGATCGTTTGAATCGATTAATCTCAGATCTTTTAGATCTTTCCCAGATGGAATCAAGGCAGACCGAAATAAACAGAACCAAAGTTTTTATGGCGCCTTTAGTCGAAGAGGTCCGCCAGACTCTTCAGGAACGTTTAGCAGAGAAGAATATGAGTATCTCAGTTGAACTTGGCCCTACTCCAGTCTGGGCTGATGAAGATCGGATCCGCGAGGTGTTATTCAATTTAATTGATAATGCGATTAAATACTCTACTTCCGGAGGAAATATTAAAGTCCGGGAGGTTAACCGTGGCGATATGCAGGAGTTTATGGTCTGCGATACCGGGATTGGGATCCCAAAGGAGAGTGCTGCCCGGATCTTTGAACGTTTTTACCGGGTTGATAAAGCTCGTTCACGTGAGATCGGCGGTACAGGTTTAGGTTTATCAATTGTTAAGCATGCGATTGAGCGGCATGATGGGAAGGTATGGGTGGAAAGTGAACCAGGTAAAGGGAGCTGTTTCCATTTTACGCTTTCTAAATACAAGGCAGCTCAGGAGTGATTATTCTGGTTAACAGGGGATAATATTTTTAACCAGAGGTGTGAAAAGTGGAACGACTCCAAAAATATATGGCTTGTTGTGGGGTGGCTTCCCGGCGGAAGGCAGAGGAGATGATCCTGGCCGGGTTAGTTAAGGTTAACGGAGAAACCATCAGAAAATTGGGAGTAAAAATTGATCCCGGAAAAGATCGAGTAGAGGTCAAGGGCAGGGCGATTAAGCCAGCCGAGTTTATCTACTTGATGCTTAATAAACCACAAGGTTATATTACCGGCAATCGGGATCCGCATGGACGCCTTACAGTCTTGGATTTATTGCCGGTAGAGTTTCCCCGGGTGTTTCCAGTAGGCCGGTTGGATTATAATACCACCGGTCTTTTGCTTTTGACTAATGATGGGCAGTTGGCTTTTGGCTTAACTCATCCCAGCTTTGAGGTGAAGAAGATTTATGAAGCACTGGTAAAGGGGGTTCCGGAGGCTTCTAGTTTAGATTGCCTGAGAAAAGGTATATTACTGGAAGATGGACCTACCCTTCCGGCAAAAGTGGATATAATCAAGGTGGAATCGGGGAATGCTATAACCAGAATTGTGATACGTGAGGGGAGAAAAAGACAAGTACGACGGATGTTTCGGGCGATTGGTTATCCGGTAATAGAACTAACAAGGGTTGGGATTGGCCCGCTTACCCTTGATGGGCTCCAACTTGGAAAATATCGGCCTTTAACCGGAAAGGAGATTGCTGAATTAAAAAAACTCCTTAATTAGCTATAATGTGCGGTAAGAATACCGGAATAGGTTAAGTTAAGAAGGGTATTTGCATTAATTCTGATTCCAAAGGAAGTTGAATTGATGGGTCATAGACTACTGAAGCGATTATTCTCTAAGGATCTAGGGCTGGATTTGGGCACAGCCAATAGTCTGGTTTATGAGAAGAATAAGGGAATTATTTTCCGCGAGCCATCGGTTGTAGCTATTGAGAAAAATACTAACCATGTTTTGGCTTTGGGTGAAGAAGCCCGGCAGATGATTGGTAGAACCCCCGGTAATATTATTGCTGTTCGCCCTTTGCGTGAGGGGGTAATCGCTAATTACGAGTTAACTAAGGAACTAATCCGCTACCTGCTGAGGAAAGCTTATAAAGGAAAGTTTATGGGAAAACCGCGGGTAATAACTAGTATTCCAACAGGTATTACTGAGGTGGAACGAAGAGCAGTACTGGAGGCCGCCCTTAGTGCGGGGGCAGGAGAGACTTATTTGATTGAAGAACCGGTAGCAGCCGCGATTGGAGCTGGCCTTCCTGTTCATGAAGCTATTGGAAATATGGTAATAAATATTGGTGGCGGAACTAGTGATATTGCTGTCATTTCGATGGGGGGTGTCGTCTCTGGCCTGTCGGTTAGGATCGGTGGGGATGCAATGGATGATAGTATTATCCGGTTTATCCGTAGAAATTACAACCTATCGATTGGGGAACGGATGGCAGAAGAGGTAAAAATAAACTTAGGTTCGGCGCTTTCCATCGGTGATGAGCAGGAAGGGGAAGTCCGGGGGCGGGATCAGGTTACCGGCCTTCCTAAGAATATGATGGTTGGTTCAGAAGAGATTAGGGAGGCCTTAAAAGAACCCGTGACCAATATTATTAATGCGATTCGCCAGGTGGTAGAGAAGACACCACCGGAGTTGATTGCTGATATTATGAATCAAGAGATTGTAATGACCGGGGGCGGAGCTTTATTAAAGGGTTTTGACCAGTTGGTGACCAGAGAACTTAATATGAGGGTAAAACTGGCAGAGGATCCGATGGCTTGCGTAGTTCTGGGCGCCGGGAAAACCATTGAGCACTTCGATGCCTTAAAAAGGGCTTTGGTAGGAATGAAACGAAGCCGGTAATAGTGAAGTCGAAAATAGAAGTTAGAAGAATTCCTTATTTGGAATTCTTTTATTTATACTGTGGACAGATTTGTAACCAGTTCTTTGTGTGAAACAGGCAAATATTTTTGTATACTTGAATCTAGACAATGGATAAATTTATAAATTCAAATTATGTAATTCCTTAAATTTAGGTAATAATAGTACCTAAATATGGAAGAATAATATGGATACCAGTTTTGAAAAGAAATCTTAACTTCTTTTTTTTAAAAGAAAAGGATTTTTTTGATAGTAAGGTGAATAGTATTCTGGGAACTATTCTGTCAAGAAGGCGATTGGGATGAAAAATTATAGTTGGAAATTAGGGGTAGGCTTGGCCTCGATGTTATTGGGTATGCTTCTGGTTTTTCAGTTTCGGACTGAAACCAATGTCAAATATTATCTTCCACAGTTTAGGACAGCAAGTGAATTAGCAATTAAATGGAACCGATTACAAACAGACCTGAATAAAAAAGAGGATGAACTGAAAAACCTTCGTATGCAATTGCAGGCTTACAATCAAGATAAAGAGGTAAACAGCCTGCGGATGGCGGCCGGTGTTACTCCTTTAAGAGGCCCGGGATTAGAGATTACGCTCGCTGATGTCCAGCGTAAGTTGAAGAGTTATGAAGATCCCAATCTTTTTATTGTTCATTATGATCAATTAGAATTACTGGTTAATGAATTATGGGCAGCCGGAGCGGAAGCGGTCGCGGTGAATGGAGAAAGAATTGTAGCCCAGACAGGTTTTAGTTGTGCCGGTACAACAATCCTGGTGGGTGTGAAGAAGATTGCTCCCCCCTATCTGATACGGGCGATTGGTGATCCCAGAACCCTTAAAGCTGCTTTGACTATTCCCGGTGGATTTATAGAGAACCAGCTTCTTCCCTTTGAATTGGGAGTTACCTTGGAAATGAAGAGTGATTTATATATCCCAGCTTATAAAGGGAGCTTTATCTTTAATGATGCCCGGGTGGTAGATGAAGAAGAAGAAACTCCGCTTGAGGTAATGATTATTGAGGAAGAAAAGGGGGAAGAGTAATGTTTTTGACACCTTTGATTGGAGTTACATTAGGAGCTATAATTGCCCTTTTCTTGCCCTGGGAGATACCCTTAGTTTATAAAAGTTATACAGCCCTTGCGATTCTGGCGACTCTGGATGCGATCTTTGGAGGAATGAGGGCTCAATTAGAAGGCGATTTTATTTTTTCCAAATTTATTATTAGTTTCTTTGCTAATTCCATAATGGCTGTTGCCTTGGCTTATCTTGGAAATGTCTTGGGTATTGATATTTATATGGGTGCGGTAGTGGCATTTAGTATCAGGCTCTTTAATAATCTAGCCCTGATTAGGGAGTTTGCCTTTATTAAATATCGGCAGCGTGAAAGTGAATGAAGAGCTCGGTACTCGTTGCTCGTCGCTAGTCGCTCGTCGCTCGTATGAAAGATCGCCTTTGATTTTAGTTTCGAAGGCATTCTATAAGTCGAGCGACGAGGGACGAGTATCGAGCCACGAGATGTGTAGGCCTTTGTATCTTCGAAGGCTTTCTTCCAACCGAGCGACGAGCGACGAGTATCGAGCCACGAGATGTGTAGGCCTTTGAAGTTTTTTTGCTTCGAAGGTTTTTTTATCGATTGATGGTTTCTAGCTTCTAGCTTTACGAGGGCTTTTTTTAACCAAGTGGCGAGCGACGAGTACCAAGCTACGAGCAGTGCTTGTCTAATTTATTTGTAAAGAAAAACAGATAGTCGGCATAAAATAGGTTAGTCTCTTCATATCCTTTTAAGTAAAGGGGTGAGGGGGTATGAAGCCGGGAACCGTTCATTTTCAGCAATGGGTATCAAAAAATCGGTTATTGCTTTGGTGGATGATTTTTCTGCCGCTAATGGCGGTGATCCTGGTTATTTCGTGGGAGTATTTGATTATTCCTACCAAAGATGATGGTGTGGCGTATAGTTTTCTACAAGAAATTTTAAATACTATGCCTTTACTTGTTTTATCCAGGATAGTTTTAATTGCTGTCGGATTAGTAGTAATCTTAATCTGCCTTTTTTTTCCGGTTTTTCGTGTAGGAAAAGAAGGGGTTCAATGGACCAGAGAAAAGGAGGAAGAGTTAGCCCAGGTTACCGGGGAGATTACCGGTGCTGAAGTTGAACACTTGATCGAGCAAGAAGCCCTCCGTTGGTCTTTGGTCTATAAGTGGTTACATTTTAATGAGAGAAAAGAAATGGAACCACCAGTTCTTCTCCGTGAACTAGTGGCTACGGTTTTAGAGGTTTTTCCGGAGCATCGGCTGAGTCTGACTATGCTCTGGGGAGATGAAGAATACATTCTACTCCATCCGCTGCTGGTGAGGATGGTTCCGCAGGAAGAAACGGTCCAGGAAACATTTGGTGTTAAAATGATCTTTTCCAAGTATATGTTATTAGTTTTGCATATTTATTCTGAGGATTCAATTGGGTTTTCCACCATTGATGAGAGCTTTATTTTAATCCTGTGCGAGGTTTTTTTACAGGCAACAATGCAAAAAGAGCTGTCCCTATCCCAGCTAGTGGCTTATTTTGATCTAATTAATAACCGATTGGATAGTTAGGGTATAAGATAATAGGGGGGTGAAAATAATGGCTGAAAAAGGGGAAAAAGAAAGGGATAATATGTTCGGAAAATCCGTTAAAATTATAAATAATTCTAAGACAATAAATATAAGTGAAAAGGACCCCTATGTACTAAAAGCCATGGAAAGGGCGAAAGACCGATTACGCCATCGGTTGATAGAAATAAATGGGGGTTAAGGCTAACTGAATAAAAAAAGGGGAGGTTTTAACTCCCCTTTATTCTATAAACACCGGTAATTAGTTGATTCCAAGAATAAGCAGGATTAGAATTAAGAAAAGTACGACGGCGATGCTTGATTCGCCAATATTCCCACAACCATCTCTAATAGTTCCCATAAATCAGCGCTCCCTTCCAGCGTAGTTTTTTACTTCCGGTTTTATAATATATACATGCGACCGGATTTGGAATAGGTTAAAGTAACTTTTTAAACTAGATAATAGGGATATTCACGAAATAATATTTTTGCCTGCTTCAAATTCCCTTGAAGGCGCATAGTTTATTATCAGAACAAGTACGGGGGGTGTAGAGATGGCAGGAGTTATGGATATGTTTTCGAATATGAATGAATCTGTAGCCTTTATTCTGTTTTTGATCCTGATTTTATTAGTTCTAGGTACCATATAAGAAATAAATTACAAAAAAATATTATAGAAGCGTTAATACAGGCCTCGGTTGATAACCGGGGCCTTTAATATTGTAGGGATTTTTGATGAAATGGATGGGGTTAATGGCCTTGCCTCCATATCACGTCACAAAAGATCAATAGCCTTTTTGTAAGTACACTCCCATATATCGTTGTGGCCTCAAACTAAAGTAAGAATTAATTAGCTTTAATTTAATTAAAACGGTTGTCCTTGAATCTATAAGAAATATATAATATAATAACTATACCGGTTTAGTAAAAATAGTAACGAGTACAACCGGATAACTAAAAGAGGTGATGAATATGGCCAAAACGAATAAAAACGCAAATAGACGGCTTATTATTGGTCCGGAATTACCTAATATCCCCTGGGAGGAAAAACCTAATGATTGTAAAGACGTGGTCTGGCGTTATTCCCGTAATCCAGTGATCCCACGGGACCTTACTGCTACTTCTAATAGCATCTTTAATAGTGCAGTAGTTCCCTATAAAGGGAAATTTGCCGGGGTCTTTCGTTGCGATGATAAAAGACGACGGATGCAGATTCATAAAGGCCAAAGCGAAGATGGGATCAATTGGGAGATCTCTGCAGAACCGATTGAGTTTATTTATGATGATCCGGAAATTGGAGAGTTTAATTACGGAAGATACGATCCTCGTGTTTGCTGGCTGGAGGACAGGTATTATATTACCTGGTGTAATGGGTATAAGGGTCACCCAACGATTGGAATGGGTTATACATATGATTTTGAAAAGTTTTATCAGATGGAGAATGCTTTTTTGCCGTTTAATCGGAATGGGGTTTTGTTTCCACGAAAAATTAGGGGTAAGTATGGAATGTTAAGCCGGCCAAGTGATGATGGACATACTCCTTTTGGTGATATTTATTATAGTGAGAGTCCCGATTTATGCTATTGGGGACGTCACCGGTACGTAATGGGGAGGGCTGAAGGCTGGCAATCGACAAAGATTGGTGCTGGTCCTACGCCAATTGAGACCACAGAAGGCTGGCTTATGATTTACCATGGGGTTTTAACTTCCTGTAATGGGTTTGTTTATAGTGCGGGTGCGGCACTTTTGGATCTGGATGAACCATGGAAAGTGATGTACCGTACAGCTCCTTATATTATTTCACCGCAAAAACTCTATGAATGTGTGGGGGATGTGCCGAATGTGGTCTTCCCATGTGCAGCTTTGACAGATTCAGCTACCGGGCGGATTGCAATTTATTATGGTGCTGCTGATACTGTGACAGGTCTAGCCTTTGCTAAGGTTGATGAATTAATTGAATTTACTAAGGAAAATTCTCTGATCTAGTTTTAGTAAATTAATGAAATTAATAATTGATTTAAGTTAAACACTATATATTG
>DIPO01000076.1:39507-64443 GCA_002427045.1 Firmicutes bacterium UBA5486
GCGCCCGTAGCTCAGTTGGATAGAGTGGCAGACTTCGAATCTGTAGGTCGGGGGTTCGAGCCCCTCCGGGCGCGCCATGTAAAAATGGGTTTTCGAGAAATCGGAACCTTTTTTTTATGTTCAAATTTGAGGTTTGGCAAATTTTAAAACAGATCATTATATGTTCCTAGCATGACTTATTTCCTGCTTATTTAGAATTAATTCGTTTAGATGTCGGGTAATAAAAAAGAACTACTGTTTAAATGAGTATGCTTTTAATATTTCTAATTTCCACTTCATGTTTCCCATACATTTCAGCTAATGAACCGGTAGTGTTTTCAAGCTTTAATATTCGATTTAAATTGGCAGTTTGAACTTCGGTAATTTGCACAACATGATCATAAACAAGATCTAATTTACTTTTTAGCTCAGTTACATCTTGCTTTAAGGTTGCTGTATCTTGTTTTAGACCAGCTACATCTTTCTTTATGGTGGTTGTGTCTTGTTTTAGCCCGCACATATCTTCAGTTAATCTGGTTAGATGAGATAATACTAGTTCTTGAAACTTTTCATTCTGCATTCTCTTTATCCCTCCTTACTTTCTTAAATAATCTCATCCAAGCCATTTCTTGTTGACTTAAATTAAAAACTCACTTTTAATAGTGTGTTATCAATAAATATTTTGTGAAAGCAAAATAAATAAAAGAAGTATTAAAATTATATCATTATGGACAAAAAAGATAAAGAATCATATTGCAAGAACGCTAAAAGTCAATCATGCAATTCCTTAAACAAATAACCAAAAAGCTCTTACCATCATCAGGCAAAATATAATTGTTTTTCAACATCAGTATATAATTGTTAAATTTTTGGGTGAAATTAACAATAATTAACTTTACATTATGTTTTATATAAAAACAGGCTTTTTATATATGGGTTGAGTCAGTTATAATATCACTTTTTATTGTGGATGGTCATAACATGGTAGTAGTAAGTAGTCGCTCACGCTGGATGACGATTTTGTACATGAAATGGTGAAAAATAAAGTTAGGTGAGTCGATAAGTAAGTCGTTCATGTGCCTTCCTACCCATTACAAAGTAATATAAATTAAAGGCGGGTGAATCGACTAGGGCTATTTTCTAAATAGAAAAAGAGGTGAAAAAGATGAACAAGGGTTGTCAACCCTATCCGGGATATCCCTATGTCGAATATAGGTATTTAGCTACTTATCCGTATGTCTCTAACTATGCATATCCCGGAGCTCTTAAATTAATAGTGGAGGCAGTAAATTCCGAACGGGAGGATGAGTTATTCTATGATTACCTGCTTAGTGTAGCTCCACCCGGTCAGCGCGAGATAATTACCGATATTAGGAATGATGAAAGAAAACACGCTAGAGCCTTTAGAGAATTGTATTGGGAGGTTACCGGAGAGGAAATTCCCCCTACGCAGGGGGAGGAATTTGAAGTACCGGCGAGCTATTGTCAGGGAATAACAAGAGCCCTTTTTGGCGAACTTGCAGCTGTAGAAAAATATAGGAAGATCCTCTTTGGTTTTGAATTTCTTCCCTATCGAAATCTGATTACTGAAATTTATACTGATGAGCTTAAACATGCTGCTAAATGGAATTATCTATTCTCTTTGAATTGTGCTAGAAATTAAAATCATGCTTTAACCTGGTGGAAGAGAAGCTATAAAAATAATGCTTTCCTTATAAAAAAATACCAATAGCCTAAATCTGATCCCCTAACATCTGCATATTCTAAAGCATAAATAATTAATGGGGGTGTTATTGATGGCGGGGGTCTTGGATTTATTTAGAAAGATGGATGAAAGTTTAGCTTTTCTCTTGTTTTTAATTCTCATCCTTTTATTATTGGGAACTTCAGAAGAGGATTATTGCCGGTAAACTGTATTTTCCCTAGTTAAAAAAGAAGGTTAGCATGATTAACTCTTTAGACCGGGTCCTGATTATTTGGACCCGGTTTCTGATCTTGAAAAAAAGTATTTAGATTAAGGTATTTATGTAATTCCCTCAGATGACAAATCCACCGTTAATACCAATTACTTGACCAGTGATGTAATCAGCTTGTTCGGAAGCGAGAAAAAGGGCACAGGTTGCTATATCGGAAGGGGTACCTAAACGTTCGAGTGGAGTTTGGTCAGCCAGGCTAGCTAGTTCCTCTTGATTATATGGGTTTAGCATATCGGTTTCAATAATTCCCGGGGCAATACAATTTACTTGAATCTTTGAAGGGCCCAGTTCTTTGGCGAGGGCTTTAGTAAGTCCGATTACACCTGCTTTGGCTGCAGAGTAATGTACTTCGCAGGAGGCGCCTACTTGTCCCCAGATGGAAGAGATATTGATTATTTTCCCTTTTTTTCGGGATATCATATACCCGAGAACGCTTTGCGTACAATGGAAGACCCCTGTTAGATTAATGCCGATCATTTTTTCCCAGTCTTCAGGGGAGAGGTCAATAAAAAGACTAGATTGAGCAATTCCAGCATTATTAATTAATAGGTCTATAGCACCGAATGTATTAAGGCAATAATCGGTCATCGCATCAATTTCCCGGCGGTTGGTAACATCGGCTTTGAATAAGGCGACCGAATACCATTTTTTACGTAGATCATGGTAAAGCTGAAAAGCGGCATCTGCTGAATGGTTATAATTGATAATCACATTATAGTTATTGGCGGCGAAGAGCTCAGCAGTAGCCCGGCCAATTCCACGGGAAGCACCGGTAATAATGGCGGTTTTTTTCATTTACAACCCTTCTTTCAATGAGAAAATTTCAATGCGTCTTGTCTTTCGTGTTAAATGACAGTCTATGCAGACTAGTCCAATCTTGTCTTTGTTTTCAAAAGAATAATCTTTCAATCAAAAACGAGTCTCTTTTTTCTCTATAGAGATTATACCGCTTTTTTCAAATAAGGGCATTATAATAGTTTGAGTACTTTTTATTGGAATCATAAAAAAAGTTTTTGTCTTTTAAATAATAAATGGTAAAATGAAAACAGAAAGATTTAGGGAGGGGTGTAAGATGTATGCTATCCTAGTTGTCGGAGGTGGCCCAGCCGGATTATCTGCTGCTTTAAATGGGCGGAGAAGAAACAAGCAGGTTCTACTGGTTGGTAAGGAAGAGTTAAGTAACAAATTACGCCAGGCTCATCGGGTCGATAATTATCTAGGATTACCTGGAATTACCGGGTTAGCTTTAGCGGAAAAATATAGGGAACATGCTATAGATAATGGAGTAGAGCTCAAAAACGATGAAATTTTAAACCTTAGCTGGGATGACGGAGGGGATGGCAAAGTTTTTCAGGGTATGGGTAAAAATGAAATCTATCAGGCCCGCTCTGTTATTCTGGCTACGGGTACTCCTCAGAAGGCTACAATTCCGGGAGAGGCGGAACTGGTAGGAAAAGGTGTAAGCTACTGTGCTACATGTGATGGGATGTTTTTCCGAGGGAAAAGGGTATTCTTCCTTTCAGAACTGGTTGCAGGGGAAAAAGAAGCTAATTTTTTAGCGGATTTATGTGATAAAGTCTATTATCTCCCGCGTTATAAGGGAGAATATAATAATCTGGATTCACGAATTGAGATTATTTCCGGCCGGCCAACAGAGTTTCATGGCAAAGAGCGATTAACCGGAGTTACTACTTCTGAAGGAAGCTATGAAGTAGAGGGAGTTTTTATTGAACGGGCCAGTTTACCATTGGATCGATTATTACCGGGCCTACAGATGGAAAGTGATGCGATTAAGGTAAATCGGCAGATGGCGACTAATATTCCTGGTGTTTTTGCTGCTGGTGATTGTACTGGGAGGCCCTGGCAGATTGCGAAGGCAGTAGGCGAAGGATTAGTTGCTGCTTTGGCGGCAGCAGATTATTTGTCATAGACCCAGCTATATCCCCTATTACCGTAACTTACCGCTTGTAACAGAATGTTAAAGCTGTTAACATGAAAATAGCGGAAAAGAGTCCGTAAAACTCTTGCATCTGAAGACCGGGCTGTAAGAAGAGAACCCTTCTTATATCCAGGGATTAGAACGAGTTACGAGAACAGGGGGATAGTAATGCAACAGAATGTAGTATTTTCAGACCGGACAATTGAAGCAGAAAACTTTCCGGATCCTACTTGGCTTGAAAATACTGTCTTTTATCAGATTTTCCCTGAACGTTTTTATAATGGTGATCCCTCAAATGATCCTTCTCCGATTACTCCGTGGGGGGAGAAACCGGGTTTATATAATTTTTTCGGGGGCGATCTGGCAGGGATTATGAAGAAGATACCCTATCTTAAGGAACTAGGGGTAAATGCTCTATATCTTAACCCGATTTTTGATGCCCCATCTAATCATAAATATGATACAAGAGATTATCTGCGGATCTCTCCGGATTTTGGTGATTTTCGGACTTATATAAGTATGTTGAAAGAACTTCACCGGTCGGGGATGAGGTTGATTCTGGATGGGGTGTTCAATCATACCGGAGATCAGTTTTGGGCTTTTCGGGATGTGATGCGTCAAGGGAAAAGTTCGCCCTTCCATCAATGGTATAACTGCCGTTTTCCAGTAAGACAGTCTCCAAAGCCCAACTATGATTGCTGGTGGGGGTTTAAGACTCTTCCCAAATTGAATTATGCAGAACAGGAAGTCGTCCGTTACATTTTAAGAGTGGTTGCCTTCTGGACAGTGACTGGTATTGATGGATGGCGGTTGGATGTTCCTAATGAGGTTAGAGCAGATTTCTGGCCGATCTTCCGGCGGTTAGTTAAGACCCTTAATCCAGATGTATATATTGTGGGAGAAATCTGGGAGGATGCTGCTTACTGGTTACAGGGTGATAAGTTTGACTCGGTAATGAATTATCCGCTTCGGGATTTAATCATCTCTTTCTTTGCTAAAAAAGAGATTAATGCTAATCTGTTTGATCAGCGGCTGGCTGCTCTCCGCTCCCGTTATTCCCAGAAAACAACAATGAGTATGTTTAATTTGTTGGGGAGTCATGATACGCAGCGTTTTTTGACTATTTGTCGGGGAGAACGCCGGAAAATGTTACAAGCTTTGTTATTTTTGCTGACTTATCCTGGAGTTCCAGTGATTTATTATGGCGATGAGATTGGGATGACCGGGGAAAAGGATCCGGATTGCCGGAAAACAATGATCTGGGATGAGACGCTATGGGATAAGGAGATATTTACAGCAACTAAGGATCTGATTAAATTACGTAAAGAACGAGTAGCCTTTAGAAGAGGAGATTTCCAGACAGCCTTGGCTAGCCAAAATGGGGTCTACGGATACTGGCGCAGCTATAAGAAAGAGCGGATGCTGGTACTCTTCAATAACCAGGATACGATGGAACATGTATCATTATTGCTTTCGCCGGAGAAACAGGGAATCTGGAGACAGGTTTACCCGGTCATTAGTGAGGGGATTAATTTTAATGACCATTTCCAGCTCACCCTTCCGCCCTGGTCGGGGATGATTTGGGAGTTTCAAGGATAATATACTTTTGTCTATGCTTAAAGTTTACCTTGGCGTTTTTAGCTTACAGAAAGTTACGAAGGTATTTTCTAACTCGATCAATGAGAGACGAGCTGAATCCTTGTTGCCTACTCACCTAAAATATCTTATAATATTCTTAGGAAAGAATAAATGGATGTCGGAGGCAAAACAATAAGAAGTAAAAGATAATATCAATAAGCCCTTCGGGGCTTTTCTCCATTTATTGGGAAAGGAAGTTATTATGGAAAGAATCGATTTGCTATTAGTAAAAAGGGGACTTGCCCTGAGCAGGGAAAAGGCAAAGGCTATAATTATGGCTGGAGAGGTGTTGGTTGAGGGTAAGGTTGTAGACAAACCCGGAACCAGGGTTGCTTTGGAGGCTGCGATAAAAGTAAATGAGAGCCCGCCCTATGTTAGCCGTGGAGGGCTTAAACTATCTCGTGCACTAGAAGTGTTTCCGGTTGAGATCAAAGGACGGATTTGTTTGGATGCCGGAGCTTCGACTGGTGGTTTTACCGATTGCCTGTTGCAAAGTGGAGCAGAACGGGTGATTGCTGTTGATGTTGGTTATGGGCAATTTGCCTGGAAGCTTAGGCAGGATCCGCGGGTAGTATTAATGGAAAAGACGAATATCCGCTATTTGACTCCGGATCAGCTTCCCATGATCCCTAGTTTGATTACGGCAGATCTCTCTTTTATTTCTATTACTAAAGTTTTGCCGGCATTCGTTAGTATCCTTCCTGCAAATGGGGAGATAATTTCTCTGATTAAACCACAGTTTGAAGCGGGACGGGATAAGGTAGGGAAGAATGGGGTAGTACGTTCGGCAGAAACGCAGCAGGAAGTATTAACAAATATTGCCCAAGCCGGTTTCATAGCGGGCCTAAATTGTGCCGGTTTAACTTATTCGCCGCTCTTGGGCGCAAAAGGGAATATTGAGTTTCTAATTTATTGGCAAAAAGGAGAAGCGCCAAGAACAAAACCCAGCGCTGAAAAGTTAGCAAATATAGTTAATCAGGCTTGGGAGAATTTAAAGTAAAAAAACGAAGGCCTTCGCATAAAATAATGCAAAGGCCTGAACAAAGGAGGAAAAAAGGAGGGGTGTTAAACTAATACTACAATAACAGGATGAACATAACGTTACAAAGATACAAACGTTTAGCAACAATAGCAAAAAATCGTCAAAATAGACGATTTTTCGATAAAGGAATTGTATAATTTGATTAAAAATTCAACAATATATCCCACAATAGATCCTTAGTATTGCTCAGCATCTTAATCTAGCTGGGCTTTTATTTAACATTCTGTTTTTTATAAAATCAATTTACTTTGACCTTTGCGTAAAGGGTAAAAATATGAGTTAGCATTATGCAATTCCCTAAAGTATAAAATAATAAAATTAAAAGTCCTTTCGATAAATCCGGTAGATTTTGTAGAGATCACCACCGGCTTTAATCGCGTCATTGACCATTTTGGTATTAAACTCATGAATGGTGGAACCTTCTCCATAAATATACCCTTTTTGCAGGGCGTTTTTAAACATCTGAAGATATAAAGCGCCGGAGATTCCTTTTTTATGATATTCCGGATCAACCATTAAAACAAAGATTCGCCCACCAGTAATCTTTTTTTTGTACCAAAGGAATTTCAGGAAACCAATGGGGAAAAGCCGTCCGTTTAATCTCTTTAGTACCTGGTTGTAATCTGGTAGTGCAATCGCCAGGCCGATATGTTGGCCTTCAGAATTAATTGCTACGAGGACAAGATCCTCATCAGCCACCGGTAGTAATTTGTTGGCTTCATCTTTGATCTCTTCGAGACTAGGTGGAACCATATCAGGCCATTCTTCCGGCATCGAACAGGCAATCAGTTTTTGCAGTCCGATTATTTCTTCGTCTATATTTTTCAGGTCTAGTTTTCTTACGGAAAATTTATACCGTTTCTTTAGGGCATCCATGTTTTCTTCGAAACGCTGGGTAACTGGTTTGGAGAGATCATAGTAAAAAGCATATCGATCAAAATCTTTAGTAAAGCCATATTGGTCAAAGAAAACTTCATAATATGGCGGGTTGTAAGAGTTCATTAAGACCGGCATGGAGTCAAAACCTTTGACTAATAAACCACGGTAATCATCTCCATTTGATGGGGATTGGGGCCCAGTTACAGAGTTAATACCTTTTACCTTTAACCAATCAATGGCTGCGTCAAATAGGGCAGTAGCTACCTGATAATCATTGATCGATTCGAAGAGGGTAATATAGCCTTCTTTTTTATTTTTTTTCTTATTCAAATTCTTATCAATTCCGGTTCCAATCCGGCCAACCGGTTTGCCCTCGAGCCAGGCGATAAAGTATTGGTAAGGCCCAAGCTTCATTAGGGGATTCTTTTCGGGGTTTACGGTATCCCACATATCGGACCTTAAAGGGGGAACCCAGTTAGGGTCATCCTTATAAAGTTGCCAGGGAAGATTAATAAAAACTCTCCAATCGCGTTTGGTGAGAACACGAGAAATGGACACCTGGGAAGCCTCAGGTGGTTTATCTGAAAGTATAATTCCCACCACAAACACCTCCTTTATTTTGTTCATATAGAAGTAACATTAAATTCGTTAAAGATCAGCAAATCCCTGCATTTTACAAGGATAAAAAGTTAAAGTTTCATTAAAAGGAAATTGGTAAGGAGATATTCTTGATTTTAACCTTGCTTTCTAGTATTATTTTATTGTAATGGGGGAATTTGCTCGTCTGGGAGGCTGACTCAAAGATAACATTATATTTATTATTTTTTCATAATTCATTAACATTAAAAAATAAAAAATATCCTGTTAAGAAATTGCATAATTTGTTGCCTAATGAAAGTTTAAGACTTATAGTGTGGTTGAGACCTTAAGGTAATTATGCAATTTTCTCAAATTATACTGAGAGTTTGGCCTAGTAGAACCCTGTGATCAAACTCTGTCGAGCTGTTGTTCCTTCTATGTTATCTAGTTTTCTCCGCAGTATTGGACTTAGCATGCGCGGAAGTAATTAATCAGGTTGATAAAATTCAATAAAAAGGAGGCTAGACAGCGAGGATGAATAACTTAATGGTCGGGGTAGAGATTCTTTTGTCGGGTATAATCACTACTTTTTTAGTTTTGATTTTTTTAATGTTTATCATTAATTTAATGTCTGTCTTAGTTGGTAAAGCTCCGGCAAAAAAGAAGACTACCGAGCAACCTCCGGCTGCTTCTCCCGATGAACTTAAAGATGAAGAGTTTATTGCTATGATGGCGGTTATTTCTAAACTATTACCTGAACATAAACAGGCAGTAGTCCGCATCCGGGAGATAAACTCAGTAAGTAGGGATGAAGATGAATCAGTAGCAGCGATGATGGCTGTGATTTCCGGAATGAATAAGAAGATTGTTTCTTTGGAATCAGTTGAATAACTAAATAAAGAGGGGGATAAAATTATGCAGTTCTTTAAAGTAACAGTTAATGGTAAAACTTACGAAGTTAGTGTAGAAGAGATTTCTCAAGGGAACCCCGGTTTTGCACCAGCTCAATCGGAAGCTCCGGTAGTATCTACCCCTTCCGCTACGGCTCCTGCTCCTCAGGCTCAGTCTCAGAATATTGCTGCAGGAGAGGAATCTGTTCCGGCTCCTTTAGGCGGCACAATTATGGATGTGAAAGTAAAACCTGGTGAACAGGTTAAAAAAGGCCAGGTTCTTTTAACCTTAGAAGCATTAAAAATGGAGAATGAAATTGTGGCTCCGGCGGCAGGGACAGTGGGCCAGGTTTTTGTTCAGGCTGGAGCTTCTGTCAATACTGGGGATGCCTTATTAACTCTCCGGTTTTAAGGGGAGGAAATAATAATGTTAGAAAACTTAAAAGAATTAGCCCTGTCTACCGGTTTTGCCCATATTACTTTTGGGCAAACAGTAATGATTCTTGTTTCCTTTGTCCTAATGTACCTGGCGATTAAAAAAGAATATGAACCATTGCTTTTACTACCAATTGCCTTTGGAACTTTGCTGACTAATTTACCTTTGGCGGGGTTGATGGAAGGTTCTTCGGTGGTAAATGGCCAGTTTCAACCGGGTGGATTAATCTACTATCTTTATCAGGGTGTGGAATTAGGAATCTATCCCCCCTTAATCTTTTTGGGGGTAGGAGCCATGACTGACTTCGCACCATTACTGGCGAATCCTAAGAGTATTCTATTAGGGGCGGCAGCTCAATTAGGGATCTTTGTCGCCTTGATTGGTGCTATTTTATTAGGTTTTGATCTAAAATCAGCTGCTTCCATTGGAATTATCGGAGGAGCAGATGGGCCAACGGCGATCTTTCTAACCAGTCGTTTAAAGCCGGATTTATTGGGGCCGATTGCAATTGCTGCTTATTCTTATATGGCATTGATTCCGATTATTCAACCACCGTTAATGAAATTGCTTGTTCCCAAGGAGGAAAGGGTAATCATGATGGAGCAACCACGTCTGGTTAGCAAGACGGAAAAGATTCTTTTTCCGATTATTGTGACTACGCTTGTTTCTCTGATTCTTCCTTCAGCTGCACCTTTGTTGGGTTCATTGATGCTTGGGAATTTAATGCGGGAATCAGGGGTGGTTGATCGTCTTTCTAAGACTGCTCAGAATGAACTGATTAATATTATCACTATTTTCTTGGGGTTATCTGTTGGTGCCAAGGCTAGTGCCGAACATTTTCTTACTTGGGAGACAATCAAAATTATTCTGTTAGGACTTTTTGCTTTCGGGTTTGGGACAATAGGTGGGTTATTATTTGGCCGTCTGATGTGTAAACTGAGTGGCGGAAAGATTAATCCTCTGATTGGGGCGGCAGGAGTATCAGCCGTACCGATGGCAGCTCGGGTGGTACAGAAGGTAGGAGCTGAGGAACGCCCTGGAAACTACCTGTTGATGCATGCGATGGGCCCGAATGTGGCTGGGGTTATTGGCTCAGCGGTTGTGGCTGGGTTACTCCTAGCTAGGCTCGGCTAGTATACAACAGAGCATTTTACCTAAGTTTGTATAGAATTAACTAGAAAAAAGCATATATAAAGTGAAACTTAGAGTTTTTATCAGACTGTGTTTGCGAGATTAAAGGAATTACAAGGGCTTTGATTCTGTAAGCAAACCTTTCAAAAATACTTCAATGTTTAAAAAATAAGAGGTGAAATTTAATGTCACATCGTGTCAGGATTACTGAAACAATTTTCCGTGATGCTCACCAATCCCTCTGGGCCACCAGGATGACAACTGCCGATATGATGGCAGTGGCCGAAGCAATCGATGAAGTAGGATATCATTCGTTGGAGGCCTGGGGTGGTGCTACTTTTGATACATGTCTCCGTTTTCTTAAAGAAGATCCCTGGGTACGCCTTCGTCAGTTAAAGGCTGTAATTAAGAAGACTCCTCTCCAGATGTTGTTACGGGGGCAGAATATCCTTGGCTACAAACATTATCCAGATGATGTAGTTAGAGAGTTTTGCTATCGGGCAGTGGATAATGGGATTAGTATTATCCGGATCTTTGATGCTCTAAATGATGTTAGAAATATGGAGACCGCAATTAGTGCGGCAAAAAAAGCTGGTGCTCATGTCCAGGGGACGATTTCTTATACGATCAGTCCGGTTCATGATATTGATTCTTATGTAAAAACTGCTAAAGAACTGGCAGAACTGGGTTCTGATTCGATTTGTATTAAGGATATGGCTGGACTGCTCTCTCCTTATGTAGCAGAAGAACTGGTGAAAAGGTTTAAGAAGGAGATTAAACTTCCTGTTCAATTACATTGCCATTATACCAGTGGATTAGCTTCAATGACTTATCTGAAAGCTATCGAGGCCGGGGCTGATGTGGTTGATACTGCTCTCTCAGCTTTAGCAATGGGAACTTCGCAGCCGCCAACTGAGTCATTGGTGGCAGCCTTAAAGGATACTCCTTATGATACAGGCCTTGAATTAGAGAAACTTTCTCCGATTAATCAGCATTTTAAAGATATCAGTGAGAAATATCAAGCCCTTGATTCTCCAAGGAAAGTTGATACTGCCGTTCTTTCCTATCAGATTCCAGGGGGAATGATCTCTAATCTGCGAAACCAGTTGAAAGGGCAGAATGCTCTGGATCGCTATGATGAGGTATTGGCCGAAGTTCCACGTACCCGCGCGGAATTAGGTTATCCGCCATTAGTTACTCCCACCAGTCAAATGGTAGGGACGCAGTCGGTTCTAAATGTCCTGACTGGAAAAAGGTATGGCGTAGTACCGAAGGAGATCAAGGATTATGTCCGGGGCCATTATGGACGTCCTCCGGCACAGATTGATCCAGAGATTAAAAAGATCATTATCGGTGATGAAGAGCCCATCTCCTACCGTCCTGCTGATGATCTTCCTCCGCAGATTGAGGAGGCCAAGAAGGAACTACTGGCGATGGATGTTAATTATTATCAACAGCCAGAGGATGTTCTCTCTTATATCCTCTTTCCTGAGGTTGCTCTGGAATACTTTAAATACCGGGCTGGGAAAAAATGATTGGTCTGGGCCTTCCCCTTGCAGGGGAGGCCCTTTTTTTGTAGAATAAATCATAGTGGGATTGGATCACAAAAAGCATAAAAGAAATGGTTTTCAGTTTACAGAAAAGATAAGAAATAGTATACAGTTTTAGGAGGATAAAGATTTGGGGGGTCTTATTGAAGACAAGCTTTGAAAGCCGATAAAAATGAGCTTTTTGTGAACAGCCTAGATTGATATTAAAAAAATTAAGATAGTAAGTTCGCAGTTTTCGGTCAATTTTGGATACAATATGAAGGTTAAGATGTGGTTAATAGATACCAAAAGTCTTGCTTTTCGTTTTCCTACTTTAGCTGGGCGCCGGACTGCTACTATTAAGGAGAGATAAAAGATGAAATCAGCTAATGAAATCCGCCGTGAATTTGTGGAGTTTTTTGCCGGTAAAGGCCATACCATAGTTCACAGTTCTTCGTTGCTTCCGGTAGATGATCCGACCCTGCTTTTTACCAATGCCGGAATGAATCAGTTTAAAGATGTGTTTTTAGGCACCGGAACTAGGCCGTACAAGCGGGCAACTAATTCCCAGAAGGTATTAAGGGTTAGCGGAAAACATAATGACCTGGATGAGGTAGGAAGGGATACATATCATCATACTTTCTTTGAAATGTTAGGGAACTGGTCATTTGGTGATTACTATAAAAAAGAGGCAATCAGCTGGGCTTGGGAGCTGTTGACTAAGGTTTGGGGGTTACCCATAGATAAGCTTTATGCTACTGTCTATGAGACGGATGAAGAAGCAGCAGCCCTCTGGCAGGAACTAACCGAATTGCCTAAAGAACGGATCTTGCGGTTTGGTGATAAAGAGAACTTTTGGGAGATGGGAGAAACAGGGCCGTGTGGGCCTTGTTCAGAGATCCATTTTGATATGGGGCCTAAACAATGTGATAAAGCCCATATCCCAGGACATAAATGTGGGGTAAATGGTGATTGTGGACGTTTTGTAGAGCTTTGGAACCTGGTTTTTATTCAGAATAACCGGAAAGCTGATGGTTCGCTGGAGGAACTCCCGGATAAGCATGTAGATACTGGGATGGGTTTTGAGCGGATTGTGGCGGTATTACAAGGGAAAAACTCTAATTATGATACAGACCTATTTACCCCGATAATTAAAAGGATAATAGAATTAACTGGAGCGGATCCACAAGATGAGCAGGATGATGTAGCATTGAGAGTGATTGCTGATCATATTAGGGCACTAACCTTTGCTATTTCTGATGGCGTTTTACCTTCTAATGAGGGCAGAGGATATGTTCTCCGGCGGATTCTCCGGCGTGGTTCGAGATTTGCCCGGAACTTAGGAGTCAAAGAGCCCCTGCTCCACCGTTTGGTTCCAGTAGTGGTTGCTCAGATGGGTGAGGCTTACCCTGAAATAGTGGAACAGGAAGAGCATTGCCGCCGGGTTATTTTAGCGGAGGAAGAGGCTTTTGGCCGTACTCTTGATAAAGGATTAGAACTTTTTGCTGATTTAAGTAATGCCCTACGGAAAAAGGGAGAGAAAGTCATCTCCGGGGAAGCGGCTTTTAAATTATATGATACCTATGGTTTTCCTTTGGATCTAACGCAATTGATGGCTGAGGAAGAAGGGCTTAGTGTTGAAGTTGAAAGCTTTAACCGGTTAATGGAGGAACAAAGGGAGAGAGCCCGGTTGAGCGGGAGATTTACCGGCCAAGAGTCAGAGATTAAGTGGGAAGAGGTTTCCTCCGGGGCTCATTCCGAGTTTGTGGGTTATAAATACTTAAAATCAAATGTCAGTTTGAAGTTGATTGGTAAAGATGAAGAATACTGGCGACTGGTTTTTGATCGTACTCCTTTCTATGCTGCCAGCGGTGGACAGGAAGGGGATACCGGAATAATTCTGGCTGAGGTTGCACCCGAACGCTTTGAAGAATTTACAGTAGTTGATACCAAGCGGGAACAAGATAAGATAATTCATTTTGTCCCTAAAGGAAAGGATTTTCCCCGGCAGGCACTTAGTTATATTCTTCAGGTAGAAACCGGGAAGAGAAAGATGACGGCTGCTAATCATACGGCTACTCATTTACTCCAGGCGGTTTTGCGGAAACTAGTAGGAACACATCTTCATCAGGCCGGTTCTATGGTTTCAAAGGAGAGGCTCCGTTTTGACTTTACTCATTATGAGGGGTTGAATGATGAACTTCTAAACAAGGTAGAGATGGAAGTTAACAGACTGATCTTTGCGGCACTGCCAGTGGTAACAGAAGAGACAGATTATCAGGTGGCGGTAAACCGTGGAGCTTTAGCATTTTTTGGTGAGAAGTATGAGCAAAAAGTAAGAATGGTACAGATTGGAGAGGTTAGCCTGGAACTCTGTGGTGGTACCCATGTTCAGAATACCTCTGAGATCCTGGGCTTTAGGATTATTTCCGAAGGCAGTGTAGCAACCGGAGTCAGAAGGATCGAAGCAGTGACTGGTTGGGAGGCTCTTACCCTGGCTAACCGGGAGAAAGCACTGATTAAGGAAATGGCAAGGGAGCTTCATACAGAACCGAGTCAGCTTGGAGAGCGAGTTCATGAGTTACTTCAAGAGCAGGCTGCTCTGAAAAAGACTCTGGAGGAGATGGAACGGAAAATAGCATTGGCTGAAGGCGAAAGGATGTTTGCTAACGTAAAAGTAGCCAGCGGTCATAAATATCTTGTTTCAAAGATGGATCAGGCCTCGATAGAAGTGATGAGAGAGACTGTTGATCGTTTTAAGGATAAGTTGGAATCCTGTGTACTCCTTCTTGGTACTGTTCAGGGGGAAAAGGTAATTTTTATTGCCGGTGTTACTCCTGATCTGACTGCTAAGGTAAAGGCCGGAGAGATTGTCAAAGCAGCAGCAGCTGTAGCCGGTGGCGGCGGCGGTGGCCGTCCTGAATTAGCACAGGCCGGTGGGAAGAGCCCGGAGAAGATTGATGAAGCTCTGGCCGCTGGAGAGAAGTTAATCCGCGCCCGCTTGGAGCTTAACTGAGATAGCGAAAGTTTATGATGGGTAGACGTTTTGGAAGCCTTTGAGAGCTTTACTGGATGCGACTCATTATTCGTTGCTCGTCGCTAGTATGAACATTAGCCTATAATGCTTATTAGTTTCGAAGGCTTTTTTTCAACCGAGCGACGAGCGACGAGCGACGAGCAACGAGCAACGAGATCCTCCATTTATTACCTGTCACCATTTCTGCATTTTTCTCCTTTTTTGTGGGAAAATAACTTTGTGCCGATTTACAGGTGGAAAGGAGAAATAGTATGCAACAACAAGGGTTTCAGGGCCAAAGTCAACAGGCTCAAATGGGAACACAGACTGTAGGTATGATGACTAATCCTCCGGAAGTGATCACAGACAAAGATCATGCTTATCTAAAAGATGCTATGTCCTGGGAATTACTGGCGGCAAAAAAGTGCAATGAATATGCTGGGATGTGTCAGGATCAGGAGGTTATCAACCTAATTACCAATGTTGGCAAGATGCATCAACAACATTACTTGAGGTTACTGGGCGAAGTAGATTCCAGTAAGGCCTTATATTAAAGGAGGGGATATGATGCATAATCAACAAAACCCAGGAACAATTAAAAACCCTTCTGTTGGTGCAGGTAGTGTTAAAGGGCCGCAACTGAATGATCGAGATATCCTCAATGATGTACTGGCTACCCAGAAATATCTTACTGACGGTTTTAATACTTTTGTCAGAGAGGCTAGTCACGAAAGACTCCATGGTGTGACCATGAGCGTTTTGAATGAAACTCACCAGGCAGCCAGGGATGCGTATAATTTAATGTTTAAGAAGGGGTGGTATAAGTTAACCTCTGCCACCCGGGATACTCTTGACCAGACTCAACAGCAATTTACCAATTATCAGTCACAGTTCCCCTATCAGAATCAGGAATTACACTGAGCCCGGAATTATCCGGGCTTTTTTTATGTAAGGAAATCTGCTCGGTACTCGTCGCTAGTATGAACATTAGCCTTTGATGTTATTAGCATCGAAGGCTTTCTTCCAACCGAGTGACGAGCAACGAGCACCGAGCACCGAGCCACGAGATCGCTTATTACCATCATAATAGATAGGAAAATGGAGAATACCCTAAATATTTACTGCATTCTTTACATAAACCGGATTTATGGTCAATTAGGCCTGATTCTAACGGAATATAAATCTTGCCTTGAAAGGAATATTTGGGTAAACTATTTTTAAGTGTATTAGCACTCATCTATGGTGAGTGCTAACAATTTGAGAGGAGGAATTTTATGAAGATCAAACCTTTAGGGGAGCGGGTTGTTATCGAACTTTTGGAGAGTGAAGAGAAGACCAAAAGTGGGATTGTGCTCCCTGATACTGCTAAGGAAAAACCCCAGACGGGGAAGGTTCTGGCTGTAGGAACAGGTAAAAGGTTAGAGAATGGTAAAGTAATCCCGCTTGAGGTTAAGCCTGGTGATACTGTACTTTTTGCCAAGTATGCCGGAACTGAAGTTAAAGTTGATGGTGAGGAGTATATGGTTCTGAAAGAAAATGATATTTTAGCGGTAGTAAACGGTTGAAGAGAAGGAAGGTGAGGGTAAATGGCAAAACAAATAATTTTTAGTGAAGAAGCACGCCGGGCTGTAGAACGAGGTGTCAATACCTTAGCGGACGCGGTGCGAGTTACCTTAGGGCCTAAAGGGCGGAATGTTGTATTGGAAAGAAAATTTGGGTCTCCGGTGATTACTAATGATGGGGTAACCATTGCTAAAGAGATTGAATTGGAAGATTCCTACGAAAATATGGGGGTGCAGTTAGTCAAGGAAGTAGCCACTAAGACCAATGATGTGGCGGGTGATGGTACTACTACTGCTACCCTACTGGCTCAGGCAATGATCCGTGAAGGTTTGAAGAATGTAGCGGCTGGGGCTAATCCAATGATTATGAGAAAAGGGATTGAAAAAGCTGTAGATACAGTAGTAAAGGAGATTCAAAAGGTTAGCCGTCCGGTCGAGACAAAAGAGGATATTTCGCAAGTGGCTTCGATTTCTGCCGGGGAAGAGGAGATTGGTACCCTAATTGCTGAGGCAATGGAGAAAGTAGGCAAGGATGGAGTTATTACAGTTGAGGAATGGCAAGGAATCGGTACTAACCTGGAAGTCGTTGAAGGTATGCAGTTTGACCAAGGTTATATCTCTCCTTATATGGTAACTGATTCCGAACGGATGGAAGCAGTTTTAGAGGAACCTTATATTTTGTTGACAGATAAAAAGATCACTCTAATCAAAGAATTGCTGCCAATCTTAGAAAAAGTGATCCAAAAAGGCCGGCCTTTACTGATTATTGCTGAAGATGTTGAGGCTGAAGCTCTGGCAACCTTGGTTGTTAACAAGCTTCGTGGAGTATTGAATGTAGTAGCTGTTAAGGCTCCTGGCTTCGGTGACCGGAGAAAGGCTATGCTCAGTGATATTGCTATTGTTACCGGCGGGCAGGTAGTCTCGGAAGAAGTTGGTTTGAGTCTGGAGAATACCTCCCTTAATATGTTGGGTACTGCCAGACAGGTACGGATTACCAAGGAAGAGACGACGATTGTTGATGGTAAAGGAACTACTCAGGAAATTAAGAACCGGATTAGTCAGATTAAATTAGAGATTGAAGAGACGACTTCTGATTATGACCGCGAAAAGCTTCAGGAACGTTTAGCTAAACTGGCTGGTGGTGTGGCTGTAATTCAAGTTGGGGCTGCGACGGAAACTGAGATGAAAGAGAAGAAACACCGGATTGAGGATGCCCTTTCTGCAACCAGGGCGGCAGTGGATGAGGGTATTGTTCCTGGGGGTGGTGTTACTTTACTGCAAATCGCTTCTGCCCTCGACCAACTGAAGGAAACAGGAGATGTGGCAACTGGTATTCAGATTGTAAAGCGAGCCTTATCAGAACCTGCCCGGCAGATTGCCAATAATGCCGGTGTCGAAGGTTCAGTAATTGTAGAGAAGGTCAAAAATTTAGAGTTTGGTAAAGGATACGATGCTTTAACCGGCGAGTTTGTGATGATGGTTGATCAAGGAATTGTTGATCCGGCAAAGGTTACTAGAAGTGCTTTACAGAATGCTGCTAGTATATCAGCAATGCTGATTACGACAGAAAGCCTAGTGGCTGATCTTCCGGGAGAAGAACCAGCTGTTCCCGGTGGAATGCCTCCGATGGATTAAGAAGTAAAAAAACCCTGCCTGAGTGGCGGGGTTTTAAATTTTATTAGATGATGTTTGCGGTAACCATTTTTTTCATAGAATTTAGCAAAAGGATTTATTCTCTTTTTCCAGAAATAGATGTAATGGATTATATTTAAGTTTAGATCAATCCATGTTATTTGGAGGGATTGTTTTGCAGAAGAAGATTAATAGCCTTTTTTTTAGATTGATTCTAATTAGCTTGATTGTTGCAGGTGGATTATTTAGTTCACGAGCTCCTGTTTATGGCGGGGATGACCCTTTTACAATATCGGGTTCGTATTCTTTACAGGAGCAGGCACAAATTCAGGGGATTTACCAGTTTAATCAGAACTTTGCCGTAGATTTTGGCTATCAAAGAGTTGGCCAGTATTTATCCGGGAACAGATGGCAGGGAAGGATGGTATTTACCCCTGTGACTGGGTTAGACTTAAAAACCGGATATGATTTTACCGAGAAAAACTTTTTATTAGGGTTAGATACGCAACTTCCTTTAGGTAGGAATCTTCGGCTGGTCTCGGATCTTGAAACCCTTTTTTCTGGGGCGGAGGGTAGGAATTTTCTGGATTATTACTGTGGACTGATGATTGGGATTGGTATAGAGCATTATATTGTAGCCGGGGCGAGAGGATTATATGAATTTGGAATCCCAAGTGAACCAGAACTGTTTTTACAGCTTGATCTAAATTGGTATTTGCCAAAGGATTTTAAGATTCGTTTTCAGCCACTGGTAGGGGTGGAAGGTGAATTTTGTCATCAGACTACTCTGCTTAAGAAATGGGAGAATGGTTTAGAGACAGGGGTTTATGTCGGGCAAAAAGAGGATCATAGCTGGAATTTTGGTGTGATGGCTAGTTACTGATAAAGGGGACGGGCAAGTGTTAAAAAGAGAAGATTATTTACCCTTCATTTCTTTTATCGCTGGGTTGCTGATCGCTTTTCTGCTCAGTGGATACTGGTATTTTGCACAAAAAAAAGAATTTAAGCAGGCTAAAATGGAGTTGGAAACACTTAAAGAGGAGAGAAAAGTTTTAACGGAAGAACCCAATCCAATAACGAAAGTAGCTTTATATTTTATTAAAGATACTGCGGATGAAACATTTTTGGTCCGGGAACTTCGTGAGCTCCCGTATACTTCGGCACCAGAGATAGCAGCGATTAAGGAATTGATTAAAGGCCCTTTAAAAGAGGGTTTGGAACCTGTTCTTCCTGCCAGGGCTAAAGTCCGGGGTTTGGAGATCCAAAATGGCCTAGCAATCTTAGATCTATCGCAGGAAGCAGTAAAGATTGGCAAAGGTTCGTGGGGAGAAGCCCTGGTTGTATGGGCGATCGTAAATACACTTACCAAATTTCCGGAGATAGATGCCGTCCAAATTTTAATTGAGGGAAATTCTGTAGAGACTCTGGCCGGGCATTTTGATCTCTCTGGAATTCTTAAAAGAAATGAGCAAGTGATTAAGAAAGATTAGCTCTAACTCTTGTTTGAGGGAATTGCATAATTACCTTAATTGTGGTTAAATCTTAAATAATTGAATTATGCAATTCTTTAGTTTATTAAGCAGAATGAAAGGACCCATTAGGGTCTTTTTTTTGTGACTACTTAATCTGATAGTAAAGGTAAGTAATGGCGGAATTTTAGCCAGGTAAGCAGCATAAAAATGAAGGGAAGAAGGGGTGTGGCCATGAAAAGATATTTTCCCGCAAAAAATTTAAAAATAAATAGATGGATTAAATTAGTTTTCTTCTTTATCTTAGTGGGGATTTGCTGTACCCGGTTGGAGCTTGGTGTACCAGTGGGAACGTATAAACAATTTAACCGGTATCCATCTCTAGTTTATTTACCGGATTATACGACGGGCCCCCGGATTTATGCCAGTGCTGCAATTTTAGTGGAAGCAGTAAGCGGGATGGTTTTATATGCTAAAAACGAGCATCAACAGCGTGCCCCGGCTAGTACTACTAAGGTTATGACTGCTATTGTCTCTCTGGAAAAAGGGAATTTAGACGAGATTGTTACGATTAGTCCCAGAGCGGCCCGGATTGGAGGATCTAGCCTTTGGTTGAAACCTGGAGAACAGATTACATTACGAGAGTTATTAAAAGGGGTATTACTCTGTTCGGGAAATGATGGTAGTGTTGCTCTAGCGGAACATATAGCTGGCTCAGAGCAGGAATTTGTGAAACTAATGAATAGAAAGGCCAAAGAAATCGGGGCTTTAAATAGTAATTTTCATAACACCCATGGTTTAAGAGCACCAAACCATCATTCTACAGCCTTTGATTTGGCTCTGATTACTAGGTATGCACTTGGCAATCCAGAGTTTTCCCGGATTGTAGCGACTAAAGAGGAAGCCCTTGAATGGTACCAGGGCAAGAAGACAAGGTTAGTTAGGAATACAAATAGACTCCTCTGGTCATTTGCTGGTGCTGATGGGGTTAAAACCGGAACAACTTCACAGGCAGGTTACTGTTTAGTGGCTTCTGCTACGCGGGATGGGAGAAAATTTATTTCCGTAGTTTTAAATAGTCCGGACCGGTGGGGAGAGTCGGCACGTTTATTAGAACATGGTTTTAACAATTTTACTCTAAATCTGATGGCTAAGGCAGACACTCCTGTAGCAAAGGTAAGAATACGTCAGGGGAAACCCGCTGAAGTTCTTCTATATCCGCGTAGAGATCTGATGGTGGTGATTCCTAAGGGAAAAGAGGGTGAGGTCCAAAGAAAAGTTATTCTTGATCATGCAGCTTTAGTACCTCCGGTGAAGGCCGGAAGTTCGGTAGGAAAAGTTAGTTTCTATTACAAAGGTACTCAAGTGGATTGGGTGGATCTCTTTCCCATGGAGCGGATCAGTAGGACGTATTGGTGGAATAAGGTTTTCAGGAGAAAGCAAGATGAATAAATTAGGGAGGATCGCAGCAATTGCTAGTATTTACATTGGGACGATCATTGGCGCTGGGTTTGCATCCGGGCAGGAGATTTGGTTTTTTTTCTCCCGTTATGGTACAGAAGGAAGGTGGGGGCTTCTAGTATCAACAATTGTTTTTGGATTTTTAGGAGCAAAAGCCATTGAATGGGGTAGAAGAATCGGCTCCTGCTCTTACCAAGATTTTTTAATTAATTTAACAGGAAAATACTTTGGCTATTTTAGTGATTTGATGATGACAACATTTATATTTTTATTAACCGGAGTTATGCTGGCAGGATCGGGTGCAGTAGCAGCTGAAACCGGGCTTGGGCGGGAGATGGTTTGTTGGATTACGGTATGCCTTACGGTATTGATCTTAAGTCAGCATCTAGAGGGGATTAAGGGAGTAAACTTGTTTGTAGTACCCTTACTCTTTATTATGGGAATAATTATTAATTTTTCCGAAGAAAAAGTTATTTTATCAGTTTGGGAGCAAACAACAAGTTCGGGAAGTTGGCTACTGGCTTCTTTGCAATATAGTGCTTATAATCTGGTGATGGCTTTACCGGTCCTAGTAACCCTTTACCGGTTAGAACCGGATCCTATGATTTTAAAATGGGGAGGATTAATTGGCGGTTTATCTTTAGGGATCTTGGCTTTATTATTCTATCGGGTTCTGGTAAAATACGATTTTTCCACAATTGATCTGCCATTAGCTTTCATTACACAACATTGGAAGAAGGGATGGCGTTATCTGTATTTAGTGGCCTTATGGGGAGAACTTTTTACAACCTTGATTGCCCACGCGTATGCTTTGGCATCAAGGTTTAATCTGCCAAAAAACCGATGGTATTTAGGGAAATTATTTTTAATATTATCCATGGCGGTACTGATTAGCAGGTTAGGGTTTGCCCGCTTAATCAAGAGGCTTTATCCTTTATTTGGGTTCTTTTCTTTTACTATTCTGCTTCCTTTATGGTTTAAACCTCTTCCGGCCTTAGAAGATGGTCAGGAAATTTACAGAAAAAGCAGTTTTTTTGATCTGTAAATTATCGACATGAAAATATTTGAAATTTTGATATAATATCTTTATAGTAGGAATTGCATTGTCACGAATACTTAAATTAAAAAATTGCATAATTCAATTATTTAAGATTAAGGCACTTCCCCGTTGGTCAAATATACGATTAAGGTAATTATGCAATTCCTCAATATAAACTATCTGGGAGTTGGGAAAATGAACAAGCGACCGAGCCTGGCTACGGTCTATGAGAGAAGAGAACCAGAAACAAGGGAAATAAAGATGGAATTGGAACCTGCAATAAAAAGATGGGTGTTTATCCTTTGTGGCTTGGCTGCAGCTATTTTCCTTTCTAAGCAAGAACTATTTACGGGCGTCTTTCCCCTAGGGCTTGCTTGTGCAGGAAGTTGGATCTTAGCGGACCTACCAGGGGGAATACTGGTCCTGATCGCATCCTTTATCTCTTTACAAGAGATAAAGGGAGGAGTTTTTATTCCCAGAGGGTTATTTTTTCTTCCTGTATTTATAGGTGCTTTTTATAGCCAACGGTCTCAACATCGAAAAAAGCCTCTCTTGTTTAGTCTGTTATCTTCTTTTCTTATCCTAACTTTTTTTTATTGGAAGTGGTGGCGAACTGTACTGGGAATAGAAGTTATTGAAGCCCTAATTGCTGGGGTGCTAGCTAAATTGCTTGCTCCTGGATTAGGGTTTGTTTTTATAGTTGTAAAAAACAAAGAGTTTCCGGATCGGACTGGCGAAAAGCTTAGTTTTTCCCTTGGATTGCTGATCTTGGTGGCCTATATTGTTTTAGGACAGACGGTTATTATTAGAAGCGGTGAATTTAGTTTAAGGCTCCATATTTTATTTGCCTTTATGGTAATACTTTTATTAGGTAATAAACCGAGAATTGGCCTGATGTCGGTGATGGGGATTGCTTTTTCACTATGTGAATTATTTTTTGGAGCAGCTTTACCATGGCATATGCCATTGATTGCTGGTGGAAGCTTATTGGCAGGTTTAGGGAGAAAAAAGGGGAAAATCGGTTTAATTCTGGGAGCTTTATTATCTATGATCCTGTCTGCGGTAATTTGGTGGGGAGCTGAGGGATTACTTGAAGCTTTAATTCAAGGAGCTTTAGCACTTACTATTTTTTTGCTGCTTCCGAGAAAAACTTATTATTATTTACAGAGGTTCCTTCCGCTAACTAGTGCGGAGATTACTTTAGAAAAAAAGAAGAACTTACTAGTTGAAGAGGCTTCTTCGCATTTTTCAAATTTAGCAGAATTGTTTTTTGAAATTTCACAGGTGTTTTATCCTCGGGCTCAAGAGAAAGCGACTGCGAAGAAAGAAATAATCTCCTATTTTCAAGATGTAGTAGCAAAGGTTTGTAATCATTGCCCAAAGTATGATTTTTGTTGGAAGGAACAGTTTTACCCTACTTACCGTGAATTTTTCGATTTAATTACTTTGGCAGAGATTAGAGGTGAAATCGGGTTCTACGACCTAAAAGGCCGTTTAGAAAAAGAATGTTTGAATAAAGATAGTTTAATTAAGGGAATAAATTTAAAAATTGAAAAAGAAAAAACCGGATATTATTGGCGGCGTAGATTTCGTGAGTCACAATTCTTTTTAACTCAGCAGTTAACTGGGATAGCCTCATTAATGAGAGAGATGGCTGATAAAATTCCTTTTAATTTCTCTTTTGATTACGAACTAGAGGAGAAATTGAAAGTAGCTTTTGAAAGAATGGGCTTGGGTAATCTGGAAATTATTATTCAGGAAACCGGGATAAAAAACAGGCCGCATATTATTGTGGAAAAGCAATCCTGCAACGAGGCTTTGGAGGAATGTCGTTGTATAATTGCGCCTTTAGTATCAGAGATTCTGGGGTGCCGGTTTACAGTAGGCAAGCAACAGTGTGAAGTAGGAAATTGCTGTTTTCATCTTATTCCAGAAAAAAGGTATAAAATGGAGTCAGCAGTAGCCAAACTACCTAAAGCAGGTAATGAAATTTCCGGTGATACTCACGGTATCTTCGATCTGGAGGCGGGCTTGATGTTAGGTTTGTTAAGTGATGGAATGGGAGTGGGAGAAGAAGCGGCCGCTTTAAGTGAGTCTACGGTAAGCCTGGTGGAGAGGATGTTAGGAGCCGGGCTTGAGAAGAGGTTTGCTCTTAAAATTATTAATTCATTATTGTTATTAGGAAATCCCGGAGAAAAATTTGCTACCCTTGATCTTTTAATGTTTAACCAATTTACAGGAGAGATAGAACTTTTTAAAATCGGTTCTGCTCCAACTTATATTAAAAAAGGGCAGGAAGTTCAAGTAATCCGTTCTACTTCGCTTCCAATCGGGATTGTAGATAAGGTGGAACCAGAGTATTACCGGGATTTTTTAGAAGATGACGATTTAATAGTAATGGTTAGTGATGGAGTGATTGAAAATAAAAAGACTAATGAGGACTGGATTTTGAAAACTCTAAAAAAGTTAGAAATAGGTGGAGTAGAACCTTTTAGCCAATATCTTTTAGAATTGGCTAAAATAGAAACAGCCGGGGAGATTAAAGATGATATGAGTATTATGGTACTTAAGATCGAAGATCTGCGTTGCATAGATTGATTAACAAATTTTAAACAGGATATTTTCCTGAGATGTGAAACTTATCATTATAAAACTCGTTATTTTATTTAGAGATCTTAAGGAGGAAAGCTTTTTGCGTTGTGTCCTTTTTAAAAGGTCCCAACACAATATATAGTGTTG
>DIPO01000076.1:64526-69444 GCA_002427045.1 Firmicutes bacterium UBA5486
TAGGCTATCAATATATTGTGTAGGGACAGAAAAAATCAATGACAACGCAAAAAGCCCGAGGAATAGTTCTCGATTACTGGAAAGTGTGGAGGCTTAATGGTAAGGGGAACCCGAGGTTCCCCTTACATTGTTAGGGTTTAGAAGGTGAAAAAGATGGAACTGTTTGAGGATAAAGTTTTAGCTACTGTCTCTGATCATCAGATGTTGGCTGATGGGGATAACTTATTAGTAGCAGTTTCGGGTGGAGTGGATTCCATGACACTCCTAGCTGTTTTGCAAAGATTACCTTTTAAACTAGGCCTGGCGGTTTTTCATTTAAATCATGGTTTGAGGCCTGAAGCTGAAGATGAAGCAAAAATGGTAGCCGAATATGCAAAAAGACATTCTCTACCGTATCAGATCGAGAAGATTGATTATGATTTACATGATCAGAAAGGGAAATCTCTGCAAGTAGCAGCCCGCGAAGAGCGGTACCGCTTGATGGAAGCGGCTGCTGAGCGCTTTGGTTGCAATAAAATTGCCCTTGGACATCAGGCTGATGATCAGGTGGAAACTGTTCTGATGAGGTTTCTGATTGGCGCTGGGCCAGAAGGTTTGGCTGGAATTCCACCAGTGCGAGGTAAGTTTATCCGTCCACTAATTGAAGTAGGAAGAGAAGAAATTGAAGCTTATGCCTGTGCGTTAAAACTTCCCTGGGCTGAAGATTCTTCTAATGCACAACTGATATATTTACGGAATAAAATCCGTCATTCCTTAATTCCTTATTTATGCCATCAGTACCAGCCCGGGCTAAGAGGAAGGTTAAAAGAGACTGCTAAAATCTGTCGGGAATGGAATGAAGTTATGGAACAGTTGAAAGATGAAGTTTTAATTAAGTGGGGATTAAAATTAAACAGTTGTGGCCAGTTGGGAAAGCCAACCGAAGGCTATCTGATCCCGATTTATAAATGGATGGCTCTTCCCATAGCTTTACAAAGACTGATCTTTCGTGAGTTATTTTTCAGCCTGGCTTCTCCCGGAGCGTATTTGGAGTTTGCCCATTCTCAGGCAGCACTCCAGTTGCTAACCGGTGAAGATAGAAAACAAATCAATCTCCCTGGTGGTATTATTTGTCGGAAAGAGAATAACAACCTTATTTTAAAAATAGAAAAGGGAGATCAGGAAAAAATTAGTAAAAAAGAGGATGATTATTTTATTACTTTAAAGATTCCTGGTTTTACCACTTTACCGGGGGGAAAAGGAGGAGTAGAAAGTAGATGGATGGTCTCGGAAGAGGCCCCGAAAGATTGGAATCAGGTATCATCTTTAGAATCTTACTTGGATGCCGATAAAATTGTTTTTCCTGTTTATCTGAGAACACGAAAACCGGGGGATCGATTTTACCCGTTGGGACTGAAAGGTAGTAAAAAGGTTAAAGATATATTTATTGATTGTAAGATTCCTTTTTCCCAGCGTGCTCAATATCCGCTCCTAGTTGATGAGAAAGAAAATATTTTGGCTGTGATCGGGCTCCGGCCGGATCAAAGGTATCGAATTACAGAGGATACCCGGAAAGTACTTTATCTCAGATTTTATCCAGAAACAGATAGTCGCTCACGCCGGTTACCTTAACATCACGAAGTGATTAAAATCGAAAACCGGGTGAGTCGACAAGTCGCCCATGTAAATCAAGGGCGGGTGAATCGACACTCGTCGAAGGCGTTTTTCAGGTAGTATTGTAGAAAAAGTTTGGCTATGGTATAATATAGCCTATGACATTTTTAACCTCGAGAGGGGGTTTGTACTTGCGTTTTATTAAGGAGTTAATCTTTTATCTAATTTTAGTTTCTATTTCATTATTTGTTTTATGGACTTTTTTTGGCATTAATAAGACCGTGGAGACCTTAACTTGGGATCAATTTCTGGCTAAGGTGGAATCCGGAGATGTGCTTAATGTAACTATTTACACTGATGGTCAGATTGAAGGGAAATATTCAGTTAATGGGAAAGAGGTCAAGAACTTTGTATCGCGGGGGCCAAGTCCATCACTATCTTCAGAGGTGTATGAGGTTCCTTTAGGTAAAGCTGGAGTGGAAAGGGTTTATAAACAGAAGACAGAATCATGGTGGTCTCTGATTCTTCCTAATCTTTTACCCATTCTCATCTTTGTCGGCTTATGGTTTTTCCTTATTAATCAGATGCAAAGTTCAGGGAATAAGGCCATTTCTTTTGGTAAAAGCCGTGCCCGGCTTTATACTACTGAAGAAAAATCCAAGGTGACTTTTGAAGATGTAGCTGGTGCGGATGAAGCAAAAGAAGAATTGGTTGAAATTGTTGAATTTCTAAAGCAGCCCCGGCGCTTTACCGAACTAGGAGCACGAATTCCGAAAGGAGTTTTGTTGGTTGGCCCTCCGGGAACTGGTAAAACTCTTCTTTCTAAAGCAGTGGCAGGAGAAGCAGGCGTACCTTTCTTTAGTATTAGTGGATCCGATTTTGTAGAGATGTTTGTTGGGGTCGGAGCTTCAAGAGTGCGGGACCTTTTTGAGAATGCCAAAAAGAATTCGCCGTGTATTGTTTTTATTGATGAGATTGATGCGGTTGGCAGGCAACGGGGAGCCGGTTTGGGTGGTGGCCATGATGAGAGAGAACAGACTCTAAACCAGCTTTTGGTGGAGATGGATGGTTTTGAACCTAACTCCGGTATCATTATTTTGGCAGCTACTAACCGTCCTGATGTACTAGACCCAGCTTTACTCCGCCCAGGGCGCTTTGATCGCCAGGTGATGCTGGATATTCCTGATATTAAAGGGAGAGAAGATATTCTTAAGGTGCATGCTAAAGGGAAACCATTAAGCGAAGATATTGATTTGATGGTATTAGCTCGGCGTACTCCCGGATTTACCGGAGCTGATTTAGCTAATACTTTAAACGAAGCAGCTTTGTTAGCAGCTAGGAAGAATCAGAAAGAGATTTTGATGGATGATTGTGAGGAAGCTGTGGAACGGGTAATTGCCGGCCCGGAGCGTAAAAGCCGGGTGATGAGTGATAAAGAGAAGGAACTTACAGCTTACCATGAGGCTGGACATGCTTTGGTTGGGCATTATTTGCCGACTGTAGATCCTATTCATAAAGTCTCAATTATTCCCCGGGGGCGGGCTGGTGGTTATACACTGGCACTGCCATTAGAAGATAAGAATTATGCTACCCGGACGGAGCTGAACGAAAATATCGTATTTTTACTCGGCGGCCGGGGGGCAGAGGAAATTGTTCTTAAGGAGATTAGTACCGGAGCTAGAAATGATTTGGAACGTGCTACTAAATTAGCAAGAAAAATGATTACTGAATATGGTATGAGTGAAGAATTAGGGCCAATGACCTTTGGTCATGGTAGTGCCGAACAAGTTTTTCTTGGCCGGGATATCTCCAGGGATAAAAATTACAGTGAGGGGGTTGCGGCGGCGATTGACCGGGAAATGGGAGAACTGATTGATCGAGCCTATAAAAGGGCGGAAGAGATTATCAAGAGTCACCATGATGAGTTGCATGGGATTGCTCAAGCCCTTCTGGAAAAGGAAACTCTGGAAGCCGCTGAGTTTAAAGAATTACTGGAATCTTATCATCCCGGAGAACAAGGTGAACAGATGGAGGATAAAACAGAGATTGGTTAAAGAGAAAAGCGGAGCCTTGTAGCAAAGACTCCGCTTTTTTGCCGGTGGGGGGATTCTTTTGACATCTTTACGAGCCATTACAAATAAACCGCGGTTTTACCAAAAACTGCTTGTGGCAGCTACGGCTATAATCTTTTTAAGCTTGTTAATTATCTATTTTACGATTCTCCGTCTCCAACACCAGGTAGGAGAGGTTGTACAGAATCCTTTAAACATACTGGTGTTAGGGGTTGATCAGGCTAAATTAGATGATCAAGGAGAAGAGGAACTTCCACGGACTGATACTATGCTTTTTTTAGCCGTAAGGCCAAAAATGGGAAAAGTGGCGGTTTTCTCTATTCCCCGGGATAGCTTGGTAGAGATTCCGGATTATGGCGTGGATAGAATAAATATGGCACACGTGTATGGCGGTTATCCTCTAACTAAATTAATGGTGGAAAAGGTAATAGGGATGCCGGTTGACCGGTATGTAATGCTTAATTTTGAAGGTTTTAAAGAAATAGTTGATTTAATTGGCGGGGTTGAGCTTACAGTTGATAAGCGGATGCTTTATGAGGATAAAAGTGCCGGTTTTATTATAGATCTCCACCCTGGCCTGCAGAAATTGGATGGGAATGATGCTTTAGGATATGTCCGTTTTCGCCGAGATGCCCTAGGGGATATTACCCGTACCAAAAGACAGCAGCAGTTTATTATGGCTTTACTTGCAGAACTAAAGCAGAAAGAGACATTGATACGGGTGCTTAGTAGCCTTCCGGAGGTAAAAAAGCTTAGTGAGTATTATCTACAGACTAATTTACAGCTTAATGAAGTTTTAGGCTTAGGTCTTTTATTTGAAAGAATTAATCCTCAAACAGATATACTTTCTACAACTTTACCGGGGGAATTCTCCGGCCCTTATTGGCAGTTACATCCCCAGAAAATAAGATATCTTGTTGAACCTTTCTCTTCTAATTAGTTTTTATAGTGAATATTTTTGATTATAAATAACATCATGTTGTCTCTGTATTCAATGTAAGAGTGAAAGCAAGTTTTATTCAAGTTGGAATTGCATAATTAACAGTCATTCACACGCGTAACGGGTGATCGCAATGACATTTTTAATTTGAACGGTAAGAGACGAGCTTCGAGTTACGGGTTGCGCAATTCCCTCAATATATGTAGTGAAATTGGAGTGTAATAAGAGCAATGAAAATAGATTTGATTATAGCTTCAGGGATAAAAACAAATAGAGAGTTTCATGGGAAAACAGTAGTAGTAATAGATGTTCT
>DIPO01000076.1:69624-87042 GCA_002427045.1 Firmicutes bacterium UBA5486
GCAGAACCAGTGGATGCAGCTTTTATTTGCCGGCAGATTGGCGAGAATTGTCTGGCTGGCGGAGAAAGAAGGGGTTTGAAAATTCCCGGTTTTGACTTAGGAAATTCGCCATTAGAATATACACCGGAGAAGGTTTCTGGGAAAAGGGTTGTATTATGTACCACTAATGGAACTAAGGCTTTGAAGGAAGCAGAGAATGCGGCTGAAATCTTAATTGGTGCTTTTCTAAATGTCGGGAAGATTATTTCGTATTTAAAAAATAGAAAAGAGATAGTTCTTTTTTGTGCCGGTAAAAATGGGGAACCAGGATTGGAAGATCTACTCTGTGCCGGCCTTATTATTGAGCGGCTAATTGCTGAGGGGATTGAAGTGGAGTTAACAGATGCTGCCCACTTGGGATTGATTGTTTATCAACAATTAATAAGTAAT
Organism: Firmicutes bacterium UBA5486; assembly: GCA_002427045.1. Classification (GTDB taxonomy): domain Bacteria; phylum Bacillota; class UBA4882; order UBA10575; family UBA10575; genus UBA5486. The sequence goes on from DIPO01000076.1 coordinate 70,054, forward strand.
AACGAAGACTTAACCGAGGCAGTATACCAAGCAGAACATGCTCAGTACCTGTCCTCGATTGGTTTTGCTGATGATATTTCCTATTGTTCACAGGTTGATACTCATCCTTATTTAGTATCTTTTAAGAATGGAAGGGTAATCATTGAACGTGAGGAATGAAGATGTTCTATTGGCTAAGAGCTAATTTGTTAGGGCTCTAAAGGGAGCGGGAATCCGTCCTCCCCGTTCTACAAAAATTTTCGGGCTATATGGATTTACTGCCATAATCGGAGCTTCACCTAGTAGGCCACCGAAGGAAACCTTCTCGCCGACACTTTTATTAGGAACCGGAATAATCCGGACAGCGGTGGTCTTGTTATTGACTACCCCAATTGCCATTTCATCTGCGATTAAGGCGGCAATTATTTCGGCAGGAGTCTCCCCAGGGACAGCGATCATATCCAATCCTACAGAACAAACAGCGGTCATGGCTTCGAGTTTGTTTAGCGTAAGGGCACCACATTCTACAGCTCTTATCATACCTGCATCTTCACTAACAGGGATAAAAGAACCACTAAGCCCACCAACTGAGGAGGAAGCCATAGCTCCTCCTTTTTTTACAGCATCATTCAGTAAGGCAAGAGCCGCAGTTGTACCATGTGCTCCACAAGATTCAAGGCCCATGGCTTCCAGGATATTTGCCACACTATCGCCGTGGGCCGGGGTGGGAGCTAAGGAGAGATCTACAATGCCAAATGTTACACCTAACTTTTTGGAGACTTTTCTTCCGATTAATTCTCCTGCCCTGGTAATTTTGAAGACAGTCTTCTTGATCTCTTCTGCTAATTCACCGAGGTTATGATTAGGACACCGTTCGATAGTGGCGCGAACCACTCCCGGCCCACTAATACCAATATTAATAGCAGTTTCAGCTTCGCCCACCCCATGGAAGGCTCCGGCCATAAAGGGATTATCTTCAGGAGCATTAGCAAAGACCACCAGTTTAGCACAGGCAATTCCATGTTCATCAGCTGTAAGCTTGGCAGCTTCTTTAATAGCTGCAGCGGCCTGGTTAATTGCATTCATATTGATTCCAGCTTTAGTCGAGGCTACATTAAGTGAACTGCATACTTTTTTAGTAGAGGATAGAGCCCTAGGGATAGCGGATATTAGGTTAAGGTCGCCATGAGTAAAACCTTTCTGGATTAGAGCGGAGAATCCGCCCAGAAAGTCTATTCCTAAGGTATCTGCTGCTTGATCAAGAGCATAAGCGATCTCCAGAAAATCGTCAGCTGAATAGTGGTGATCTAATAAAGAGATTGGGGTTACTGCTACTCTAGTGTTTACGATTGGAATTCCGTAGGTTTTTTCCATGTTCCGGACTGTAGAGATGAGTTGTTCCCCGGTTTTTGTAATCTTGTCATATATTTTTTGGGCTGCTTTTTTCGAGTCGGGATCCCCACAATCCAAGAGGGAAATTCCTAAGGTAACGGTACGGATATCAAAATGGAGATTTTCCACCATATTGATGGTCTCCATTATTTCTTCTGAAGAATAAGCCAAAAATAGCACTTCCTTTTTGAGTATTTAGTTTTTAAATAGAGCTAGATTCGATGCATAAATTGGAAAATATCAGCATGTTGAAGAACAACTTTTACGCCTAATTTTTTGCCTGCTTCTTCAAGTTGATCGCGGAGCATAAGTAGATCAAGGGCCTCTGGTAACTCGATTACTAGAATCATGGCAAAAATCCCTTGAGTGAGGGTCTGGCTAATATCTAAAATGTTACATTTATGATCAGCCAGTATTTTAGTGATTCCAGCGACAATTCCAACTTTATCGTCTCCCATTACAGTAACAACGGCTTTTTCCATTTAATAAAAGACTCCTTTCAGATTATGCAATTCATTCGATGTGAAGTATTGAGCATTGATTATTCACTATAAATTTGTACTTGATTTCTTCCCGAATTTTTTGCTTTATATAAAGCCTCGTCTGCTTTGGCAACAAGGTCTTCAATCATTAAGGTATGTTCAGGAATTCTAGCTATGCCACAACTAATTGTAAGACTAAATTCTTTTCCATTAGTGCTAAGAAAGGTTGTATTGGCAATTTCTTTTCTAATTTCTTCAGCAATTGCAAACATTTCTTCTAAATTATGTTCAAGGGATAAAAGTAGAAATTCTTCACCACCATAACGGACAGCGATCGTTCTGGTGGTAGAATATTTTTTGAGAGTAGTTGCTAATTTCTGAAGAACCAGATCACCAGTTATATGTCCGTATGTATCATTAATTATTTTAAAACGGTCAAGATCAAACATGGCAGACGCAAGTTTACTATTATCTTGTACTACGGAGAGAAAAACGTTCATGTAGTTTCTATTATATAAATTAGTCAGCGAATCATGCATTGCCATTTTTTTTGTTTCTTGATGAAGTTTAGTGTTTTCTAAGGCTAAGCTTAACTGATTGGCGATGATTAACAGCTGTTCGTGTTGTTCTTGATTAAAAAAGACTTTCTGAAAATTAGCAGCAAGCATAACTCCTAAAATTCCGCCTTTAGAGGAGAGGGGGACTGTGCTTATGTAGTTGATTCCTTGTTTTCTCCAGTATTCCATTTCTTCTTGGGAGGCAGCTTGTTCATTATGAATTGATTTTGTTTCAATAGTCTTTGCTACTAAGCTATCTTTATTATTGACAATATTGGTAATGGTAGGACAAAGTTCCTTGCCGGAATAAGCCAGAAGTTCTATTTGTTTATCTTCTCCAATACCAAAGATGGCACAGATCGAACTACCGAGTATACCCTGGATGATATCTGTAGTATTGGCAAAGAGTTTGGTCTCATCTAGTTCTTGGAAGAGAAATTGCTGGATAAGGGTTAAAGTGTAAAAGAAGGCGTATTTTTCTTCCAGTTTTGTACGGGTAAGATGGGTTTGGTTCAAAGCTTCTTCTTTCTCTAATAACATTTCTTCAAGATTACGAGTCATCGAACTGTCAATTTTTGCATAGGTCGTAGCCAGGAATCCGGAGAAAAGTAAAACAAATAAGGCCAGAAATCCGGAGAGATTGATGGTTAAAGTTGAATAACCTAATTTTTGTAGAAAGATAAGACTATCTTCCCAAAGAAAAAAAACATTGATTGAAAACCCAACCATTGATAAGATCGTAATATATAGAATCTCTCTAGGAAAAGCTTCAATGGTAGAAAGGTAGATTAAGAAAAGATAGAGCGGAAGGAGAAAGTTAATAGGGAAAAAACCGAAAGAATAAAACAAAGAGACTGCTATAACATTTAGTAGATCGATTAGCCAGAATAAACGCGAAATAAATTCGGTTTCCTGTTTAAATAAGTATTCTTTTACTGCTAGGTTTAAGATGGCAAATAAAGAGACACAGATTATATATGTGGTATTGTAGCGAGTAAGTTTATTTTGGAAAAACATTAACCAGGTAATAGAGAGAAAAGCCAGGGTGACAATCCAGTCAAACTTTAGATTCATTGTGATTCGGGTTTTAAGTTTGTTTTTCTTTAGAACAAAGGACATATTAATCATTCCTTTTAAAAGAAGGTTGAGGACAATTCTAATTAGCCAATTTTTCAAAACATTGGTAATAAACCTCTTAAGATTATATTATAGACTATATCTTCCTATAAAGAAAGAATTAGAGTACAATTCGAGCAATTATATTGATATCTTAATTTATTATAATGGTATATAGTTGTTTTAGCATATTAAATATATTTTAATAAAACGAGAAAATAGGGTTGGAACATAAAAATCTACTTTTATGTTAATATTGTTAGATTTAAGGAACGGAAAAATATGCTTGCCTTTATATTATATTAAGGGATTGCACAGTATGAAGCTGTAACTTATTGATTATAATTTTTTGTAATAGTGTTGTTCTGTTGTATATTAGCCATTCCTTCATATAAATTGAATCGGCATAGTACAAAGAGTTCTTTACAGATTTTTATAATTTACATTAAATTACTGGTGGAGGTGTTAATTATGGGATTTATTTTATTAAAAACAAAAAAAGCAGCGGATGATAGCCAGCTATTTTTAGTCCGGGATGAGCAAGGAGAAAAGTATTTATTTGAACCTCTTAATCTTAGTCTTTCTTCTAAGGAAAATATGTTCATCGATTTGCTCCGGGAGCTTAGGAAAATAATCCGCAATCCTCTTGAGTTAGATCAGAATGAAACCAAAATATTTTGTTATCATGGGATTGAAAAGTTCCAGCAGGAGACTTGTTTAGTTTTAGCTTATAATCAACAGCTTTGGGATCATTGGGAAGAAAAAGGACTACAGATTTATTCTTTGCAAGAAGTAGCAGAGGTTGGCGTTTTTATGACTGAAATTCTTGATTTAGTAAAAGAGACGGAATTAGGGTTTGAAGGGTTTTTCCCTGGAGATCTTCTTCCTCTAGGAGCCGGAGCCTGGGGAATACTAGACCCTAGGGTGCAAAAGTTATTATCTCCTTATCGAGTAGGAGAAGAGCTTCGAGAGTTTTACTTTCCACCCGAAATTATTGCTGGTTCATCTTGGTCCCAAAAGTCTTTTGTGTATACTTTAGGTCTTACCTTGTATTCGATGTCTACCGGGATTCTCCCCTTTCCTTTAGAAAAAAAGCGGGAAACCATTACTGCTATTTTAAAGGAGGAACCACTTGATCCCCGGTACTATCAGCCCAAAATTGGAGCTGGTTTAGCAATTTTAATACAAGATTGTTTAAAGAAAAAACCAGATAGCAGACCGGATGAAGGGGGTTTAAAGCAAGAGATTAAGAGAATAATAGAAGAACAGGATTATTTTGCCCAACCGGAAGAAGAAGTTAAATTCAAGAATGAAGCAGAGACTGTTCAAGAAAAGGTAAAGAAAAAGCGACAGCTATATTGGTGGTGGCAGAAGCTGAAATGGCCGATACTTGTTAGCCCGGTTCTGATTATTTTGGCTATACTCTTATCCCGGGGAGGATATGAGGAGCAGATTACGCCGGAGACTAAACCTCTAGAAGTGGTTAATCAATTTTACGAAGGATTCAAAAACCTTAATACGATGCAAATGGAAGAACCCTTAGCTAAAGGGGTGGGTAAGGAATATATAAATATGGCAACTTTTATGCATGTTACTTCTAAAACTCGCCAAGCGTATGAACACCTTAATATCCCTTTTTTAAAAATAGATGATTTGGAAATCAGGGAAAACGAAGATTCTACTGAAGAAAACCCTTCATTTACCGGAGAATACATTTTAAAAATGCTTACTGGTGATGAGTACCAGGTTCAGAGTAGAAGAGATCGGTTAGTTTTAAAAAGGATTAAAAACAAGTGGCGAATTGGAGAACTAGAAACAGAGATTTTATCTGAAAGCAGTGAACCAGCGTTATAAATGAAGATTTAGGAATACTTGACAGATGGATATTAGTGAGTTAATATGCATAGTATAATATTTGCATGAAAATTAGGGAATTGCATAATTAAATTATTTAAGATTCAGCCATAATATCTGTAGTTCTGAAGTTCTGAATCCGTGACTTAAAGCTTTCGTGATTTTCCCTGGTGTCTGAGGATGTCACGAATTCAGGATAATATATTGATATTCTCACTATGAATTGTCTAATCTTAGATAATTACCTTGAATAGTTAAACACATATATTGTGGTTGAATGGATGCAAAAGGTAATTATGCAATTCCCTCAAATCCTTGGATTATTCTGAAAATATTATTTACAGAGGAATAATCTTAAGAACTGTTTATCAGGAGGGAGACGGGTGGAAGAGATTTCCGAAGTGTTATTAAGCCCCGAAAAAATTGCGGACAAGGTTAAGGAGATAGGGGAAGAAATTACTCGTGATTATCAAGGTAAAGAATTGATTATTATTGGAATTTTAAAAGGTGCACTTCCATTCATGGCTGATCTGATTAGAGAGATTAAGGTGCCATTAAAATATGATCTAATGGCAGTCTCTAGTTACGGAGCTTCTACTAAGACTTCCGGAGCTGTCCAGATCTTAAAAGATATTGGGATGGGTTTGGCTGGGGAGCATGTATTGGTAGTAGAAGATATTATCGATACGGGCTTAACTTTGAAATATTTAGTAGGAAACCTGTGGTCCCGTAAACCAGCCAGTTTAAAAATTTGTACTTTACTAGATAAGCCAAGTAGACGTGAGGTAGATATTACTCCTGATTATAATGGGTTTACTATTCCTGACCGTTTTGTGGTTGGGTATGGGTTAGATTATGATGAGCGGTTCCGTCAATTACCGATGATTGGAGTACTTAAACCCGAAGTATACCAGAGTTGAATAAACCACAGCAAAGCTGTGGTTTTTACCGTTTCCATAACTAAATGTTGGATTGAGGTGAAGTTGGTGGTTTCGACTAGGGAAACAATCGTGGTTTTAGATTTAGCTTCGCCGGATAGCCGTTTAATTGCTAGAAAAGTCCGGGAAGCAGGGGTGTATAGTGAGATTCATCCCTATAATGTGCATCTTGAGCGGTTAAAGGGCATGCTAATTAAAGGGATTATTCTTTCAGGAAGGGCAGATGATAAGAGTAATCTTAAGTGTAACCCAGATCTGCTTAATCTAGGAGTACCAGTTTTAGGAATTGGTTCTGGCATAGAAGAGCTCTACCCAGAAGAAGATGGGCAGGTTTGTTTCAAGACCCGAGCTGAGGGGAGATTAATCTTTGAAATTGATCAAGAAAGACGTTTCTATGGACAGTCTCATCCTACATTCCAGATTCCAGAGGATGTTGCTGTTTTGAAAGAATTTCTTTTTACGATCTGTAAGTGTGAAGCATCATGGACCCCCCAATTATTTATTAAGGAACAAGTGGACAAGGTTAGGAAGATAGTTGGAAAGCAAAAGGTGCTCTGCGCTCTAAGCGGCGGGGTAGATTCATCTGTTGCTGCGGTATTGATTAATCGTGCTATTGGTGACCAATTAACTTGTGTCTTTGTTGATAATGGATTACTCCGGAAGAACGAGGCCAGGCAGGTTGCTTCAGTTTTTCGGAAAAAGTTTAATCTTCGTTTAATAGAGGTTGATGCTGCTAATCGTTTTTTAGATAAATTAAAAGGAGTAGTTGATCCGGAAGAAAAACGAAAAATAATTGGGCATGAGTTTATTCGAGTTTTTGAAGAAGAAGCTAAGAAACTTGGGGAGATCGATTACCTAGTTCAAGGAACGCTGTATCCTGATGTGATTGAGAGCGTTTCTGCTCAAGGTACAACTGTTAAGGTCAAAAGTCATCATAATGTAGGGGGGCTTCCTCCGGATCTTCAGTTTAAACTATTAGAGCCGTTCCGGACACTTTTTAAAGATGAGGTAAGGGCGATTGGGGAAGAATTAGGCCTTCCTGAAGAGATCGTTTGGCGCCATCCCTTTCCCGGACCGGGTTTAGCAGTCCGGGTAATTGGAGGAATTACTAAAGAGCGGTTGGATATTCTCCGGGAAGCTGATCACATAATGATAGAAGAAATTAAAAAATCCGGATATTATCAGAAACTATGGCAAGCTTTTGCGGTATTAACAGATACCAAAAGTGTGGGGATGCGTGAGGAAAAACGTACTTACGATCATGTCGTAGCATTACGGGCAGTAACTAGTGAAGATGCGATGACTGCCCAATGGGCCAGACTTCCCCATGATCTGCTTGCGCGGATTTCTCAACGGATTATTGATGAAATTCCGGGAATAAATAGAGTAGTCTATGATATTACCTCTAAACCGCCGGGTACAATTGAGTGGGAGTAATAGATTATTAGCATTATAAATTAAATATAAGCGACTATCCAAGCGCTATGGAAAAGGAGGTATTGTTATAGAGCGTGCTTTACGATTAGGTCATAAATCAAGTAAACTAAAGTTTAGATTTAGATTCTAAACTTGCTTTATGCAGTAAACCATTATTTATTTGTTTTAATAAAAACGGAGGTGCAAAGTTAATTGTTAGAGAGATTATTTAAACTTAAAGAGAATAATACTACTGTCCGTACAGAAATTTTGGCTGGTTTAACAACCTTTATGACTATGGCTTACATAATTGTGGTTAATCCGGGTATTATCAGTGAAACTGGGATGCCCTTTGATGGTGTGATGATTGCTACCATCCTTTCGGCGGCTTTTGCCAGCCTGTTGATGGGGTTACTTGCTAATTACCCCTTTGCTTTGGCTCCGGGGATGGGTTTGAATGCTTATTTTACCTATAGTGTAGTCCTGAGTATGGGATATAGCTGGCAGGTAGCCTTAGGTGCGGTTTTCATTTCTGGGATTGTATTTATAATTTTAAGCCTGCTTAAAGTGCGGGAGATGATTATTGATGCAGTTCCACATTCTATTCGTTTTGCAATCAGTGCCGGTATTGGGCTCTTCATTGCTTTTATTGGGATGAAAAATGCCGGTATTATTCTAAGTGATTCTGCTACTTACGTCAAATTAGGAAATATTACTTCCGGTACTGCACTGCTGGCAATGATTGGACTGATTATTACAGGTATTCTTTTAGCTTTAAAAGTTAGAGGCAGTATTCTCTATGGAATTTTAGCGACTACTTTGGTTGGTGCAATTTTCTTTCCGGAACTGGTAGAGACCAGAAATACAGTACTTAACCCCTTAGCTTGGGTTTCAATGCCAAATTGGAAAAGTTTTGGTGAAATCTTTTTAAAGCTTGATATCCGGGGAGCATTGAATATTGGGTTTTTTAATATTATCTTTGCTTTCTTATTTGTTGATATGTTTGATACAATTGGTACACTGATTGGTATTTCGGAACGGGCAGGATTCCTGAAAAACGGAAAACTGGAACGGGGAACTGAGGCTTTATTGGCAGATTCTATTGGGACAGTAGCTGGTTCAATGCTTGGTACATCAACGGTTACAAGTTATGTTGAGTCTGCAGCTGGAGTAGCTTATGGTGGTAGAACAGGATTAACTGCGGTATCGGTTGCTTTCTTCTTCCTGATTTCTTTAATCTTCTCTCCACTGGCCAAGGTAATTCCTTCTGCTGCTACAGCACCTGCTTTAATTGTAGTTGGGGCGATGATGATGACTAATGTCGGAAAAATTGATTGGGATGATTTCTCAGAGGCTTTACCAGCTTTTATTGCCATGGTTGCTATGCCCTTCACTTTCTCTATTGCCAATGGTATTGCCTTAGCATTTATCATTTACCCAATTATTAAACTACTTACAGGTAAAGGTAAAGATGTTCATGCTCTGGCATATGTTTTATGTGTGCTTTTCATCCTGAAATTTATTTATCTGGGATAAGTGGTTGGTTTAGGTATGAAGCACCTCGCTTGCTGCGGGGTGCTTTTTTTATGTGCATTCTTTAACTCGAGCGACGAGCAACGAGTTACAAGCTATGAGCTGCTATTTTTTAGAAAGCATGAACATAAATAGGGTGGGTAAAATACTAAATAGAAGATTTAAAAACAGCTAAGCGATAGGAGGTTAATCAATGGTTAGAAGAAAAATTGAAGAAGTTGCGGATGGCTTATTTTTAGAGCCAGTGCCGATTACTCTAGGAGATGAAGTGAATTTAAAATACCAGGGTTTGCTGGCTGAGGATGCTAAACAAGTATTTTTACGGACAGGATATGGGCATGGAAACTGGACAGATGTTCGGGATATCAAAATGAGAAAGAGCAGGGATGGTGGCTGGACAGCATCGTTTGCGGCCAAAGATCCTAGCCGTTTAAATTTTTGTTTTCATGATGGTGCGGAAAACTGGGATAATAATAATGGTATGAACTGGAGTTATGAAATTCATGACGGTTCTCGGGTTGAACATTAAGTATATTATGGCCAAATTCTAAATAATAAAATTATGTAATCGAGGGAATTGCATAATTACCTAAGCTTGTATTCAATCACAATATATAGTGTTTAACTAGTATTCGAGGTAATTGTCTGAGACTAGACAAAAACTAAATTATGCAATTCCTTAAATAACATAAATGGCATTGATTAGAGGCCTAACAGGCCTGTTTTTAAATTAACTATTTTAAAAACGTAAAGCAATTGTAAAGTTAAAGCAGGATTTTCTATTTTATCGTAGAAATTAAATATTTAACAAGTTAAGGTACATAATTGATTTTTTAACCACTAATAGAATTGTCCAATCTTTAGGTTTAAACAATATTATTCTGATTGAAGGGCTTCGAAAATCAGGCAATTCTTTAGAATTAAGCTAAGTAGTCGTTCACGCCAGCTACATTAAGATCACGCAGTGATTTAAGTCAAAGCCGGGTGAGTCGGCAAGCTATCCTGTAAGATGAAAAGATAAGCCAGATGAATCGACACTCTGCAAAGGCATTTTCCAGGTACTTATTTGTGGTTAACTAAGGTAATTATGTAATACCTTTAAGTAATTACAGAGGAGGAGTGGGAAAATGGCGAGAATTCTTGTAATTGATGATTCCCAGCTCCTTAGAGTGATATTAAAAGAAATATTAATTGAAGATGGGAATGAATGTTACGGAGCTGCTACAGAGAGTCAAGGATTGGATATTTTTCAAAAGAAAGCTCCTGATCTTGTGATTAAGGATCTAGTAATGGAAAATTCTGATCCTTTAGGTTTAATTAAACAATTTAAAGAGATCGATCCTGGGGTTAAGATTATCATTTGTAGTACTTCAACACAAAAAAACCTAGCTTGCCAGGCAATAAAAGCTGGAGCTCAGGATTTTTTGCTTAAACCTTTTAAACCTGAAGAAGTAACGAAAACAGTCCGTAGAGTGCTTGCTAATTAATTTTCCAAAAAGCTCCTGAAGGGAAAAAGCTAAAAATCCCGAAATTTCTTAAAAACGGTAGCCTTTCAGAGTAAATGCAGCACAGTATATAATTAACATCACAGCAGTAAAAGGAGTAAAGATTATGGCACAGAAACATCCTGGCTACTACTTGGTTTTATTAATTGTTATTCAATTGTTACTGGTTTTTTCCCTCCATCTTATGGCTCGGGGAGAGGATTTATCTAAATTTTCGGATTCTAATGTATCCGGTAATTTTCAACTGGTAGATGCGGATGGGAATTCAATTCCGGATCATCTAAGCTACTCGGTACGTTCTGAGAATTATTCCGAAGGTATGGTCTGGGTCTGCGGGGAACTCCAGGCCATGATTAATGGTCAATGGCAGGCCATTGATTATACAGCGCGGGGGTTTAATGGGTTTACACAAGGTGAGGAATTAACCCTCTATTTTTACGGAGGGGAAATAAAAAGGCTTCGGATTAATGGCCCTTTCCGTATTTTAGTACAAATTAAAGGCGTAGATCTTAATCTGTCTGGATCAGGGGATTTTTCACCGGCTTACTATTATGGAGAGTTTGAAGCTTCAGATGTAGTTTTATTTAATGGGCAATCCCGTTCAACCTCTGAAGTTTTAAATACTGTTCAGCAATGGGCATTACAGAGTGGATTAGAGATCGGCCCTTTGGAGATGGCTACCTTTAACTTTGACCGCTGGCGATTTGATTTTCGGGAAAAATTTGAGGTGCCGGCAAGAAGGGTTTGGGTTTCTCCTACGGGAGAAATTAATTGGGCAGAAATAAAATAAAAAAGCATAAAAAAGATCCAGTAATGGGTCTTTTTTTATGCTATAAGGAAACAAAAAAAGAATTTCTTGCTATTCTTTTTAAAGAAAAACTCACCATGAATTTTCAGTAGCTTATATATATGGTAAACTGATAGGAGTTGAGGAATTCATTATCTTATGGGATAATTTTTATTAAGATTAATCCAAGGAGGGTGGAAAAGATGGATCTTTTTAGTTCTGCAGGAGAAAGTAAACGAAAAAAAGAGGCACCATTGGCAACTAGGATGCGTCCGGAGACTCTTGATGAGTTTGTAGGCCAGGAGGAGATTATTGGCCCTGGCCGGTTATTACGTCGGTCGATTGAAGCAGATCGTTTAAGCTCAATGATCTTATTTGGGCCTCCGGGAACAGGTAAGACAACCCTAGCTTTTTTAATTGCAAAATATACAGAAGCACATTTTGAAACATTGAATGCAGTTTCTTCAGGAGTAGCTGATGTACGAAAAATGATCCAGGAGGCAAAAGAGAGGTATTCTTTTTACCACCGGAAGACAGTGGTATTTATCGATGAGATCCATCGGTTTAATAAAGGGCAACAAGATGCCTTATTACCTGCAGTAGAAGCAGGTACGATTATTTTAATTGGTGCAACTACTGAAAATCCGTATTATGAAGTGAATGCACCATTATTATCTCGGTCACGGGTTTTCCGGCTATCGCTCTTGAACAAGGAAGAAATGAGGATAATCTTAGAAAGAGCACTAACGGACCGAGAGAAAGGTTTGGGAGAGTACAATGCGGTTTTATCTCTAGAGGCTAGGGACCATCTGATCAGAGTGGCTGAGGGGGATGCCCGGGTGGCTTTGAATGGTTTGGAGCTGGCAGTCTTAACTACTGAACCTGATGCTAAAGGAGAAAGATATATAACCACGGATATTATAGAAGATTCTGTACAACAAAGAGTCATCCGTTATGATAAGGTGGGAGAGAATCATTATGATACGATTTCGGCTTTTATTAAATCAATCAGAGGTTCGGATCCTGATGCCGCCCTTTTTTATCTGGCAAAGATGTTGAAGGCGGGAGAAGATCCTAAGTTCATTGCAAGAAGAATGATTGTCCATGCGGCAGAGGATATCGGGAATGCTGATCCTCAAGCTTTACAAATAGCAGTAGCTGCTGCCCAGGCTCTGGAGATGGTTGGTTTGCCAGAGGCACGGATCCCTATTGCCCAGGCGGTAATCTATTTAGCTACAGCACCAAAATCCAATGCTTCTTGTCAGGCAATTAATGAAGCAATAAAAGATTTAGAAAAAAGTGGACAGGGAAGTGTACCAATGCATTTGCGGGATGCCTCCCATTCAGGTTCTAAAAAAATGGGATATGGAGAAGGGTATCTATATCCCCATGATTTTTCCGGCCACTATGTAAAACAAGAGTACCTTCCGGCAGAATTAAGAGGTCGGAGATACTATCATCCAAGTGAAGAAGGTTACGAAAAAAAGCTTAAAGAGCGTTTGGAAAAATGGCGAACAAGCGAAAATTGAAAAGAAAAGTTAATAACAGAATCAGAGTATAGATGGTAAGATTAGAGTAAAGAGGAAGGATGTGAGAGGATGCTCCGTGTAGAACATTTAACAGTACAAGCAGGCAATCAGATTATCCTAGAAGATATCTCATTTACGATTCCACCTGGACAAACCCACTTATTACTGGGCCCTAATGGTTCGGGGAAAAGCACATTATTACGTGCGATCATGGGTTTGGGCGAAACTAAAGTTGTAGAGGGAAAGATTTATTTTAAGGGAGAAGATGTAACGGATTTATCTCTTGATGAACGGGCTAGGTTAGGTATGGGAATTGCCATGCAAAAACCGCCGGTATTACCGGAAGTAACTTTACAGGGATTGGCGGAAATCTTAGCAGAGAAGTTTGGGAATGGATGGGAAACAGTTGCCAAGGAATTAAACTGTGAGTATTTGTTAAATCGTGGATTGAACGTAATGTTTTCTGGCGGAGAATCCAAAAGGGCTGAGTTATTTCAGCTGATGATTCAGCGTCCTCAATTACTATTGGTGGATGAACCTGAATCCGGAGTCGATTTGGAGAATATTGTACTGATTGGGAAAGTACTTAAGTTTTTATTGAAGGCAGAGAAGATTAAGGAGCGGGAGCATTCCGGGCTCATTATTACCCATACAGGACATATTCTTAATTATATTAATGCTGACAAAGGTTATATTTTAATCAAAGGCCGGCTGGTCTGTGAAGGGAATCCTAGAGACCTTTTTGAAGAAATAAGTAAACATGGTTTTGAGGGGTGTTTGGAATGCGTAGTTCAGAAAAGGATTTAAAGGAGCGGGCGGAAAAAGCCTTAAAAAAGCCAGCTGTTTATGGAGATGATTTTGATCCTTCCCGTTTTATCCGGGAAGAAAGTAATGGAAAGACTGCTCCTGATTTGGATCAACGCCTACGGGAAGCGGCCTTAATGTCAGGGTTTGATTTAGAAGAGAAGAATCGATCCGGATCGTATTTTCAAAAAAATGATCAAGTACTCTATGAAAAAGTAAATCAAATTTATCATGGACAGGTAGAAATTATGGCCATTGAACAGGCTTTAGAAAAATATGATTGGTTATGGGACTACTGGTGGAGTGCAGTGGCAGTTGATGCTGATAAGTATACAGCTTATACTGAGTTATATCAGAAAGGCGGTTATTTTATTCGTATTCTGCCTGGAGCAAGGATTGACCAGCCGATTCAGTCCTGTTTATTAATGTCTGAGAATCAGGGAAGCCAAAGGGTACATAATATTATAATTGCCGAAGAAGGTTCAAGGGCAGAGGTTATCAGTGGGTGTACAACTGTACCAAAGGTTGATGCCGGAATGCATTTGGGGGTCTCGGAGTTTTTTATTAAAAAGGGAGCTTTTCTCTCTTTTACTATGATTCATAATTGGGCGGAAAATTTTTATATTCGCCCACGAACTGGGGCAATTGTTGATGAGGATGCGACTTTTATCAATAATTATTTACTATTAAACCCGGTTAAATCAATTCAATCAAATCCTCGGGCTATTCTCCGGGGGAAAGGGGCAAAAAGTAGGTTTAACAGTATTATTTATGGGCGGGGTAATGCCAATTTGGATTTAGGTTCGGTAATTGAATTGGTAGGAGAGGACACCAGAGGCGAAGCAATTAGTAGGGCAGCAGCCGGAGATAGGTCTCAGATTACTATGCGCGGGAAGTTATTAGCCAGAAATGATACTGCTCAGGCTAGGCTTGAATGTAAAGGGATGCTCTTGTCGCCGGAATCAACAATGCAGGCGATACCGGAACTAGAGGTTAAAGGTGCCCCGCAGGCTGATTTAAATCATGAAGCAGCGGTCGGCCCCATCAGTAGGGAAGCTGTTGAGTATTTAATGGCGAGGGGCTTAAATGAAGAAGAGGCTACTTCTTTGTTAATTCAGGGTTTTATGAAGGTGGGGATCTCCGGTTTACCAAAGATTTTGGAGCAGATGGTAGATGAGATGGTTCAGACTATTTCTTCTGGAGGATTATAGGGCTTAAGAAATAATTTTAAAAAAACTTATCAAAACTCTTGACAAAGAACATCGTTTTCTGCTATAATTTTAAGTCTTGACAAAAACGGACAGCCTGTGCTATACTTGGGTTATGGTAAAGAAGAAGGATGGTGACAGGTTTGTCCAGACAAGAACAGAATGTCTTGGACCTCATTAGAAAAGATATGGACAGCTTTGTTGGCCAGGAAGTTAAGTTAAAAGCCAATGCTGGTCGGAAAAAAGTCTTTGAGGTTAAAGGAGTATTAGAGCAGACTTATCCTAAGGTTTTTGTCGTTCGATTTCGGGAACGCCAGGTAGAACGGAGAGTATCCTATACTTACGCTGATTTATTAACAGAAACAGTTCAACTTTCGATTGGTGAAACGCGAATTGGAACTCAAACAAATTGATGAGTTTTTTCTTTGCCCGTCTTCTGAAGAAGGACGGGCTTTATTTTTTTAAAATAGTCTCTAATTCTCAAGGCATTTCCGTGAAAGCGAAAAATGGAGGTTTGAGATGCGGCTACGTTTATTATTAATAATTTTATTTTTAGTCCTGATCATCAATTCTGTTAGTGCAGCTGAGCAAGGAGAGACAAACCTTTCAGTAAAACTCAGCCTGGATCCCCCTTTTTCTTTAGAATTTTCCCGTCCAGTTCAACTCTTTTTTACTAAAGAGCGAAGACTGGGAAAAAACTTAAATTCAACAGAATGGGAACCGGTGGAAAGAGGGGTACTTAGAGCAGGGATTAAATGGCAGATCGATTTTGTAGGAGGAAAGATTCTAATTACTTCTGGTTTAGGGGATCGGATCTCTTCTGAATTACCCTTAATGCTTTCCGGTGACCCAGGGGATGGATTAAAGATCAATGGCCGGGAGTATCCGGGAAGTATACAAATCTGGCCGGCAAAAAACTTAGTAGTTATTAATTATCTAGGGTTAGAAGAGTATGTTGCTAGTGTGCTGGCAGCAGAAGCATATGCTGGGTGGCCGGAAGCGGCTTTAAAAGCTAATGCTGTAGCGATCCGGACTTATTCTTTATATAATTTAAATAAACATCAAGAATATGATCTTTGTGATCAGGTTCATTGTCAGATTTATCGTGGTGGACGGGCTTCCCAGATATTTAAAGAGGCAGTTGTAGCTTGTAAAGGAGAGGTTCTTACTTGGCAGGGAAGTTTGATTAATGCAGTTTATCATTCCAGTAGTGGTGGCCGGACGCAGAATAATGAGGAAGTCTGGGAAGGAACCCCTCTTCCTTATCTCCGTGGGGTAAAGGATTTTGACCAGGGAAGCAAGAATTATTATTGGCCGGAAAGTTTCTTCTTTAGTCTACAGGAACTAGCAACTGCCGTGGATCTTTCGGCGAAGCAGGGGATAGAAATTGCTCCGCTTTATGCGACGAATGGAAACCGTTTAGCTTTTCGTTTCTCTTCACTGGATAATGGCGAAGAAAAGGTCTTAAGAAACACCTCATTACGCTGGCTTTTTTCATTTCCCAGTTGTAATTTCCAGGCTTTTAAAATAAAAGAAGAGGCAATTAAAGAAGGCCTGGTAGAGACTGCTGGTTTGCAGTTGGGAAAGGCGGAGCTAAATAATAATGAACTTATTTTAGATGTTAAGATTAAAACCAAAATAATTGGAGAGGAAATCACGAAACCAATAAAAATGAGGCCGGGGGAAAATATTTTATTTATTGGCAAAGGTTCCGGCCATGGGGTGGGCCTTAGTCAATGGGGGGCAGCAGCTTTAGCTGAACAGGATTATGATTATCAACAAATCCTCAGGTACTATTATGGGGATACTATTCAAATTACAGGGTTTAGATAAGGGCTTTTTGCGTTGTCATTGATTTTTTCTGTCCCTGCACAATATATTGATAGCCT
>DIPO01000076.1:87131-109031 GCA_002427045.1 Firmicutes bacterium UBA5486
TGATAGCCTAATACAAGCCCAACACTATATATTGTGTTGGGACCTTTTAAAAAGGACACAACGCAAAAAGCTTAGATAAAATATTCGATTTGGGCCTGGGGAAAAACACGGTTAATCTCATTGAAGAAGAAACTTTTTAGTTGTTCTAGTTTCTCTGGGGGATAAAGGTATTTGCCATAACCGTATTTTCCCCATTTATATTTGCGGGTACTTTCTTCCATTTCTAATTTAGTTTGAGGAAACCGTTCCAGAATAATTTTTTTGGCGCGTGCAGTATACCGGTGGGAGATTAGTTCAAAGCTAATTTCTTCTTGAGTAGAGGCACCTAAAGATCTTGCCAGCTTTGTCAGAAGTTCTTGGTAGTCTTCTTGCCAAGTTTCGTAGAAGAATAAGGGAGCAATGATAAAACCCAAGGGATACCCGGCTTGAGCGATTTTCCCTGCGGCTTCTAATCTTTCTTCAAATGAAGCAGTGTTTGCTTCAAAGGTACTTATTACATAACGGGAGTTAATGCTGAAGCGAAACTTGGTACGCCTGTGATGCTCGAGATCAAGGAGATTATCGACATTAGCAAATTTTGTTACTACTCTTAGCTTTCCGTGCGTCTGTTGGCCAAAGAAATTGATGGTTTTTCGTAAGGAACCGGTGAGGTGTTCGACTGCTACGGGGTCTGAAGTACTAGCTGCTTCGAAACTGGTAACAGCGGGTAGGTTTTTTTCGATATAATGGCGAATAGTATCTAAAATTTCATCGATATTTACATAGATTCGGACATAGGGTTTACGCCCTAAAGTGGTGGCTAGATAACAGTATTGGCATCCGCCGGGACAACTGGTGCCTAGGGTAAACTGATAATCGGCTGAAGGCCGGCAGGGATCAAATTTAAGGCTTTTTTTCACTCCAACTACTAAAGTGCGTTTAGCTTCACGGTAACCAATTTGCGGGGTATCTCCCGGGATTCCTGTTACCCGGTTATGAGAAGGGGTAATCTTAATTGGAATATTGGCATTTTCCATCTTTTTATATATTTCTTTTCCTAAAGGGTACTCAAGGGCCTGGGGTTCAAAAAAGACGCGGACGGGCATAAAAAGCTTCATTTTTCCATATCCTTTCCGGGAAAGTATAATTACTGCTAGTAGCTTTTAGCTTTCCCCATCTTATAATTTGTAACCCGTGTTTGAGTGCGCTTCTTAAAAGTGGTAAATAGGAAGGAAACAGGAGATGGCTATGAATACCAAAGGGTTTCAATTAAGTGACGAGCCTTGGAGATAAGAAGAAAGACTATGCTGCAAGGTGACGTTAAATATGAGCGAAGAACAATGAACATCGAAGGTTTTCATACCCGAGGCCGAGCTGTAAGAGTGGTATTGATGGATAGTAAAAAAGTGGGATGGGTTAATTATGTAATTAATAACAAGGGGTACAGCAAGGGAAGAAAGGTAAGCTTGATAGAATAACGAGCCCCGAGACTGGAGCGTGTATTGATGGAGAGTAAAAAATGGCGGGATGAATTAATTGCTACGGTTAAACCCGGAAATTTCCGGATAGATGAACCGATGTCCCGTTTAACTTCGTTTAGAATTGGTGGGCCTGCAGATTTAGTGGTGGAAGTGGAAACACCGGAAGAACTCGCTTTAACCGTGGAGTATTGTAAAAAGTCAGATATTCCTTGGTTCCTGTTCGGTAGGGGTAGTAACTTGTTAGTCCGGGATGAGGGGATCCGCGGAGTAGTGCTGCGTTTGGGAAAAGATTTTCAGTATACAAAGGTTGAAGGGAGAAAGCTTATAGCTGGTGCTGCTTCTGCTTTGGCGGTGGTGGCTGAAGCTGCAGCCCGGAATGGCCTTAGTGGATTGGAGTTTGCTTCCGGGATTCCTGGGAGTCTGGGTGGTGCAGTTTTTATGAATGCCGGAGCCTATGGGAGTGAAATGCGAGATGTAGTTGTTGAAGTGGATCTCTATCGGCCGGCTAAAGGCTTTGAAACTTTAACAAATGAAGAAATAAAATTTGCTTATCGTTCCAGTGGATTGCAGCAGGAGGAAGGTATTGTGCTGAATGTAGTGCTGAACCTGACCCCCGGTGATGAAGAGCAAATTAGAGAGCAGATGAGTAATTTTAATCTGAAGAGAAAAGAGAAGCAACCACTGGAGTTCCCAAGTGCCGGAAGCACCTTTAAAAGGCCGGAAGGGAATTTTGCTGGTCGTTTGATTGAGGAAGCCGGATTAAAAGGGAAACGATTGGGGAATGCCCAAGTCTCACCGAAACATGCGGGCTTTATTATTAATCTTGGTGGGGCAACTGCCCGGGAAGTTCTTGATCTGATTGACTTAGTCCGTCGGGAGGTTCATAAGAAATCTGGTATTTGGTTGGAACCGGAGATTAAAGTTGTTGGTGGAGAATAATTCCTGCAGGAACAGAAAGGAAAGAAGAAGAAAATCTTCCGGAAAGTAGTTTGCGCAGGTTAACACCGGTATACATGAAGTGATATAAAGCAAAACTCGGGTGAATTAAATGTAAGCATTTTCTGGGGAGGAGAAAAGATGCATTATCATTATCGAGGAAAAGTTTATTTATTATTATTCTTGTTTGTACTGTTTTTGCTGGGAAACTCTGTTGTTTTAGGAAAGAAAAATAAGCCAGATTCTGTCCGCCTTCTGCCGGAGAAATACGATGTCTGGAGTGCTGATTGGTCTCAAGATGGCCGGATTGTCTTCTCTGGAAAGAACGAGGGGGATGAGGGGAACAAGATGAGGATTTGGCTATATCGTCTGCAGCTAGATGCCTCCCCAGTGGCTTGGACCGGAACCGGAGCATTAATCGATGCTTCGCCTCGTTGGGCACCGGATGGAAGTGGAGTTGTAATGGTAAGGAAAAGGGCCTCAAATTTTTCGGCTCAGGATATGAATACGGAAATTTGGTGGAAAGCATTTCCTTCGGGAGAAGGTTTACAACTTACCTTGGGCCCTGAAGATCGTGATCCGGTCTGCTCCCCGGATGGGAAAAGAGTTCTCTTTGTACGGGGAGAGGGGCTCTATTCCTCCTCTTTACTTACAGTTAATTTAAATGATAGAAAGATTAAGACCTTTTTCTCTAATGAACAGGGATTTATTTCTACTCCGGAGTGGGGAGTTGGGGATAAAATCTATTATACTTTAATGAAACCAAAAAAGAAATTAGTAAAGACGGATACTCAGTCTTATGAGTGTTGGGGACTTGATAAGGGAAGTATCTGGATGTATGATCCTGAAACTGGAGTCAAAACTGCTATAATTGATGATGAATACGATAATCGGCATCCAGCGGTTTCGCCAAAAGGCAGCTATTTGGCTTATGTTTCGACAAAAGGAGAAAATGGGCCCGAAAACAAGATCTTTCGTGATCGTGGTAGTTTGTATCTTTTAGATCTGAAAACCGGGGACCGATTCCAGATTACTAGTGGGGTAAGTCTGAATGGAGCACCTCCGCGTTGGAGCCCGGATGGTAAGGAACTGGCATTTTCCAGTTTCCGAGAAAACCGGCCGGCAATGTGGAGGATAGACTGGAAGAAACATGCGGTTAAAGAATAGGAAGTCGTTACCCCAGCAAGCTGGGGTACGTGAAAGAATGAAAATTAATTTAAGTAACAATCTAATTTATAGTCCATCCTGGACAAAAAGCGGTTCGCGACTTCCCTATCGCTCGATCCAATTTCAGACTCCGCTTAACCAAGAATGCTAAATGAAAATAGATTAAAGGTAAAATGTGAGAACCAGTGACGAGATTCGATAACTAGTAAACCACTAACCGGTAAAAAAAGTTGATTTGTGGTTCTTTTTTTATCTATCTGATTATGAAATAATAGTAAATAAGAGGAGGAGCCAATGTTTGGGGATTTTAAACTGAACAGTAAAAGACCAACCTATCTTCAGCTTAAGGATTATATTAAAGAATTAATTCTGAAAGGGATTCTTCTAGCAGGAGAACGTCTTCCCTCTACCAGAGAGCTTTCAGAGATTTTGCAGATTGGGCGAAACACAGTAATTCAAGCTTTTCAGTATCTGGAAGATGAAGGATTTATCTATACTGTTCAAGGGCAGGGATCCTTTGTTGCGGAAGTGGCAATTAAATATGAAAAATCAACTTTTCTTCCCTGGGAAAGCCTGTTAAGCAAAGACGCAGTCCTGGCTGGAGAATTGGATATTGAAAAGACTGAATTAAAATGGGAAAGAGGAATGCTTTCTTTTAAAAGTATTGCGCCAGATGGCGATCTGTTTGAAATAGAGGATTTCAAACGGGCTTTTCTCGACCGTTTTTCTCTGGAAGGGGCGAAGATTTTAAATTACGGGTATGCTGAAGGCTATAAACCTTTGATGGAGTATCTAAAAGATTATTTAAAGAATAAAGGTGTAGACCCGGAGGGAAAGGATCTTTTAATTACTAATGGGTTTACTGAGGGCCTAAACCTTGTTCTGGCAGGGATTACTGAACCTGGTGATCAGCTTGTCACGGAGAATCCTACTCATAATACAGCCCTTAAAATTATGAAACTCCGGAACTTGAAAATTCACGGTGTCAGGTTGGAAGAAGAGGGCCTTGATCTTGAGGAACTGGAGCAGGTTTTATCAACAACACCAATTAAGGCTGGATTTTTAATCCCTTCTTATCATAACCCTACTGGACAGGTGATGTCGCCTGAGCAAAGGATTGAGGTTTTAGAGATCTTCTCCAGGTACCAGGTTCCGATCATTGAAGATGGCTTCAATGAGGAACTTAGATACTCTGGTTCGCATGTGGCTCCCTTGCTAGCACTCTCTGGTAAAGGTAATAATGTAGTTTATATTGGAAGCTTTTCTAAGATCCTTTTTCCGGGGATTCGGATCGGTTGGATAATGGGGGATGCCAACCTAATCTCTGCATTGGAGAGTATTAAGAGGAGTATGAATATCCACACTACCTTTCTTGATCAAGCACTACTTTATGAATATTTGCAGCAAGGATTCTTTGAGAAGTATCTTCGGAAAGCAAGAAGGCTTTACCGCGAACGCCATGAGACTGCGATCCGGCTTGCCTCACGGTTGATTCCCCATAAAAAAATCCGGGGTGAGGGCGGGCTACATATCTTTGTTGAGCTAGCTGATGAGCTTAATGCCCGGGAGGTGTTATCGGAATGCTACCGGCGGGGAGTGCTGTTTATGCCCGGGGAGATATTTTATACAGATGGCGGAGGGAAAAATACTTTTCGTTTAGGGATTTCTCGGGTTAATGAGGAAGAGATGGAGAAAGGATTTAAAATAATTGGTGAGGTAGTAGCTAAGCTTAAGGAGGAGAAAGATGCGTTACTTTAAAAAATCGTCCAAATTAGACCATGTGTGTTATGATATCCGTGGCCCTGTCTTGGATGAGGCACAGAGATTAGAAGATGAGGGGTATAATATTTTAAAATTAAATATTGGGAATCCAGCTCCTTTTGGGTTTAATGCCCCGGATGAAATTATCCGCGATATGATCCAGAATCTTAAGAAGGCTCAGGGCTATTCAGATTCTAAAGGGGTATTTCCTGCCCGCAAGGCTATAATGCATTATTGCCAGGAAAAGGGGATTGCTGGGGTTGATGTTGATGATATTTATATTGGTAATGGAGTTAGTGAGCTAATTGTCTCCTCAATGCAAGGACTTCTTGACAATGGAGATGAGGTATTGATCCCAGCCCCGGATTATCCATTATGGACTGCAGCCGTAAATTTGGCTGGAGGTACGGCTGTTCATTACATTTGTGATGAAGAGTCGGAGTGGTATCCGGATCTTAAAGATATTAAGCAGAAGATAACACCTAAAACTAAAGGGATTGTAGTGATTAATCCTAATAATCCTACGGGTGCTGTTTATCCGCGGGAACTACTGCAACAGATCGTGGATGTGGCGGCTGAGCATGACCTAATCATCTTTGCTGATGAAATTTACGATCGAATACTTTATGATGGGGTAGAACATGTTTCGCTTGCCTCCCTTTCGGATGAAGTGATCTTTGTTACGATGAATGGACTTTCGAAGTCGCACCGGATTGCCGGTTTCCGGGCAGGTTGGATGGTGGTCAGCGGGAACAAATCCAGGGCAAAAAGTTATATTGAAGGATTGAACATGTTAGCTTCTATGCGCTTATGCAGTAATGTTCCGGCTCAATATGCGATTCAGACTGCCCTAGGTGGTTACCAGAGTATTAATGATCTAACTAAACCTGGTGGACGCCTATATGAGCAGATGGAATTTGCTTCTGAGCGGATTAACGAGATTCCGGGACTTTCCTGTGTAAGGCCAAAAGGTGCTTTTTACCTGTTTCCTAAAGTTGATGTTGCTAGGTTTAATATTACTGATGACCAGCAATTTATTGGTGATTTTCTAACCGCTGAAAAAGTATTGTTAGTTCAGGGAACTGGGTTTAACTGGCCGAATCCAGACCATTTCCGGGTTGTTCTATTACCCGGAATACAAACATTGAGATCTGCTTTTGACCGGCTGGAGAAATTTCTTTCTACTTATAATCAGGGGAAAGCGATTAGGAAGGTAATCTGATTAATGTAGAAAAGTTTGCTGAGAAATTGCTTGTGCAGGCCCCTCGGTTTACGTGAATTTCTTTAGGTATTCTAAGGTTCAGTACCGGCTAAACTAGGGTAGTTATTGTTCATGCTGGCTATCTACAGACACCACGAAGTGATTAAAATAGTCGACCAGATGTATTTATCACCAAGAATTCTAATGAAGAATTCCAATTTCACTGCTGAAACAATATTCTGACCTGGCTAGGAATAGAATAACTAGAGTATTTCTAGGTACTGAACCTTACTGGTGGAAGGTTATGGAGAAATAGTATCATCTAAGTTAGGATGAAGCTATTTCTTTTTTATTTGATGAAACTGAACCTTTGGAGAGAATTCGAATTCTTTGGGCGATAAGTGTCTTACAATGCTAAGAAATAAAAATTATGTAAAACTTGTGTGCCTAATGCTTATTTATTTAGATTAACAAAAACCGATTAAATTGTTATTTAGGCTTCTTTTTACGAGATTAAGGAATAAAAATGGTTGTAAATAGAGAAATAACGAGCTAATTGGATGTTAAGATTAACAATCAGATATTATACCTTATTATGGAGCAAATTAAGGATTTTAGAGGTTGATAACAAAATGCTCATTAGAAAAATATGTCTCTTTTGGCGAAAAAGTTACTAGTTGACTTAGTCTGGTACAGGTGGTAAAATACTGCTGACTGACCGTCCGGTCGAGTGAGGTGAAGACTTGTCAACAAAAGAAACAATTACAAGTAGTTCTGTAGAGACAAAAGAACGGATTATTAATTCTGCAATCGCAGTTTTTGGAGAGAAAGGATACCACCAGGCGACGATTGCTGAGATTGCGGAGCATGCTAATATCGGGAAAGGTACATTATATTGGTATTTTAGCAGTAAGGAAGAGCTATTCTCCGGTATGATCGAGCAGGGAATTGAGACTTTTAATTCCAAGCTAAAGGTATTGCTGGAAGATGAAGAACCGTTTTATGGTAATCAACTACTAGCATATATCCAGGAATATTTATATTTTTTTTACAACCATCGGCACCTAGCCCGGATCTTTTCCAGCGGGCCCCAAGGTTTAAGTGATGAATTCCGGCAAAAGATGCTTAAGTGGTGCGAACAATTTATTAAAATTAATACTGATTTGATACAAAGAGGTATAGAAGCAGGCTTTTTCTGTTCGGGTTTGGATATTGAAAGAGCGGTAGCTGCTTTTACTGGAATTGTTTCTGCCTTTGGGAATAGGCAATTTTTAAATTCTCAGCGAAAGAAGATCGAAGAGGAGTCAGTTTTTATTTATAATTTACTGGTGGATGGGATTGCCAGCAAGGATAAGGGGGAAAAGATAAATGATGAAAATTATAAAAAAGAGTAAAATCGGTAGTTTAATGATCTTATGTATCTTTTTTTTCGGTGCTATTGGTTTGCAAGCATCTGAAACAAATGAGGGAATCAGTCTGGCGACTGCGATCCAGATGGCAGTGGAGAACCCCAATAATCTGGGCCCCTCAAGTGAAGCAGTGGTAGTAGCCCAGGCGCAGGTGGGGCAGGCAGAGGCAGCCCGATGGCCTGCGGTAGGATTAAGCGGGCAATATACTAAGAGTGGTCCTTATACGACAATCAACCCAAATACTTTCATGCCAGAAGAGGCCGGAGTTACAGATACTTATTCTACTGGTTTTAATCTTCAATTACCTTTATATATGGGTGGGAAAATTAATTCTTCAATTGTTTTAGCCCGTTTAGGATTAAATAATGCAGAGGAAGAGAAGAAGGCGGAGTATGATAATCTGGTTTACCAGGTGATCCAGTCTTATATCGGGTTTTTAAAAGCCGATGGTATGCTGGGATTGAGTAAGGAACAGATTAAGCTGCTTGCTGAACATCAGCGACTGGTGGAAACCAACCTTGATCTTGGTTATGCGGCAAAAACTGATCTACTGGAGACCCAGATTAGACTCACCCAGGCGGAACTGGGATCGGTCAAGGCAGAACATGGGAAGAAACTGGCAGGAGAAAATTTATCTAATCTTCTGGATATTACTCCTGAAAAATTGATCTTAACTTCTAAACCGGTAATTCCTAAAAACTTTACTCTGCCAGGGTTGGAGGAAGTTTTGGGTATGGCTGAAGTACAAAGGCCGGAACTGAATAATATAAGATTAGCCGTTAAAATAGCGGAGGAAAGATTGAAAATGGTGGGTGGTTACTGGAAACCAAACCTTGCTTTAGTTGGTACCTATGGCACTCAAAATAAGGATAGATTTACTTTAGAGGATGCAATTTGGAGTTTCACCCTTAATCTAGATTGGAAACTATTTGATGGGGGTAAGGGCCGAGCTGAAGTTAAGGAGGCAGAAGCCAACTTACGAAAATTAAATTATCTCTTGGAACAGAGTAAAAATATGATTAATTTGGAAGTTAGACAGAAATACTTAACAGCCACGGAGGCTGCTAGGGTTTTAGAATTAACTAAACTTAGCCGCCAACAAACTGAAGAAAATTATGAATTTCTTAAGACAAAATACCAACTTGGGGCAGCTACTAACCTAGAACTTTTATCGGCGCATAATAGTTTAAATTCGGCACTAAATGAGCTTCTCAATGCAGAATATGATTATTATTTAGCAATTTTGAGCTTATATAAAGCAATGGGCGAGACGGAAAAATTTATCTTGGAGGTAAGTAAGGATGCGTAAGGGTTTAACTGTTGTTATTATTCTAGTTGTCGTAGCAGTTATCGGTTATATGGTAACCGGCGGTCCAGGGCGGAAAGGAGTTACGGCACTTGATGATCAGGAACAAATCAAGACATTAACTGTGGAAGCGATTGAGGTTGCGAGGGGAAATGTTAAACAAGTGACTGAGCTGAATGTAACTTATCTCCCTTATAGCAGTGTGGCGATTATTCCTAAAGCAGCTGGAACTGTGCAAGAGGTATTGGTTGCTACTGGGGAACAAGTAAAGAAAGATCAGATATTGTTTGTTATTGATGATACCCAGTCCAGATTACAAGTAAAACAGGCAGAGGCTGCTTATGAGATGGCCAAAGCAAACCTGGCACAAGTCGAAAAGGGTGCTTCTGCTGAAGAGTTAAAGCAGATTGAGTCTACGGTATTACAGGCTAAAGCTTCTTATGAGAATGCAGACGCTGAGTACAAACGTATGGAAGAGCTGGATAAGAAAGAGATGATCTCTAAAAAGCAATTAGAGGCTGTTGAATTACAAAAGAAGATTGCCGAGGCTAATCTTGCAGCTGCTGAGGCCAGATTAACGGCAGTGCAGAAAGGTGCTTCTGAAGAACAATTAAATGTATTAAGAGCGCAGGTTAAGCAGGCAAAGACTGCACTAGAAATGGCTAATCTGCAATTAAGTTATGCACGGGTAAAAGCTCCGATCTCTGGAATAGTTGCGCAGTTGAATGTGGAAAAGGGAAGTATGGCAGCACCTTCTTCTCCTGCAGGGGTGATACTTGATTCTAGTAAGATGAAAGCTAAAGCAATGGTTCCGGAGAGTTATATTAATAATTTAAAAGTAGGGGAAAAGGTTACTTTAGAGGCTAAAGCTTTACCTAAAGAAATATTTACCGGAACAATTACTGCCATAAGCCCGCTTGCTGATCAGTTAACTAAGCAGTTCCCTGTCGAGTTTATGGTAGGTAATTCTTCTAATCTTCTAAAGGCTGGGATGTTTGGAACGGCGTATCTGGCAATCGGTGAGGCGAGAGATTTACCTGTGGTTCCGATTTCAACAGTGCTTTTCGATGGTGAACAGCCTTATGTTTTTGTGATTGAAGATGGCCGTGCCCAGCGCCGTGAGATTAAGACTGGGTTGAACTCAGGGAAGAGTCTTGCTGTTCTTGATGGTTTGATGGCCGGAGAAATAGTGATTAGTAAAGGTCAGCACCAGGTGAAAAATGGGATGCTAGTTGAGGTGAAATAGATGAACTTACCTAAATTTTCAATTAAGCGGCCGGTTACTACCTTAATGATTTTCCTGTTGGTAGTGGTAATGGGTTTTGTTTCGGTTAACCGGTTGAGTATAGATCTTTTACCAAAGATGACTTTTCCGATTGCCGCAGTATTTACTACATACGAAGGTGCTGGCCCCCAGGAAATAGAGAATATCGTGACTAAACCGCTAGAAGAGGTGTTGGGAACAGTTGCGAATGTCCAACGGATTACAACCATAACTTCTTCTGGCCAGTCGATTGCAGTGATGGAATTTGACTGGGGAACAGATATGGATTTTGCGCTGCTGAATGTTCGGGAAAAGATTGATATGGTAAAACGGTTTTTCCCGGATGGAGTAGAAAGTCCGATGGTCTTTAAATTTGATCCTTCGATGTTACCTGTGATGAATATTGCAGTTGTTGGTATTTCTGATCTGGTAGGCTTGAAAGAAGTAGCAGAGGAGGAGATTAAGCCTAATCTGGAGAGGATCAGCGGAGTTGCTGCAGTCGATATTTCCGGGGGGTTGGAACCTGAAATCAAGATTGAGGTTGATCCGATAAAACTCCATTCTTATGGAGTTACTCTGCAAAATATTACTCAGATTCTGCAAGCTGAAAATTTAAATCTGCCGGGGGGAACTCTTCGTTCTGGTAATCTGGAGTTATTGGTTAGAACTACCGGCCAGTTTAAAGAGGTTGAACAGATTGCGAATTTAAATATTCCTTCGTTCCGGGGAACGATGGTCAAATTGAACGAAGTTGCTACTGTCTCGGAATCTTTTAAGGAAAGAAAAGGTTATGTTTTACTTGATGGCCAACCAGCGGTAGGACTTTCGATTTCTAAAGAGTCAGATGCGAACACAGTAAATGTTTCCAGAGATGTGGTCCGGGAGTTGAATAAACTCAAACAGGATTTACCAGAAGGGGTCTCCTATGAGATTGTTATGAACCAGGCTGAATTTATTCAAATGTCGATTGATAATCTAAAAAATAATGCGATCGTAGGTGGACTACTAGCTATTGCAATTCTCTTTTTATTTTTGCGGAATATTGCTAGTACGATGATTATTGGGATCTCAATTCCGATCTCGATTATTACTACTTTTGTCTTGATATATTTTGCTAAATTAAATTTGAACATGATGACCTTAGGAGGATTGGCTCTGGGTGTGGGAATGCTGGTAGATAATGCAATTGTTGTTTTGGAGAATATCTACCGATTTAGACAGCAGGGTGAAACTCTGACTGAGGCAGCAATAAAGGGAAGCTCAGAGGTTAGTATGGCGATTATTGCTTCTACCCTCACTACGATTGTGGTTTTTTTACCCATCGTGTTTATGGGAGGAATGACGGCAGAGCTCTTTAAAGAATTAGCACTGACTGTTACCTTCTCTTTAGTAGCCTCGCTGTTTGTGGCCCAGACTTTGGTTCCAATGTTGTGTTCGAAGTTTTTATATATAAAGGAAGAAAAAAAGATCTCTAGGGTAAAACCGCAAAGAGAAAAGGGGAAAATGATCCGTTGGTATTCGGGGCTTTTAAAGTGGGCATTAGAAAACCGGATAATAATAATTTTTACTGTTGTGATTCTGTTTGTGATTAGTATTGGAATGTTTTTTAGGATGGGAGCGGAATTTCTCCCGCAAATGGATGAAGGTGCACTCTCTGTGCAGATTATAATGCCCAAGGGTTCGGTATTGAGTGAAACAGAGGCAGTAGTTAAAGAAGTAGAAGCAATTATTGGAGAAATCCCGGAAACTGGTATGGTTTATACTACGGTTGGTGGAGGCGGTTCCTTAAACCTTTCTTCTTCTACAACAAACCAGGCTTCTATTTATCTACAATTAGTGAATGAGAAGAAACGCCGGCGTTCTGTTGATGAGGTGGTAGAATGGGTTCGCCAGCGGACAGCAGGAATTCCCGGGGCGGAGATTGGAGTTACGGCTACCTCAATGATATCAATTAGTTCTTCCGGGAAACCAATATCATTTAAATTAAAAGGTAATGATTTTGAAATGCTGGATCAGATCTCTGCCGACCTTGTTAATTTAATTAAAGAGGTGGAAGGAACCAGAGAGGTAGAGTCAAGTCTTGATGAAGGCCGTCCGGAGCTTCAGGTGTTGATTGATCGGGAACGGGCATCTACTTTGGGTTTAAATGCCTATTCGATTGCTTCATATATTCGAACTGCGGTTGAGGGTGCAACGGCTACCAGATTTAAAGTTAATGGAAAAGAATATGATGTGGTAGTTAGTCTGCAAGAGATGAGTAAGGGAATTCCCGGTTTGAGCCAGATGTTGATTCCGACTCCAACTGGCCTGCAAGTACCTTTAGGGGAGATCGCTGAGATTAAAGTAGTAGAAGGGCCTAATGCAATAACTCGTGAAGACCAAGAACGGGTAGTTACTATTTCGGCTGCAATTGCGGGACGTGATCTGAACAGTGTGACGAGAGATATTGAAGAAAAGCTGACCCAATATTCCTTACCTTTTGGGTACAGTATTGATGTAGGCGGCGAGGCAGAAGAGATGGTAAGTGCCTTCCGGGATCTGTTTATTGTTTTTCTATTGGCAATCATCTTTGTGTATATGATTTTAGCTGCTCAGTTTGAATCATTATTACAACCATTCATTATTATGCTGACTGTTCCTTTAGGTTTCATTGGAGTAGTATGGGCTCTGGCAATTGCAGGATTAAACCTTTCGGTACCTGCGATTGTTGGCCTGATTGTCTTAGCGGGAATTGTAGTAAACAATGCTATTGTTCTGATTGATTACACAAATAATTTGCGAAGTGAAGGGTTATCTGTTTATGATGCTCTGATGCAGGCTGGGCCTACTCGTTTCCGGCCGATTATGATGACTGCATTGACAACGATTCTGGGATTATTACCAATGAGCATTGGAATAGGAGAAGGGACAGAATTACAAGCTCCCTTGGCAGTAGTGGTTATTGGTGGTTTAGTAGTATCGACTTTCTTGACCTTGATTGTGATCCCAGTATTTTATGTAGGTTTTAATCGCTTGGGGGAGAAGATAAAAAAGAGGCTGGCAAGAGACAAGGAGCAGGTAATCGGGGCTTGATGAAGGCCTTCTTAACTTGAGCGAAGAGTTTCAGCTGCGAGTCTGCATTACGTTTTTTCCATAGAAACCACTAGTGCCGCCCTTTTATGGGCGGCACTAGTGGTTTAGCTAAAGATCATAGAAAAAACAGGAATTTTCATGTAAATAGAGAAATGATTTAAAATAGAAGTTTTTAATCAAATTATCAATCATCCGCCTTTGATTTGCATCTTCTGGACGGCTTGTCGACTCATCCGGTTTTTGATTTTAATTTAAGGTAAACGGTATGAGCGAGGCGGCATGAACGACTTGTTTTGTCGATTCATCCGCTCTTGATTTGCATTACTTCGTAATGCTATAGGTAGGCGGCATGAACGACTTGGTAGCCAGCGTGAAGACTACTTGGAAATGATTACGGAAAAGATGGGGGGGTTGGTTATGAGAAAGCTTTGGATATTCCCGCTGATCTTTTTGCTTTTGTTATTGGGAGCTGGGGTTTTCAGATGGGAACAAGGGCCTATTCAGACTCAGGGAGATCTTCAATTAGTACATACTAGAGACCGGTGGACTGGTCAAAGTTGGATTACGTTTTTTGGTGGATTTGAAGAAGAAAAAGCAAATGCTTCTTTTCCTTACCCTTTGTATAGCGGTGAAAGGGTTCCGCATTTGAGTGCGGAAGTAAGTAAAGAGAAAATTGAAGAAGTTGTGGCCAGACCGGAGAATCAGGCTAAAGTAAAAGCGATAGAAGAGAAGATAAGAGAGGAAGAGAGAATTAGGGAGACCAATCGGGAAAGGCATGATCTTTATTTAGAGATGCTGGAAAAAAATAGTGATTCAAAGCGTAATACAAATATGGATGAAGGTTTATCTGCGGCCTATTTAGCTTGGAAAGAAGCTGAAGAGGCGATTCATGAGTACACATGGCAGTTAAACTTACTTTATACAGAGTTTGAAAAAGAGATGCTCGAAGAATGTAGACAGGATGCCAAAAAGAGAGAGCAGTTTGCTTTAATCATCTGGATTGTTCTCTTGATTCTTCTTTTTATTGTGGCAGTACATTATTTCTTGGATGAGGTCAAGCGCGAGAAAAGGGTTAATGAGACCTATGAGATTGTAGAGTATGTTACTAAACGAAATAGGGTAGATCTGGGTAATTGAGGAAATTAGAGAATTGCATATATTAAACTCCTTAAATTAGCAAAGAGTTCTAATAAACCTTCTTTTTGTGGGGAAGATTATACAAAAAGGAGGTTTTGTTGTTTATGAGTAAAATAAAAGTAGGAATTATCGGAGCAGGTTTAGCGTGGGAAAGATTGCATTATCCTGCTTATCAGGAACTTTCCAATGAATATGAAATTTCAGCAGTCTGTGATCAAAAGCGGGAAGTAGCAGAAGATTGGGGAAAAAGGTTAGGCCTTGATTTATCTATGGATGTATTTACTGATTATCAGCAAATGCTTAAGCGTCAGGATCTTCAAGTAATCGATATTATGGTTCCGATACCGGACAACCATAAGGTTGCGGAAGCGGCAGCTAGGTCTAGAAAGAACATTATTCTGGAAAAACCTCTAGGTGCAACTTATGAACAAGCGATGGCTACTCGCGATCTTCCTTACTTGTATGGTATCAAGATGATGATTGCAGAGAATTATCGATATAGTGAGGAGTTTAATATCTTAAGGCAACTGGTTCAGGAGAAAAAAGCAGGGGAAGCGATTTTTTTTATTTATAATGATACTAGTTGTTTTCCTTGCGGGATGCTAAAAGATACTTTTTCCGCTACTGAATGGCGGCAGCATCCAAATTACCGGGGAGGAGATATCTTAGATGCAGCTATTCATAATGTAGCTGGTATCCGCCATGTTTTTGGCGGGATCGAAAATCTTCAGGCTTTTGGTCTTCCGCAAGCTGATGATTTTAGCCCGTATGCAGTGATTACCGTTAATTTTCAGTTCCTCAGTGGTGTGCTTGGTATCTTTTCATACTATCCGGCAGGTAGGGAAGTACAGAAACCCTCAATTGGGCTGCGGATTTTTTGTACTAACGGGATGATTTATTTAGAGAATACCGATTGTGGGTTGGTAAATATTTTTTATAATGATGGTGGGCACGAGATGATAGGGTTTAAACCGGGACGGGGTTATTATAATGAGCTGCTTAATTTCTATAATGCACTTCAAGGGAGGGAGCCGATCACTGTGACTCCAGATATGGAGATTGGGGATTTTCGAACTATCTATGCTATTCTTCAGTCTATAAGCGATCAAGATATAATTAAAGTAGATAAAACTCCAGAATATGCTATGGTTTAGGTATACGATTTTGGTCTAGTCGCAAGTATGAAAGATCGCCTTTGGAGTGTGATTATTGCGTATACGATTTAGCGATCTCGGCTTTTTCTGGCTATTTATAGGGTGAAAGAGCAAAAAATAAGACGAGAAAAAAAGAATATCAAAAAATAATCTAGTTTTGAACTGGACGATTTTTATCCGGTTTCGTTATAAAGATAAGATAAAGTTAAAACAATTGCATTGCTCTTCCATTTAAGTCTATAATGTATATAGATTACCAGTTTCTAATTATTTTGGATCTTTATTGGCTTTAGCTTATCATTTTAGCAATGACAGCTAGTTGATATGCTGGCTACTGCCCGCGCACATGAAAGAATGAAAATATAACTTTCATCTATACGAGATTATCTCCGCCTGGTTAGAAGTTGTTTCTTGGTTCACGTGAATTTCTTCAAGCATTCTAAGGTTCAGCTTTGGCTGAAGTCGGGCACCCGCTTTATAGTCCATCCTGGACAAAAAGCGGCTCGTGACCTCCTGTCGCTCGGCCCAATTTCAACCTCCGCTTCACCAAGAATGCTAATGAAGAAATCCAACTTCACTGCCGAAACAACATTCTGACCAGGCTGGGTAAAGAATAACGGGGATTACTCAAGAATGATTAGAGTATTTTTTAAGTAGTCACCCACCCCAGCAAGCTGGGGCAAGCGAAAGGATGAAGATATAACTTTCATCTAAAGCTTACAAAGGCGGTCATTCAACCGAGCAACGAACGACGAGCGACGAGTATCGAGATCTATTTTCTAGGTAGTATACCGTCAATTATATAATGTTTAATATCAAAAAATTACTGATGGGATGAAATAAGGGGTGTGTGAATGTGAAGCAAGATCATCTTTTAAGACGGGAAGAGGTTTCGGAAGAATACAAGTGGAAACTAGAGGATATTTATTCTTCGGCTAAGGAATGGGAAGAAGATTTTAAGAAGGTAGAAACTTTAGCCAAGGAGTTTGTTTCCTACAAAAACAAGATCGGAGAATCTGCGGAGACTCTTTATAGAGTGCTAGGGCTCAGGGATACTATTGGTAGGCTTGTGGAGAAAATTTTTGTCTATGCCCGGATGAAACGGGATGAAGATAATACTAATCATCAAAGTCAAGCAATGGCGGATCGGGCTCAGGCTCTAGCGGTCCGGGTTGGTACAATGGCCTCCTTTTTCCTGCCGGAATTTACTGCTTTACCCCAATCTAAACTAGAGGAATATATCAAAGCGGAATCAGGACTTAAGATCTATCAACATTTTTTTGCTGATCTTGCACGTAAGAAGAAACATATTCTCTCTACGGAAGAAGAAAGAATACTGGCATTAAGTGGAGAGATTACAAGTAGCGGGGAGCATATTTTTACAATGCTGAATAATGCAGATCTTCGCTTCCCTAAGATTCGTGATGAAGAAGGGCAAGAGATTGAATTAACCCATGGCAGATATTCACGTTTTTTAGAGAGCAAGGATCGGGAAGTAAGAAAAGAAGCTTTTCTTTCTTTGCACCGGACGTATCATAATTACAATAATACTTTAGCTGCTTCTTTAAATGCCGGGATTATAAGTAATATTTTTTATTCACAGGCCCGGCGCTATCCTTCAGCACTTGAAGCAGCTTTAGATGATGATAATATTCAAGTAAAGGTTTATGAGAATTTGATTAAGACGATCCGGGATCATTTGCCGATCTTACACCGATACTTAAAAACCAAACAGGGGCTTTTAAACTTGGAAGAACTTCATCTTTATGATTTATATGTCTCACCCGTTCAGGACTTTGATCTTAAGATTAGCTATGATCAAGGCAAGGAGGTAGTTAAAGAAGGCCTTCAACTGTTGGGGACCAAATACCAAGCCTTTCTGGATCAGGCTTTTTCCGAGGGCTGGATAGATGTTTATGAGAATCGGGGAAAGACCAGTGGGGCCTATTCTTGGGGCTGTTATGACAGTCATCCTTATGTTCTTCTAAATTATCAAGATACAGGAAATGATCTTTTTACTGTAGCTCATGAATTGGGTCATGCGATGCATAGTTTCTTATCGAATCAGAACCAGCCCTATATTGATGCTCAGTATCCAATTTTCCTGGCAGAGATTGCTTCTACCGTTAATGAAGTGCTATTAGTACTCTTTAAGATCGAAAATTCTGAAGGTAAGGAAAAACTGTATTATCTCCACCATTTTCTGGAGCATTTCCGGACCACAGTTTTTCGCCAGACTATGTTTGCGGAGTATGAAAAGTTACTATATGAACAGGTGGAAAAAGGTGAAGCATTAACTCCTGCTTGGTTAGAGGAAGAGTATTTTAATCTGGTGAAAATCTACCATGGTCCAGATGTAATTGTTGATCAAGAGATTGCTGCTGAATGGTCAAGGATCCCGCATTTCTTTTATGGTTTTTATGTATACAAGTATGCTACCGGCTTCTGTTCCGCAGTGGCTTTAGTACAACGTTTTCGTAAACAGGGTGAAAAGGCGGTTAAAGAGTATTGGGAGTTACTAAAGAGCGGAGGATCGGATTACCCCTTAAATTTATTAAAAAAAGCCGGGGTCGATTTATCAGAACCCCAACCCATTGTAGCAGCAATCTCTTTATTTGAGGAACTAGTTAACGAATTTTCAAAATCAGTTAAAGCGGGGGCATAAAAGCTTATGGATCTGCATTCTTTTTCTCATCAGTACAAAGCAGGGTGGAAAGACTCATCCCATGACGGGCTTCGGTAGCTCCGGTTGTATAAAATAAATTTCGTAGGTACATATCGGGGGCAGTTAAAAACTCATTACCATATTTAACAAAATCATTGCTTTCCGCCAGAATCCGTTGTTGAATAGCTCGCTGATACATTGGAATCTCTGGCGGGGAGACTGGGGGTATCCTTGCCTTTTCCCCAGTAATTTGCTGGTAGACTTTCCGTAAATTTGCAGCATGCCGGGCTTCATCCCGGGAAAACTGATGAAGTAGTTCTCCAGCTTCCCGGTTAGGGGCGAGATGAGCTAATTGTTCGTAATAAAGAGCGTCTGAGGTCTCATCTTGGATGTACTGTAGCAATCTATGGGCTAATTCTAAAAAATAGTTATACCATTCATTCATTCTCAACACCTCCGAAATATAAATATGCTCTAATTGATGTTTTGCTAAAGCTTATGAATTGCGGCCACAAAAAATGTACTTGTTAGCCCTGATCTAATTTGATATAATTAAGAAAACTTAGCTGTACGGATTTTCTTTATAGTTTAGGCTATTAAGACCGTCGGACGGGGACGGTCTTTGGTATTTAATAAAAGAATTTTAATAATTATGGAGGTGCTTTTTTTATTGTCAAAACAGAACAAAGTCTCTCTTATTCCTCTGGGTGGGATGGGGGAGATTGGTAAGAACATGTTGGCTGTTGAATACAAAAAAGAAATATTGATAATTGATGCAGGATTGATGTTTCCTGAGGAAGAGATGCTCGGAATTGATTTAGTAATCCCTGATATGACTTATTTGGTGGAGAATAAAGAACGGATTGTAGGGTTGGTGCTAACACATGGCCATGAGGATCATATTGGGGCACTGCCCTATGTGTTACGCCAGTTTAATGTACCGATTTATGGTACCAGATTAACATTGGGTCTGGCAGAGGCCAAACTTAAAGAACACGGACTGGATCGAAAAGCGACTCTAAATCCGGTTCAACCAGGAGATTCTGTAAGATTAGGCTCCTTTAAGCTGGATTTTATTAATGTTAATCATAGTATAGCAGGAGTAGTTGCCCTAGCGATTCATACTCCAGTTGGAACAATCGTTCATACTGCTGATTTTAAGATCGACCATACGCCGGTGGAAGGAGAGCCATTAGATTTTCATAAGTTTGCTGAACTTGGTAATAAAGGAGTTTTGGCACTCCTTTCGGATAGTACTAATGTTGAACAAGAGGGTTATACCGTATCAGAAAGAGTATTGGCCGAAAAATTTGAAGAGCTTTTTCATCGGGCAAAAGGTAGGCTGATTGTTGCGACCTTTGCTTCAAATATCCACCGTGTTCAACAAGTGGTTAATGCGGCAATTACACATAATCGGAAGGTGGCTTTTGTAGGGAGGAGTATGGTTAATGTGGTATCTATTGCGAGGGAACTTGGATACCTACAGATCCCAGAAGGGATTGTGGTAGAGCTGGATGCCATTGACCGCTTACCGCCCAACCAATTAGCGATTGTGACTACCGGTAGTCAGGGAGAGCCTTTATCAGCTCTTACTAGAATGGCGATGGCAGAGCACCGTAAAATTAGTATTATGCCGGGAGATACAGTAATTATCTCTGCTTCTGCTATTCCTGGGAATGAGAAACTGATTGCTAGAACAATAGATCACCTTTTTAAGCAGGGCGCTCATGTAATTTACGAGACAATCACAGGTGTCCATGTCTCAGGCCATGCTAGACAGGAAGAACTTAAAATGATGATTAACTTGGTTAAACCAAAATTTTTCATTCCTGTTCATGGTGAATACAGACATTTGGTACAACATGCCCAGTTAGCTAAAGATTTAGGAATGCCTGGTTCAAATGTGTTTATTGCCAAGAATGGTGATGTTTTAGAATTTACCCCCAAATCGGGGAGAATTGCTGGGAAAGTTCACTCGGGTCGGGTTTTTGTGGATGGGCTAGGAGTGGGTGATGTTGGCAATGTGGTTCTTCGTGATCGCAGGCAATTGTCTCAAGATGGGATTTTAATTGCTGTGATTACAATGGATCGGGAATCGGGGCAAATTATTGCCGGACCGGATATTATCTCCCGTGGTTTTGTTTATGTCAGAGAATCGGAACAATTGATGGAAGAGATTAGGATTAAGGTGAAAAATGCAGTTGACAAATGTATAGAGCAAGGTAATTGTGACTGGTCTACTATCAAGAGCCAAACCCGGGAAGTGCTCAATAGATATCTCTATGAAAAAACAAAAAGACGTCCGATGATTCTTCCGATTATTATGGAGGTCTAACAGAATTGCAACCTCCCGCCTGTTGGTGGGAGGATTTTTTTAAATTTGGGGTGAGAAGATGAAAACTCAACCGAAGTTATTTGGATTGTTTGGTGATCCAGTTGCCCATTCACTTTCTCCTGATTTTCAAAATGAAGCTTTTAAGCTCTTAGGGATAAATGGCTTGTATCTTAAGTTTCGGATCAAAAAGGAGGAGCTTCCTTATGCTCTTCAGGCTTTACGTTGTTTGGATTTTGGTGGGGTTAATATTACGATTCCCCATAAGCAAAGAGTAATTCCCCACCTAGACCGGTTGGAAGGTGATGCAGCGCTTACAGGTTCGGTTAATACAATCCTACATCAGGAAGGAGAATTAATTGGGTATAGTACGGATGGAGAGGGCTTTCTTCTTTCTTTACGTAAGGAAGCTGGTTTTGAGACAAAAAATAAAAAAGTAATTATCTTGGGGGTAGGAGGAGCGGCTCGGGCAATTGCCTTTAGTTTAATTAAGGAAGGGATAGCAAATCTTTATTTGGTGGGTAGAAACCAGATAAAGCAAGAGAATTTATTAGCAGAGATCAAGGAGAAGACAGGTTTTGAAGCAAAAGGTATTACCTTTGCTGATGTTTTGATTAGAGATCTAGCATCTGCTGCTGATCTGGTGGTGAATGCTACTCCGGTTGGGATGGCTCCGGAGATCGATGATATTCCGTCTTTCCCCTTGAACTGCTGTTCTGCTCAGTGCTTAATCTATGATCTGATCTATAATCCTTTAGAAACCCGTTTTTTACGGGAGGCACGGCATTTGGGACTTCCGGCATTGGGAGGTTTAGGTATGCTGATTTATCAAGGGATATTAGCCTGCCGGATCTGGACAGGGCTTACTCCACCGGTAGAACCGTTACGTAGGGTTCTGGAGGGGATTTTACAAAGGGATAGTGCATTGTAGCAGTCCCCCACCCCGGGCACATGGAAGGATGAATATATAACCCCCATCTACAGCTTACAAAGGCTGTCATTCAACACGAGCGACGAGTAATCTCATTTTTCGCCT
>DIPO01000076.1:109202-145997 GCA_002427045.1 Firmicutes bacterium UBA5486
GGAAAATCGCGAAAGCCTGCGATAGCGTTTTCCTTGGTTGTAGATGAAAGGCGAAATGTGAGAATGACCAGCGACGGGAGTATAAAGATATTTAGTATGGCTAAGCAGGAAAAAACTCTCATTATCTAGAATTAAACATCTGGATTAATGTAGTTTTATATGAGGGAGGCTTTCGTTTCTCTTAAATAAATTATCCCGGCATGGTTCTTCTTTTGTCACCGGAAAACCATTTGCGACTAGATTTATCTAACAATACCGGGTTTGAAAGTAGTCGCTCACGCTGGCTACTGCCCGCGCACGTGAAGTAATGAAAATGGTGCCAGGTGAGTTGACAAGCTCCAGAGGCGCTTAAATTGGTTGTTCACGCCGATTTTCGCTGTACACGCCAGTGTTTTAATCAAGGTCGGGTGAATCAACTAGGGCTATTTTCTAAGTAGAAGTATTAATAGGAGGCGGGAGGCAATGGAATACATAAGAGAAAGGAAGAACTGGTTTCGCTTATTTACTTTTCTTTTGCTTGTTATTTTATCCTTTCCTTTAGTAGGGAAAGGATCAGAAGATAAAATTTTATCGGAATTTGATATCTTTAATGCTGATATTAGAGGTGTATTCCGGAGTTTGGCGGATTGGGGAGAGCTTAAGGTTCTTCTGGAACCGAAAGTTCAAGGCCTGGTAACGCTGAAACTCAAAGATGGACTCCCGATTAAAACAGCAATTAATCTTCTGGCTGAACTACATGGTTACACTTGTCGGTGGGAAGAATCATCACGAACTGTAATTATAGGATATGAAAAGATGATGGTTGATTTTGATAGTAAAGAGACTCGGCTCTATCAGTTAAATCATATACAAGGCGAGCAGATTGTAGATGCGTTAAAAGTGGTGGTTCCGGCTGAACGAATCGGATGGGACTCCGGGGCTAATCAGTTAACAATTGAGGCTAATGCTTTGGAACATCAGAATGTTCAAGAGATAATTACCAGCCTGGCTCAGGAATTACCGCAGCATGTAATTGAAGTAAAGATAGCAGAAATTGATCTAAATTTGGCCAAAGAAAAAGGTTTATCTTGGTCATTACCAAGCTATTCGCCGGATTCGTCCTTTCGGGTCTCATCACTTGCGGAGGATAATATCCGCCTTTTAGAAGCAAAAAATGATCTGCGTATACTAGCAAGTTCTAATCTTTATGCAGAAGACGGAAGAAAAGGCACAACCTTTGTTGGTGATCAGTATCCTGTAATTATCTCTAAATCTACTTCCGAAGGTAATGTAAATCTTATAGAATATAAAAATGCTGGTGTTGAAATTACTGTTACCCCTCAGATTGCAAAGAAAGGCGAAGTTACTCTTGCTTTGAATCTAGATGTTGGTATAGTTGATGAGCGGGAAAAGGTTGTTGAAGGTAATGCTTTTCCGGAACTCAAGAGTCGCCAGTTAAATTTGATCCGGAAGTTACAGGAAGGGGAAACTTGTGTAATTTCTGGGATAGATTTTACTACTAGTCAGGAGAGGAAGTCAAGGGGTACTGTAGATGTTAATCCGAAAATAAAAGAGGGGCCTACTTCTACAAAGACAGTATGTATCTTTTTAACTCCTAGACTGTCAAGAACTGGTGAGACAGGGAAAGCAGGAACAACTCAGGGAATGCAATCTCAAGAGAAAAACGGAATATCGAATATTCAGCAAGAAGATAATTTACAAGTGACATCTGAGGTGATCCAGATTGACATTCTTGCGGTGGCTGATGAAGAGCTTCCGAGGCCTGATTTTATTTCTCAAGGAGAAGTACTTACGGAGGTAGTTGGGTTTGACCAAGCATCTTCTGATAAAAAAGAAGTTTCTCCGATAGAAGTTAGGGAGGAACAGGTAACTTTAGAAAAGGAGAATAAATTGGATGGTGCCTCCGGAGAAAAATCGGACCAATATAATCAACCGCAGATCGGAATCAAGGTGGCCTATAGAATAAATAAAGGTGATACTATTTTTTCTATAGCTAGGAAGTATGGGCTTCAACCAGAGAGTATCCTTAAAGAGAATGCTTTATCTACTTCAGATTTACTTAGCATTGGTAAGATAATACAGATTCCAATACCTGTAACCCATCTTTACCAGCTGAAGCCGAAAGAGACCCTATGGCGAATTGCTAAGCGATATGGTATTACCGTAGAATGGTTGATGGAGATTAATAATATTACTGATGTTACAGTGTTGGGGGCGAATCAGGTCTTAATTTTACCGGTATCCTCGGAGCGGATTATTGATGATAAATATTAAGATGCGAATTAAGGGGGAGGAATAATGAGTCTGAAGAATTATATGGAAGAGGTTGTTGTTGAAATATTTCAGGAAGTACGTGGTATGCATACGGATTTCTGTAATTGTGAAAAATGCAACCGTGATGTAATAGCTTATGCTTTAAGTAAACTAAAAGGCAGGTATGCTGCTAGTCTTGAAGGAGAGGTTATGGCCCGGGTGGAACAATCTGACCGGCAAGTAAGGGCTGATGCTTTGTTGGCAGTAATGGAAGCTTTAGAAACTGTTTCTAAAAATCCAAGACATTAGGTTATGTTTAGAGGAATAAGTTGGGGGTTAAAGCAAGAGCATTACAGAGTAACGGAGGCTGGTTATGCGTTTTCTTACATCCGGTGAATCACATGGTCAAGCACTGATCGCAATTATAGAAGGGTTTCCTGCTAAATTAAGAGTAAAAAAAGAAGAGATAGATCAAGAGTTGGCTCGGAGACAATTGGGTTATGGCCGAGGGGGAAGGATGAAAGTAGAAAAAGATCAGGTTGAGATTCTTTCTGGATTGCGCCAAGGAATGACTATTGGTAGTCCAATTGCTTTACGGATCTCCAACCGAGACTGGCCCCATTGGTCAAAAGTGATGTCTCCTTTTGAAGGAACTGGACAGGAAGAGGTAGAAATTAAGGAAGATTCAGTGTTGAATAGGTTAAAAGCCGAAGTTACCGCTCCACGTCCCGGCCATGCCGATCTTAATGGGGCTTTGAAATATGGTTTTAATGATTTACGGAATATAATTGAGAGAGGTAGTGCCAGAGAGACAGCAGCCCGAGTAGGGGTTGGCGCCTTTGCCAAGATTTTACTTAGAGAGTTTGGGATTATGGTAGGTAGTTATGTACTTAAGATTGGAACCGCGGGCTCGACGTTTCTTTCGCCGCTTACCATTGAGGAACAACAAAAAGTAGATGAATCTCCGGTACGGGCACTAAATCCAGAGGTAACAGAAGAGATGATCAAGGTGATTGATCAGGCTAAGAAGAAAGGAGAAACCCTAGGCGGCATTTTTGCTATTTATGCCACGGGTTTACCGCCGGGGCTTGGTTCACATGTTCACTGGGATCGGCGGTTAGATGGCAGACTGGCTCAGGCTGTGATAAGTATTCCCGGGATTAAAGGGGTAGAGTTTGGCTTGGGTTTTGATCTAGCGGAGACCCCGGGTTCTCAGGCTCATGACCCTATTAATTATACACCGGAAAGAGGATTTTTTCGGGAAAAGAATAATGCTGGTGGTGTAGAGGGTGGAATCTCTAATGGAGAGCCTTTATTGCTTACAGCAGTAATGAAACCAATTCCAACCTTGTACCAGGGATTACCATCGGTTGATCTTAAGACACTTAAGCCGGTTCGGGCAACGGTGGAACGTTCAGATTTAACAGCCGTACCGGCAGCCGGGGTAGTTGCTGAAGCAATGGTGGCGTGGATTCTCGCTGAGGCTTTTCTTGAAAAGTTTGGTGGAGATTCGGTCCCTGAAATAATGCGTGCTTGGTGTCACTACCAAGGAGGGGTTAGGTGGAAAGACAAGAGGGATTAAAGAGCAACATTATTCTTGTAGGCCCAATGGGAAGTGGTAAAACGACAGTGGGACAGATCTTAGCTATAAATTTAGGGTGGAGATTTATTGATACTGATCAACTAATTGTTGAGCGGACAGGGAAAGAGATTCCTCTTCTCTTTGAAGAACAAGGGGAAGAATATTTTCGTCAGGTAGAGAAAGAGGTTATCTCCAGGTTTTCTCAGATTAGTAGAACTGTTATTGCTACCGGTGGGGGAGCAGTTATTGACCGGACAAACTATCAGTTGCTCAAAGAAAATGGCTTGGTTTTTTATCTCAAGGCTAGTCCTTCGGTATTAGCCCGACGGGTCGGTTCCGGTAAGGGCCGGCCCTTGTTATTGGGAAAAGATATACAGGCCATTGTTGCTGGGCTCTTAAAGGAACGGGAAAAATATTATCAAGGAGCAGATCTTACTATAGAAACCGACTTTCTTACTCCGTATGAAGTCGCTGATTTACTCATCATGGAAAGTAAAAAAAATGGATTGCTGGAGTGAGAGAAGAACTTTAATTTTTGTGGCTGGTACAGAGAAGTAGAGCTAATTGGGATGTTACCCTAATTTAAAGTATGTTACTTGCCGAAAGGCTATCAATCTTTTTGTATGTGTTAGTTTAAAATATAGAGACAACACAATTAGCCCAAAATAGATAACTAAACTTGCAGATATGAGCATCGAGCTATGAAACGTAAGGAGCAATGAAGATGGGAATTGAAACTAAGTTTCAAGTAAAGGCCAGGGCTAAAGAGTACCCGATTTTTTTGGGTACTGACCTTTTAAGAAAAACAGGTATGATTTTGAGGAAAGAAGGGCTAACCGGAAAGGCCCTGGTTGTAACTAACTCCAAGCTGAGCGGGTTATATCTGAAACCTCTAGTTGGTAGTCTGGAGCAGGCCGGCTTTTCCCATCAGGTGGTAATTATTCCGGATGGAGAGGAATACAAGAGTCTGGCTCAGGTGGAAAAGGTCTATGATGCTGCTGCAGCTTTTCGTTTAGAGAGGAGTTCGCTCCTGATTGCTTTGGGCGGCGGGGTAATTGGTGATTTGACAGGTTTTGCGGCCTCTACTTACCTGCGGGGGGTAAAGTTTATTCAAATCCCGACTACGCTTCTTGCCCAAGTGGATAGTTCCGTTGGTGGGAAGGTAGGAGTGAATCATCGGGAAGGTAAGAACTTGATCGGGGCTTTTTACCAGCCGGCAATGGTGATTACTGATCTTAAGGTTTTGGATACTTTGGAGGGACGGGAGTTTAAATCGGGATTAGCAGAGATTATCAAAGCGGGATTAATCGGCGATCCTGATCTTTTCCGGTACCTTTTGACGCAGAGTGAGAAGGTAAAAAAGCGTTCAACCAATGCTTTGTTGGAGATTATCAGGAAAGCCTGTCTTTTTAAAGCACAAGTAGTAGAGGAAGATGAATTTGAATTAGGACGGCGGGCAATTTTAAATTATGGGCATACGATTGGACATGCTTTGGAAGTGGAGACCGGCTATGGTGTTTACCGGCATGGGGAAGCAGTAGCAATAGGAATGGCCGGGGCGGCATTAATCGGTGAATTGGTTGGAATTTCGCGACCCGGGGTTTGGGAGCAAACTATGGAACTTTTAAAACTTTACGGTTTACCGGTAGAAATACCGGGGATTCCTGCGGAGAGGCTTTTTGGGCGGATGGCTTTAGATAAAAAGGTGAAAAAA
Organism: Firmicutes bacterium UBA5486; assembly: GCA_002427045.1. GTDB lineage: Bacteria > Bacillota > UBA4882 > UBA10575 > UBA10575 > UBA5486. The sequence continues at coordinate 114,752 of DIPO01000076.1, forward strand.
GGGGAGATCAGGTGGGTTTTAACTCCTAAGCTTGGAGAGGCTGTAATCAAAGATAAACTTCCGCCGGAGATTATCCTGGAAGCTTTATGCCGGATGGGGGCAATTGGAGGAGGGTTAAGCTCATGAAGATCTTGGTATTACATGGACCAAATCTTAATTTTTTAGGGATCAGGGAACCAGAGGTTTACGGCCGGGTTACCCTTGATCAGATTAATCAAAGATTGTTAGAGATTGCCACAGAACTACAGGTTGAAATAGAGATTCTCCAATCAAACCATGAAGGGGTACTGGTGGATCGGATCCAGCAGGCGCTGGAAGAGTATGATGGAATCTTGTTAAATCCGGGAGCTTATACTCATACCAGCGTAGCATTGAGAGATGCTTTGGCTGCAGTTAAGCTCCCGGCAATTGAGGTACACTTGAGTAATATTTATGCTCGGGAAACCTTTAGAAGTAAATCTTTTACCGCTCCGGTTGTTGTTGGGCAGATATGTGGTTTGGGCCCTGATAGTTATTACTGGGGATTAAGAGCACTTGTCAAGTTAATTAGAGAAGGGCTTTTGGTTTCAGAAAAGTAGCCTGCTCCTTATTCCCAGAACTTCTTAATGATCTCTTCATCCGGCGGGGTGGTAACTAAGCTGGTAATGATAAAAGAAACAAGTCCAATCGTAAGCGGAAGAATAATGGTATGGGTCCCAAAGGGTTTAGACCAGAAATAATGGCAAAAAAGATAACTTCCTGAACCAGTGATGATTGATACTAAGGCACCACAAGCATTGGCGCGCGGCCAATAAAGCCCTAACAGGGTTGGCCAGAGAAAAACGGTCTCCATCCCGGCGAGGGCAAAGAGGTTCAGCCATACCAGGAATTCTGGGGGGTTTAAAGAAAGAAAGAAGACCACTAATCCGGCTAAGCCAGTAATAATTAAGCTTAAATGTTTAACGAATTGCTCATTAGGCTCAGGATTAAAATAATTAATATATATATCCTTACAAATCGTACTGGAAAGCACAAGCAGTTGAGAGCTGATTGTTGATAAGATAGCGGCTAATGGAGCAGTGAGAAACAGTCCAGCCAACCAGGGTTGGAGTGTTTTTTTACTTAATTCAGGAATTACTAAGTCCGCTACTTTAATTCCGGGAAGAAACACTTGGCCAATGGCACCGATTAAGTGCATCCCCAGCATTAGAAAACCGGTAAAAACAGTTCCAATGATGATGGCATTATGCATGGACTGAGAATCTTTGTAGGCCATACCACGGACTGCTACCTGCGGTAAGCCGATGACACCGAAACCTACTAAGATCCAGAAAGAAGTTACCCATGGGATCTGAAGCGATTTTTCCGGGCCAAAGGGAGTAATCAACCCGGGGTTAATTGAAGCTAGTTTCATCATAACATTTTTGACTCCACCACCATAAGTAAAGGTGCTGATTAGCAGGAGAAAAGTACCAATGAGCATTACTATCCCTTGGACGGCATCGGTTAGTACAACAGTACGAAAACCTCCTAAAGTAACATAAATAATTACCCCGCCGGCAAAAATGAAAAGTGCGGTTTCATAGGATAGTCCGGTAATCGATTGAAAGATCCGAGCCCCACCGATAAATTGGACAGTGATTGCAGCTAAAAAGAAGAAGATGATCCCGCAAGCGGAGAGGATTAAAACCAGGTTGTTTTCGTAACGTTCGCGGAGAAAGTCAATGATTGTAATGGCTTTAATTTTCCGGGACAAAATGGCGAATCGCTTACCCAAAACGCCAAGAACCAAATAGCCAACAGGTAACTGTGACATGGCTAGTAAGACCCAACCTAAACCCATAGAATAAGCAGCACCCGGGCCAGCAATAAAACTTCCGGCACTAATGTATGTAGTAGTAAGGGTCATGGCGAGAATAAACCCGTTCATACTTCGGTTTCCCAAAAAATATTCTTCAATAAAACTTCCCTGTGTTTTAAAGGTTTTCCGGGCACTGATTATTCCGATAAGAAAGATCAGACCCATATAGATTGCAGCTACGACGATGATTTGCCATTCCATATATAAAACCCCCTATCTTTGTCTAGACTCCTTCTCTGGTCTGGCCTCTAAGGGTAGATCAGTAAAAAGGAAACGTACCATTAAGTAAACCAGGACAGAGAAAAGAATAAAACCAACAATTACACTCCAGAAAAACCAAGCGGGAAACCCTAGTATATAGGTGTATTCTTCCGGAGGGCGGCTGCCTAGGCCATAGGCAAAGAAAAACCACCAAAGAAAGTTTAGAATAAATAGGAAGATCGTTAATAAGGCTTCTTTGGTAGCAATTCTATACCTGGGATCTTCGGTAAAACCTTTTTTCATAGTAATTCCTCCTTTGAAATATAAATTACAGTCCAGTGCATAATATTATGCCCTCAAAGGTTTTTACACTAAGCGGGCGGTTTTAAACAAATTTAGAATTTTTATTATTATACAGAAAAAAACAAAACCCTCCGGGTGAGAGGAAGGTTTTTTTGCTAAACTAAAATAGTCTACCGTCTCAGTCTCGGAGATCCAAGCGGTTAATTATTTTTTGTTTAATCGAGTACGGTTCCAGTTGGATACCGCCATCAATACAAATAATAACATAGACTCCAAAAACATGCAATAGAATCTTTAGTGTTGGGCTTTTTGCGTTGTCATTGAATTTTTCTGTCCCTGTACAATATATTGATAGCCTAATACAAGCCCAACACTATATATTGTGTTGGGACCTTTTAAAAAGGACACAACGCAAAAAGCTTTAGTGTTCAAGATTTATTAGCAAAAAGGGGAAATCGATGAGAACTTGTATGAGATTGGGTATGTAAAAAAGTGACTACCGGTATAACCCGGTAGCCACTTTTTTTAAGGAGCAACGCCGGCATAAGCTCCGACGTGTTTATAATTAGAGAGAAAGATAAACTTTTCAGAGTAGGTTGTCTCTTCTAAACCAAGGCGTTTAGCAACTTTCCAGGAACCAATATTTCCAGTTTGCGTCCGCCAACAAGGAAGCCTTCCAAACCTTTCAAATTGAAACGCACTAAGAGTACGGGAACATTCAAGGGCTAGCCCCCGCCCACGGAATTCGGGACGGGTTGCCACTCCTAGTTCACAGTATTTTTCGGTATAAGCAATTGTAGTGACCACGCATGCCATTTTTCCATTGATAAAAGCAGCGGCAGCTCCGCCTCTGGAGATCAGTTCTTCAGGGGTCAAGAAAAAATCCCATAACCAATCTTCTGTGGCAAAAGTTTCTTTTAGAGCTGTTGCATCATCCTGGTTTAGTAACCGGACATGGGGATCTTTAGAAAACTCGGGTTGCCAAATTTCCTTCTTTGCGGCCAGCATTAATACAGGAATAGAGAACTTTACCGGCCAATAATGCTTAATTGCAGGGACTAGTTCTTGCGAAATTACTAGATCTGTAGGATGTTTTAAAAATTTTAAAAACCGTTTCAGCATAAAAACCTGGTCAGGTTGGATGTAAAGAAAATAGATTGCTGGTGGGGTGCTGGGGTATGTGACGGACAGAAACTTAGGGGTATGTTCATCATCTACCATAACAACACTCGTCTTGAGATTTAATAAAAAAAGTGACGAACAATTCTCGGGGATATCAGCCAGTAAGGAACTGGCAGTCTCCCGTTTACTAGGAGGTAGCCTCCTCATAATCTCATCTCCCAAAGTAATAATGATGATTAAAATTAGGGAAAAGATGAGACTACGCTAGATAGGTAGTAATAAAATGGATAAATTCCCCCTTTTTTATTTCTATGATATCTGAAACAGAACTACAGATATTGTGTCCAAAATTTAAGTAATTAAATTATGCAATTCCTTAATAATTAGCTTACGCTTGTAAACGATAAAAAGCAACAACTCTAAAACCGGCAATTTAGACAAAATTAATCATAATTAAACCTCCAAATAAAACAGGAGGCTTTCTCTATGTCAGTCAGATTATTTCGTTGTTTTTTGCAATACTTTAATCGTTGTTAGATTATTATTGAAAATACTGGAGAACACAAGGATAAATGTGTGTTAGAGAATTTATCTGTTCAGCAAAAAACTTTACCTTAGCCTGATCACGGCATAAAAAAAGTACAGGTACTTTATTCAGGGTATGGGTGGAGGTTGTTAGATCTTCAACATTTCCATGATCGCTTACAATTAAAATAGAGGTAGTCTTCTGATCAACTATCTTCCAAAGATGGGCAGTAAAGCGGTTCAAGGTATTGAAGATTTTAATTAAATTATTTTCATCTTTTTTATGGCCATATTGATCAGTATGGAAATACTCAAAAAATACAAAGTCAAACTTTTTTAGGATATTAGAGACATTTTCCGCAGCTTTCTCTGGAGAGATGACTCCTAGGCCATATCCTTCCTGCTGAAGAGTTTCATTGGTAATATCGGCAAAAATTGCTTCATCATGCAAGTAGTCTGGAGGAAAACGGAAATTTACCCCAGAAGCTTCTATAGTTAAGGTGGAGGCAGGAAAGAGATTTCTTTTGCTGTTCTTTCTTTTTGTAAAAAAACCCTGGGAATAAAGGTTAGCAGAAGTGACCCGGATTCCTTGCTCCCGGAGAGTTTTCATCAGACTCTTCTTTTGAATAATCTTAATCAAAGTAGGATTGGGAAATGCATTTAAGTGCCTGCCAATGACGGCAGCAGCATTAATGCCTGTAAAGATTGTGGTTTGCCCAGTAGCTGATTGGGGTAATCCAGCAATCCCAAGCAAAGCATCGGTTGGGATTAAAGTTCCATTTTCAAAGAATAGAACTTGATCAGTTTCAAGTAGATAATTTCCAGAAGTTAAATCTGAAAAAAGGGGTGGAGTACTCCGAAGGGTGGGGTTTATAGAAAGATCATTTTTTCCTAGGCCTAATCCATCAATGAAAAAAAAGAAGAGTTTATGCATAGCAAGCTCCTAGATTCGTAAGTATTAAGAGTTTTATAAGCTCTTACTTACAGTTTAACAAATATTTGAGGAAATTGCATGCGTTCGTTTTCTCGTCGTTAAAATTCAAGTTGAACTTCTGATGTTTACAGCATATTTCAAGATTAAATTCTCACCTTATTTTTCGCGCTCTTAATCTATGAATGACGAGAGAACGAGCGAGGAGCCACGAATGTATTAATAAAATTCATAACAAACAACCCCCTAAAAATTAAGGGGGTTGTTTGTACTTTTTTTATCAGGAAAAAGCCTGACTAAAACCTTGATTAAACAATAAAAGATGATCATTCCTAAAAAAGTTAGAGCCAGGCTCTTAAGCATAATGTTAAAGGTATTTAATAATGTATCTTCCATAAAAAGACCTCCTTTTAAATTAAAATGCCATTGAACTTACAAGATAAATGAGGACGCCTCCCGCTAAAATGGAACCAACTTGACCGGCAACATTGGCGCCAACAGCTTGCATCAGAATGAAATTACCGGGGTTTTCTTGTTGAGCCATTTTCTGAATAACCCGGGCTGACATGGGAAAAGCTGAGATCCCAGCGGCTCCGATCATGGGATTAATTTTAGTGGGTAAAAACAGATTAAGCAATTTTGCAAATAAAACTCCTCCTGCGGTATCAAAAATAAAGGCTACTAGACCCATACCGAGAATCATTAAGGTTTTTATGGTCAGGAAATTTTCAGCAACCATAGTAGAACCAATGGTAATACCCAATAGTAAAGTAACAAGGTTGGAGAGTTCGTTCTGAGCTGCTTTAGAAAGCTTGTCCAAAACACCACATTCTCTGATTAAATTGCCAAACATTAAAGAACCAATGAGAGCAACACTCAAAGGTGCAATAATTCCGGCTACTATAGTTACAATTATCGGGAAGAGGATTTTGGTAGTTTTTGATACTTTACAAAGGTTTAAATCCATTCCAATTTTTCTCTCTTCAGGAGTGGTTAAGGCTCTAATTACCGGTGGCTGAATTAAAGGGACTAAAGACATATAAGAATAAGCTGCTACTGTAATCGGGCCAAGGAGATTCCCAGCAAAGAGATTAGCAACATAAATAGAAGTGGGGCCATCTGCTGCCCCGATGATCCCAATTGAAACTGCTTCTTTTAAAGAAAAACCTAAAGCTCGGGCGAGAATTGTTGTAAAAAAGATTCCAAACTGAGCAGCCGCTCCGAAAAAAAGCATGAAAGGTTGTTGTAACAAAGGGCCAAAATCGATCATTGCACCAATGGCAATAAAGATTAGAATCGGGAAAAGTTCAGTTTCAATGCCTGCTTTATATAGAATAGTAAGAAACCCCTGTTCGCCGATGGCAGAGGAAAAAGGTATATTAGCTAAAATAGCACCAAAACCAATGGGTAAAAGGAGCATTGGTTCATAATCCTTTTTAATAGCAAGGTAAATAAGAGTGCCACCAATGATGAACATTACAGCATTACCTAACGAAAAATTTTTAATTGATGCAAATAGTACCTCCAAAATTAATATCCTCCTTAAATTAAACTTAATTATTTCCATTCGTGGAGATGGTTGAAAACACCTGGTGTAAGTCGAGGTGGCAACCGTCTTGGCCGATCAGCGGTTGACGCCAACAAACTAGATGGGAATGGTATTTAGGAAATTGTATAATTACCTAAGCCCAATAAAAATTCCATAGTTTATATTATAACAATAAAACGGAGAATATAAAAAGAGATTTAACAAACATGCAATCTGAACAAGAATGTAATTTAGGCGAGGAAAATGAATAATAAAAAATTATTGTGAATAAAATTTTGCTTTTTATGAACAAATTATATTATTAAATTTACTTAAGCAGAGTAATTTTATATAATATGTATATTAATCTATGTTTATTGCCATTGGCCGTTTTAGTTCATTATCATAAGTGAGCTTACGGGAGCAACGGGCTGAGAGCTGTGAGATCTTTGGTATCTATTTTAACCAATTATGCGATTCCTTAAAAATTGAGTGTACATAGGCCATTATATTTTGGAAGCAAGGAAGGGAAAGGGGAAGAGAAGTGAGTAGAAGGATTTATCGGTTATTTACGGAAAAAAAATCAGATTATGATCTTGAAGCCCAACAATTAGCAAAGGAGATTAGAGACTATTTAAGGATCCCAGGTGTAGAAAGAGTAAGGCTTTTAAATCGGTACGATATAGATGGGATTACACCGGAGGTTTATGAACAGGCTAAAGGGTTAATTTTTTCTGATTTAGCAGTTGATTTGGTTTATGAGGAGAAATTACCAGTAGAGGAAGGCTGGAGAGTACTGGCGATGGAGTATTTACCCGGGCAGTATGATCAGCGGGCAGATTCTGCTGCCCAGGCGCTTCAGATCCTTGATCCTACATCAGAGCCGGTAGTAAAAACTGCTAAGCTTCTTTTGCTAGCTGGGGAAATATCAAATGAAGAGTTTCAAAAGCTCAAAGAGTATTACATAAATCCTTTAGATTTAAGAGAAGCGAATTTAGAAAAACCTGTTTCTTTACTGCAAGAGATAACGTTCCCCGGTGAAGTGGAAGTATTGTCAAATTTTATTAAAATGGATCGGGACGAACTTGGTGCTTTACAAGGAGAGCTTGGCCTAGCCATGTCTTGTGAGGACTTGCTCTTTTGTCAAGAGTACTTCCGGGAAGAAGAAAAAAGGGACCCGTCAATCACTGAAATTAGGGTTCTTGATACTTACTGGTCAGATCATTGCCGGCATACTACTTTTATGACAGAGATTGAAGAAGTTGAGATTAAAGAAGGGGATTACTCACCTGTCTTTAAAGAGGCCTATCAGTCTTATCTAAACTCGCGGGAAGAAGTTTATGGGGATCGTAGGAAGCAGGATAAAAAGCTCTGCCTGATGGATTTGGCTACCATTGCGATGAAAAAGATGCGCAAACAAGGATTACTGGAAGATCTGGAGGAATCGGAAGAGATTAATGCCTGTAGTATAAGGGTGACTGTGGATGTAGATGGGGAGGATCAGGAATGGCTGGTCATGTTTAAGAATGAAACCCATAATCACCCTACAGAGATTGAACCTTTTGGCGGGGCTGCTACCTGTCTTGGCGGTGCAATCCGGGATCCGCTTTCCGGGCGTTCTTATGTCTATCAGGCAATGAGAGTAACCGGGTGTGGTGATCCCCGTATAACAATAGAGGATACATTGCCGGGGAAACTTCCCCAAAGAAAGATTACCTTAGGGGCAGCCGCGGGCTATAGTTCCTACGGTAACCAGATTGGACTTCCTGCCGGGCAAGTATGCGAGGTCTACGATGAAGATTTTGTTACCAAAAGAATGGAACTGGGAGCAGTAATTGCCGCAGCTCCTGCCAGCAACGTTAGAAGGGAAAAATCAGAGCCAGGTGATGTTATTATTCTCCTGGGAGGCAGAACCGGAAGAGATGGTTGTGGTGCTGCTACTGGTTCATCTAAAGAGCATACTGAGGAGTCTCTTTATACTTGCGGTTCTGAAGTTCAAAAAGGAAACCCCTTAATCGAACGGAGAATTCAGCGTCTATTCAGAAAAACAGAAGTTAGCCGGATGATAAAAAAATGCAATGATTTTGGTGCGGGCGGAGTGGCAGTGGCTGTTGGCGAATTAGCCGATGGTTTGGAGATTAATCTGGATCTGGTTCCGGTTAAATATGAAGGGCTAAATGGGACAGAACTGGCAATCTCTGAATCGCAGGAACGGATGGCGGTAGTGATTGAACCTGCTGATGTGAAAACTTTTATTAGTGCTGCAACCAATGAAGGATTAGAAGCGACTAAAGTAGCAACTGTTACTGAGAAAAAACGCTTAAAAATTACTTGGCAGGGGAAAACCATTGTTGATATGAGCAGAGAATTCTTGGATACCAGCGGAGTCCGGCAGCGGACTAAAGTACTGGTCGCCTCCCCTGTGCCACAGAAGAATATTTTTCAGCAGTCGCCGCCCGAACTTAAGGAGGCTGATTTAAATACAGCCTGGCTTAAAAACTTAGAACGTCTTAATGTTTGTAGCCAGAGAGGATTAATCGAACGTTTTGATAGCACTGTTGGGGCAGGAACTGTATTAATGCCTTTAGGAGGAAAATACCAGGTAACGCCAGCGGAGAGTATGGTAGCAAAGATACCTGTCCTGGAGGGTGAGACTTCTACCGGTACCATTATGTCCTTTGGTTATAACCCGCAGATTGGTAAATGGAGCCCATTTCATGGTGCGTTTTATGCGGTGATTGAGGCGGTTACCAAAGTGGTAGCTTCGGGAGGCGATTATCAGGGTATCCGTTTGACCCTGCAGGAGTATTTTGAAAAACTGGGTGAAGATCGGGAAAAATGGGGGAAACCTTTTGCAGCATTGCTAGGAGCATATTATGCCCAGATGAAGCTGGGGCTTCCGGCGGTTGGAGGAAAAGACAGTATGTCCGGGAGTTTTATGGAGATGTCCGTTCCTCCTACACTAGTGGCTTTTGCCGTTAAAACATTTAATGTAAATAAGGTGCTTTCTCCGGAGTTTAAAGCAGAAGGAAGCCAAGTCGTGCTCTTATCGGCAATTAAGAATGAGTATGAACTCCTTGATTTAGAGGGCTGGACCCGTCAGCTGCAGTTGGTAACCAAGTTAAATGGTAAAGGGAAGATCTTGGCGGCCGCTTCCGTACGTGAGGGTGGGATAGCTGCAGCCCTGAGTAAGATGAGTTTTGGTAATAATATTGGTTTTACTTTTCATCAAGAGGTAAACGCTGAGAAATTATTTGCTCCGGATTATGGTTCTTTACTTCTGGAGATCCCAGGTAATGAGGACTTGGACAGCCTTTTTGGTGAGACCAATTATAAACTGCTGGGGAAAACCCAGAATGAACCGGTGATTAAAGTAAATGGCATTGAGATACCGTTAAATCTAGCCAAGGATAAGTGGGAAACAACACTGGAAGAAGTTTTCCCGACCAAAACCCAGGAACAGGCAGATAAGCCTCAACAAATTCCCTTGAAGGAAGGGAGAAAGTCTAAAACCAGTTTTCCGGTGGCTAGGCCAAGAGTTTTTATTCCGATATTTCCTGGAACCACTGGTGAGTATGAAACAGAGCAGGCTTTTTCGAATGCGGGAGGTAAAGTAGAGACCCTACTTTTTAAGAATCTTAATCAACAGGATATAGAAGAATCACTGGAATCAATGGTTAAGAAGATTAATAATGCTCAAATATTAGTATTACCCGGAGGAATGAGTGCAGGCAATGAACCGGATGGTGCTGGGAAATTTATAGCGGCTATTCTCCGAAGACCACGGATTAAGGAGGCTGTTATGGAACTATTAAAAGCAAGAGATGGCTTAATTCTTGGTATTGGTGATGGCTTTCAGGCTTTAATTAAGTTAGGCCTGCTGCCGTATGGTGAGATCAGAGCAAGGAAAGAAAATGCCCCTGCCCTGATTACCAATGCCTGTGTTCAACATGTTTCACGATTAGTTCAGCTTAAAGTAATCTCCACGCTCTCCCCATGGCTGAGTAAGGTTAAGCCGGGAAATCTAGTCTGCGAAGCCTTTTCTAATGCAGAAGGATGTCTAGTGGCGAGCAAAGAAGAGATTAATCAGTGGGCAACTAATGGTCAGATTGCTACCCAATTTGTGGATTTAGAAGGTAATCCTACTTATGATCCGGATTTCAATCCAAGTGGTGCTCTGGAAGCGATTGAGGGAATCACCAGTCCTGATGGGAAAATCTTTGGTAAGATGGGGCACTCGGAGCGGATGGGAAGGAATGTGGCTAAAAATGTTCCGGGAGTAAAGGAACTTCAGATTTTTGCAGCCGGGGTAGATTACTTTAGCTAAAGGATGTAGATCTATAGTACTAGCCCGCAAACGAAAAGGTTATTGCGGGCTTTTTCCTTAAACTTGATAGGTAAATGAGGATTGATGGCGAAATAATTAGTTATTGTTCCTCTTTTTTAGGAAGAAAGGGAATTGCATAATTGTTCAAGTATCCATTTAACCAATTAAGCAGTTCCTTAGAGTAACTGTGTACTAAGGGGGTAGATTCTGGTGCAACAGTTTAGGAGGATACTATCGATTATTCTCTTAATTTTGGCTTTTACTTCTTTAAGTGGTTTATCCAATGAGGGTCCTATTGATGAATCGGCAGTTCTCAAGACTGGTAATTTAACCCTTCTACAGAAGAAAGAGATTTTCTTGGAGAAAGAGATGCTTCATATCAGTCTAGAAGGAGATTTTGCTCATGTTTATGGCTATTATGAGTTGATTAATCCGGGCCCAGAGGATGAAGTAACCATAGGCTTTCCTGTGGATTTCCTTAAGGACTCGGAGATTTATGGTATAGCCTGGCAGCAAGAGAGTCTCCCTTATTATCAGCTCTCCGATGAGAATGGTAAATTAGAGATTAAAGAGTATATAGATGAAAAACCGCAGGTTGTAATCTATGATGGTAGGAAAAGGGATGTTTTACGTAGATGGTATGTGACAGAGGTTAAGTTTCCGGCTAATTCCTGTAAAAAGCTGGTTGTAAAGTACACAGTAAGAAATTCTCTTCTGGATATGGATTCAGTTGCTACCTTCTTCCCCTTGTATTCAGATCGGCTCTTCACTTATTTTTTCGTTCCTAATGAGGGTTGGGGTAATGATATAATCAATTGGTTTCAGGTTATAATTGATGTTCGTGATAATATAGAGACGGGTACAGTTATTAAGAGTCTGAATCTTCCTGGAGTTTCTTCTTATGGAGGACTGTTTATCTATGAAACTGAAAATTTTAGTCTACAGGATGCACCGGAATTAAAAATTTTATATGATAATTCTGCGAGTTTGTTGACGGAGTTTGTTAATGCTTATCAGATTAAAGAAGATAATATTCTTAGCCTCCGTGCTTCTTCAAAATTTACCGATCATACTGTAGATAAATTAATGGATTTAGATTTTTCTACGGCTTGGGTTACAGGGAAAGAAGGAAATGGTGTAGGTGAATGGGTTGAAATTAAGCTGAAAGACTTCTGTTTACAATCAGTCGGGATTATAAATGGGGTTACCAGTAATGAAAAAACATATAATAGCTTCAATCGAATAAAAAAGTTAAAGATCGAGATTGAACAGGATGAATATGATTTTTTTGCCGATCGGGCGAAAAAAAGGAAGATTGAACAGATTGTTGATCTTGAAGAGAAAGAACTAAGTACTTTTAATCAGAAGGCCTTTGCTCCATTTATCTCAGTTCTGGCCGATTTGGGGCAGACTTTTAATAAGACATATCGGGTGAGACTGACGATTCTTGAAGTTTATCCAGGTACGATTAATCGTACAGGTATTTCTGAGGTTTTTCTGATGGGTTATAAGAATGATCAAGAGTTTATCTATGATTGAAGTAATTAGATAATTGTTTGAGGGTATTTAATACATATTATGTTGAAATAGATATATCATTTTAAAAGACGGGGCTTGTCTCAGAAGTTTGGGGCAAGCCCCGTCTTTTTGCCTTGATTTTTAGCATTTTTAACAAAACTTACTCGACAAGTTTAATAACATATTAAATACTTGTAAATATATACTTGACAAAAGGTAACATATTAGCTAAAATTAAATTAAGCAAATTGTTGCAGCAAATATGTGCATATATATTAAACTTGTAAGGAGAACAAAATGAACGGTAAAACTAATGAATATGAACAGATTATTTTAGAGATTAAGGTCAGCGAGCTATATTTTTTAAAAGGTTACGATCAGGGTGAGATTGGGAAAATATTAGGCTGTTCGCGTTCTAAAGTCTCTAGATTATTAACAAAAGCAATTGAGGATGGAGTAGTAGAGGTAAAGATTAAAAACCCGATGGAAAAGGCAAAAAAACTGGAAGAAAAGTTAAAAAAGCAATTTTCTTTAAAACATATAGTCGTTGTTAGCGGAAATTATAATGCTGCAAATCTACATAGAAAAGCATTAGGAGTAGCAGCTGCTGAATTAGCGGATAAGATTATTAAAAAAAATGATGTTATTGGCATCTGTAGTGGACGTACCATTTACGGAATGATTAATTCACTAGCAAATTTAAATAAAAGACTAGGGATAGAAGTGATTCCTTTATTAGGAGGAATGGGGCTGGTAGAGAAAGAGTATCAGATTAATGAGTTATGCCGAAAGTTTGCCCAATATTTAGGTGGTACCTCAAAACTGTTAGATGCACCGCTAGTTGTTAAATCAAAAAAAACCTATGATTTACTATTGGAAGAGAAGGGAATTAAAGAGGTTATTGAGAGCTGGGAAAGGATGACGAAGGTTTTCGTTACCATTGGCTCGCCAGCTTCCATTTCACCGTTGACCCATAATTATTCGGATCTTGAAAAAGAGGAACAACAATTACTGAAAACAGATGCTGTTGGCGATATTTGTGGACGTTTTATTGATAAAGAAGGAAACGAATGTGAGACTAGTGTTAGCCAGAGAATAATTGGTATTACGTTTGACGAATTAAAGAGAGTCCCTGTCCGGGTTGGCATAGGAGGAGGGAAAAATAAATTAGGCGGTATTAAAGGAGTGCTAGCTAAAGGTATAATTAATGCCTTAGTAACGGACGAGGAGACAGCTAAGAGTATTCTTGAGCAACAATAATATGAAAATTATTATTAAAAATGAAGAAAGGGGTATAAAATTGATTGCAGCTGTTTATAAAGGACCAGGAATTTTGGATCTTGAAGAAGTTAAAACGCCGGAAATTGAAAGTGCTGACGATATTCTGATCCGTGTTAAATGCTCTGTAATTTGTGGTACGGATATCAAGACTTTTCGCCGGGGACATCACGCTTTTATTCCGCCAGTTATTTTAGGACATGAATTTTCAGGTGAGGTGGTGGCGATCGGAGATGATGTAAAAACATGTAAAATCGGAGACCAGGTAACAGTACCTCCCTTCATTAATTGTGGAGATTGTTTTTATTGCCAAAAGGGACTCTTTGAATTATGTAAAAACCGGACTTTGTTGAGTAATGGCTCTTTTGCGGAGTACATAAAAATTTCTCAAGCTTATGCAGAGGCGGGTTTAGTAAAATTACCTGCTGATATTAACTTGGAAGAAGCGGCACTGGCAGAACCGCTTGCATGTGTAATTAACGCTGTTGAAGATTGTGATCTTTCTTTAGGAGACAATGTGTTGGTTATTGGTGCCGGGCCTATGGGGTTGTTAAATGTTTTAGTTTCTCAGCTAAAGGGTGCAGGTCATGTAATTGTTAGTGAACCAGTGGCAGAACGAAGAAAAGCGGCACAGCAATTGGGGGCATTGGCAGTTGATCCTACTACCCAAGACTTATCTTCGATAGTTCAGGAGACAACTAAAGGTAAAGGTGTTGATATATTAATCATTGCCATTGCAAATACAAAGGTTGTAGAATCGGTTCTAAGTTTGGTGCGGCCTGGTGGTAAAGTTATGCTTTTTGGAGGATTCCCTGGTTCATCTACTTTAACATTGGATCCAAATTTGATTCACTATCGTCAAGTTGCTCTACTGGGAAGTTCAGGGTTTACTACACGGCAATTCAAGCAAGCAGCTGATTTGATTATGCAAAGAAGAATCAATGTTGGTCAATTAATTACCCATAGGTTTCCGCTTTTGGAGATCAAACAAGCTTTCGATCTTGCCATAAACCATGGGGGCTTAAAGATCTGTATCGCCTGTGCCTAAAAATTACAGCTTAATCACGAAGGTGCCTTTCCTAAGTTCTAGTATCAGTAGGCAAGGAAAAAATGTAAAAAAGGAAATGGATGAAAAAAGATGGATAATAAAAAGTATATTTTAGAGGCTAAAGGAATAACAAAGATATTTCCGGGAGTAAAAGCCTTAGACAGTGTGGATTTTCAACTTAATAAAGGTGAAATCCATGCTTTAGTGGGCGAAAACGGCGCTGGAAAGTCCACTTTTTCCAAAATTTTGGCCGGGATGTATACACCTACTGAGGGAGAGATCTTTTTAAACGGGCAAAGAGTCAATATCCATCATCCTTTACAAGCAATAAATTTAGGGATTGGGATGGTACACCAAGAAAGAAACTTAGTTCCCTTTTTTAATGCAGTAGAAAATATCTATTTAAATCAAGAGATAACTTCACAGTCAATCTTTCTTCGCCCGGATTTAATGAAAAAAGAAGTTGCTCAATTGATGCAGAAAATTGGTATAAATTTTGAACTTGATAAACCAGTAAGCGAGCTAGGGCCCTCAAAACAGCAGATGGCAGAGATTTTGAGAGTATTGTTACTAAAACCAAAGATTATTATCTTTGATGAGCCAACCTCAAGTTTAACCAAGAATGAAACACAGATCTTCTTTGAATTACTAAACAATTTAAAGAAAGATGTAGCGATCATCTTTATCTCTCATCGTTTAGACGAAGTCTTCGAAATCTCTGACTGTATCACAGTGCTAAGGGATGGGAAAAAAATAAATACTGTTAAGACATGCCAAGTTAATCAAGAAGAGGTTATTAATATGATGGTGGCAAGGGAGATAAAGGACTTATACCCGAAAACTCCTGTTTCTATTGGCGGGGTAGTACTGGAAGGAAGAAATATTAGCGCTGGAAAGTTACATGATGTTAGTTTTAAGGTGCATAAAGGAGAAATAGTAGGTTTTTCTGGGATGGTTGGCTCTGGGCGTACAGAACTAGCAGAAACCATTTTTGGTTTGCGAAGACTAGAAGCCGGTGAGGTAATATTTAAAGGGAAAAACATAGTACCCAAATCGCCCCGGGTCATGATTAAAGAGGGATTATACCTAATTCCCGAAGACCGAAGAGTAGAGGGGCTTAACCTCCAAATGAATGTAAAAGAGAATTTATCGGTAGTGCATCTAGAGAAGGTATGTTCAGGAATGTTTGTACGAAAGGGTCAAGAGAATAAAGTTGCTCAGGATGCAGTGGAAAAATTTGATATCCGTATTACCAACCTTCAACAAATAGTAGGTAATTTAAGCGGTGGTAACCAACAAAAGGTGGTAATCGGTAAGTGGTTGATGGAAAAAGCGGAAGTTTTAATTATGGATGAAGCCACAGCGGGTATTGATGTTGGAGCCAAACGAGAAATATATAAAATCATGGTTAAGCTGGCGGAAACAGGAATTGGAATTATCTTTATCTCTTCGGACCTACCGGAATTAATTGGGATGAGCGATCGGATTTACGTTATGAATGAAGGGACCATAACAGCGGAATTTCCGAGGGAAAGATTTTCCCAACAAACAATTCTGCAGTATGCGATTAAAGATACTAATGGCAAGTGAAGATGGAGGTGTGCATAAAGATGCCTAAACAAACACGGTTTAAGATGAATAATTTCTTTAGTAAATATGGGGTTTTAATCAGCCTGTTCTTGCTTATTATCTTCTTTTCGATTAAAGCACCGAGATTTATGAGTATTAAAAACATTATTAGTTTATTGCGGCAAATATCTATTTTATGCCTATTATCTACCGGTTTAACTTTTTGTATGATTCTTAACGAATTTGATCTTTCCATCGGTGAAGTTGCAGGCCTGAGTGGGGTTTTGGTTACTACTCTTCTTTTAGCCGGGTACAATCTGTTTATTTCCATTTTAATTGTTTTATTAATAGGTATTACCTTTGGTTTAATTAATGGATTAATTGTTACTAAATTGAAGATTGACTCCTTTATTGTTACCCTTGCAATGTCAACAATTACTTTGGGCTGCAATTACTTTATTACTAGAGGAAAGCCGATATATGGTGAGTTCCCTCCTGGTTTTATAGCCTTAGGAAGAGGAGATTTGTTCTCGATTCCTTATCCTGTGATTATTGCCCTCGTTGTTCTCTTTCTAGGTATTATTTTCACTAAAAAGACGAAGTATGGACGATATATGTATGCTATTGGTGGAAATATAATTGCTGCTCAACATTCGGGGATTACCACTGATCGTTACCGAATATTAGGCCTAACTTTATCAGGACTTTGTGCTTCTATGGGTGGGGTAGTTTTAGCTTCGCGGCTTGGTTCGGGCCAACCAACGGCAGGAAGCGGTTTTATGATGAATTGTTTCGCTACTGTTTTTTTAGGTACAGCGATCTTTGGGAGCAAAATTCCGAATTTGCTGGGTACGTTTATCGGTGTCGTAATTATCGGGGTATTGAGCAATGGTTTAACAATGATTGCAGTGCCTTATTATTACGAATATATAATTGAAGGGCTAGTATTAATCGGGGCGGTTGCCTTGACCAAAATTCAGAAAAAATAGCAATAAAAAATTACATTGATTGTAGAACATCTGCGACAAACTAGGCCGTTTATGCTGGTTACTGTCCGCACACTGAAAACGATGAAATTAGCGATGCTCGTCAAGGAATTTTCTAAATAAGATTTGGCGGCAGGTGGCTAGAGCAGAATAATGTATACAAAGGAAGTGGTAAATGGCAGAAAATTGATTGTTAGGTGTTGTCAGTATCAGGGAAAATCATAAAGGAGGAAAATATGATGAAGAGAGTTGGCTTTAAAACTTTAGGATTTTTATTAGTCCTGGTCTTATTGTCGGGGATGGTAGTTACTATTAATGCTGCACCGAAAAGAGTTAAACTCGGGTATGTTACAGCAACAATTACCGCGACTTCACAGGCTAGAGAAGCTAAAGTGGTTGAAGAGTGGTGTAAAAAGAATAATTGGGATCTGACAATCAAAAATGCCAATGGTTCCTGGTCTGAGTACACAAATGCTATTGAAACTTTTATCCAGAGTAAAGTGGATGTTATTGTCGTTAGTAATGCCGACTTACCAAGTATTAAACCAGCTATTACCGCTGCTAATAAAGCAAAGATTCCCATTATAGCTGTGGATTCAGGTTGGGCACCGGGTGTATTGGTAAATATTACAGCTAATAATTTTGTGATGGGTGCAAAAATTTCTTGTTATATGATGGATCGCCTAGGGGGTAAAGGTAATATCGTAGCGGTTAAATTCCGGCAGCATTTTGGGTGTAGGCAAAGAGGGTTAGAACTAGATACTGTTTTATCTGAATATCCGGAAATAAAACTTTTAGATGAACATGAGATGCCCCCATCTGGTTTTGTCGAAGATACACAGGCAACCATAGAAACTTGGCTTACCCGTTATGGGGATGATATTGATGCGGTTTTCTGTGTATTTGATGATCTAAGTTCAACTGCTGCATTGGCCATTGAAGCGGAAGGTTATACCAAAGATGATATTTTTGTTGTGGGGATAGATGGGACAGAACAAGCCTATGATCTGATTAGAAGAGGCAGTCCTTTTGTAGCAACTATTGCACAACCATTTGAAGAATATGCTAAAAAAGCTATGGAAATAACAAAAAAAATTGTGGTTCAGGGGATGGATCCTTTAAAAGTAACAGGTGGAGTACCGGTCATATACTTAGATGCACCATTAATTACCGAAGCAAATGTCCCTGCCCCGGGAAAAACTCCGTTTGACTAGAGATATATCACATAGGATATTGCGAGAAAAAAGGGTTAAATAAGACTAGATTTATGCGTTAGATTCGGGGGGGGTACAGGTTCTGTTAACATTACCCTGTGAGTCCCCCCCATCATTAATATTTTACTTTCTTTTTATTAGTTGATAAACAGCTTTTTATTTATGGATAGCGCGGTTTTCTGCCTTGTACGATGAAAACAAGAGAATATTTACTTATTTTGCAGAAGACAGTTATTTTGGAGGTAAATCATGAATACTCAATATTTATTAGGGGTAGATATTGGCACCTCAAGTTCAAAAGGTGTAATAATTGCTACTGATGGCGGAATAAAGGCCGTAGACCTGATTGAACACGGGATTAGTATCCCCAAAGCGGGATGGGCAGAACATGATGCTGAAGAAGTCTGGTGGGGAGATTTTTGCAAACTCTTACAGCGATTAACAGCAAAAGCAAATATTGATCCGCAAGAGATTACTGGTATAGGTGTTAGTGGTTTGTGTCCAGATCTACTGTTAGTTGATAAAAACGGTAATTGTATCAGGCCTGCTATTCTTTATGGGATTGATGCACGGGCAAATAAACAAATAGATCAGATTAATAGTTTGTTTGGTGCAAAGTATATCTATGATCTGATCGGACATGCATTATCAAGCCAATCCATACTACCGAAAATGCTTTGGCTTAAAGAAAATGAAGGCGAAAACTTTAAAAAGGCCCACAAGGTTTTAACTGCTTCAAGCTACATTGTGTATAAACTGACCAATAGTTTTGTTGTGGATTATTTAACTGCCTCTACTGCAGGATTAGTTAATATTAATACTTCCCAGTGGGTAACGGAACTATTTTCCGAATTCCAGCTGTCTCCGGAGCTCCTTCCCCGGCTGGGTTATGGGACAGAAATTGCCGGTAAAGTTACTTCCAAAACAGCAAGAGAGATGGGGCTAAAAGAGGGGATCCCAGTAATCATAGGGACAGGAGATGTCGGTACGGAAGCTATTAGTGCAGGTGTCTTCGAACCGGGTGAAACGATTTTAGTTTATGGGAGTACCATATCCTATCTGCAATGCCTTAAAAAACCGGTCACCCATGCCAATTTATTCAGCGGGTATTATGCTTTACCAAATTCTTATTTTATTGGGGGGGCAACAGCAACAGCTGGCGCTTTAACTAAGTGGTTTCGGGATAATTTCTCACCTTTGGAAAAAGCCATTGAGAAAGAGCTTGGCCGGAATGCCTATAGTTTGCTTAGTGAAGAAGCAGGTAAAGTTCAAAACCCTACTGGGATTATTGTCCTTCCGTATTTAAGTGGGGCACGTAGTCCTGTTAATGATGAAAATGCTAAAGGAATAATTGCCGGTTTAACCTTAGCTCATAAAAGAATCCATCTATATAAAGCCCTTTTGGAGGGAGTTGGATACGAAATTAGGCACAATTTTGAAGTAATGGCAGAGGCAGGAGTAGAGCCGAAGAAGATTATTGCCGTGGGTGGGGGCACAAAAAGTAGCGTTTGGACACAAATAGTTAGTGATATCATAGGAAAAGATCAATACTGTATCGCTCAGGATGTAGGTGCACCCTTAGGAGCAGCTTATTTAGCGGGGCTGGGAGTAGGAATAATACCTAATACTGCTTATATCCGGGACAATTTTGTAAAAATTGGCCGAGTGGTAAGACCTTCATCTGCCACTGGAAGAATTTATGATCAATATTATCGGATTTATCGGAGTATTTATGAAGAGACAAAAAATTCAATTAGACAATTAGCCCAAATCGTAAAATCTAATTCTTCACTGTAGTTGTAGGGGAGAAGAAATTTTAACATGTTAATTGGTTGAAGCAAGCAGAGGTCTTGCCATTATTAAGGACTTTATTAAATATTATAAAAAGAAGGGATATAGATGCCTCTAATCTCATTAAAAGAATTACTTAAGGAAGCCGTGGAAAATAGGTATGCAGTTGGAGGATTTGATGCGGGAGAGCATGGATTTGCTGAAGCAATTATTCAGGCGGCAGAGGAGACAAAAGCACCAGTGATTCTAATGGTGCCGGAAGTATTTCTTAAGTTAGTTGCAGTTGATAGTTTTTTCCCTTATTTAATTAATAGAATCAGATCTTCATCTGCTCATGTTGATTTACATTTAGACCATGGCACTTGTTATGAATCATGCCTGCAAGCGATCCATTATGGTTTTACCTCCGTTATGATTGATGGCTCACTTTTACCTTATGAAGAGAATGTTGCTTTAACTAAGAAAGTGGTGGAAGCTGCTCATGCTGCCGGAGTAAGTGTCGAAGCTGAATTGGGGCATGTTGGTGGCAGCGAGGAGACGATAATGGAAGGAAGCGTTGCAGATGAACGTTTCTTTACCGAACCGGAAGAGGCTGCTGACTTTGTCAAAAAAACCGGAGTTGATGCTTTAGCAGTTTCAATTGGTACAGTCCATGGTGTTTATCGTGGTACGCCAAAACTTGATCTTGAACGGTTAAGCGCTATTCGCAGTAGGGTCGATATACCTTTAGTTATGCATGGCGGTTCTGGTTTGACTGATCAGGATTTTAAAAATGTTATTCAATGTGGTATAAATAAAATTAACTATTTTACTGCTATTTCTCATACAGCTGTTGAAGCAATAAAAGAAAAATTACAATCAACAGAGGGAAAAGTATTTTATCCGGATTTGATCACGATCGCTCTTAGAAAAGCTAAAGAAGCTGTGGTAAAGCAAATAGAGATCTTTGGAACAAGGCCTCGAAGTGGCTTCTAAGTAAAGGGCACAGTATATTTAAAAGTTGAATTTACATCTTGTTTTAGTTAGGATGGGTAGTACTTGTACAGCTAATAAAGCCTCCTGTTATGTAGGGGGCTTTATTAGCTGAGAGAACTGCATAATTACCCTTATCATTAGGCTGTAAGCTTGTATTACTTTTCAATAAATTTATGAGAAGCTTAAACCTTTCCGGAACGGATAATAGAGACTAGTAGCCATAATCCCATTAAAACAGCGATAATGAAGCCTAGCTCGGCAAGGTGAAAAGGTCCCAAGATGGCGGATGTGGTTTTTTGGGCAATTAATGAGGAACCAATGATAATTGAGGAGACGATCAGACTAAAGGATAGTCTGTTCCCAACCGTATTGAGATGCTGGATCAATTTGGTAAAATTAGTAGGTTCAAGGATTAATTTGAGGTTTCCTTCCTCTGCTTTTTCTAGTAATACTCCCAGTTGTTCAGGGAGACGGAGTAAAAAACGGGAAAGAGAGAAAAACCGTTTAGAAATAGTTTTCTTTATCCGGGAGAGAGAAAGTTTTTCTGCTATTAATTTTGGGGTAAAAGGCTTAACTAACTCAATAAAATTGATTTCCGGGTCAAGCTGTTCAATAATACTTTCAAGTAAGATCAGGGTTCTGGCAGTTAAAATCATTTCTTCCGGGAAAGTGATTTGATAGGATTCAGAAAGAGAAAGAATCTCCCGGAGTAGGTTTTTCAATTTTATTTCGAATAGTGGTTTATAATAGTATCGATCTAAAATTAGATATAAACCTCTTTTTAATTGTTGCTTATTTACGTTACTAGTAATTGATCCTAAATCTGATAGCAAGAGGATGATTCCATCGATATCTTTGTTAATCAGGTTTAGAAGAAGACTAATTAGAGACTCTCTGGTTTGGTGGTCAAGGCGTCCCATCATCCCAAAATCCATAAAAATAACCGTATCATCTTTGCCAATGGCGATATTACCAGGGTGTAAATCAGCATGGAAAAAGCCATCAATCAGAACCTGTTGGCATACAGCATTTACCAATCTGGTGGCAACCTTTTTTTTATTGAAAGGAGTTTGTTTCTGACCAAAACCTTCAGAAATCTTTATTCCTGCTTTATACTCCTGAACTAAAATCCGGTAATTTGAATATTCCCGGAAGATCTTAGGTATGCATACAGTCTCATCCCCTTGAAAATTACTCCAGATTCTTTCAGCATGATCCGCTTCAATCCTATAGTCCAGTTCTTCACGGAGCACTTTAGCAAACTCTGTAGTGAACTTATGGTATTTATATAACTTGCCTTTGTTAGTCCTTTCCTCTAGAAGATGGGCCAGATCAGAGATAATCTCTAGGTCGGTTTCGATAATTTTTGAAATTCCCGGTCTTTGAACTTTAATGATTACTTGCTCTCCCGTTACTAAAGAGGCTTTATATACTTGTCCGATCGAAGCGGAAGCAATTGGGTTGTTATTGATTTCAGAAAATACCTGTTTAATTGGTTTTACCAGTTCTTCTTCTATTACTTTCTCCATCTGCTCAAAGCTAAGAGGGGGAATGTTATCCTGTAATAGTTCCAGTTCTTTAAGGTAGCCCGGAGGGAGCAGGTCTGCTCTGGTGCTTAATACTTGACCTAATTTAATAAAAGTGGGTCCCAGTTGTTCTAGGACCACTCTTACTCTACTGGCCATTGGTATTATATTTTTCGTTTTACCCGTTTGCCGAATGTGCCAGGGAAGCTTTAGGGTTTTATCAATTCCTAAGTAATCAATGGTAAAACCCAGTCCTTCTTTTGATATTACCTGTAAGATCTCTTTTAAGCGTTTAAGATGTTTGTATCTTTTAGAAAAAAGTAATTTCATAAGGAAAATTATTGTGGAATATTACCAAGTCGGGCTTCCAAGTCTTTGACTCTGTCTTCTAAAGAAGAATAATCTTCTTTTTGTACATAGCCCAGATTTTTCATAACTTCACTGACTTGGTGCTGAATGGTCTGTTTAAGAGCAGATTTTTCTTGCTCTCCTTTCTCCATGAGCTCACCAAGCAGTTTTTTTGCTTCGGTGGTGGTTACTTCCCCTCGTTCTTCTAGTTCTTTTAAGAAATTTTCTGCTTTTTCTTTAGTAAATGAGAGTGTTCCTAAACCAAGGATTAAGGATTTTTCCAATAAAGTTTTCATCTTTAGCCTCCTTAAATTTTCCCTTTTCCCAATTATATTATTGGCTTTCCAGATTTGAAATATGAACACTAAATCAAAAAAGATTATTTAACTTGAGGAAATTCTATAATTACCCCATAGGCATTTCCCGTATTGGTCAAATACACGATTAAGATAATTATGCTATTCCTTCAATTACTTTAGAAAAAAGCAAAGGAACTTTGGAGAAAAAAGAGAATTAGAAAACAAGAAAGGTATTCATTAAAGAGCCTGTATGAATTATTTTAGTTCTGGAGGGTGGCCTTGTGAAGCGGTATTTGCGGTTAATAATCAGTATTATTCTTGTAATATTAGGGAGCTTTGGGATTAGCCTTCCAATATTAGCTTATATCAATTTTCGTGAATGGGCGCTATCTTTATGTAATTTATTTTCACCTTTGTTTATTCTTCTTTATCTACCTTTTGTTTGTTGGTTATTAATAACCGGGATTGGGATCTTGGCGAAGAAAAAATGGGCCTGGTATTCTGTACAGATTCTTGACATTTTTCTTATTATTACCGGAGTTATTCTGCTTACAGCTTTAAATAGCTTTCCTTTACCAGAGAATCTTCAGTTTGCCTGGGGTAGGATAAAAAGAGATGCTAATCTGGGAGTTATTCTCTTATTCCTTATTACCCCACTTTTTAGTTTGGCCTATTTTCATAGAATTAGGGAGGATAAAGAGTGGCCTTCATATTCTAGTGAAGCATTGGAAGATCTTTATCAAAGGTTGCAACAGCAAAGCCTTGGAGGAACTTGTAAGCCTTTAGATGTAGTTAAAGATAAAGATCAAAATTCCCAGGTGGTTGATTAAGCCTCTGCCGATTGTTATTGGCACTTGACTACTGCTTCTTATTGCCTTCCTGATTTAGTGTAAAACTGGTTTTAACGGGTTTTAAAACAGCCTGAACCGAACGGGCTTTATTTTGTGGATATCTACTTACGCCTGAGTGAGTTGTATTAGCCTTTGTTAAATAAAAAGAAGATATACCAGCATATATTCTGTGGTGAACAAATAGTTGAGAACCGCTAGCACTTATAGGGCGGAACATCTTACTTCACCTGCCTATACTGGGCTTTTTGCATTGTCATTGATTTTTCTGTCTCTGCACAATATATTGATAGCCTAATACAAGCCCAACACTATATATATTGTGTTGGGGCCTTTTAAAAAGGACACAACGCAAAAAGCTTTAATAACAGGAAAACTAATTACTTCAAAATAAAAGGCAGGAAGTTTAAACCTGATTCGCGAAGTTATTTAAAGCTTTTTTTAGTGTATATAATTTTCGAAAATGCATAATTGGTTAATTGATAATCTAGCCATAATCTATTGATGAAATATATAGAAGAATCCAAATGTGCTTAAGGTAATTTTATATTTTTCTTATATAAAAGATAAGGAGGGAGCAAACATGGGAAAGGTTTTTGCGGTTACTAACCAGAAAGGCGGTGTAGGAAAAACTACAACAGCGGTTAATTTAGGAGCCTGTTTAGCTATTTTAGGCCGAAAAGTTTTAGTTTTAGATAATGATCCCCAAGGAAATGCAACTAGCGGATTGGGGTTAAGGAAAAACGAAATCAAAAAATGCATTTACGATGTTTTGATTAGTGAAGTACCTATTAAGGAGGTAATTAAACCTACTCAAATCCCAAATTTACTTGCAGTCCCAGCTACAATTAGACTAGCGGGGGCAGAAGCTGAATTGGTTGGGATGATGGCAAGAGACCAGCGGTTACGAAGATCCATTGAGCCGGTAAGAGATGAATATGATTATATATTGATTGATTGTCCACCTTCGCTAGGTAATTTAACACTTAATGCTTTGGCAGCAGCTGATGCAGTTATTGTTCCGATACAATGTGAGTATTATGCTTTAGAAGGATTAAGTCAATTAATGAAAACTCTTCAATTAGTTCAAAAATACTCAAACCCCTTACTTGATATTCAAGGAGTAGTACTAACTATGTATGATAATCGTACCAATCTTTCACAGCAAGTAGCAGAGGAAGTACGAAAATATTTTCGGGAGAAGGTATATTCTTCAGTTATTCCAAGAAATATCAAGTTGAGTGAGGCTCCTAGTCATGGTTTGCCAATTAACTTGTATGATGAGAAATCAAAGGGGGCGGAATCTTACATTGATTTAGCCAAGGAAGTGATTGCCAGTGAATAAGACACGTGCGTTAGGAAAAGGACTGGGAGCTTTAATCCCACAAATGGAGGAAGAAGAAATAAAAAATACTCAAGAAGTACCGGTAGCAGAGATAGAAGCCAATCCTTTCCAGCCGCGAAGAACTTTTGAACCAGAAAGCCTAAAAGAACTATCAGAATCTATTAAGATCCATGGGGTAATACAACCCTTACTAGTAAGAAAAGTAAATAACGGCTACCAGCTAATAGCTGGCGAACGTCGTTTACGAGCCTCAAAGCTAGCAGGGTTAATAACAGTTCCGGTTGTGGTCAAAGAATTAGATGATAAAGCAGTAATGGAAATAGCTTTAGTTGAAAACCTACAGCGGGAAGATTTAAGTCCGATTGAGGAAGCAGAAGCGTATAAACGATTAATTGAGGAATTCAATTTGACACAGGAAGAAGTGGCAAGAACGGTAGGAAAAAGCCGCTCTGCAATAACAAACACCTTACGGTTATTAAACTTGCCCCAAGAGGTTCAGCAGTTAGTAACGGGTGGGGAAATATCAATGGGACATGCAAGGGCACTTTTGTCACTGGATTCAGCAGAAACGCAAAAGGAAATTTGTAAAAAGTTGATAAAGGAGAAGCTTTCTGTCCGGGAAACAGAGGAATTAATCCGGCTAGTAAATGCTAATGTTTCACGTGAAACATTAGAAGAAACTAAAGAAGAAACTGCTCAATCGAAATTACGTAATATTGATCCAAATCTACTAGCGATCGAGGATGATATTAAACGTTTATTTGGAACCAAGGTGAAGATAAAAGGTAGTGGAGAACGGGGTAAGATAGAAATAGAATTTTATTCTCAAGAAGAACTGGAAAGAATAACAGAGATCTTATTAAGCTTATAGTAGTGGATGGAGTTTACTATCATTCCTTATAAGGGGGGGAAAGTTTTGAACAAATCCTGGTTATCTATACTTTATGATGTAAAAGCAGGAAAGGTTGCACCAGAAGAAGCTCTAGATCGGTTTAAAGATTTGCCTTATGAGGATTTAGGTTTTGCTAAAATTGATCACCATCGCCGCCTTCGGCAAGGTTCGGCAGAGGTAATCTATTGCCCTGGAAAAACGAGGGGACAGATAGTAGAGATCTTTAGACGTTTAGCTGAAAAAGGTGGTAATATTTTAGCAACCAGAGCGAACGAAGAGATCTATGAACAAGTAAAAAAGTTTTTTTCGGAAGCTGATTATTACAGTATTCCTCAGATGATCATTCTTTGCCAAGAAAAAAAGGAGCCTGTTGGCCAAGTGGCAGTTGTAACAGCTGGGACGGCTGATCAGGCAGTTGCTGAAGAGGCTGCCCTTACTCTGGAGACACTAGGGAGTAGGACGGAAAGATATTATGATCTAGGAGTGGCAGGAATTCACCGATTACTGAAACATCGAAAACAATTGGAAGAAGCAAATGTAATAATTGTGGTGGCTGGGATGGAAGGGGCATTAGCGAGTGTTGTCGGTGGTTTAGTAACTAAACCGATTATTGCAGTGCCAACTAGTGTTGGTTATGGGGCTAATTTTAAGGGGTTAGCACCGCTGCTTTCAATGTTAAATTCATGTGCTGCAGGGGTTGCCGTTGTAAATATTGACAATGGTTTTGGGGCAGGAGTTTTAGCCCACAGGATAAATGCAGGAGTGATTAAGGAATGAGGATCTGTTTTGTACAAGGAAATGCCGGAGCAAGCGGGGATATGCTTCTTGGTGCCTTGGTGGATGCGGGGGTTCCTTTACAAGAAATGAACAAGTGTGTTCAGGAATTAAATTTACCTGATACCAGAATCCGAGGCGAAAGGGTGGTAAAAAAAGGAATATCGGGGATGAAAGTTAGAGTAGAATATCCAAAAGAAGATCAACATCGACATTTACATGATATTGAAGAAATAATTAATAGAAGCAGTCTATCGGTTAGGGTAAAAAAAGATGCCATAGAAGTATTTAGATCTTTAGCTAAAGCAGAAGCCAAGGTACATAACTGCTCAGTTAATGAGATTCATTTCCATGAAGTGGGAGCAATTGATGCGATTGTGGATATTGTGGGAACTTGTTATGGTTTAGAATATCTTGGTATTGAAGAGATATTCTGTTCACCATTGAGAGTGGGTTATGGTGAGGTTACTTGTGCTCATGGAGTTTTACCGATTCCGGCACCGGCTACTGCAGAGTTATTAAAAGGGGTTCCCTGTTATGCAGGAGAATATAGAGGCGAATGGGTAACACCAACGGGTGCAGCGCTCCTTACTACTTTATGTAAGGGCTGGAGTGAAATGCCAATTATTTCCATGGAAACAATAGGATATGGAGCAGGATCTGCTGATCGAGAGGTGCCTAATTTACTTAGATTAGTAGTTGGTACAACCAGCGATCTTATTGATTATGGAAAAGAGATTGAAGTATTGGAAACAACCGTAGATGACATGAATCCTGAACTTTTTCCTTATTTAGGAGAAAGGCTTCTGGAGATTCCTGTTCTGGACTATTATTTAACTTCAGTAATGATGAAGAAAGGCCGGATTGGTAACAAGCTTACTGTTTTGGTTGAGCCGGAGAAAGCCAAAAAAGCGATGGAAGTAATATTTCAAGAAACCTCAACTTTAGGCGTAAGAAGATTAAAAGTAAATCGAGCTTGCTTAGAGAGGGAGGTTTGTCCGGTAGAGGTTTATGGTGAAAAAATCCGGGTGAAAGTTGGTCTTTATAGTGGAAAAATGGTACAGGCAGCACCGGAATATGAAGATTGTAAATTAGCTGCAAAAGCTACTGGAAAACCATTAAAAGAAATATATGATGAAACAATAAAGATTTATCGTGAAAAAGAGACCAATAACTAATGGATGGATAAATAAGGAATTAAAAAATATATATAATATATACGTGGACAAGAAGGGGCGTTTTTGGAATGGATTTTTTTGAGCTTTTTATGAATTTAACATCCCAGGGGAAGTTGGTTTTTACTATTCTCTTCTTTCAAGTGTTATGTTTAATAATATTTGCTTTTATAGGTATCCGACTAAAGAAACTAATCAACCGTTACCGTCAGTTATTAACAGGGAACACAGAACAAAACCTTGAAGGTATTTTGCTTGATTTAGGAGAGAGGATGAATACGGTAGAAAATAGAATAAAAAATATGGATGAACAGCTTCAAAAGATGGGAGAAGAGTCAATGAACTATCTCCAACGATGGGCACTTCATCGGTATAAGGCTTTTGCTAATGTTGGAGGCGACCAGAGCTTCTCTCTAGTATTAATGGATAAAAAAGGTGATGGTGTTCTATTAAGCAGCATCTATGGTCGGGATGAATCCCGAATATATGCTAAATCAATAAAAGGTGGAAAATCTAATTATCCGCTCTCTGATGAAGAACAAGAAGTCCTAACAGGAGCAATTTATAAAAATGAAGGAAAAAAAGGAAAAAGATGAAGGATTTTTGAGATAAAGAGAGAAATAATAGTTTACAAAATTTTTTAAAACAGATAACAGTTTCTTTTAAAAAGCATCATGTTACATAATTTAGTGATGAAACATAAAAATAGAGGTTTGTGCGGTGATCTGTTGTGGGTTTGGGATTAAAATATGGATTGAGTAAAATTAAAAAATTCATCCGGAAAAAGCGGGAGATGGGCTATACTTTCATGTTGGTTCCTAATTCGACAGGAACTACTCGAAGTATCAATATACCTTTTTTTCTGGTGATTCTTTTTATCTTTTTGTTTATGGCTAATATATACTTCTTGGTTCGTTATCCTCTCCGCCTTACGGAGATCGATGATCTTGATCGTACGGTTTTTCAGTTAAACGATGTGATTACAAGAAATGATAATGATTTAAAAGTAATTGATCCTTCCATAAAAAAAACGGAAGAGCTTGAAAAAGAGGTTCAGGAACATAGTGACATTAGCAAGCAAATCGATGCTTTGTATAAGTCGATTAAGGAGAAAAAAGCAGGTAGGATCTGAAACTTTTTAAATTTGGGGTAATAAGTGATGAGGAGTCAATTATGAAACAGAAAATTTACGGAAGCCTCCGCCGGTATTTTTCTCAGCAAAGAAAGAAGTGGAAAAAGGGGTATACTATAATTATGTTTCCTAAGAAACATGGTGTTACTAGGAACCTTCATATACCCTTTGAAATTATTATGACATTTTTTTGTTTGTTAGGAGCGAACACCTATTTTCTGTTGCGTTACCCGATGAGAATCAATGAGATTATTTCCCTAGAACAGACGATTAGCAATTGCAAACAAACCATTGCTAAGCAGGAAAAGGAATTAAAAAGAGTAGAACCGGCGATTAAGACTACCCATGAGATAGAAGGTAAAATAAATAATCATAACAAACTGGCTGCAGAATTTGAAGCAAAATATAATGAGGTAAAAAGCAAAAATGTTAGTAAAACAAAAGTTAGCCGCTCAAGTAGTTACCGCCCTTTTCAGTTACCCCAGTACCAACTTTCGAGTGCTGATACAGAATTAACAAAACTGAGTGTGCTTAATGGGAACCTGGATTTTTTAGAAGAAGAATTGAGAAGTTCTGATGATAAACTCCGACAACTTTATTCACGTTTCCATGCTTATGATCTAGAATTAGATTATACTCCTACTATCTATCCACTAGTTTATAAAGGTTATATTACTTCGTATTTTGGTTACCGGAGAGATCCAGTAACAGGTAAGCTGGGAGTATTTCACGAAGGGCTTGATATTGGTGCTCGAACTGGAACACCAATTAGGGCTACTGCTGCGGGGATTGTTAAGATCGCCAGGAGGAAAGGCAATTATGGATTATTAGTTGAAATAAAGCACGGGTCATACGGTTTTAGCACCAGATATGCCCATAATAGCAAGTTGCTTGTTAAAGAAGGACAGGAAGTGAAAAAAGGAGATATTATTGCTTACGTTGGTAGTACCGGAAAAAGTACAGGACCACATCTACACTATGAAGTTCGACTTAATGGCAAACCAATTAATCCAAAGAACTATTTACCGTAATTAAGGAGGATTTAGATGCGAAAAAAAGTTGATACAACAGTTGGAAACAGAAAAATTGATACTCTTATTGGTAAAGACTCTAGTTTTGTTGGTAATATAGAATCAAAAGGTACTATCCGTGTCGATGGAAAGTTTGAAGGTGAAATTGTAACAAAAGGAGATCTGGTTATTGGGGAAACTGGTCAGGTTCAGGGAAAGATAAAAGCGCAAAATATTGTTATAGCTGGTAAGGTAAAAGGAGAAGTAGAAGCTGCTGATAAACTTGAACTCGTCCCCTCCGGTAATTTACAGGGAGAAGCGACAATGAATTTACTGGTAGTAGAAGAAGGTGCTGTCTTTCAAGGGAATTGTCAACAGTTTACCAAAGAACAGAAAGAAAAAGGACGATTTCTTCAGATTGAAACGCCAAAAGAGCATAAACCACAAAAAGAACAGAGGTAGTTAGAACCAAAGCCCCTAATCGGGCTTAGTTTTTTAAAAATTAAAAAACACGGAATAATTTGAGATTATTAAATTATTATACAGATTATGAGTTAATTTTAACTGTGAATTGCATAATTATATTCGGCTTTATTTAATTATTATGCAATTCTAGAGTTTTAAAAAGGGGATTTATAGTACATTTGAAGAACAGATAGGGCTTTTTGCGTTGTCATTGATTTTTCCTGCCCCTGCACAATATATTGATAGCCTAATCAACACTATATATTGTGTTGGGAC
>DIPO01000076.1:146094-167612 GCA_002427045.1 Firmicutes bacterium UBA5486
CAACACTATATATTGTGTTGGGACCTTTTAAAAAGGACACAACGCAAAAAGTTTAGATAGTTGAAATTAAAATATATATGGTGATTAAATGACAGATGTAATAAGAGAATCGTGGTTAGCAACTAAAAAAAGCATCAGGAAAAAACTGAAAAAAGGGTATGTTTTATTAATTGTCCCGAATTCAAAAGCTCCAATTAGAAATCTAACTATACCCTATTTCATTTTTCTGTCATTTTTTATTTTGTTTGGGATTAATCTTTACTTTCTTGTGCGTTATCCTTTTCGTATTTCGGAGATTATTAAATTAGAATATAAAGCCTATTCTTTGCGAGAGGTAATAAGTAAGCAAGATAAAGCCTTAAGAAGGATAGATCCTTGTTTAAGAGTAACTCATGATCTTGAAAAAAAGTTAAATGAACAAAATCGTTTTTATGCAGAGATGGAGCAGCAATATAATGTAGTTCGTAATCGAAAAAACAGAAGTAATAAAAATGTTAGCTTGGTTCATCTTCCCCAGTATACCTTATCAAGTACAGATCAGGATTTTTCTAAGCTGGGAGTACTTAATAATAATCTAGATTATTTGGAAAAAGAAGTGGAAGCTACTTCTTCCTCCCTAAATACTCTTTTAGCTAAGTATAAAGATTATGACCGACAATTAGATTTTACTCCTACAATTTGGCCAGTGGTTCACCAACGCCGGATTTCTTCAGGGTATGGTTACCGAAAACATCCAGTATACAAGCGAAGGATTAAACATCAAGGAGTGGATATCCCCACTCGTTATGGGACCCCAGTACGTGCTACTGCGGAAGGAAAAGTTACAATTGCAGGTTCTAAAGGTGGATATGGATTATTAGTTGAGATTAACCACGGTTATGGATATAAGACCCGTTATGGGCATAATAGTAGGTTGATTGTTAAAGTAGGAAAATGGGTAAAAAAAGGGCAAATAATTGCCTATGCAGGGAGTACGGGAACGAGTACAGGACCTCATGTTCATTACGAAGTGCGTATAAATAATGTTCCGGTCAACCCAAGGCCATATTTGAAATAAAAGGGGTGACTTTGTATGGAGGGAAAAGAGTTTAATGGGAAGATCCAGACCGTAATAGGTAAAGAAACCAAGTTTTTCGGTTTAATAGAATCAAGCGAAAATATTCGTATTGATGGTAAGCATGATGGAGAACTTTCTACTAAAGGGGATTTACTTATTTCGGAAACAGGAGAAGTGCAAGGAAGGGTTAAAGTCAGGAATTTATTAATTGCCGGAGCTGTTCAGGGAGAGACTGATATTACCGGTAAACTTAAGATTCTTTCAACTGGAAATTTCCAGGGAGAAGCTAAAATGTCAGTTATAGAGATTAGAGAAGGAGCAGGCTTTCAAGGGAAATGTCAACAAATTAAGGCGAAATAGCTTATTGCGTTACTCATCTTTAAGTAGTCGCTCACGCTGGCTACCTACAGACATCACGAAGTGAACTGAATAAAGCCAGGTGAATCAACAAGCAATGAAGTCCGCTTTATAGTCCATCCTGGACCAAAAGCGGCTCGCGACCTCCTGTCGCCCGACCCGGTCGCTCATGCCGGTTACCTTAACATCACGAAGTGATTAAAATAGAAAACCGGGTGAGTCGACTAGATGTATTTATCACCAAGAATGCTAATGAAGAAATCCAATTTCACTGCTGAAACAACATTCTGACCAGGCTGGGTGGAATATCAATACGAGTGACGAAACGTATTTTCTAGGTAGTCCGCCACCCCAGCAAGCTGGGGCAGATGAAAGAATGAAAACACAACTTCCATCTACAGCTTACAAAGGCTGCCATTCAACACGAGCGACGAGTATCGAGATGTATTTTCTAAGCAGAATGATTCGAATATTGCCCCTTGGTTCAGAAAATAATAAAAGCCAAGGGGGTGAGAAAGTGAAAAAATACCGGGTAGCAGTAGAAACAGGGCTGTCCAATATTGAAGAAACACTTAAGGATGAAGGTTATGATGTGGTTGATGCAGATGAGTTTGGGTCAAATGTTGATGCCTTTGTAATTACCGGTTTAGATGAAGATCTAATGGGGATCTCTAGTACTCTTACGGATGGGATTGTCATTGATGCTTCTGGAAGAGATCCGGAAGAAGTGGTATATGAATTGGAAAGGAACCTAAGAAAAAGAGAAAAAAAAGAGAGATAAATTTTTACGCCCCCAAAAAGGGGCGTATTTCATATATATGAAAAGAGAATAAAAAAAGGTGAAGATTGTGATGTATGAACCAGCAAAGACTGGGGCACAAAAACGTTTAGCGAAGAATCTACGGGCGGAGAATATTGTCTTTCTAGAAAATCAGATGCTTGAAGGGTGGGAAGTTGATATTTTTTTACCTGAATATTATTTAGTAGTAGAAGTAGATGGATTTTACCATCTTAGTGCTTTCCAACAAGAGAAAGACAAATTAAAAAATAATACATTCCAAGCAGCTGGTTATCATGTATTACGTTTTACAAATACAGAAATATATCAGGATGCTAATAAATGTGTAAAAAAGATTAAAGATTTAATCAAGAATCACAAGCAAAAATTGAAAAAGGCGGAGCAGGTAGAATCAGAAAAGACTCCTTGGAAAAACAAATTGGCTGATCTTCGAAAGGTACTTCGAGAGCAGGAAAGAAAAGACCACAGCTCAAAGCCGTGGCCATAACTTTATTTTAATATAGGGTTACGGGCAGCAGAGACTTCATCTAAACGACGTACTGGGGTGGTGAAAGGAGCCTCTTTTAATTTCTCAGGTTCTTCCATTGCCTTTCTGGCGAGGTTACGCATTACAGAAATGAAGGTGTCCATCAGTTCTAATGTAACAGCTTCGGTAGGTTCAATCATTAAAGCTTCCGATACAATGAGCGGGAAATAGATAGTCGGAGGATGAATCCCAAAATCCATTAAACCTTTTGCAATGTCTAGTGTATTTATTTCCGGAGCTTTTTCTTTAAGACCGCCAAGGACAAACTCATGCAAGCAAAAGCAATCATAAGGAAGATTATAATCTTCTTTTAATTCTGTTTGAAGGTAATTGGCAGCAAGGACGGCATCAGAAGAAACTTGTTTAAGGCCTTTACTACCCAAACTTAAGATATAGGCTAAAGCTTTAATTATTACCCCAAAATGTCCCCAAAAGCCTTTTACCTTACCAATGGAATGCGGGGCATCAAAATCCCACTTAAATCCTTGGGGAGTAGAGATTACACGAGGAACCGGCAAATATTTAGCCAAGTGGTTTTTAACCCCAACCGGCCCGGCTCCGGGCCCACCTCCGCCATGAGGAGTTGCGAAAGTTTTATGTAGGTTTAAGTGGACTAAATCAAAACCCATATCACCTGGGCGTGCCCATCCTAAAATTGCATTTAAATTAGCACCATCATAGTAAACTTCTCCGCCAATTTCATGGATCATCTTGGTTATAGTAAGGATATTTCGTTCAAAGAGGCCTAAAGTATTTGGATTTGTTAGCATCATCCCGGCGATGTTACTTCCAAGATAGGTTTTTAAGGTTTCCGGTTCGATAATGCCTTCTGGCGAGGAAGGCACTTTTTGTACTTTAAAGCCTGCTAAAGCAGCACTAGCGGGGTTAGTTCCATGTGCCGAATCAGGAATAAGAATGGTATCACGATCAGTCTCTCCTTTATCCTCTAAAGCTGCCTTAATAATAAATAATCCAGTTAATTCACCGTGGGCCCCGGCTGCAGGCTGTAAAGTAAATTGATCCATTCCGGTAATTAAGGAAAAGACTTCTTCTGCATAGTGCCACAGACCCAAAGCTCCCTGGATGTTTTTTTCATCCTGTAAGGGGTGGAGGTCTTGAAATCCGGATAAACGTGCAACCTCTTCCAGAAACTTGGGATTATACTTCATTGTGCAGGAACCAAGGGGATAGAAACCCTGATCAACCCCAAAGCTTCTCTGAGATAGTTTGGTGAAATGCCGGGTGACTTCCATCTCACTTAGTTCAGGAAGGCAAAGAGGAGTATGCCGGAGTAAGGAACTGGGGATTAGTTCATCACTAGTAAGCTCAGGTACGTCTGAGACCGGGGGTAGATAACCTCTTTTGCCTGGGGAGGAAGATTCATTAAGTAATGCTGGTCGGCGCAGATCTTTCATGGTAAACACCCCTCCAATTCTTCACAGAATTTATCCATCTCTTCTTTAGTCCTAAGTTCCGAGGTATACAGAAGCAACATTCCGGTATACTCTGGAGCATACTTCTCCAGAGAGTAACCGGGAAGAAAACCCTTTGCAGTTAATTTCGGTAAAATTTTGGCTGGATTGGTTCCTAGATTAATAGTAAATTCGTGAAAAAAGGGCTGCTCTGAAACAGTTTTTATTGAAGGGATCCTTGTTAATTGCGAAAAGAAGTAGTGGCTATTTTTCGCAGTAGACCAAGCAACTTCTTTTAAACCCACCGGTCCTAATAAAGCAAGATAGATGGTAGCCGCTAAGGCGCAAAGGGCCTGGTTAGAACAGATGTTTGAGCTTGCCCTTTCACGGCGGATATGTTGTTCACGGGTTTGAAGTGTCAGAACAAACCCTTCTTTTCCCTCCAGATCAGTAGTCTTTCCTACCAACCGCCCCGGGATATTGCGGAGAAACTCTTTTTTTGCGGAAAAAAATCCTAAGTAAGGCCCACCAAAGGAAAGCGGCAAACCAAAAGCTTGTGCTTCGCCAACAACTAAATCTGCACCTTGAGTACCAGGGGGTTCCAGAATACCGAGACTGACTGGATCATTTACATAGACAATAGCTAGAGCCTTACTATCATGAATCATTGAGATCAATTCCGTAAGCGGAGAAAGGTTACCAAAAAAATCAGGATTTTGGATGACTACTGCTGCAGTTTGATCATTAAGAGCGGATTTTAATATTTCTTCTTTATTACCCTTTTCATAGGGGAAGCATCTCAAATCTACCTTTATATTACGAGTATAAGTATGTAAGACCTGTTCTGCTTCAGGATTCAACCCGGGCAAGACTATTACTTCGGATTTTTTAGTATAACGCAGCGCTAAGATTACGGCTTCGGCTAGAGCGGTGGGGCCATCGTACATTGAAGCATTGGTAATATCCATTCCAGTCAAATCCGAAATTAAGGATTGGTATTCAAAAAAGGCCTGGAGTAATCCTTGGTTAATTTCAGGTTGGTAAGGAGTATAGGCGGTATAAAATTCAGATCTACTTACCAGATGTTCCAGTGCAGATGGAATGGCATGTTCATAAGCACCGGCACCGAGAAAAGAAATAACTTTGGAAACTGGAGTATTCTCCTTCGCCCACTGGGAAAAGATTTTCTTTAATTCAAATTCCTTATAGGCAGGTAGTTCGAAACTTGCTTGGTTACGAATAGCAGGTGGTATCATTGCAAACAGTTTTTCAATACTATTAATGCCAATCGCCTTTTCCATTTGCTTGCGTTCGCGCTCAGTTAATGGAAGATAAGGGTGGTTCATTAACATCACCTCTTTCTTTGATAAAATGGAAGTGGAGTAACCTCTGCGGTATGGTGTTCTCCCCGGATTAAGATAGAGATTTCACTACCGATCGGAGGTACTGGATTAACAAGAGCCATCCCGATTCCTTTTTGTAAAACAGGAGAGAAGGTACCAGAAGTGATCTTACCAATCAGTTTGCCCTCCCAGTATACTTGATAATCTATACGGGGAATCGCTCCCCGGCCAGTGACTAGGCCGATTCGTTTAGGGGTAAGTGGATTAGCCTGCTCAGCAAGTAAAGAGGTACGGCCTGAAAACTCAGGGTTTTCCCAATCGATAAATTTATCTAATCCAGCTTGAACCGGAGAAATTTGAGAAGAAAGTTCCTGGCCATAAAGGGGTAATCCGGCTTCCTGTCTTAATAGATCGCGGGCGCCTAACCCGGCAGGGAGTAACCCCCAATTCTGGCCAGCCTCCATCAAGGTTTCCCAAAGATGCTCTGCATTAGTTGGTGGCAGATAAATTTCAAAACCATCTTCTCCAGTATATCCGGTCCTTGAAATTACCATTTCTTGCCCTTTCCAGGTTAAAGTCTGAAAACGAAAAGGCTTTATACTTAAAGTATTTGGTTCAAGCACCTTTTCCATAATGGAGTTGGCGGCTGGGCCTTGAAGCGCTAAGAGGGCAAAATCCTGGGAACGGTCAGCAATTTTAATGGTTGGTTCTGGGAAACCTTTTTTTAGATAATCAAGGATATTTACTGTATTAACTGCATTTACAACTAAGAAAAAATGTTCATCCGAGTGTTTGTAAATTAAAAAGTCATCAATAGTACCTCCATCAGGGAAACACATAAAAGTGTAAATGGCCCGGCCTGGACGGGCCTTTCTAATATTATTAGTAACCATTTTGCTTAGAAAGTCACAAGCGCCTGGGCCAGCCACCTCAATCTCACCCATATGGGAGACATCAAAAAGGCCTGCGTTGTTCCGTACTGCTTTTGCTTCTTGGATAATACCGGAGAATTGTAGGGGTAAAGACCATCCGGCAAAGGAAGTAAAGCGGGCATTATATTTTTCGCAGATTTTAAATAAAGGGGTTTTTTTAAAACAATTGTTTGTTTCCAATTTACTTCACCTTTCTTTAAACAGAATAATTCATACATTAAGGAATGCAATTCCCTTACATCTCTGATTATGTAGATTTCTTAAGCTATTTATCTTCAGGTTCTGTATAGGATTGAACCTCAAAATTGATAAATCCTTTATCACCTACGATTTCAATCACAGTTCCGTAAGGCTCTGATAAAGTTTGGAGTTCATTGAGAACTCTTTGAGATTCTGCTCCTGACAAAAGTTGTGGTTTAAAATTGACTTGATAATTATTGATATTAATTGGGTAAAAAGAAGCTGTTTTAAGTCCGGTTTTTCCTAATTCTACTTGGAGGAGTAAACCATCCTGAACTCTATTACTTCTTGAAGCAAAAATAAAATTCCCCAAACTATAAACGATTAAACCATGTTTATAAACTTCTGCTCCCTGGATAACATGGGGGTGGTGGCCGATGACCAGATGGGCACCGGAATCAATACAAAGCTTAGCAAAATAGGATTGGTAGGGTTTACGTTCTTTAAGTAATTCAGAACTCCAGTGAAAAGAAACAAAAACGAGATCGGCGATCTTTCGGGCTTTTTTTACATCTTCAATGATGTGGCGGTCAATTCCGCGGGCGGTTCCCGGCATGTTTGTTTTAGCATTAAATTCTAAAGGAAATGTACAGTTATAAGCTAATAAAGCAACTTTTAAATCATTTATTTCAATCAAAGCAGGTTGACGTGCCTGTTCAAGATTATTTCCTGCTCCAGCGTATTGGATACCGTTTTCTTCAAGAATGGTAATTGTTTCTCTGAGTGCTTCTGGCCCGTGATCCATTATATGGTTATTGGCAAGTGAAACTAGATTTATGCCTCCTTCCTTTAAACAGTTAACTACTTTAGGATTGGAGCGAAAACAGAAAGTTTTTTCGACATAGATCTCTCCTTTAAGGGAGAGTGGTCCTTCAAGATTTCCGAAAAACAGATCATTTTGATTACAAAATTCTCGAAGGAAGATAAAAGGGTAAGAAGAATCTTTTAATATAAGAGGTTCAAGAGCTCCACCTAAATAGATATCACCAGCAAAGGCAGCAGTGATATGTGGTTCAGAATTGCTTAAAGCAGGAGTTGCCAGCAAGGCCTGGATCAGAAAACAGGTAAGAAAAAGATAAAAAAGTATGGGAAAACGATCTTTCATATACATACCTCCAAAAAATGATGGCTTTATTATATTATTATACCGTTTAGGGGGAAAAAAAGAAATTAGAAAGACCCGGCTTGTTTTTGTTTTAATCAAAGTGGTGTGAAAAATAAGATAAGTCTTTAAGACAGATTTCTTTCCTATAGAGGCAGGAGTCCCTCTGGAAAGAGAGGAATAAAGTAAATGATCTATAAAGAAGTGAGGGAAAGAGAGTGAAAGAGACTTCCAATCGTGGCTTACAATTGACTACTGCTCAGGAGGAAGTTCTTAATTTAATAAATTCCTGGTTAGGCAGTAACAATTTTCCTAAAGCTGATCTAAAAACAGCGGAAGATATTTGGTTGCAATATATAGCCAATTCTAGCAATAATAAAAGCAACTATAATGTTCGAATTTGGGCGGCGGCAGTAATTTATATTCTTGGTAGGGAACGAGGATATTCATGGTTGAGTCAATCTAAATTAGCAGAGTCTTTTACTATATCGACAGGAAGTATCAGTCTACGATGGCAGGAAATTATTAAAGTATTAAAGGCAGATAAATCTGACCAACCCCAAAAGGAACCTGGAATTAATAGCATTCTAAACCCAAAAACGGTTGAGGTTTTTAGAAAACTAATGAACTTTACTCAAACTTCAGAAAAGTGGAAAGGGTATGTTGGAGAAACTTTTTATCAGTTTGTTGGTTTTGAGGTTCAGCCGTTACCTATCGATTTGATTTTAGAATTGCTAATCTTTATAACTTGCGATCGCGTTTTACCGGATGGGAAAAAGATTGTTGATTATTTTATTCAACACACAACAGAGCTTAACCAAGAAGAACTAGTATTTTTGAATAGAATGAAAGCCAGTCGCTTTAGTCTGTTTGAAGTTTTAGCT
The DNA here is from genome assembly GCA_002427045.1 of Firmicutes bacterium UBA5486. Lineage (GTDB taxonomy): Bacteria > Bacillota > UBA4882 > UBA10575 > UBA10575 > UBA5486. Next base: position 154,747 of record DIPO01000076.1, read on the forward strand.
ATTAATGAATATTTCTTGGATTTAAAAGACTTATTTAGAAGAGAAAAAATAAAGATTGAGGTTAATAAGCTTAAAGGAGTAGAAAAGGGAAATATTATTATGGGCCGGGTTATTCCTGTTCAGAAAGGAGAGAATGGCTTCTGGAGATACGGGAGTAATGTAATAATTTTTGAACAATCAGATCTGGAAGAACTAGAGACTATGGCCAAAAGATGGTTTTGGGAGTATAGTGTAGCAAATAAAGGATGGGCTACTAATGAAGATTTTATTCGGGAGAACAGTTTCCGGTTTTGGCGCTGGTTAATTGAAAATACCCCTTCTTTTTATACAAGGGGAACTTAAGTGGGTAAAATCAACCAATTATTCCATTCTTAAATCATGCAAATCCTTAAAAACATAGGAGGTTTTTTAAATTGAGTTACTTAGAGCGAATAGAAGACTATCAAGAGGAAATGACAGAGGCATTAAAGGAACTAATTGCCATCCCTAGTGTAAAAGGAAAACCAGGAAAAGCTGGAGAACCCTTTGGAAGAGAAATAAGCCATGCTTTAAACTATGTTTTGGACTGGGGACGAACAAATGGTTTTAAAACAAAAAATTTATCAGGTTACGCTGGACATATAGAATTTGGAGAAGGCAAGGAAACTGTAGGTGTGCTTGTTCATTTAGATGTGGTTCCTGCGGGTGAAGGCTGGATTCATCCACCATTTTCCGGAGAGGTAGAAGGAGGCCGGATCTATGGCCGCGGTGCTGTGGATGATAAGGGGCCAGCAATTGCTGGTATGTATGCTTTGAAGGCTTTAAAAGAAGCAGGGATAAAACCGGCCAAAAAAATTAGAATTATTTTTGGTTGTGATGAAGAGAGTGGCTGGGAATGTATGGAGCATTACTTTCAACACGAAAAAAAGCCGGAATATGGTTTTACTCCTGATGCTAATTTTCCATTGATAAATTGCGAAAAAGGCCATTTGTCCCTTGTGGTTGAAGGGGAATTTGCACCAATTGAAGATGGATGTAAGTTAGAATATATTAGCGGGGGAAGCCGCCGCAATATAGTCCCGGAATGGGCAGAGGCTAGGCTCTTGTTCTCCGATCGACAAAGCCTTCATAAGTTTCAGGAAAAAATAGCAGCTCAAAGCAGCGAAAAGGTTTTAATTCGTGAAAAGGAAGAGGAGAACCGGATTATTCTTCAGGTGAAAGGTGTGCCTGCGCATGCTAGTTTGCCGCAGCAGGGTGATAATGCTATAACTAGGCTTGTAGAGATAATTTCTCGTTTAAATTACTCGGGTGGGGTCTGGGATGTTATCCGCTTTATTCAGGACTGTTTTGGTAAAAAGACTAATGGTGAAGGTTTAGGGATTGATTGTCAGGATGAAATTTCGGGTGAACTTACTATCAATCTTGGAGTCCTTCAAGTAGAAAAAGGCCGGGCCCGGATGGAAATTGATATTCGTTACCCTTTGTGTACCGATGGTAAGTCTATTCAGAAAAAGATTGAAGACAGACTGGTAGGTTATGGCCTAAAAATAGCAGAGATTAAAGATTTAGCACCGCATTATTTGGAAGAGGATAACTGGTTAATTAAAGTGCTACTTAATGCTTATCGGGAAGAAACTGGTGATCTAACACCTCCTTTAGCGATTGGTGGTCGGACTTATGCTGTAACATTGGGTAATGCAGTGGCTTTTGGACCTAATTTCCCAGGACGCTTAGAAACAGCTCACCAGAAAAATGAGAATTTTTCTATTCAGGATTTGATTAGTTGTACGCGTATTTATGCGAGAACCTTATATGAACTGACTAAAAAATGATGGATTAAGTTCTCAAAAGGGAAGGGGAAACTGATGGGAAAACGTCGGGCACTTATATTGCTGATCATTATACTTTTATTCTGTAGTGCTTTTTATTTGAAGGCGGCAGAGGAAAGTAAGGAGATTTTAGTGACTTTAACAGAAAGGGCAGGCCTGGATTGGAAAAACACTCCGGTAACAATCGGGATCCCAGTCCCACATGGAGAAAAAAGTCAAGCCAATTCCCTTAGAATTCTTGATCAATGGGGGAGAGAGGTTCCCAGTCAAGCGATACCGATTGGAATCCAGTCAGAAGACGCTCCAATTAAATGGTGGAGGGTTACCTTTTTAGGGACAATTAACAAAAACGATTCTCTTACATACCGGGTTGTTTCAGGGGGAGGAAAACCACTATACCCACGTACACCTCTGGAACTTAAAGAAGTAGAAGATGGCTATCTGCTAGAAAATGGGAATTTACGCCTAGAGATTAATAAGAACAAATCTTTACTCTCTAAAGTATGGTTTGATCCTAATGGAAGAAAATCTTTTGATCAAGAACCAATAAACGAGATGCCAATTTTATTAGGAGTCAAGACCGGGGAAGGTTCTTATGATTCAAGTTTTTTACCACCGACAGAGATCTTACTGGAAGAGGTTGGCCCAGTCCGCATAGTTATTAACATTAAAGGCTTATTAGCTAACGAGAGTAAAGACTGTAGTTTTAATTATGATTGTCGGTTAATTAGTTATGCAGAGTCTTCTGTTATCCGGATGGAAATTGGGTTAATCAATAGTACAGGGAAGCCAATATCACTGGAAGAAGCCTGGGTCAAATGGCAAATTTCTAAAGATGAGAAGTATCAGGCTGCTTTTGGTTCTGGAGGTCAGACACCATTATCTGTAGAATTAAACAAATCGGATTATGCCGGACTCTTTATTGATGAAGTTGGCCGCCTCCGATGTAGTGGAAAGTTGGGCTCTTATTCGCCGAAAGGTGAAACTATTCCAGCAGCGCTTGGTTGGGTGGATCTAACTGGGCGACAAGGGGGGGTCAGTCTTGGATTAAAAGCCTTTAGCCAGCAAGCTCCTAAAGGGTTACAGCTAACGGGGGATGGTGAAATTAGGATAGATCTTATTCCTTCCTCTACAAATACAAAGCTCATCTGGGAAAATGGCGTGGCAAAAACAGATAGATTAACCATTGATTTCCATTCCAGAAAAGACCGGAATTCTCTTAAAACGATAGGGGCTCTTACCAACTACCAACCTATTGGTGTCGTCTCTCCAGATTGGCTGAACAGAGTCGGAGTTTTATCCCAACCTCTAATTACTAAAAAAGTGGTCTCTACAATGGATGCAGAATCTATGCAACTAGCTTTAATCCTTAAAGAAAAGCAGTGGTCAGAACTTTTAAATTTGTTTGGCCCTCCGGATTACGGGGCGGCAATTAATCCTAAACATTGGGGTTTCTTTAATTACGGAGATTTACGATTGGACTTTTCTCCTCCTTGGGCAGTTGCCGGTGAATATTGGAATAATAATTCCTATGATCTTCCTTACCAACTTTTAAGAGCTCTAATTCAAACTGGAGATCCGTCTTTCTGGGAAATAGCAGAAGCGGCCGTGACTCATCTACGGGATATTGACTTGATGAATCCTTCGGGTAATACCAGGCCTTTTCCCGGATTAAACCATATTAAGGATTCTCGGACAGGAAACCCTTCAGAGGCAGAAGACTTTAGGAATATTAGTAACCGGGGGCTTCTTCTTGCCTACTATCTTTTAGATGATCAACATTCTTTAGAACTAGCAATCCGAATAGCTGACCGAGTCTGTTTACAAAGTGGTATTAATCTAGAAGAACCTCAAACTTTGGGCTTAAGTATTATTGCTGTTTTAACAGGATACCAAGCTACTGGAAGAAAAATCTATTTAGAAAGAGCCGAGGAACTGGTACAAATAATTTTAAAATGGCAAGCGCAACATGAGGGTGGAATACCTAGCGATTTTATTTATAAATCGGGTCTTGTCACTGAGAGTTTGGTGGAATATTATAAAATAAGTAAAGATCCAAAGGTCTTATCTGGTATTAAGTCCGCAGTAGATTATGCACTTTTTCATTTTTGGGATGAAGAATTAGGGTTTATTCAAAATCATGGTGGACTGCTGCTTTCTAGTGCATTAAATATATTATTTACTGAAACTGGAGAATCAAGATACTTTGAGGTTGGAATGAAGCAGCTTAAAACCTTTGTAGAAAAAGAAACAGTTCAAGACCCAAAAGAGGCTGCTTTATACTATCGAACTGTTTATTCTCTTTTTGAGAGTGTTAACGTAAGTGCAAAGGGTAAATAACTTGTTTTTTATGAGTGATTCCTGTAGAATGTGTTTGTAAGTTTTTGTAGATTTAGGGGTAAAATCAAGTAAAAAGGGTAAATGATAAATTTATAAGAAATTAGATAAGGGGGTTCCCTGGAGATGAAGGAAACAAGTGTAGTAAATGACCTGGCAGATCAACTTAGGGGTGGCGTTATTATGGATGTTACCACTCCAGAACAGGCAAAGATTGCAGAAGAAGCTGGTGCAGTAGCGGTTATGGCGCTGGAGAGAGTTCCTGCTGATATTAGGGCAGAAGGCGGGGTTGCCCGGATGTCCGATCCGGATGTGATTACCAGGATTAAAGATGTAGTAAAGATTCCGGTAATGGCCAAAGTAAGAATTGGACATTTTGTAGAAGCCCAGATATTAGAAGCTTTAGAAGTCGATTATATTGATGAAAGCGAGGTATTGACACCCGCTGATGAAAAATATCATATAGACAAGCATCAGTTTAAGATGCCTTTTGTCTGTGGTGCACGAAATCTTGGAGAAGCACTAAGAAGAATAAATGAGGGCGCATCCATGATTAGGACCAAAGGTGAAGCCGGTACAGGGGATGTAGTTGAGGCCGTTAAGCACATGCGGACTGTAAATGAAGAGATCGCGAGTCTCCAGAAAGCTTCAGAGGAAGAGATTAAACGTCTTGCTTTAGAGATGCGGGTTCCAGAAGAATTAGTACAAAAAGTAAAAGAGCTGGGCCGCCTCCCGGTGTTAAATTTTGCTGCTGGAGGAATAGCTACTCCTGCGGATGCTGGATTAATGATGCAATTGGGATGCGATGGAATTTTTGTTGGTTCTGGAATATTTAAATCAGACAATCCAGCAGCTAGAGCCAGAGCAATCGTAAAAGCTACAGCCCATTTCGGCGATGCTAAATTACTTGCGGAAGTTTCCAAGGGGATAGGTATAGCAATGAAAGGGCTTTCAGTAGCGGCTTTAAACGAGAATTCTAGGCTTGCAGGCCGCGGGGGTAAATGAATAAATAAAGGATAAGTTAGCAAGCGTCAAAATATTAACGTTTTGTTAAAGGACTTTTCGTTGCACTTAAAATAGGTTATTCTTTTATTGTAACTACTGATTCCACCAGGGGAATAATAACTTGGTGACCGGAGCAATCTGGTCTTCTTTCACGTTAAGGTAAATTTTTGTTATGTAGCGTTATATTTTTAAGGAGGTTCTGACAATGGGTAAAAAAGTTACAGTTGATGGTAATACCGCTGCAGCTCATGTCGCTTATGCCTTTAGCGATGTCACTGCAATCTATCCCATTACTCCTTCTTCACCAATGGCAGAAGTAATGGATGAATGGAGTGCCCATGGAAGAAAAAATCTTTTTGGGCAAACAGTTCGGATTGCGGAACTACAGTCAGAGGGAGGAGCTGCTGGTGCGGTTCATGGTTCATTAGCAGCTGGTGCTTTAACTACTACTTTTACAGCTTCGCAAGGACTATTATTGATGATTCCTAATATGTATAAGATCTCAGGAGAATTACTCCCTACCGTGTTCCATGTTTCAGCACGGGCTTTGGCTGCTCATGCTCTTTCAATTTTTGGGGATCACAGCGATATCAATACTACCAGGCAGACTGGATTTGCGATGCTCGCTTCCAATTCGGTTCAGGAAGTTATGGATATGGCTTTAGTAGCACATTTGGCTACATTAGAAACAAGCGTTCCTTTTCTCCACTTCTTCGATGGTTTCCGGACTTCACATGAGATCCAAAAAATCGAAGAAATTAGTTACGAAGATATAAAATCTCTGGTTAACTGGGAAAAGATCGAAGAGTTCCGGAAACGGGCATTAAACCCAGAACACCCGGTACAAAGAGGTACTGCCCAAAACCCGGATATCTATTTCCAAAATCGAGAGGCTGCTAATCCCTACTATTTAGCTACTCCGAAAATTGTGGCTGAAATTATGGAGAAAGTTAGCAAATTGACAGGCCGTTCATATAAGCCTTTTGAATATGTAGGTGCTCCTGATGCAGAGCGGATCATTATCTGTATGGGTTCTGGGGCAGAAACTGTAGAAGAAACAGTTAATTACTTGCTGAAGCAAGGAGAGAAAGTTGGCTTAATTAAAGTTCGCCTCTATCGTCCTTTCTCTGCTGAACATTTCTTTGCAGTTCTTCCCAAGAGCGTGAAGAGAATTGCCGTTCTTGACCGTACCAAAGAACCTGGTTCTAAAGGTGAACCTTTATATCAGGATATCTGCACTGCATTTATCGAAAAACAGCAGAATCCACTGGTTGTTGGTGGCCGTTATGGTCTGGGCTCTAAAGAGTTTACCCCGTCCATGGTTAAAGCGGTATATGACAATTTGCTTGCAGATGAGCCAAAGAACCACTTTACTGTGGGGATCAATGATGATGTAACTCATTCTTCATTAGAAATAAAGGAAAATGTTGATGCTGCTCCTGAAGGGTTACACCGCTGTAAATTTTATGGCCTTGGTTCTGATGGAACTGTTGGCGCTAATAAGAACTCCATTAAAATTATTGGCGATAATACTGATATGTATGCGCAGGGTTATTTTGTCTATGACTCTAAAAAATCCGGTGGTATTACTATTTCTCACTTGAGATTTGGAAAGACACCGATTCAATCACCATATCTGATTGATCAGGCCGATCTAATAGCTTGTCACAATCCATCATATGTTACAAGATATGATGTTTTAGACGGTATCAAAGAAGGCGGGACTTTCCTCTTAAATTCTTCTTGGACTGCTGAGGAGATGGAGCAGAAGTTACCGGCGGCAATGAAACAGACGATTGCTAAGAAAAAGCTGAAGTTTTATAATATCGATGCTGTAAAAATTGCTGGCGAAGTTGGACTAGGCGGCAGAATAAACATGATTATGCAAGCTTCCTTCTTTAAGATTGCCAATGTTATTCCTGTAGATAAAGCTTTTGAATATATTAAAGAGGCAATTAAAACTACGTACGGCCGAAAAGGTGATAAGATTGTTAATATGAATATCATGGCTGTAGACCGGGCAGCAGAAGCTTTAGAAGAGATCAAATACCCTGAATCTTGGGCTTCGACAACTACAGGAGCAGAGATTATCGAGGAGAAGGTACCAGAGTATGTAGAAAATGTAATTAGACCGATTCTTAGGCAGGAAGGGGACAAACTTCCGGTTAGTGCTTTTACTCCTGATGGAACAGTGCCTGTAGGAACTACGAAGTATGAGAAACGCGGAGTTGCAGTAAAAATTCCGCAATGGAATGCTGAGGCTTGTATCCAGTGTAATCAGTGTTCATTTGTCTGCCCTCATGCTTGTATCCGTCCGTATTTAGCTAAAGGCGAGGATTTGGCAGATGCTCCTGCAAGTTATACCACAAAAGCGGCTATTGGTAAAGAGTTTGCTGGGTATAAGTACCGGATGCAAATCTCTGCTTTAGATTGTACTGGCTGTGGAAACTGTGTTGATATCTGTCCTTCCAAAAACAAGCCATTAACCATGGTTCCCTTAGAGGAAATTGTTGAGGATGAAGTAGCAAATTATAAGTTTGCGGAGTCCTTACCTGTACCGGAGGTAGAAATTAATCCGGAAACAGTAAAAGGAAGCCAGTTCCGTAAGCCGCTCTTTGAATTCTCGGGAGCCTGTGCCGGTTGTGGTGAGACTCCTTATGTGAAATTAGTTACTCAGCTGTTTGGGGAGCGAATGATTGTTGCCAATGCTACCGGTTGTTCCTCAATTTATGGTGGTAGTGCACCGACTTGTCCTTATACAGTAAATGAGCAAGGGCATGGACCGGCCTGGGCTAACTCATTGTTTGAAGATAATGCGGAATTTGGTTATGGGATGAATCTTGCGGTAGTTCAAAGGCGCAATAAATTAGCTGATTTGATTAAACAGGCTCTAGAATTAGGAGTCGATGGAGAATTGAAAAATGCCTTTACCGAATGGCTAGAAGGTAAAGATGAGGCTGCAGCTTCTCGGAAGGCTGGAGACAAAATCAAGGCTCTAATTGATTCGGCAGCAGCTCAGGCTGGTAGCGATTTAAAAGCGATTTTAACTGAGATTGCCGGGATGAAAGATCTATATACTAAGAAGTCCATCTGGATTTTCGGTGGCGATGGTTGGGCCTATGATATCGGTTATGGCGGGCTAGACCATGTTTTAGCATCCGGTGAAGATGTTAATGTCTTAGTCTTAGATACAGAGGTTTACTCTAATACTGGTGGCCAATCTTCAAAATCCACTCCTACCGGAGCAATGGCTAAATTTGCGGCTGCTGGTAAAAACGTCAAGAAAAAAGATCTAGGTCTAATGGCAATGTCCTATGGTTATGTCTATGTAGCTTCTATCTCTATGGGTGCTAATAAAAACCAAACACTCAAGGCTATTCTTGAGGCTGAACGCCATGAAGGGCCTTCCTTAGTGATTGCTTATGCCCCATGTATTAATCATGGAATTAACATGAGCAAGAGCCAGCGTGAGGCACAAATGGCTGTTGAGTCTGGATACTGGCCTTTATACCGGTATAATCCACAGTTAACATTTGATGGTAAAAACCCCTTCGTCTTAGATTCCAAGGAACCGACCAGTAGTTTCCAAGAATTCTTGATGGGAGAGGTACGGTATAAATCTTTGAAGAAGCTATTCCCAGAGAGAGCTGATGAGCTCTTTGAAAAGGCGGAGAAAGAGGCTAAACAGCGCTTTGAGATGCATAAACGTTTAGCTCAAGATTAACTTGGTTTAACTTAGAAACTCACCTTGCGGGGTGAGTTTCTTTTTACTCTATTTTAAAGCGTTTTGTAGAAAAAGGTTAAAATGTAAGAAGGGTATTGTTTACTAGGTTAAAAAAGGATATATTATTAATATATGAGGGAATTGCCTAATTACCTTAATTTGGCGATCAATATTTTGATTTTGTTGTTAAAGCTTTAAAATAATCAATTATGCAATTCCTTAATATAGATTAATGGACTGAAGGGAGAAAATGTCCAATGCTTGATATTAAACTAATTCGAACTAACCCTGACCAAGCACGGGCGGGACTTGCTAAACGTGGAGTGGAAGAACTTGTGGATGATTTACTCCACTTAGATCAGGAACGTCGTGACCGTTTAACTACGGTTGAAAATTTAAAAAACAAAAGAAACGTAGTTTCTAAGGAAGTCGGACGTTTGAAAGCGGCCAAATCGGATGCTACAGAACTTATTAATGAAATGAAACAAGTTAATGAAGAGATCAAAAAACTTGATCGAGAAATAAAAGATGTTGAAGAAAAAATAAATAATATGCTTTTATCAATTCCTAATCTTCCTCAGGAAGATGTACCGGTAGGTAAAGATGAAAAAGAAAATGTAGAGATTCGGCAGTGGGGAAAACCTCGGGAATTTGCTTTTGAACCGAAACCACATTGGGAATTGGGAGAAGAACTGGATATACTTGATTTTGATCGCGGAGCAAAACTTAGTGGAGCTCGTTTTACAGTTCTAAAGGGATTTGGTGCTAGACTAGAAAGAGCATTAATCAATTTCATGCTTGATTTACATATTAATGAGCATGGTTATACAGAAATATTTCCTCCGTTTTTAGTTAACCAAGAATGTATGGTAGGTACCGGACAATTACCTAAATTTGAGGAAGATATGTTTAAGGTAAATCCAGAAGGATACTTTTTGATTCCTACAGCAGAGGTTCCTGTTACTAATCTGCATCGGGAAGAAATTCTTGAAGCCAAGGATTTACCAAAAAAATATGTAGCATATACCGCTTGCTTTCGGGCTGAGGCTGGTGCGGCAGGACGTGATACTAGAGGGTTAATCCGTCAACATCAATTTAATAAAGTTGAATTGGTTAAACTAACAACACCGGAAAACTCATATCAAGAGCATGAAGCTCTTGTTCGTGATGCAGAAGAAGTCTTGAAACGCCTAGGTTTACCTTATAGGACTGTATTGCTTTCCAGTGGTGATATGGGTTTTTCGGCAAGCAAATGCTATGATTTAGAGGTCTGGCTTCCTAGTTATGGAGTTTATCGTGAAATTTCATCTTGTTCTAATTTTGAAGATTTTCAAGCCCGGCGAGCAAATATTCGTTTTCGTCCGGAGCCTGATGCAAAACCGGATTTTGTTCATACATTGAATGGTTCTGGTTTGGCTATTGGCCGGACAGTCGCAGCAATACTTGAGAATTACCAGGAAGAGGACGGGACTGTTACCATACCTGAAGCTTTGGTTCCTTATATGGGAGGGATTACTGTTATAAAATAAACGGCTCTCTTCTTAATATATAAACAAGAAAAAAGCTGTTTTCTCCATATTTTAAAAGGGAGGGCTAGATAGCCACTCCTTTTTTCTTGTCTGTAATGGTTATCTTACGCCAAGCTCCCTTTTTGTAGTAAATTAGCGTAATGATGGCACCTAAGGTCCAAGAAATGAGCAGCGAGATGAAAATTGACTCGGGCCTCCCGGTAGGATAAAGCTCGCTTCTGGTCAGATAGGCGATGCCGTAAGCAGTTGGGATTCGCAGGATTACTGAAGAGAATAGGGAGATCCACATGGGAGTCATGACATCACCTGCTCCACGCATCACGCCAGAGAGACACTGGGTTACTGCTACAGCAATATAGCCGAAGGCTAGAATCCGCATCATGCGCATACTGAGGGTTACAAGCTCTAAAGTATCGGTAAACACATTCATCAGATAGTGACCAAAAATTAAGAGCACAGCAGTAATTACAGCGGAAACAGCCACTGCAATTATGGTGCCGTCCCTAGTACCTTGTTCCACTCGATCTATCTTACGGGCTCCGATGTTTTGCCCTGCGAAGGTGGTCATGGCACTTCCAAAGGAGAAGTTAGGCATCATGGCAAAGCCATCCACGCGCATGACAATCACGTTGGAGGCAATAACCATTTCTCCGAAACTGTTGGTTAAGGACTGAACTACGATCATGCCCAAAGAAAGGATGGCTTGGGTCACACCTGATGGTAAACCGAGCTTTATAACAGCGAAGGAGAGTTCGCGATTTGGTTTGAGCACGGACCAATTTAGCTCAAAGCTCTCGGTCATATGCATGAGCTTTAAAAGACAGAAGACGGCCGAGAACCCTTGGGCCAATACCGTAGCCAGGGCCACCCCTGGTACACCCATGTTAAAACTGGCCACAAAAAGGATATCTAAACCCACATTGAGTACGGTGGAGATCAGTAAGAAGGCCAGTGCAGAAACGGAGTCACCGAGACCGCGCAAAACTCCAGCTAAAATATTATAATAGGTGAAACCGGCTATGCCAAGGAAGAAGATATTAAGGTAGTCAGTACACCAATCAATAATTGAAGGAGGAGTATTAAGCAGTTCTAAAAGTGCTCTACTCACTAAAGGACCAATAACCATAATTATACCTGAAGCAATAGCTGTTAACGTGATACAAGTGCCAATAGTGCGAGACAGGAGATCTCTTTCTTTAGCTCCGAAATATTGCGCAACCATAATTCCTGTACCCACCGCAATACCAACAAAAAGTACTAAGAGTAGGTTTAGGATCGGTCCGGCACTACCTACAGCTGCTAGAGCATTGTCTCCAATATAGCGTCCAACAATAATTGAATCGGCGGTATTATACAGTTGTTGTGCAATATTGCCAATTAACATGGGGATGGTGAATTCTACGATTCTTTTCCAAGGTGTTCCCTCGGTTAAGTCTTTTGCCGCAAATATTCCTCTGCTCTCTGTCATAGTTTACCTCCTAGTATAAAAGAAAAAAATAAAAGCCATGCTTTGGCTTCATTCAATACATACTATTCTTATCGTAATACCCATTTACTCCCCTGTCAAGATATAGGGCTTTTTACCGGAGAACACCATTCCAGCTTCCGCAAAACAGACACTAGACTTGTTAGAAAGAAAACATGTAAGAGGTTTTTGGAAAAGATTAAAACAATTACGGTTAATAATGGACCCGAATTTTTGAATAGCATGGAGCTTGAAAACTCCGTCAGAGAGGCGGGCAAGAAACGTGTTAAATCTTTTACGCGTATCCATACAGCTCTTGGGTAAGGGATTCAAATGAAAACGTAAACAGGGTAATCCGGAGCTTTATCCAAAAAGGAGTTGACATTAATAGTTATAGTATTGAGGAAATCAGGCGTATTGGGCACTAGACAAACAACCACCCAGGAAAATACATAGATATAAAACTGCAAAAGAAATGGTCGTCTAAAACACAAGGATTGCTAATAACTGCAAGGTAATTAAGCTTGCAGTTTATTAATAACTACAATTCTACAATAATTATTGACTATTCATTTTAATCATGTTAAAATAGTTTTTGCTACGGAGGAGTGTCCGAGTGGTTGAAGGAGGCGGTCTTGAAAACCGTTAGGCTGAAAGGCCTCGTGGGTTCGAATCCTACCTCCTCCGCCAGATTACAACTTAAAATTGTAATTGGGAGCTAACGAATTTGTTAGTACCAAGGTTCTAGCCTCCTAGTTTACGGAGAGATACCCAAGTCGGCTGAAGGGGACGGTTTGCTAAACCGTTAGTAGGAGCAATCCTAGCGAGGGTTCGAATCCCTCTCTCTCCGCCATAAAAATCTAAGCAGCCATTATGGCTGCTTTTTATGCCTGGTTTTTGATCTTAACTAGCCTTGCTTGTTTAATTACATTTGATAGTTTTAATCTTATGAAATAAAAAATAAAATACCGTAATTTTATAGAGCTATTTGCGATGTC
>DIPO01000040.1:0-6009 GCA_002427045.1 Firmicutes bacterium UBA5486
ATGTTTTTTGCAAAGCTAGTGATTTATATTATATGGGTATGATCTTTTGGGCTTTTTCTATTCTTTGGGTTTACCCTATTTTTCAGGAACAGAATATATGGATGGGAATAGTCTTTGCTTGTCTTGCCTTTTGTTTTTACTTCCTGTTTATTATTTTCAGTGAACCAAAAAAAAAGGAAGAACCTTTGATTTTAAAACTTATTAAAACAATTTATCTATCGCTATTAACCCTTACCCTCCAATCGGTAGGTTTGTGGTTATATATTGAGATATTTTCCAGATGGCGGGAACTGACTTTTTTATCACCTTTGTTTAAAGTGATTTTAAAGCTTTTTCATATACCGCTTACTGTTAGCGGCGGAAATATATTTATATATGGTGTGGCGAATTATGTTCAAACTTTTTCACCAAACCCCAGCAATTTAGGATTGGTATACTTGTTAATGTTTGTAACGGGGAATCTGTCATTATTCTTTATTACAAAAGACAATCAAAGGGTGTTAAAATTATTTCTTGTTTCTTTAGCATCTATAGTAATTTATCTTTTACTGCGAGTGGTTTTTTTGCTCACCCTCTTTAGTAATCAAGAAGTTGGTATTCCCGGTGTTACCTGGTATTATCTTACTTACTTTTGGCATCCAATTAACGGAATTCTTACTTTTTTACCTTGGGTCTTATTACAGCATCTGTTATTAAAAAAAGAAACTCTACACTTATATAATTTAAAGTTATTATGTAACAAAGAAATAATATTTGCTCAGATTAAACCTTCTTTCTGTCTTGCTTTGAGTATTATGTTATTATTATTAACTATTTTCTGGATACCATCAGGAAAACCAAAGGATGGGCGTGTCTTGCTAGAAGAATATTATAGTGATTGGTCAAAATCAACTAGACCGATTGATGAACAATGGTATAGCTCTGCTTCAACTTATAATTACTATACCTTACGAACATATTTAAATTCTTATTATGATGTTACTGTAAATGAAAGCCCTTTAGAAGATGTGGATTTAAATAAATATGATGTAATAATTATTAAAATTCCAACAAAACCTTATCCTCAAAAAGTAATTGAAAAAATCGTAGCATTTGTGAGAAATGGAGGGGGACTTTGGGTAATCGGGGATCATACTAACGTCTTTGGCTCCACAACCCATCTTAACCCTTTGCTTCATAATTTTGGCTTAAAGTTACGATATGATGGTGTTTATCATAATGAACATGGTAGCTTTAATAGTATCTATACCAAGAGTAAAGTTAAACATCCTATTATTCATCATGTTCCGGTATTTCTTTTTGCTACTCCTTGTTCTTTACAAGTTACAAATCCACGGATGAGAATTGTAGTGCCAGGATTAACAACTAAAGCTTATGCTCTTAGTTACTCAAATAGAAACTTTTTTCCGGACACAAAACCGGATTTAAATATTTTCACCGGAGCCAATACGTTAATGGCAGCTGGAGATTTTGGTCAGGGTCGAGTGGCAGTATTTACTGATAGTACAGTTTTTTCAAATTTTTTTATGTATTTACCGGGAAAACCTGAGCTAGCTCTTGCTACGGTTTCTTGGTTAAATCATAAACCTTTATGGGCAAATAAAATAGTACTATTAATACCAAGTTTATTCTTATTTATATGTTTTCTTCACTATTATTTTAAACTTACTCCAAAAAGAAGAAGCCTTTTTTATCCGCTAATGGTAACTTTGTTTATGGTTATAGTAGATATCCCTATAATCAGTCTATTAAATAGTAAATCATATAGGATACCGCAGGAAATTAGGCCTCAAGCTAGGGTCGGTTTTGTGGGTGATTATTCATCAATTTATCTGCCTTTTGCTGAGTGGAAGCAAGAAGAAGAGAATAATTATAATACTTTTTATCTTTGGGGACAAAGGGTGGGCTTGCGTAATAAATATTATTTTAGATTAAATAAAGAAGCTGTAAATGAAACTAAAGCTCTTTTTATAATCTTACCTAAAAAATCATTTTTGGAAAGTGACCTAGAGAAACTGGATTCTTACCTAAAAGAAGGAGGTAAGCTCTTTATTTTGGATCATGGTGAAAAGGGTTCAAGTGCTAATGATTTATTAAATCGTTACGGGTTGACTATAAATTATTGTAAAGATGGCACCGGAACAATATTTAATTTAAAGACGGGTGTTTCTTTTAAAAGTAACGTTCCGCTTGGTGTTCTTAAAGGAGAAGGTGAGACTAGGCTGTACTGGGAGTCAGATAATGGAGATTACAAAAAATATCCGGTTTATATAATGAAGCGAGTGGAGAAAGGGGAATTACACGTTTTTGGTGGAGTTCTCAATTTCAATAATGAATTCTTTGGATATGACAATGTAGTTCCTCAAGGAGAAAAAAATAAGATAAACGATCTAATACTTGAGATTTATAAACTAGTTTATTAATTTAAGGAATTACATAATTACTGCAAGCATCCACCACAGTATGTTAGCGTTTAACAATAATTGGTCCAGCAATACATTGTGGTCAAATTTAAAAAGAATAAATTATGCCATATCTTAAATTCTAGTTTACCTTTCGTTTGTTAACTTAATTAAAGATTATATTAGTAACATTTTGTAATTAAACAAGGTTCTACATAATTGTTAATAAGCATTAAGACAATAGTATTAATTCTCTCAATTATAATTTATTGGAAATTGCATTTGAAATATATGTAACAATATGGTATATTATATAGCAATATAACAAGTTAAGGAAGGAGTGGCAAATTATGAAGCTTCCTTTAAAAAAATTAATTTATATATTTACTTTGTTATTGTTAGTAATAGCTATATTTCTTATTAATGGTATAGTTTTTAGTTTTTTTTCAAATACTGATGAGGTTGAGGTTTCACCAATATTTCAAAAACAACTTGAACACTCTATAAAGGGTTTGACAAATAATGTTCTTAAAAAAGATGAAATTGATGTTATTAGTTTAAATGGTGATATTTCAATTCAATGGAATACTGCGGATGAATGTGTTCCTACATCTGGGTATCGAACGTGCCAAGGTGGAACTTGTGCAGGAAATACATGTCAAGGTACTTGTGACGGTAATACCTGTAAAGGCACCTGCTCTGGAGACACTACCTGTAGCAGTAGTTGTGGTGGTACTTGTAGCAACACCTGTGGTAATCAACATACATGTGATAGTGTATGTGAACATAACAAAAATGCAAAAGAGGCAACGAACGAGGCTAATGAAGCATCAGCAGAAGGGGAAGGCAAAGAAGATGAAGCTGAGGATAGTTTAGACAATGCCCAGGGAGATGAAGGGACAGGAACAAGTTTTTCGGGGGATGCAGGAACATCTATTGACGGAGCACAGACTAATTTAGGAGAGGCTAACAGTCAAAATACAAACTCTCAGCAGTCGACTGACGGTTCGGCTACCAACACGGCAGGAGCGAATGAAGCTGGTCAAAATGCTGGTAACCTTAGTGGCGAATCGCAGGATAAACAAGGCAATTCTCAAAATTCCATAGATAATGCTAATGGAGGAGTAAGTACCTTAACTGAAAATAGCGGAGAAGCGACAGTTTGTAATAATCAAGGTAATGATTTAAAAGATGACAATTCCATAGAAGCTGATACTAACGAAAAAGGTGTAAATGAAGAAACACCGGACCCTAATGCTTGCGGCGGAGGCGAACCAGTTAGAGTACCGACTGGTGAATTTTACACAAAAAAAATAGACTTTAAAATTATCTCCGGCGAACCCCTAATAAAAATAGAACGAAACTATGGAAGTTTTGGTAAAGAGAGTTACTCTTTTGGCCGGGGTTGGAGCTTTAATTATGATACCCGTCTCGTATTGGGAATAAGACCCGAATACGAAGAATATTATAAAAACATGGAAAAACTGGCGGCTGAATCTCAGCTGTTATGGGAAGAATCAGTCGCGATCTATAACATCACATTGGAAAAAGCAAACGAAGCAGTGGAATTTGCTCAAGAGGCGGGAAGTATTGGACAAGCTGCTATAGATGAAGGTTATCGTGCTAAAAAACTGGCGAATAATGCTATTGAAATGGCGCAAAACGGTTTAATTAGCGCTGACCAAGCGTTAGCGGCTGCTGAAGAAGCTTTAAGGTTAGCAAATACTGCAAAAAGCAAAGCTCAGCAAGGACAAATTGCTTTAAATAGTGCAAAAAACAAGTCGGAAAGTGCCCAATCTTTAGCAAATCAAGCTTATAACTTAGCAACGCAGGCTGTAGCCGCGGGGGAAAAAGCGGTCAGAGAAGCTAATCGTGGTGATAGTTCAACAATTAGAAAGAATGCCCAAAATGCCTTAACTAGGGCAAATGTTCTAAAAACATCAGTGGAAAACCTCCAAAAAGAAATACAGGAGACTTTATCCAGTATTAACAGTAAACAGACAATTGTAAGCCAGCAAATAAATATGGCCATAACCCAGATTACCGATGCGGATAATGAGAAAAAGAATGCGTTGCAAAACGAGGAAACCGCAAATTTGGCTCTAGAAAACGCTCGAAAAGCATTGGCTTCAGCTATAGAATCAATTGAAAGGGCGGAAGCGACATATCAATCTGCTCTTCAACAGTTAGAAAAAGCCGCGGGATGCTTGAATAAAGTACAAGCTAGTTTTGTGATGGTTCAAGAGATGGAAAGAATAAAAAACTCTTTAGCGGATCTGACCATAGAAGCAAAATTAACGCGAGAGTATTCGGAGGCTGCCTATGATCGTAACCAGTATAATATAGACCGGAATACCAATCCTGGGGTGGAAACGGTTGGAGTTGGAAAACTCATCTTAATCGATGAAACCGGAATTCCTCACCTCTACAGAATTAATGAAGAACCTGATTATGACAGTGAATTATATTTTACTGATGGCAGCAGAAACTTTTATCCTCAAGGAAGCGATACCACACCTTCTTTGCCCACTGATGATAAATTAAGAATAATGGCGGATGGCACATATCAGGTCACTAAGAAAGACGGTACTACCTATCAATACAACTACTATGGTAAACTTACTGTAATCAAAGCAAGAAACGGTAGAGGTATTACTTTTACATATGATTTAGCGCATAACCTAACCTCAATTGAGGACACGTTTGGTAGAAAAGCAAAGATAACCAAAGCAGACGGAAAGATAACTAAAATCACCGACCCACTGGGGAGAGAATATACTTACGGATATACCGGAGATAACCTGGTATCGTATACCGACCCGGAGGGTAATATTTGGACATATAAGTATGGACCTTATGGGATGGAAGAATTCAGAGAACCGGATGGTTCCGGATGGACCAACTACTATACGCAATTAGGTGATAAATGGGTCGTAGACTATCAGGAAGATACTACTGGGGCACGATATGACTTTTCATACGCACCAGACTTACGGCAAACGATAGTAACCAATCGTCGGGGAGAAAAAGAAACTCACTTTTACAATAACCAAAAATTCTCAGAAGAGATCATTGATGCTGATAACAATTACCTCCGTCAGGTCTATGATGAAAACAACAACCTAGTAGCTTTTACCGATAAAAACGGGAATACCACTACTTATGTCTACGATCAAAACAGGAATATCATTAGGATTACCGATCCGTTGGGGTATGACGTAAACTTTAGTTATAACCAGTTCAACCAAGTAACATCTATTATCGACAAAGCAGGAAATACCACCTGGTACAATTATGACCAAAATGGCAATCTAACTCAAATCAGCTACCCCGACGGGACCCAAAGCAGTTTTACCTATAACCAATACGGACTGCTTATCAGCGAGACTGACCAAAAAGGGAATATTATTACCTACGATTATGATGAATATGGAAATATTAAAGCAAAGACTTATCCGGACCGGAGTAAAGAATACTTTGAATACGATGCTGTAGGCCGTTTAATTGTCGGAACCGATCTACGGGGAGGAAAATGGGTCTATAATTATAATAATAGCGATAAAGTAACCCATGTTATTAATCCTTTAGGTGAAGTTACTGTTTTTAC
>DIPO01000040.1:6223-8402 GCA_002427045.1 Firmicutes bacterium UBA5486
CGATCCCTTAGGTCAAAAGACAGAATACGCCTATGATGAAGAAGCGAATATAACCAGAAAAGTCTTGGCCGAGAAAGTAACTTATCTTTACGAATACGATAACCTGGACCGACTAATTACTGTTGTAAACCAGGAGACCGGAATTACCGAAGGATATACCTATGATCCGGAAGGTAACATCATAGCTTTGATTAATCCTGAAGGTAACAGTTGGAGCTTTACCTATGATCGGTTAAACCGGAGGGTTCTGGAGACTGATCCCCTTGGAAATACCATAAGCTATCAATACACCCCCAATAATCAAATTAATGAAGTAGTGAACAAACGGAGGGAAACTACCAGATTTACTTATGATCCAATGGGCAGGATTAACCGCATAACCGATGCCTTAGGGCAAGAGGCTAGCTTAGAATATGATCAGACAGGAAACATCACCAGTAAAACAGATGCCAAAGGAAACACTACTTGTCTTGAGTATGATTGTATGAATCGATTGACCAAGGTGATTGATCCCGAAGGCGGAATAACCTGTTATGAATATAATTCTGCCGGAGATTTAATAAAAGTTATTGATCCCAAAGGTAATATTTATCAAAATGAATACGATCTGTTGGGCAGGTTAACCAGGACAACCGACCCCCAAGGCGGGATCAAAGCTTACACCTACGATGCCGTAGGAAATCTGCTCTCTTTTACCGACCAAGAAGGAGTGACTTCTAAATACAAATATGACGAGTTAAATCGGTTGGTAGAGATTGAAGATGCCCTTGGGAATAAGACCGGGATCGGCTATAACTATCTCAATAAGATCACCTGGCGCAAAGATGCTTTAGGTAATAAGGTAACCTATGAGTATGATGCTGTTGGTCGGCTGATTACAGTAATCGACCAACTGGGGCAGAGAGTAAGTTATGAATATGATCAAGTAGGAAACCTAATCCAAAGGATCGATCAGGAAGGATACGTGCAAAAATATAGATATGACGCGCTCAACCGGTTGATTGAGGAGATTGACGCCGCCAACCAGAAGATCGTCTACAGCTATGATGAGAACGGTAACCTTATCAGCTTTACCAATCCCAAAGGTGATACCTATCAGTACGTCTATGATGAACTTGACCGGCTGGTCAAAGAAGTGAATTATCAAGGACGTGAAAAGGCCTATACATTAGATGCCAATGGAAACTTAACCGCGGAAGTTGATTTTAACGGTAACCGGACAACCTACAACTATGACCGGCTTAACCGCTTAGTGGAAACTCTCTTTTCCGACGGTAGTAAAAAAGAGTTTGCCTACGATCAGCTTGGTAACCTAACTAAAGCAGTGAACAGCACAGTGGAAGAGAGATACCACTACGATGAGCGTTCCCGTTTAGTTAAAACGGAGACCATCGGTTTAATTGATCGAGAAAACAAAATTGTCGAGTTTAACTATGACAAGGTCGGTAATACTACCGCAGTAATTACCAACGAAGGCGGTACGGCCAGAGAAACAACCTATCTTTATGATGAACTAAATAGATTATCACAAGTCACTCTCCCGGATGGAGGAAAAGTAGAGTTCAGATACGATTCTCTAAACCGGATCATCGAACGGATTAACGCTAATCTCACCAGAACAGTCTACACCTATACCCCCAGAAATGAGCTGGAGAGTATCGTAAACTATGGAGGTCGCGGTTTCTGGGAGAAACCTCTTAGCTCCTACGGGTATCTCTACAACGCCAGAGGGCAAAGGATTTACCAAGTAGAAGGGGACGGGGATCTAACCACCTATGAGTATGATCCCACCGGTCGGATTACCGAAGTCTACTACCCCTTTACCGATAAAAAGAAAGTGGCAGATCTAAAAGAACGGCAATATTACGGATTACTTCCCCAATGGGAAAAACCGAAGAAATTCAAATTCCAAGGAATCGGCCTCGGCTGGGAGGAAGAGCGGAATCTTGAAGACCAACTGGCGGAGGTCTCAGAGCATCTGATTGGGCTCAGCGGTGCCGGAAAAGAACAAGCGGAGGAACTCTTTGTAAACCCGAGCGTTGGTGGATTGCCTTTTGTCAGCAATCTTACGGTGGAATATGAAGTTCAAAATAAACTGGAAAGCTTGTACCGGCAGATCCAACAGCGAGGCGGAGGACTTAACTTCTGGGGTAAATGGTTCTGGAAAGAAGAATTCACC
>DIPO01000050.1 GCA_002427045.1 Firmicutes bacterium UBA5486
AGAGTATTATCTCTATGCCGGGTTGGGGATTGATATCATCGCCCAGTACGAGATGGAGATACATAGTAAAAAGCAGGGGAAGGGAAAGAACCCTCATGACCCGGCAGGTGAATTAACGCGGATACAAGAATATTACTACGGAAACGGGTTCCTGCTGGCGGCTAAGACTATCGACAAACCAGATAAATACGGTTTTGGCTATGGTGTTAATCATGGTTACGGTCGTGGCGGTTCAGGCAAAGGTTGGGGTAATATCGACCCATTGAAGGATGTGACCTTCTATCACCAAGACGCCTTGGGTTCGGTGGTTATGCTCACCGGGCATAACGGGCAAGTAGTAGAGAGGTATGAGTACGATGTTTATGGGATTGCTTATAACGGGAAGTTTGACCATGGTTTAGCTGGGATGGGCGGTAATTCCTATGGATTCACCGGGAAACGGTATGAGCCGGAGATGGGGATTTACTCCTTCGCGTTCCGAGATTACAACCCGCAGAATATGCGGTGGATGACTGAAGATCCGATTAAGGATGGTATTAATTGGTACGAGTATTGTGGATCGGATCCAGTGAATTGGGTGGATCCGTTAGGATTAGATGCTATAGTATTAAATGATTCAGATGCTGTCAAGTTACCGGGCGGGCCGTATGGCCATAATGCCGTATTAATAGGAGATGATGATTCTGGATTTGTTTATTACTCCAAAGACGGAACAAAAGCCGCGGAGAAGGAAATAAATCCTTATGATCCCGATGATGAAAGAACAAGGACGGAACGTGGTAATTTTCGAAAGAAATACGAAAGTCTAGAGGAATTTGAAAAGGATCCAAAGGTTAGTGGGAGATATGACCGAAGCGTAAGAATAAAGACTATGAAAGAGCAGGATCAAGCAATGATTAAAAAAGCGGAAGAAATTTGGGATAAAGAATATGACCTTTTATTAGAAAACTGTGCTGATTTGGTGGAACAAATTACAACAGCCGGAGGTATTGATTTAAGTGGGGCTGATATAAATATTGATGGCGTTCGGACAACGGTACCAAACCTCCAATTCGAAGTAGCACAAAATATTCAGGAAACTCAGGGTTTAGCTCAAAAAGAAGATTCTTGTGCAAAATAATTCGACTCTTATTTTCCAGATTCGTTTTAAAAGAGGAGGCAAAACATGAAAAGTTTTAAAATCGTATTTATAGTTACTTTATGTATAATCATTTTTGTATTAACAATTAAGCTTCTGAAAAAATACAAAATAGAAATCTATGACTTGGATGAAAATAATTTTGTTGTTTTAAGTAACAGAGCTTATTATTATAATCTCTTAAAGTATGGTATAGACTATCATATAAAACTAAATGAAGAAGAATGGTCTAGTTATTTTGCTCTGAACTTTTTTTTAGTTAATGAAGATGTTGGGTGTTTGGTGTTTTATAACACTATATACTTAAGAAATTTTGTGAAAGAACAAGTTATAAGAAAAATACTGGTTGAGAAAGTTAGTTTTGCAAAAAACATAAACGAGCAATTGGATATGATCATATTTTCTGGCGGGAATTTATACCAATATAATTTTAAAACAGATAAGCTTACAAAATTAAAACATCTAACAACTCTTGATCCGTCGAATCATTCAATATATTATCCTTCTCGATATATCCACCCGAATAAAATAGCTTATTCACAAAACAGGAATTCCGTATTTTATTCTGCCTATATTGACTCTGAAACAAGAGACTGCGGTGTATATGAAATGTCGTTAGCTGATTATTCTGTAGCTTTACGGGGGGAGGGATTTTGTCCGCAGATTGATGATGAAAAAAACTCTTTGTACTATATAAATGATAAGCAAGATAGCATAATCAAATTAAATTTTGACACGCTAACGAAAGAAGTGTTACTTTCCTATCCCCACGCTATCAGGGATTTTAAAGTTATTGACAAAGAAACTATATTTTTTATTCATGCTGAAAAACGGGCTAATATTAAAGATGTTAAATTTGACCGAATTAAAATATATATTGACGGCAAAGTAAAATACATTAGGACAAAAGGAATAATTTACGGTTCACCCTTTGATGTAATTAGAATTAAGTAATTACTTTAACAGTTCGGTGGTATGAACCGGAGGGCTGGTTGTCTTTACCTACAGGTTTTATAAACTCCGACTATATAATTAGCCCAGGACGACGCTTTGGGTTCGGTGGTTATGCTCACCGGCCATAACGGGCAGGTGGTGGAGAGGTACGAGTACGATGTCTATGGGGTTGCTTATAACGGGAAGTTTGACCATGGTTTAGCTGGGATAGGTGGTAACCCGTATGGATTCACCGGGAAACGGTATGAGCCGGAGATGGGGTTTTACTCCTTTGCCTTTAGGGATTATAACCCTCGAAGCATGCAGTGGATGACTGAAGATCCGGTTAAGGATGGATTGAATTGGTATCAGTATTGTGAGTCGGATCCGGTGAATTGGGTGGATTTGTGGGGGCTATTAAAGAGGGGAAACATAAAGTATCGATTAGTAAAATCAAATATAGAAAAAGGACTTCTAGATTTAACAAAGGATAAAGAAGAAATAACGAAGGATGACATCAAAAGAGCAGCAGAAATTGTTGCCGAAGAAATGACGGATAAAGAACTTGATGTTATATTAAAATCCAAAACAGAAGAAAAAGTAGCGACATCAATAAAAATAGCAGAAAGAATCGAAAAAAAATTAGATGAAGATCCTGAGACTGACATACCTGATCCCGAAAGAGCTAAGGGCGATCAAGGATATACACCACAACCAGGAGATAAAGAGATATTGGATAAAATGAAATCTGAATTTAAATCAGAAATTGATAAGTTAACAGGAGAGCCAAAATGCTAATTCAAAAATTTATTAAATACAAATTGGCTTTGGCTTATTTATTTGAAGTCATACTAGTTGCATTTATGTTCTTCCACAATGGATATAGGGAAGCAATTGTATTATTGGTTCAATCATATCCTGGCAGATTTGTATTGTGCGCTCTTACTATCATTATTCTCAATATTGTGAATTACCTATATAGGAAAGGCCGTTTTCAAAAGATCTTATTGGTATTGTTAGTATGTAGTATTACATTAAGTTTTTCATTCATTACATACGTTACATATGTCTGTCTGCAGTTAACAAAAAGTCTAAAAATGCTTTTTGATTTATTACTAAGACAGAATTAAATCTGGACTTGATTAATCAAAAGATTGTCTACAGCTATAATGAGAATGGCAACCTCATTAGTTTTGCCAATCCCAAAGGTGATACCTATCGCCTTTTGTCAGCAACCTTACGGTAGAATATGAAGACCAAAACAAGTTAGAGAGCCTGTACCGGCGGGTCCAACCCTGGGGGAGAGGACTTAACTTCTGGGGTAAATGGTTCTGGAAAGAAAAATTCACCTATGACCCCAATGGGAATGTAATCAACAAAAAGAACGGCTGGGGCGAGATCAATTATAGATACAACGAAAGTAACCAACTGTTACAGGCCGGGAACCGAAGCTACCAATATGATTTAAACGGCAACCTGCTCCGGGAGGAACTGGGCGCCTCTTATGCGGATTATGAGTATAGTCCGGAGAATCGAATAATCACCGCCAGAAATAATTCACCTAAGATCTACCCTGATTGGTGCTTTGTTGGTGAGATCAACTATGCTTATGATGCTCTGGGTCGGAAGGTAAGTAAAGAGATAAACCCGGAGAAGGGTAATAAAGGGAATCAAGAGTATTATCTCTATGCCGGGTTGGGGATTGAGATCATCGCCCAGTACGAGATGGAGATACATAGTAAAAAGCCGGGGAAGGGAAAGAACCCTCATGACCCGGCAGGTGAATTAACACAGGTACAAGAATATTACTACGGAAACGGGTTCCTGCTGGCGGCCAAGAGCATTGATAAACCAGAGAAACATGGTTACGGTTATAGTGGTAAAGGCAAAGGCTGGGGTAATATCGATCCCTTGAAAGATGTAACTTTCTATCACCAGGACGCCTTGGGTTCGGTGGTTATGCTTACCGGGCATAACGGGCAGGTGGTGGAGAGGTATGAATACGATGTTTATGGGGTTGCTTATAATGGGAAGTTCGACCATGGTTTAGCTGGGATGGGCGGTAATCCGTATGGATTCACCGGGAAACGGTATGAGTCGGAGATGGGGATTTATTCCTTCGCGTTCCGAGATTACAACCCGCAGAATATGCGGTGGATGACCGAGGATCCGGTTAAGGATGGGATGAATTGGTATCAGTATTGCGGTGGGGATCCGGTGAATTGGGTCGATCCATTAGGGCTGGTTTGCGGAGAGGCTGTAGCTGATCCGAATTCCGCTCAAGCAATTATTGATGGGCTTAAAGCAGCGGCGGCAGTTGCTGCAATTGAACCTACAATTCTTGGGGAAATTGCTGTAGGAGTCGCGGTTGTAGTTGCACTTACCAATGAGGATGTGAGGGAGCAGATAAAAGGGGAATTAACAAATATATACAATAGTGTTAAAGATTCAATTTTGAATTATAAAGAGCATAAAAAAAATGCTAGAAAAAG
>DIPO01000068.1:0-9082 GCA_002427045.1 Firmicutes bacterium UBA5486
ACACCTTTCGGAATTGCATAATTATATTATTCAATATTCAACCACAATATATTGATAGCCCACTAGTAATCGTCTAATCTTAGACAATTACCTCGAATAAAAGATAAACACTATATGGTCGTTCATGCCGCCTACCCACAGTATACGAAGTAATGTAAATCAAGGGCGGGTGAATCGACAAGCCCCATAGACATTTCCCGTATTGCTCAAATACACAATTAAGGTATTATGCAGTTCCCTCAAAAGTATGCATTACCCAAGGCCTGATTATTTATCGTGTTGCAATTTAATGGCGAAAGCAGGAAATACTTTAGTGGAAGGAGAACCTGATCATAAAAACCAAGGTAAAAGCGCGGAGGATGAGATCTTGATTAAAATAATCCGTGATCCGATGTTATACAAAGAACCAAAAGATTTCTTTGAATACTGGGTAGGAGAGAAAAGAAAATCGCTGGGAAACAGTATAGTTTTTCTCTTTCCTACTCAGGACTTATTAGAGTTTTGGGAAGGGCAGTTACTTTCTATTCTGGGAAGTTGGGGTGGAGCCCGTTTTCTTTTATTTGATGGACTAGTTCGTGAGATCATAGATGAAACCCGACCAGAAGCAACTGATGTATCATCGGGAACTGGTTCTTTAATCCTGCGGATGCTGGCCGAAGAATTAACATCTCAAGGTAAGATCAGATATTTGTCTCAGGCTATTGATTCACCAGGCCTTTATCCATCAATAATGGAAGAACTTTCTCTCTTAAAAAGAGGGGGGATTGATTCTCAGCTCTTTACGAAGTTAGTAGCTGACGGTTCCCAAGCTCTTAAAGATTTATCATTATTATATAATGCGTACCAAAAATTTATCGAAGAATATTCCTTGGTAGATACAGAAGAACGAATAAGACTAGCCATTACTGATGTAACCAAAGCTAACGGAATCAGAAAAATCGAGCACCTTTTAGTTTTAGGTTTTACTGATTTTACGCTTCAACAAGAAGTATTATTGGAAAGGATCAGTAAGCTTCTAACAGTGACGATTATTTTTGATCATAGTGCTTCCGGCCGTAAAGGCGTTTTCTTTCCTCAGTTAAAAAAGGGAAAAGCGCAAGAAGAGATCCTTATTCCGTCAAAACAGAAGAAGAACCGTAGCCTTCTGGATTATCTTCAAGATGAGCTTTGGACAGAAAAACCTGCCTTACCTCCGTTGAATAATGATTCTACAATTAATTTGATTAAAGTAAAAGGTGGTTGGCGACGAGAAATACTCTCAATTGCCCAGGAGATTAAGAAACTTCTACAATCAAACTTCTCCTTGTCACCTGATCAAATTGGAGTTATTACTTTATATTCATCACATTGGGAAGAGATATATCAGATTTTTGAAGCTTTTGAATTACCAGTAGCTACACAAATTATTAAACCATTACAGGGACAACCGATTGCTCGGGCTTTACTTCAACCTTTTAAAACTGTGTTGACAAGATTTTCTTGGAAAGAGATGATTCAATTCTTACGTTGGGGTGGAATCGAAACGGAAAAAGAACTTTTTTCTATTGTACCCACTCCTAACTTAGCAGATTGGAGAGGGGAATTAGAACGGATCTATTCTTCGCAAGATCAGAATCTGTTTAAGGCTAAAGAATTATTGAAGATTCTTCAGGAAATTCCTCAGGAAGGAAAGATTAAAGAATATTTACAAGTCTGTTGGCAATGGATAAAACACCCTTTATTTTTACAGAGTTTTCTGCCTTGTAGCGGTCTTTCTGAACCCTATCTTCAAGAAAGATACTTTCAAACTTCTCTGCTGGGAAAAATTCAGGGGGTAATTAAGGAGATTGAAGATTCAATTTTTAGTTTTGCTGAACAGCAGATCAGTTTAGAGGAGTTTCTATTAATTCTAGAATCTGTTTTGGGAAAAGAAAAGATTCAGCATCCAACCTCGTGGGAACAAGGGATTAGGCTATTAACACCAGAAAATGCTAGAGGACTCAGCTTTAAAATTACATTTTTATCTGGCCTTAATGAAGGAGTTTTTCCCCGCATCAATCCAGAGGGGTGGTTAATCCGGGAAAAAGATGTGAACCAGTGGACAGTAGATGGTTTCTCCTTACCAAGAAACATTGATCAATTAGCTATTGAACGTTTACTCTTTTGTTATCTCCTCAATACTGCCCGGGAACGATTAATTCTTTCCTATTGTGAAACAGATTCGGAGGGACAATCCTTAAACCCTAGTTCTTTTCTGGAAGATCTGTTAACGCTTATACCAAGTTTAAAAAGTCAGGCTATTGAAGCTGGTAACAAGCTGGTTTTACCTGAGCTATCAGAGAGAAAGCTTGGTTTGAAAAAGGAGATTAAAGAGAAGATTGCTTTAGAATTAATACGCGGGCAAGGAAGTTCTGAAGTAAGCGGGGTTCTTGGTATAAAAGAACAAGAAATTTTAGAGGAAAAATTTTCTGCACACCCTATTAGTGTTTCGGTTTTAGAGGAATATGCTTCATGCCCCTTTAGATTTTTTTGCCGGAGAATATTAAAGATCGAAAATTTAGAGGAACCAGAAATTCTACCAACAAGATTAGAAGAGGGTAGTATCTACCACATGGTTTTAAAAGAATTTTTCCATAAATACCGGGGGAAAGTGCTTTGTAGTAAATATTTGGATAACTATCTAGGGGAGATTAGAGAATTAGTAACAAGTTACTATCCGGTGGTAGATGATTGGGCACCAGTAATTTACCGTAACTTTATTGCTTTAGGAAGAGAGCATCTTATTTCGCAACTGGAGAAAGTAATTAAAGAGGAAGTGGAATGGGCAGAGAAAACTAATGGCTGCTTTACCCCTAAGTTTCTCGAACTCGGCTTTGGAGGGGTAAAAAAAGATGCTGATCCCAGGTCAATTCAGTCCCCTTTACTAATTGGGGAGAAAGTGTATGGAGGAAAAACTTTTCCCTTGTTAATTTGGGGAAAGATCGATCGGGTTGATACTGATGAGAATGGACGATTTATCATTTATGATTATAAATCAGGAAATCCTCCTCCTTTAAAACAGATTAATACTGGTCAATTATTACAATTACCAATCTATTTATTGGCTGTAAGCCGTCTCTTTCTTTCAAACAAAGAGCCCGTAGGAGCAGCTTATTATAGCTTGAATAAAATCAACCGGTTGCGCGGCCTATGGCGGAAAGAAGCATTAGATTTTGGGATTAAGGTCCGTGGTGCTCTTGACCAGGAGGAATGGGAGGAATTAATCACCAACAGTATTAACAAAGCTTTTGATTACTATTTTGGGATGCTCCAGGGAGACTTTTCCTTCTGTCCACAGGATCAATGTCCAGCTTATTGCGAATATCGGAGGATATGTCGGAGATCCTTATGGGGGGTGGCAGCTAATTGACGATTAAACTTAATGAATTACAAAGAAAAGCAGTAGTTAATTTTGATACCAATCTATTAGTAATGGCTGGAGCAGGAACGGGAAAAACCAGAGTTTTAACCCATAAATATATGTATTTATTAAAAACAAAAAAATGTGAAGTTCCTCAGATCGTAGCTGTAACTTTTACTAAGAAAGCCGCAGATGAAATGAGGGCGCGGATTAGAGAAGAAATAAAAACTGAATATAGAAAAAGTATTGGTAAAGAAAAAGAGTTCTGGGCTCGGCAAATGGAAATGTTAGAGGTATCGTCCCGAATTAGTACGATTCATGGGTTGTGTTTTTCGATTTTGACTCAACATCCAGTTGAGGCAGGAATTGATCCGGAAGCAGATGTTCTGGATGAAGGGGAGGAGTATCTGTTAAAAGCAGAAGCAGCTAAAGCTGCATTAAGTGCTCTCCTTTCAGAAGATCAGGAGAAGGTTGCCTTACAAACAGTATTAACTTTGGGTTCCCATTTCTTTTTGGAGGATTTAACTTCTTTATACTCTACCCTGAAAGATACTGGCAAAGATATAGCAGAAGTAGAAGACCTTACGGAAAAGAACTGCTCGGATGATGAAGAAGAGCCAGGAGTAATTAAGTGTAGATTATTTCGGCAGGTCGAGGAAGTCTTAGATCAGGCCCACGGATTAAAATTAACTCCTAGAGCCGAACGCCTATTATTAGGGCTTTCTAGTCGGTGGACAGATCTTAAATTGATTATTAACTCTTCTGAGCAAGGATTAGATGAAAAGGTTTTATATGCCTTAGAGGATCTCCTATCTTTCCTGCCTAAAAACCTTAACAACCAACTTAAACCGGGGATTTATAATATTCATGATACTATTTGCTCGCTAAAAACATCCTTGGCTACTCAAGAGGCTGCTCTTCAAAGACCTGTGATTTATCATTTTCTTCAATTGTTTGCCCGCGAATATACAAAGATTAAAAGAGTTACTGGAAAGATTGATTTTACTGACCAACAGTTTTTAGTGCGAAGACTCCTTACTAAACACCCTGAAATTGTAGAAGAATACAGAAAGAAATTTTATTATTTTATGGTAGATGAGTTTCAGGATACCAACAGTCTTCAGTGGGATATTATCTTACTTTTATCCGGGGATAAAGAAGGCCGCTTATTTCTGGTCGGGGATATTAAACAGTCAATTTACCGTTTCCGTGGCGCTGAAGTGGAAATAATGACCCGCCTGGCGGAGTCTTACTCTTCTAATTATGGAGAATTATTAGTTTTAGATCAAAATTATCGTACAAAGCCGCAGGTGGCTGAGGTTATAAATTACATATGCCAGTCAGTATTTGCGACTGAGGATTATCCATATCATCCTCTGATTCCGGCGATGAGTCTTTCCACCTCTTCAGAAGAAACAGGAGTAGAGATTATTTTAGCTGAGGAGAATGAGCCTGCTGTTTTAGCAGCTAGAATTAGAAATATAGTTGAACAAAGCGAGGTTGTTGTCCGGGGAAGTGAAGGTAACCGTCCGGTAGAATTCCGGGATATAGCTATTCTATTAAGGGCGCGGACTAACATTAAAAGCTATGAAGAGGCATTTGCTAATTATGGGATCCCTTATATTGTTAATGCAGGAACTGGTTTTTACTCGCGCCAAGAGATACAAGACCAGATTAATCTCTTGCGTTTAGCAGAAAGTACGGATGATTCGCTTGCTCTGGCCGGAGTTTTACGTTCTCCTTTCTGCAGTCTTTCGGATGCGGCACTTTTTTGGCTTTCCCAACCAGATGGCTTAGGAAAGGGGTTTTTTATAGAGGAAGGTCCTTCTGACTATCCACCTTATATTTCTACTTTTGAAAAGAGTAGAATTATCCGTCTGCGTAGGCTCTTGGATTCCTTTAGTAAGAATGCCCATTTATTATCAATCCCGGCTTTACTCCGGATTGCTTGGGAGGAGACGGGTTATCTGGAGACCATTGCGGCCTTGCCAGGTGGAGATCGTTCCATTGCCAATTTAGAAAAATTTATGCTGCGGGCCGAAGAATTTGCGGCTAAGGGTTATTCTGGGGTGGGGGAATTTGTTAGTTTTCTCCGTCATCTTTCGGACTTGGAGGTCAGAGAAGGGGAAGCATCGGCTACCCACCAAGGGAATGCTATTCAGATAATGACAATTCATGCAGCTAAGGGTCTGGAATTTCCTGTTGTTATACTGCCGGAAATGGAAAGGAGATTTAATTTTAGAAGTTCACCTGTTGGTTTTCATAAAAATTTAGGATTGGCTCATAAAGTCAAAGATAAAGACGGGGGATGGGTAGATACTTATCAAACACTAAAAACTAAGACAGCTATAGAACGGGCTGAAATTTCGGAATTAAAAAGATTATTTTATGTAGCAATGACTAGAGCTAAAGATTACCTTTTATTCTCTGGAGAAGAAAAACAGTTTAAAACAACAGGAATCGATGAGGGTAACTCCTGGATGGAGTGGTTGATTCAAATTTTTCCCTCTTTATCAGAGAAAAAAGAAGAGAATATTGTTGTAGAAGGAAGGCAAATCAAAATTACCAGAGGAAAGGAAGAAACCTCACTTATTTACAAGATTAAACCACTCCAAAAGGCAAAGGAAAAAGCCGAGGAAGAGATTGCAATTACTTCAGATTTGCCTCTGGAGATGAAGAAAATTGCAGCCAAGAGATTATCACTTACTCCACTTTTAACCTTTATGGAGTGTCCCCGCCGGTTTTATTGGGAACATCGCTTAGGGAGTGATCCCAATCTAGTTGAGTTAAATGATACTGGTGAAGATTCCTTTGAGAATTATGGCGAATTATTAGGTGAGGTTTTTCACAGATTGATCTCTGATCCCTCTCAGGGGGAAAACTGGGAAGAAGCCATTTGGGCAGGGTGGTTTGAGAAGTTTCCGAAAAATGTGCAAGTAAAGGCTTTAATGCAGTTAAAAGCAATGAGAAAAAACTATCTACAAAGTCCATTTTTCCCTGGAGAAAAAGTAAAGGTGGATAATGAGTTCCCTTTTCTTCTGGATCTTAAGGGAGTAGTGATTAAAGGTGTAATTGATCGGGTTTTATTCTATCCTGATGGGAGTTTTGTAGTTGTAGATTTTAAAACCAACCGAAATGTGCCAAAACCCGGGAAGATTCTTGACCGGTATTTGATTCAGGTTCACCTATACTCACTGGCACTCAGGGAAATTTACGGACGATTACCGGCTAAAGCATGGTTATACTTTGTAAGGCCAGATGTAAAGATCCCCTGTTCTTTGGAGGAAAAAAGATTATATGAAACAGAAAGCAAAATTCTTAAAGCAGTAGAGTATATTGCCAGTCACGATCTGCCCGGGGATTATCCGCAGGGAGAAGATTGTACTTTTTGCCCCTTTACTTACTGGTGTACAGAGCTTTTATCCTCTTCATGATAAGCAAAAGCACTATGATTATGGATAGATTCAAAACTTTCAACTTCTAAATGGAACCAGGAGACTTTTTCTTCCTGACGTAAGGCTATGACTGAATCCCGTAGGATATCTTCGACAAACTTTGGATTATCATAGGCTTCTTCTGTTATATATTTTTCATCTTCCCGCTTTAGTACCGGATAAACTCTAGAACTACCTTGAGTCTGAAGAAGAGAAACTAGTTCTTCAATCCATAGATATTTGCCGGGTAAGCATTTGACTGTTGCTTTAATCATTGCACGCTGGTTATGGGCACCATATTTAGAAATCGCTTTACTGCAAGGACAGAGCGAAATAATAGGAATTTCGGTAGTCATTCTAAAATCATAACCTTTTTCTGATAGACGGCCCCGAAATTCACAAAGGTAATCAAGAGGCGAAGTAAGACAACTTACTGGTGCCGTAACTGGTATAAAGTAACGAAAGCTAAGAGTAAGATCGGCAGAAGAGGCTTTTAATCTGGTTCTGATCTCCTTAAGCATCAATTTTAATTCCCGCCCGGAGATCGGTTTTTGTCCCCATTCTCCGAGAATTTCCATAAAGCGGCTCATATGGGTACCCTTGTACTGTTGGGGAAGGCTAACCGCAGCGGTAATCTTCCCTAATAACTGTTGAAAAGAACCTTCTTGGGTAGCAATTAGTATTGGAAGGTGAACTCCTTTGACTCCTACTCTTTGGATCTCAATCCCGCGTTCATCTGGAGTATTCTGAACATCCCGCATTTTTACCCCTGCTTTCAAAGGAAAAGTTTTTCCTCTTCAGAAATTTTAAAATTAAAAATGGCCTTATCATATTCGACGTTGAATGGTAAGGCTTCCTTCTTTTTAACCGACTGTTTCCCTTATTTTTCCCAAAACCTAAATTTTGAAAAGATGATTTTAGTAGAGGCTTTTAGGAAAGAATATACATGCCATCTCCCCTAGTGAATAAACATTGCTTTTTTTGTAAAAACTTTTGACGACGGAAAACTAAGGAGGAAACGTGATGCGGAAATTGGTGACAATTATTATTCTTTTATCCCTGGTGTTTTGTTCCTTAAAAGTAGGAGCAACCAAAACAGATCTTCCATTTCCAATACAATCTGAATCTGCTATTTTAATGGAGTATACTACTGGAGAGATTTTAGTAGATAAAAATAGCCATAAACAATTACCTCCAGCCAGTGTAACTAAGATGATGGTAATGCTGTTAATAATGGAAGCTGTAGATTCCGGCAAGATACAACTTACGGATAAGGTTATTGCTAGCCCGGAAGCTTGTCGTATGGGAGGATCCCAGATCTGGTTAGAACCAGGTGAAGAAATGACCGTAGAAGAACTGATGAAGGCTGTAGGTATTGTATCAGCAAATGATGCCAGTGTTGCTTTGGCTGAATACATATCTGGTTCTCATGAGGAATTTGTAAAGCTGATGAATAAACGTGCCCAAGAACTTGGCTTAAAGAACACAAAATACGTTAATTCTACTGGATTAAAACCCGATGGAGGAGAACCGGGTAATATAACCTCCGCTTATGACCAGGCTATTCTTGCTAGAGAACTGCTGAAACATCCTACTGTTCTAAAATGGACTGGTACTTGGATTGATAGCTTACGCGGGGGAGAATCCTTTCTGAGGAATACTAATAATTTAGTCCGCTTTTTTCAGGGATGCGATGGACTAAAAACCGGATTTACCTCTGAAGCTGGTTATTGTCTGGTCGGTTCTGCTCATAAAGATGCTATCCGGGTGATTGCTGTGGTAATGAAAGCTCCAACTTCTCAGGTACGTAACAATGAAATTACTAAACTTTTCAATTATGGTTTTAGCCAATATAAATCAGTAAAAATTTTAAATAGTGGACAGCTTTTAGGAAAAACTAAAGTAATAAAAGGCGAAGTTGAAGAGGTTAATATTATCATTCCGCACGACCTCTCAGTTGCACTTAAGAGAGAAGTTCAAAGTTCTCCTGAGGTCTTTATTAGTATTCCATCTAAAGTAAGGGCTCCCTTATCTAAAGGACAGCGGATTGGAGAGGTCTTAGTAAAAGTTGATGGGGAAATTAAGTTAAAAGCGGATTTGGTCGCTGAATCTGCAGTAAAGGAAAGCGGATTCTTCCGTTTTCTCATTCAAATCACCAAAAACTTTTTAGAAGGGCTTTTTAAGTAGTCGCTCACGCTGGCTACTGCCCGCGCACATGAAATGATGAAAATATAAGCCAGGTGAGTCGACAAGCTCCAGAGGCGCTTTA
>DIPO01000068.1:9163-18695 GCA_002427045.1 Firmicutes bacterium UBA5486
GGCGCTTTAATTGGTTGTTCATGTTGGTATCCTAATTAACACGAAGTGATTTTATCAAGACCAGATGAATCAACTAGGGCCATTTTCTAGGTAGAGGAATTCTTATGAAAGGGGGAATTGCATAATTATCTTTGAACTTCAGAACTTCAGATATATGGCCGAACCTTAAATTGAATTATGCAATTTCGTAAGTATCTAATATAATAATTTAATTTTAACTAAAACCGTCAACTGGCGGTTTTTTTTGAAAAAAGATCTTGTTTGTTTTTAAAGTAGCAGGAAAAACCTTTTTGATGCCGAAAAAATACCCAGATCAATCCAAAAATGGGGGGGATGTTATTTGGATTTAGAACTAAGGCGAAGCGGTAGCATTTTAATGGCTAAGATCCATGGAGAATTAGATCTTTCCACTTCACCTGCTTTTCGAGACCAAATTGAAGCAGAACTCCAGCAAGCTGAGGATCTCCAACATTTAATTTTAGATTTTACCGAAACAAGTTTTATTGATAGTTCCGGACTTGGAGTAATTCTTGGACGTTATAAAACAATCACTCAACGTGGAGGAAGGTTAAGTGCGGTAAATGTCCCTCTTCATCTTCAGAAATTATTTGAGCTTTCAGGCCTATTAAACGTTATGACCATTTATCCTTCCTTACAGGAAGCCCAGAATAAAATATAAGGAGGCCAGGGAATGAAGGAAAATTATTTGATGGTTACTTTCCCCAGCTTGCCTGAGAATGTCAGCCTTTCGCGGGTAATTGTTGCTTCTTTTGCAGCTCAGCTTGATTTCACTCTTAATGAACTTGAGGAGATCAGAGTTGCTACTTCTGAAGCGGTTTCTAATTGTGTAATCCATGCTTATCGGGAAACAAATGGCGAGATACAGTTAGAATTAAAGATCGAAGATAATGCTTTGGAGATAAAGGTCATTGATCATGGCTGCGGAATTAATGACATTTTATTGGCAAAAACCCCTGCTTATTCTACAGATCCGGAACGAATGGGTTTGGGACTTATTTTTATGGAATCGTTTATGGATGAAATGAAGCTGGAATCAAAACCAGACCTTGGAACTCAAGTTCTGATGATAAAAAAACCTGAACGGAGTAAATAATGGATTCGGTTAAAGAGTTCCAAGGAGAAGATGCTCTTCTTTCTGAGGAAGAAACGGCCGGTCTTATTAGGCGAGTCCATAATGGTGATCAGGATGCCAAAGCACTTCTGATTGAACGTAATCTTCGGCTGGTAAGAAGTATCGTTTCCCGTTTTTTAGGACGTGGAGTAGAGTTTGATGATCTATTTCAGATTGGATCCCTTGGTTTAATCAAGGCAATTGACCGTTTTAACTTTGATTTTGAAGTAAAGTTTTCTACTTATGCTGTACCTGTAATAATTGGTGAGGTTAAACAGTACTTCCGAAAGAGTGGAAGCCTAAAAGTTAGTAGAGGATTAAAAGAACTCTCTCAACAAGTGATGAAAGCGCGAAATGAATATATCAATGAAAAAGGAGAGGAACCAACTCTTTCAGAACTGGAACAAATAACTAACCTCAGTAGGGAAGAGATTGCTACGGCTTTGGAAGTAAGCAAACCGGTTTTCTCCTTACAAGAGATTATTTATGAAGAAGATGGTAACAAGATTACTCTTGAAGAGCAAGTGGGGGCGGGAATAGAAGAAAAAATGGTAGAAGGGTTTGCTCTCCGGCAAGCTCTAGAACAATTAGAACCGCGGTTAAAAGCAGTTATTGAAGAACGATTTTTTGGAGAAAAAACACAAGCTGAGATTGGTGCCCAAATTGGTGTTTCCCAGGTTCAGATCAGTAGATTAGAGAAAGCCGCTCTTTGCCAGCTTCGGGAGTTGCTTCGTGAAAAGGATCAATCTTAACTAAGTTAAATTATAAATGGCCTTAAGAAGGCCATTTATTCTTTTATTAACAGAAGTTAAACAGGATTGAATAAGTCTGCACAGAAAGATATAGCTGAATATAGTAGGCTTAGGTTTTTTCTTTATATCTGAAATAAATACGGGATAAATTTACGGCAAAAGATTTTATATTCTTCAATTCGATGTTAAACTTATTAGTATGAGGGAATTTGTATAATTAGTCTCTCTCACATTTCGCACTCTTTATGCAGAAAAGAATGTTGCTATTAAATATCACTATTATGGGGGTAAAAAAATGGAATACAATCTTCATCTTCTATCAGAAACTAATCCACAGGAATTACGGGCAGAATTCAAGCGGATAGGAGTTTCTCCGGAAGGAATTGAATTAATGCTTGGTAAAGGTGAGTTTATTATTGTTAAAGTAAGTCAGATCACGGCACAAGCGGCAAATATTCTAAAACAAGAGATGCTGGCTAAGGGAGGAGAGGTGGCTCTTGGAAGAGAAATGGCATATCTTGGCACTCAAAAGGGCGATGCTATTATTATGGGTACGAAAAACCAATACCAGCGATTACTGGCTCTCCTGTCCCGCCAACCATTTGGGCTTGCTAAATTAGCTCATGAGTTAAGTTTACTTTTAGAGAATCTTCAGAAGCCATTGAGCCCTTTAACGATTAAAAATTCTACTTTTGAATGGGGTAAAAAGACCTATGTAATGGGGATAATAAATATTACTCCTGACTCTTTTTCTGGAGACGGGCTTTGGAAGAAAGATTCTGTACTAGATAATGTTCGCCGACAAGCGGAAGCCTTTTTAAAAGATGGAGCTGATCTTTTAGATATCGGAGGTGAATCAACCCGGCCGGGTTCGCAAGTAGTTGATGAAGATGAAGAGAGAAAAAGAATCTTACCAGTAATTGAAATGCTTGCAAAAGAGTCCCCACTTCCGCTTTCTGTTGATACATATAAACCTTCTGTTGCAAAAGCGGCACTTGATTCTGGTGCCGATATCATCAATGATATCTGGGGGTTACAAAAATACCCTGAAATGATTAAAGTTGCAGCAGAAACCGGAGCACCGGTTATTGTAATGCATAATCAAGCTGCTCCCGGCTATCAAGATCTAATGGCTGAAGTATCATCCTTTTTAAGACAGAGTATTTCGCTTGCTGCTTCCTATGATTTCCCTCGCGAAAAGATTATTCTTGATCCCGGTATCGGTTTTGGTAAGACTAGAGAAGATAATTTAATACTTTTAAACCGTTTAGATGAATTAAAGGTTCTAGGTTGCCCTGTTTTGCTTGGTACATCGAGAAAATCAGTAATCGGCTTGACTCTAAATCTTCCTGTTGAAGAAAGACTGGAAGGGACTGCTTCAACAGTAGTAATAGGAATTGATAGGGGAGCAGATATTATCAGAGTGCATGATGTCAAAGAAATGACTCGGGTGGCAAGGATGACTGATGCGATTGTCCGTCGGTAGAATGATTTTAATCACTGAAAAAAAATTATTTCCTCACGTGTGACGTTACTAGCGTAAACGAATCGTGAATAAATACTTAGGAAGATTGGAAAGGACAATTAGCTTGTATACTATAGCTGTTGCTTTAGGTACTAATATTGGTAATCGAGAACAAAACTTAGAGGAAGCAGCCCAAAGGCTTAGCTTCTTTATTAAAGATCAGGTTTTTTCTTCGGTTTATGAGACTGAACCTGTAGGATATCTTGATCAGCCTTGGTTTTTAAACCAGGTTTGTTTAGGAAAAACTACTTATTATCCTTTAGAGCTTCTTTTTCGCCTGAAAAAGATCGAAGAAGAAATGGGACGGGTCTCGGGACCCCGTTTTGGTCCCCGTCCTATTGATCTGGATATTCTTTTTTATGATCAATGGGTTATTGATTCAGCTTTACTGGTAATCCCTCATCCGCGGCTTTTGGAAAGATCTTTTGTAATTAGGCCACTCTTAGAAATTCTTCCCGATTGGATTGAACCTCGCTGGGGAAGAAGTATAAAAGAAGTCTGGGAAAATAATAGGAATAAATTTTCCCAATGCCTACTGAAAAAGTAGTATAATTATTACATGAAGGTATTACATACATTTACAGTCCGTTTTTGTTAAATGCTTGAAAAAAATAGTGGATTTAGAATAGAGGTTTTCTGAGATGAGGGCGAAAATAAATCTTGAATCTAAAATGCATGAGTTAAAATCATTAATTGCTAGCTATAAAAAAGGTGTAATAGTTGCTTTTTCGGCCGGAGTAGATAGTACGGTTCTTTCAGTAATAACCCATCAGGTCTTGGCAGAAAAAATGCTTGCAATTACAGTTGATTCGGATTTAACACCTTCTTATGAAATTGAAACGGCAAAACAACTTGCTAAAAAATTTGGTTTTCCCCATTATCTTCTCCATCTTGAGCTTTTAGAGTATCCAAAGATTACCGAAAACACACCGCGTCGTTGCTACTACTGCAAAAAACTAATTTATGAAAAACTACAGGACATTGCCCAATCGAAAGGTTATGAAACAGTTTTGGATGGTTCTAATATTGACGATATTAATGACTTTCGACCGGGTAGGAAAGCCCTTGCTGAGCTAGAAGTAATTTCTCCCTTTGAAATTACGGGTTTTTCTAAAAATGAAATTAGGGAAGTGGCACGCCGTTTAGGTTTACCTGTCTGGAATAAACCTTCCTCTGCCTGTTTAGCTTCGAGAATTCCTTTTGGTATTAACCTAAGTAAAGTAGCTCTTACCCGGATTGGAGAGAGCGAAGAGTTTTTAAAAATGCTTGGAATTAAACAGGTACGAGTTAGAGATCATTATCCTCTTGCCCGGATTGAGTCTAATACAGAAAACTGGAGATTAATTTTGGAAAATCGAAAAAAAATAACCACAAAATTAGAAGAGCTTGGTTATTCTTTTGTTTGTCTTGATTTAGATGGATATAAAACCGGGAGTTTTAATCCTTAATAAAGGTTAAGGTGTTACTTTTTTAATAATTACTTTACTAGTATGTTTAAATATGATTGACATCTTATTAAACAACAGGATATAATTTTCATATGGTCTTTTTTAGGTTACTTTGTGAAATTGAGAACAAACGGAAAGTTTAATCCTGTTAGAAATCTTCTAACGAATGAGTTTTCAGATTTTACTAGTAAGTAAAGTTCAGTTCTATTTAGAATTAAAAAAGTAATAAAAAGTAACAATTAGGTAATCGCGGAAAGGAAGTGTAGAATCATGGAAATGGTCAAAGTGACTGTTGATGGTCGGGAAATCCAGGTTCCAAAAGGCAGTACAATGTTAGAAGCTGCAAAGAAAGCCGGAATAAATATACCTACTCTTTGTTTCCATGAAGACTTAGGTGTAAAAGCCATGTGTCGAATCTGTGTGGTGGAAGTAGTGGGAGCAAGAACTTTGCAAACAGCTTGTTCTCAACCGGTAAGTGACGGAATGGTTATTCTTACTAATACACCTGCTGTTCGCCAGGCACGGAAGATTAATCTGGAACTTTTATTATCTAATCATCCTCAGGATTGTTTAAATTGTGTTCGCAACCAAAGGTGCGAATTACAGGCTTTAGCGGATAAACTTGGAGTACAGCAGCAAAGATTTCAACCAAAAACTAAGATTGAATATCCAATTGATACTTCTACAGCTGCATTAATCCGCGATCCGGAGAAGTGTATCTTGTGCCGGAGATGTGTGGAAGTCTGTCACCAAGTTCAGAGTGTGGGGGCGATTGCTCCAGCCAATCGGGGAATTAATACAGTAATTGCTCCGGCCGGAGGCGTAGATCTTAATGATGTAGCTTGCGTGCAATGTGGGCAGTGTGCTTTAGTCTGTCCGGTTGGTGCTATTTATGAGCAGGATCATACCAAACGGGTATGGGCGGCACTGGCAGATCCTGATAAGCATGTTGTGGTACAAACAGCACCGGCGATCCGGGTATCCATTGGTGAAGAGTTTGGCCTTGAACCCGGTCAGGTTTCGACAGGGAAATTGGTAGCCGTTCTGAGACGTTTAGGATTTGATCGAGTTTTTGATACAGATTTCACAGCAGATCTAACGATTATTGAAGAAGGGCATGAACTCTTAGAACGTTTAAATAATGGCGGGATGCTGCCAATGATTACTTCTTGTAGTCCGGGATGGATTAAATTCATTGAACATTTTTATCCGGAATATGTGAACCATCTTTCTACCTGTAAATCTCCGCAACAGATGTTTGGTGCACTAGCAAAGACTTATTATGCTGAAAAAGCAGGCATTGATCCAAAAGATATTTATGTAGTTTCTATTATGCCTTGTACAGCTAAGAAATTTGAATGTGAACGTCCAGAGATGACAGACTCCGGTTATCCTGATGTAGATGCAGTCCTGACAACCAGAGAACTTGCGAAGATGATTCGCGAGACTGGGTTAGATTTTAATAAATTACCTGATGAGGAATATGATGATCCTTTCGGGATTACTACTGGTGCTGGTGTTATTTTTGGAGCCAGTGGTGGGGTGATGGAGGCCGCACTACGGACGGTATACGAAGTAGTTACTAAAGAGACTTTACCTTCTTTAGATTTTACTGCAGTACGTGGCCTTGAGGGTATTAAAGAAGCTGAAGTTGATTTAAAAGGGACTAAAGTTAAGGTTGCCGTAGCCAATGGTTTAGGAAATGCCCGTAAACTTATGGATTTAATTAAAGAAGGCAAAGCCGATTATCACTTTATTGAAATAATGTGCTGTCCTGGTGGGTGTATTGGTGGTGGTGGACAACCGATACCAACTACTAATGAGATCCGCAAAAAACGAATTAAGGCTATCTACGAGGCTGATGCGGGATTACCATTAAGGAAATCTCATGAAAACCCAGCAGTAAAAACTCTTTATGAAGAGTTTTTAGAAAAACCTTTGGGTGAAAAATCCCATCACCTTCTCCATACTGATTATACGAAACGTAGTATATACTAGAAACAATAAAATAATTTTAAAAAAGAACCCCGGCCGCCTAAAGCGACTGGGGATCTTTTTTTGATTGAATTTTGCCTCCCTAGATTAAACTACCATCTAAATCTAGAAAAACAACTTTTACATAATTGTAAAAGTGGATCTTTTGCTATTTACCGATAAAATGTTTATAATCCTAGAAAGGTATGATATTAGTATTGTTGCTACTATCAGTATAATGTTGTTTGTATAATAATAGAAGGGATGACTGTTATGAAATTGGGAATAGTGGGATTACCTAATGTTGGGAAAAGCACTTTGTTTAATGCAATAACTGAAGCTGGTGCTGAATGTGCTAATTATCCTTTTTGTACAATTGAACCTAATGTAGGGGTGGTAACAGTTCCGGATGCAAGGTTGGAAATATTAGCCAAGATGTATCATCCGGAAAAAGTTACTCCTGCCACGATAGAATTCCTGGATATTGCGGGATTAGTGAAAGGAGCCAGTAAAGGAGAAGGCTTGGGGAATAAATTTCTCTCTC
This sequence comes from Firmicutes bacterium UBA5486, assembly GCA_002427045.1. GTDB lineage: Bacteria > Bacillota > UBA4882 > UBA10575 > UBA10575 > UBA5486. The sequence goes on from DIPO01000068.1 coordinate 16,539, forward strand.
ATATTAGAGAGGTTGATGCCATTCTTCAGGTGGTAAGATGTTTTGAGGAAGGTAATATTGTTCATGTAGAGGGTTCGATTGATCCGATTCGTGACGTAGAGATTATCAATATGGAGTTAATCTTTGCGGATTTAGAAACAGTAGAGAAAAGAATGGATAAAACAAGAAACATGGCCAAATCCGGTGAGAAAAAATATCTAGCTGAATTAGAAGTTTTTGAGAAAATAAAGAGTGGATTAGAAGAAGGCAGGCCTGTGAGAGCCTTATCTTTTAACAAAGAAGAAAAAATCATAGTAGATCAGTTGTTTCTTTTAACGCAGAAACCAGTTATTTATGTGGCTAATATTTCTGAGAATGACTTGATGGCCGGAACTGCTGAAAATCAATGGGTAAAAGAGTTGAAAAGTTATGCGGCAAAAGAAAATGCGGAAGTGATGTTAATTTCTGCTACAATTGAGGAGGAAATTGCCCAATTAGATGAGGAGGATAAAAGAATCTTTCTGTCAGATCTAGGCCTTGCCGAATCTGGACTGGACAGGCTAGTTAAAGCTAGTTATAAATTATTGGGATTAATAAGTTTCTTGACTGCGGGACCTCAAGAGGTTAGAGCTTGGACGATTAAGGAAGGAACCAAAGCGCCCCAGGCTGCAGGTAAGATCCATACTGATTTTGAACGTGGTTTTATTAAAGCAGAAATTATCGGATATGAAGAATTGATGGCCTGCGGTTCATATACTATTGCTAAAGAGAAAGGCCTTGTTCGCTTAGAAGGAAAGGATTATATCATGAAGGATGGAGATGTCACGATTTTTAGGTTCAATGTTTAATTAAGGGAAGTGTATAACAGCCTTCAGGTATCAATTGGCATTGAGAATAAAGATAAAAAAGTCCCATCCGGATTTCTCTGGGTGGGACTTTAAAGAAGTTATTTTGTTGTTGAATTAACATATAAGGTCTGTGTGGGATAAGTAAATTGAATCCCCCGTTTTTCAAATTCCTCTACAATCTTCAGATTAATCTCCTGTTGAATATCCATATATCTACTATAATCACTAGTAGTAACATAATAAACCACATCAAATAGAAGACTATATTCACCAAAAGTAGTAAAATGGGCACGGTTAAAATCAGTATCAGGGATTGCTTTAATGATATCAGCGATGAGCATAGGAATCTCTTTTAATTGTTGGTAATTAGTCTGGTAACTGACACCGATCTGGAATGAGCTTCGCCGGTTATTCATCCGTTTATAATTACGTAGACGAGAGCTGGTTAAATCAGTATTGGAACAGATTAATTGTTCGCCACTGATACTCCGGAGTCGAGTGGTTTTTAAGCCAATATGTTCAACATTTCCACGGAAATCACCAATAAGAATCATATCCCCGGTTTCAAAAGGGCGATCAAAATAGATGGTAAAATAACTGAACAAATCACCTAATACTACTTGAGCGGCTAATGCTACCGCAATTCCGCCAATTCCCAGCCCAGTGACTAAAGCTGAAATTTTAATGCCTAAATTATCAAGGATAATAATCAGGGCTAAAATCCAGGCCAAGATCTTGATTGCACTTGAAATTACCTTTAAAACCTGTTTTTTTGCCGGATCCGTTTCTTTTTTTAGTAAATATATTTCAATACCATAAATAATAAAAGAAAGGCAAAAACGGACTCCATAAATTACAATCAGAGTAAGGCCTATACCATTAATTATTTTAATGAGCAAGGAACTAAGGGTCAATCCTTGAATACTAAGGTAAAAAACCCCAAAATAGATCAAAGGAAGTAGTTTATTTTCAAAAGTTTTGATCGAAAAATCAAGAAAGCCATTACCCGTCTTACTTGCCCAATGATATAGTTTAGATAATAATATTTTCTTAAATAAGCGTACAAGAAGAAATCCAATAATGAAAGCTAGCAGAAAAATAATATAATCCTTAATGGTATTATTAAAGATGTTACAATCCATTAGATTTGCTAACAAAGAAAATCACTCCTAACAGCTAATAATTTTACTTTATCATACCATAATTTTAATAATAAAAGCATCTGGGGATAGCTGTAAAATGTTTTTCCTCAAGGTTTATTGATGATGCTTCATTAATTTATTAAAAAGCCATATTGCCTATAAATTATTCAGAGCTATTTGCGATGTCG
>DIPO01000039.1:0-190 GCA_002427045.1 Firmicutes bacterium UBA5486
AGGTTCTTTCAATCAGTAAAGCATAGAACATATCCTTGAACTTTCGACTGAAAGTACGGTCTAAAGATAACAACGAGATCTTCGCTAACTGTTGAGTAATAGTACTTCCGCCTTGTTTGCTCCCTCCGGGTCTTAAACTCTGGTATACTGCGCGGGCAATTCCAATCGGATCCACCCCAAAATGGCGGTA
>DIPO01000039.1:435-595 GCA_002427045.1 Firmicutes bacterium UBA5486
CGATCATAAACTTTTGAGACAAAACGCATATTTTCTAATTTGGATCTGAGATCTTTTGAGAGAGTGAGAGTTGAGAATAGAAAACCCACTGCCACTAAGCAGATAAAAATAAGAAGATAAAAAGAGAAGTTTTTATTACGTTTCAAGATAAATCATCTCC
>DIPO01000039.1:682-2669 GCA_002427045.1 Firmicutes bacterium UBA5486
CTCCGCCTGCTCATTCCAGTTATATTTTGGGCAATTAGATAAGATAATTATTCTGTCTCAACTTAATAACTATCATATTTAAAAGATGATTACTAGTAGTATTAGTTGTTAAGTCGTTATCTTTTTGGAAATCCGGAGATTACCCTCAAGAGGCTGGAGTAGCCTTAAATATGATGTCTAGGCATGGGTAAAATAAAACCCTGTTCTGTCTAAAATAGAACAGGGTTATTAAGACATCAAATTGTGGCGGTTAAAGATTAGTTAAAAATAATAATGAATACCCGCGCCAAAGCCAAGACCACTGGAAGAGGAATGCTTATTATCGTCGTAATCATAGAGTTGGACGTCTATACCCAGATCAAGCATAAACCCGATTCTTTCCAGTTCCTTAACATCGGTTGCTTTCAAAGCTTTGAATAGGAAATATTCAATTCCGGCGCCAGCGCCGATTTCGACTCCCCAGTTAAAAAAGAAACCGGCTTTTCCGTATCCATAGAAATTGTAGTTGGGATCATTTTTTAAATTATACATTCCCTTGACACCTAAATAGTTTCCGGCTAACAAACCTTGCACGGCTGTTTGCTTAGAAAGGATATATTTACCGCTAAGACAGTAATGGTTATACCATCCTCCATTATTACTGTCATAAAAACCAAGACCTAATTGATGGTCAGCCGCTGAAACCATATTAACCATAAGTAATAACATTATTATAGATAAAATTAGGGACAATAGTTTTTTGTTCATTGCTTAGCCTCCTGATGTATTTATTAACCGCCACTACATTCTAAGAAAAAACTGGTTTCTATATGTATGAAACTAATATCATTATAGCATAAACTAGTGTTAAAATAATGTATAGATTTTTTCCCCAAAAAAAGATTATGTTCCAAATAGGTAATGAGTTTTTGCATCATTTTTTACAGCTAATTTAATGAGAGGAAGGAAATTTCGTAAGGAATTTAGAATATACACTTATGTCTTGTTGGAAGTTTGTGATATTTAAGGAATTGCATAATTACCAATTTTGCACGCTTTATTCCGAGGATAAATATAGATAAAGAGATGCGAACAGTGAGATTATTCATGTAACGAATGAGTGATAACGAAAGATTATCTATGGAAATAAGCATGGTGATGTGGAGGATCATCGAGAGGTGATTTTTTGATTGAGTTAGAAAAACTCCAATCCATTATCGAAGAGTTAGCCCCAGCTAAACTTGGAGATAAATATGATACTCCCTACTTTTTACGGAAACCCCGGGAAGAGATTGAGAAGATTGGTGTCTGTGTTGATCCTACGGAGTACAATCTTCGCGCAGCGATTAATGACGGGGTTGATTTGCTCATTTCTCATCATCCGTGGCATTTTCAACCAGGAGATTATTTAGAGGAAAGCGAGATGGGAGTTTTAGTTTTTCATAGTTCATGGAACAAGGCTCCTGAAGGAAATACTCTTACTTTGGCTCGCTTGTTACAATTTGAAAAACTTATTCATGAAGGCGAGATTGTAATGGGCCAGACTGATATGGTTTTAAAGGAGTTACTCTCTTGTTGCCAACGGGTATTGAATGCCCCAATCTTACCATACGTTGGAGATTTAAATGCTCAGGTAAATAAGGCTTTAATTATTTCCGGGCCGGGATTTATGCCACTTTATAAAGAACAATGGGATAAATGGATTGCTGATGGCTGTGATACCTTTCTCTCAGCAGAATTAGGAAGATACGCGATATCTTATCTTACCGAGAACAATATAAAATTGATTGATCTTGGTCACAGTGTGATGGCGCAGCCGGGAATGAAACATTTAGCAGATACTCTCCAGAACAGATTAGAAATCTCTGAATGTGAAGTTAGTTTTTATCCTGATTTATACTCGATAAACTATATAACTTCGTCATTCTACCCAGGGATAGAAAGTTAAAAACCTTTTTATTAAAAGCTTTTTGCGTTGTGTCCTTTTTAAAAGGTCCCAACACAATAT
>DIPO01000039.1:2784-3733 GCA_002427045.1 Firmicutes bacterium UBA5486
ATCAATATATTATGCAGGGACAGAAAAAATCAATGACAACGCAAAAAGCCCATTAGAGGGAGGAATTAGTAAATGATTTTAGTTATGGATGTTGGAAATACGCAAACCGTTTTAGGAATTTATTCTGGTCAAAAATTGCTTACTGATTGCCAAGTATCAACAGATAAAAATAGAACTGCAGATGAACATGGCCTAATGATCCAAGCGTTTTTAGGCAGTAAAAATATAAATTCAAGTGATATTAAAGCAGTAGTTTTATCTAGTGTTGTGCCTCCGGTAACGGCTTCCTTTGCTACGATGAGTAGAAGGTACTTTGGAGTTGAACCGTTAATCATTGGGCCCGGGGTTAAGACTGGTTTACCAATCCTTTATGAAAATCCAAAAGAAGTAGGAGCTGATCGGGTGGTTAATGCTGTAGCCGGGATTCATATTTATGGGCCACCTTTAATTATCGTGGATTTTGGAACAGCAACTACTTTTTGTTCGATCAATGAAAAAGGGGAGTATTTAGGAGGGGCGATCTTCCCCGGGTTGGGAGTTGCTGCTGAAGCTTTATTTTTAAGAGCAGCTAAACTACCACGGGTTGAATTAGAGGCTCCGGCAAAAGTGATTGGGAAAAACACTGTAAATAGTATACAATCCGGATTGATTTATGGTTATACGGATTTGGTGGATGGTTTAATCAGACGGATTTCCAGGGAGATGCATTGTGAGCCTAAAGTAGTGGCAACTGGTGGTTTATCTAAGGTTATTGCTACTAATTCGCAAATGATTGAGAAGATTAATCCAGTGCTTACTCTGGAGGGTTTAAGAATAATTTATGAGCTTAACTTTGGGAATGGGTAAGCTTCCTTGGTTATTATTTCTAAGTAGTCGCTCACGCTGGCTACTGCCCGAGCACATGAAATGATGAAAATATAAGCCAGGTGAGTCGACAAGCTCCAGAGGC
>DIPO01000039.1:3835-20934 GCA_002427045.1 Firmicutes bacterium UBA5486
AGGCGCTTTAATTGGTTGTTCATACTGGTTTCCGAATATCACGAAGTGATTTAATCAAGACCAGATGAATCAACTAAGGCCATTTTCTAAGTAGTCGTTCACCCCAGCAAGCTGGGGCAAGCGAAGGATGGGAGGGCTTTTGTGGGAGTAAGTATGCAGCGGGAAAAAGCGATAATTGTTGGAACAGAGGAGAATGGAGAATTAGAAGAACTCCGTGCTTTGGTATGGTCGGCTGGTGGGCAGGTAGAAAAGACCCTTTATCGACGTAAAGAGAAGCCAGAACCTGCCCGCTTTTTGGGTGAAGGTAAATTAAGAGAATTAAAAGCCCTTTTGCAAGGAGAGCAAATCTCGCTGGTGGTTTTTGATGATGAACTTACGCCAGTTCAAGCTGGAAATTTAGAAGAAGAACTTCAAGTGAAAGTTTTAGACCGGACGGGTTTAATCCTGGATATTTTTGCGATGAGAGCGAGAACACGAGAGGCAAAACTGCAGGTAGAAAAGGCCCAACTCGAGTATTTATTACCCAGGTTAGAGGGTCAGGGAACAAGTCTTTCCCGATTGGCGGGTGGGATTGGAACTAGAGGGCCTGGAGAAAGCAAATTGGAGTCTGATCGTCGCCGGATTCGTAAGAGAATAGCGGTTTTAAATCGACACCTTAAACAAGTCAAGGATCACCGTGAATTGCAAAGAGAACCAAGAAAGCGTTTAGATTGGCCTGTTCTAGCTTTAGTGGGGTATACTAATGCCGGAAAATCAACGCTCTTTCGCTTGTTAACCGGAGATGAAGTAGTGGTCCAAGATCTTTTATTTTCCACTCTTGATCCTACTTTTCGCCGGATAACCCTTCCGAATCAACAGGAAGCTTTACTCGTTGATACAGTTGGCTTTATCAGGAAACTCCCCCACCAACTAGTGGATTCTTTCCGGGCGACCTTGGAAGAGGTAAGGGAAGCAGATTTATTATTACATATTGTAAACCTAGCCAGCCCAGAGTGGGAAGAGGAATATATGGCGGTAAATAATCTTCTTAAAGAATTAAGTTTAGAGAAAAAACCTTTTATCACAGTGCTCAATAAGAAGGATCTGGTCACCAACGAATTTACAATTGCAAGAGCTGAGCGAAATTTTCCAAATGCAGTTTCTATCTCTGCTCAAAAGGGGAGCAATATTGATCAGTTGCAAAAGAAGATTATGGAGGCCCTTTCTTCCAGAGTGGATAGAGGGATCTTTTTTCTTCCCTACAAAGAAGGTAAATATATTTCAATCCTCCATGATAAAGGGCGGATCTATAGGAAGGATTTTGATTCTTCCGGAGTTTATATTGATGCAGAATTACCAGTAATCTGGTTTGAACGGCTTCGGAGGTTTAAAATCTAGATATATTTTATTCGAATATTATTCTTCCTTCGCGCATAGGGTAGATTGTAATATTTTGCAAGCGGAGGATTAAGATGAAACAGACCTTCTGCGGTCTTTTTCTTTTCTTGGTTATTTTAGTTTTATTATTACCGTTAATCTTGATCAAATGTGATACTAAGCCAAAGGGAATTATTGTCCGATTATACTTAAAAAATGAAAATAAAATTATCCCACTTGAGCTTGAAGAGTACATAAAAGGGGTCGTGGCCGCGGAAATGCCTGCTAAATTTCATTTAGAAGCACTGAAAGCCCAAGCCATAGCGGCCCGTACGGTTACAGTAAAAAGGCTAAAACATTTTGGCGGGCCAGGGTATCAAGCCGTGCAAGGAGCAGATCTCAGTGATGATGTAAATGATTCGCAGGCTTGGTTAGGGAAAGCAGATTTACTAAAAAAGTGGGGACTATTCAATTATTATACTTATTGGCGAAAGATCTCTAGAGCCGTTGAAGAAACCAGCGGCTTAATTATTACCTATGAAGGTAAACCAGTCGATGCGGTTTACCATTCTACTAGTGGCCCAAAAACCGAAAACTCAGAGGAAGTTTGGGGGGTGTTCCAGCCTTATCTTAGAAGTGTTCAATGTCCGTTTGATAAGCATTCTCCTAGATATTTTGAAGAAAAGACTTTTCCATTACTAGAACTCCAATCCAGGCTGGGACTGGATACCTATTCCCCTTCCTCAGGAGATTCTTTTATTCGGATTATTAATTATACAGCTAGTGGGAGGGTTAAGAATATAAAGATCGGGGGCCGGGTTTACCAGGGTAAAGAACTCCGTTCTCTGCTGGGACTAAATTCAACATTTTTTACCTGCCAGATTTCAGATCAGAAAGTAGTTTTTAAAACAATCGGATATGGCCATGGAGTAGGCCTTTGCCAATATGGTGCCGATGGCCTGGCAGAGCTTGGGAAAGATTATAAAGAGATTATTCATTACTATTATCAAGGGGTAGAGATCCGGAAATTAAGTTTAAAGTAGCCACCCGCACACGTGAAGTGATGAAAATCAAAGCCAGGTGAGTCGACAAGCTTCAAAGGCATCTTTAATTAGCAGCTCAGTTAAGAGCTGTTTTTTTATATTTTAAAGAATTGCAAAATTAGCTTTGAAAGGTATTGTGTGAATTTCCGATCAATAAGGATAAAAAAGGATCATCAGGGAAAAATAACATTAATTAGAGAGTTCCAAGTGGGATGATCAATAGGTTACGGTTAAATTTTATATCAATAAGTTAGTAAATCTTAAACTAACTATCAAAACAAGGGAACAAGGGACAAGTATTGAGAGATTAAAGGCTGGTTATTGAATCTCTTTAAAAATAAACTAGCTTGTTTGGAGGGGTAAATATGGCGATAGAAAATCGGCGCCAATCTTTGCCTAAACTTAGAGTAATATTGGGGAAATGGATGACAAAAATAAAGGGCAATATAGAAAAAATATGGAAAAAACTAATAAAAATTTATTTTAAAAGACGGGTATTGATGCAAACTCTTATTGTTTGTTCTTTAATTTCCTTAGGATGCTGGGGAATTCTTCAATTTCGAGCCAAACAGACCACACTTCCACTTGTTTTTAAAGAATCGATTAGCGAAGAAGCAGAGCGAACAGTAGGGATGATTTCAGAGCTGCAAAAAGAGATCAACGAGCTTCGTAAAAAAGTGGAGGAAATTGCTAATCCAAGAGAGGCAATTAAGGAAAAAGTCTTTCAACCGCTGGCTTTAGTTATGCCAACAAAAGGAAAGGTTGTTCGGAAGAATGGTTGGGAAAAGATGATTACTGAGTGGCGGTATCATTCAGGTATTGACATCTTTGCTCCTGTTGGTAGTAAGGTAGTAGCTGTTGCTGAAGGCCAGGTAAAAGAGGTAAGAAGCGATTCTTCTTTGCGAACAATTATTACTCTAGAACATGGGAGCGAATGGCTAAGTTTATATGCTCATATTAAGTCGGTACAAGTATCTGTAGGGCAAATAGTTAAACAAGGAACCGTTTTGGGTTACACTTCATTATCGACTTGCGGACCTGAACCGGGAATTCATTTTAATTTATTTCATAAAGGAAAACCAGTCGACCCATTGACCATACTCACAGACCTTTCCGATTAATTCCTCCTTTGAGTGTAGCTTCTAACAGTATGGTTAGGTTATAATGTTCCTTCTCTACCCATATAATTTATTGATAAATCACGGGAGAGGGTGGGGGAGTGAAAGATTATATCCAAAAGAGAGTTTTAGACCTTAGTAGGTTTATTGTTAGAGAAAAAGCGACTGTTCGTCAGGCGGCAGGCCATTTCGGCGTCAGTAAGAGTACGGTACATAAAGATGTGACAGAAAGACTACCTGGAATAAATAAAGTATTAGCTAAAGAAGTTAAAAGAGTCCTAGAAACCAATAAAGCTGAACGGCATATCCGGGGAGGAGAGGCTACACGTCGAAAATATCAGACAAAACTAGAAAAGGGGGAAAAAAAAGGAGGATATTCCAGAATAGTATAGAAAAAATAGTTATGTATATTTTGTATCATTAAGGGGGGAATCCGGCTTGTTAAATCTATCATTCGATATAGGAATCGATCTTGGAACTGCTAACATACTTGTATATGTAAGAAGCAAAGGAATTATAATTCGTGAACCTTCTGTGGTAGCCTTAGACAAGGAATCTGGGAAAATATTAGCCGTTGGGGAAGAGGCCCGCCGGATGATCGGGAGAACGCCAGGGAATATCGTTGCTGTAAGGCCAATGAAGGATGGAGTAATTGCTGATTATGATGTAACTGAAACCATGTTAAAGTATTTTATTGAAAAGGTTAGCCCCAAGCCACGTCTTTTTCGTCCCCAAGTTGTAGTCTGTATTCCCTCCGGTGTTACTAGTGTGGAGAAAAGGGCTGTTTTAGAGGCAGCTATGCAAGCAGGAGCAAAACATACTTATTTAATTGAGGAACCAATGTCTGCTGCTGTGGGGGCAGGGATTGATATCTATGAAGCCAGTGGAAATATGGTAGTAGATGTTGGTGGCGGAACCACCGATGTAGCGATTATCTCTTTAGGAGGAATCGTGGTTAGTGAATCATTGCGAATCGGTGGAGATAAATTTGATGAGGCGATTATCAAATACATAAAAAAGATGTATAATCTGATGATTGGCGAGCGGACGGCAGAGGAAGTTAAAATGCAGATTGGATCAGCATATCCTGAAGGTGAAGGTAAATCAATGGAGATTCGGGGACGTGATTTGGTTACTGGTTTACCTAGAACCCTGAATTTTACTTCAGCTGATTCTTTTCAAGCGATGGCAGAACCAATAACAAATGTTATTGATGGGATCAAATCAGTACTGGAAAGAACCCCACCAGAGCTTGCTTCAGATATTGTTGATAAAGGAATTGTCTTAAGTGGAGGCGGTTCTTTGCTAGATGGTTTTACAAAACTATTAAGTGAAGAGACAGGTATACCGATACATTTAGCAGAGGATCCTCTTTCCTGTGTTGTATTGGGGACCGGAAGGCTGCTTGAAAGTATAGATGTATTAAAGAGCAACTTAATTGTTGGGAGCCGTTCGGTTTAAATTTCCAGTAAACAAAGATTTTCTTTAAAAAGGGCAGGGTATCTTCACTGCCTTTTAAAATTAAAGATAAGGAGGTGAGTTTAATGCTTAGAGGATTATATACTGCCGCTACAGGAATGAATCTCCAGCTTAATAGGGAAGATGCGGTGGCTAATAACCTAGCTAATATCAATACTATTGGATATAAAAAAGATGAGGTCACAAGCGTCTCTTTTCATGAAGAACTTTTCTTGGCTTTGGATAAATATGGAGTTACTCCAATAGGTAGAGCTTCTTTGGGGGTAGAAGTTGAAGAGGCCTATACTCATTTAACTCCTGGTAACTATATAACAACAGGAAATGCTTTAGATTTATCGATCACAGGCGATGGATATTTCTTAGTGGAATCGCCTTCAGGCCGTTACCTGACACGGAATGGTGATTTTAGTAAAAGTGTTGATGGTTATCTAGTGACATCTGAAGGGGATCGAGTTATTGGAGAAAATGGGCCGGTTTGGCTTGGTAATCATCAAGTAAATATTGGCAAAGATGGTACGATGGTTGTTGATGGCCAAATAGCGGGCCGCCTATTGGTCGTCTTACCTACAGACCAAGCTTCTTTAGTGAAAGAGGGAAGTAGTCGTTTCCGTTTTGCCGGAGGGTGGACAAGGGATGATAACTCTCAGATTAACCAGGGTGAAATAGAAAACTCTAATGTTAATCCAATTGAAGAAATGGCAAAGATGATCGAAGTTACTAGAGCATATGAGAGTAACCAGAAAGTAATTGCGGTTATGGATGAAGTGATGAATAAGATTGCCAATGAAATAGGGCGTGTTTAAGAGGTAATTTATTTGGGGCCGGACCGCTAGTCGGAGGTCCCCTGTAACAACCGTTGAACGATTGAGACGGTTGATTAATAAACTATTGTTGCAGGGAGGTAATTTATTTGATTAGAGCATTATGGACTGCTAGTTCTGGGATGAATTCTCAACAAACAAATATAGATGTCATCTCTAATAACCTGGCAAATGTTAATACTGTTGGTTTTAAAAAATCACGAGCCCAGTTTCAGGATCTGTTATATCAGACTTTAAGAGCACCGGGTGCAGTTACATCCCAAGGAAGGATGACTCCTGCCGGGATGCAGGTAGGGCATGGTGCACGTATGATTTCTACTAGTAAATCTTATACTCAGGGTGATATGACTCAAACTGGAAACGCGCTTGATTTAATGATTGAAGGGGATGGATTTTTCCAAGTTTTATTAGCGGATGATACGATAGGTTACACCCGTGATGGTAATTTTAAAATAGATGGGGAAGGCCGGATTGTTAATAATGATGGCTATTTGTTGCAGCCTGAAATCTGGATTCCGGAGAATGCTACGGATGTAATTATTAGTTCTGATGGGACTGTCAGTGTTAAAATTGCCGGTGAGGAGAATCCACAGGAACTAGGGAGAATAGAAATTGTGCGTTTCCTTAACCCAGAAGGGTTAGTCAATATGGGGAAAAACATTCTTAAACCTTCTTATGCCTCTGGGGATGCTCAGTATGGGACGCCGGGGATCGATGGTTTTGGTTCAATTACGCAAGGCTTTTTAGAAATGTCTAATGTCAAAGTAGTAGAAGAGATGGTTAATATGATCGTTGCCCAGCGGGCCTACGAGATAAATTCTAAAGCTATCCAGGCTGCTGATGAAATGTTACAGACCGCCAACAACCTACGGCGTTAATAACCGATACCCTTTGGTGTAGGTAGGGATCTAGAATATGGGTGGTCATAATGAAATGGTTTAGGGTGTTATTCTTTGTTTTAAGTATTTTACTTACCGTTCAATTGGTTGAAGCTCAGGAACAATCAGAAATTACGGTTTCGCTTCTGCCGGAGATAGAGATCGAGGGAACAGAGATCTATCTTGGTCAAGTGGCAGAGATTAAAGGAGCTGTTCCTTCAGTTTTAGAAAAACTAAGACAAATTTATTTAGGGCCTGCTCCCCGTTATGCTGAAATAACCTGGTTGTACCGGACAAATGTAAAATATGCACTGGATCGTTCCGGGATTCCTGGAGAATTTGATCTTGAGATGCCAGCAAAAGTTAAAATTACTCGGGTTGGACAGATTTTGACTAAAGAAATGTTAATGGCAGCGGTAGAAACATATATAAAAAACAATGCTTCTCCTTTGTGGGAAGAATGGAGAGTGGAGCCGGGTAGAATACAAGAGAGGAGTATTCCTCAAGGTAAAGTAGAGATTCTCCTTGCGGATAGAATTCCCCCTCTCAAACCGGGGCTTTTAACTTTTCGCCTCCGCGTCTTGGTAGACGGGGAGGCCTTTACTACTATGCCTGTATTTTTCCGGCTTTATGTCCAGGCAAAAGTATATATTACTTCTATGAGTTTAAATAAAGGTGAGATTATTACCGAAGATAGTTTCTATCAGGAGATACGTGAATTGGATGATGGAAACGAGTTTTTAAATTGTCTTGAACCGGGGAAATTTAGGGTGACACGGGAGTTGTCAGCCGGTAAGGTATTAAGTAACAAGGATATACAACTTGTTCCAATGGTGTTTAAAGGAAGTAAAGTACGGCTAGTTCTACAGAAAGAGACTATCCAATTAGAATTATTTGTTCTTGCGGAAGAAGATGGATGGCTAGGAGATCAAATCCTGGTTAAAAATTTAGGAAGTAACCGACGTTTAAAAGCGACAGTGATTGGAGCAGGTTTAGTGGAGGTGAGGCTAGATTGAAAAGGGTATTTGTGATCTTATTGATAGTACTTTGTTTGGCCTTTCCTGTGATTAGCAATGGGCAATCGCTATGGACAGATAAGAGTGGCTCATATTATGTCAAACCTAATAAACGTTTTTATGTTGGAGATTTATTAACCATTATTATTTCCGAACAGTCTTCAGCTACCTCGAGGACAGGTGTATCCGGGGATGAAGGTAGTTCAGTGTTGGTTGGCCCCGGTGCTGGGATGCTAACTAGCCTTTTACCTTATATAAAAGGCTCAATGGAGACTTCTTATGATGGAGCTTCCGGAACAAATAAAACTGGGACTTTGAAAGCACAACTAACTGTAGAAATTGTCTCTATTGATGAGAATGGGAACCTTATTTTTGAGGGCAGTAAAGAAATCAAAGTTAATGAAGATATACAGAGATTAACTTTTAGCGGAATAGTCCGGCCGGAAGATGTCCGATCGGATAATACAGTTTACTCTACATTTGTGGCAGATGCTAAAATTGAATACTTAGGAAATGATTATGGCACTAAAAAAGGATTTTTGGGGAGATTTCTCGACTGGTTATTCTAATAAAGCTTTTTGCGTTGTGTCCTTTTTAAAAGGTCCCAAAGCAATATATAGTGTTGAGCTTATATTAGGCTATCAATATATTGTGCAGGGACAGAAAAAATCAATGACAACGCAAAAAGCCCTAATAAGGCGGGGGGTGTGGATTTGTTAGTCAACAAGAGGCCCTTAAATCTTCTTTGTTTTTTCATTGTTTTATTAATAGTATGCTCTTCTTTTCAATTAGAAGCGGCGGAGAATACTCTGCTTACCTCGAGAATAAAAGACTTGGCACGTTTGGAAGAGGATAGGGCTAACCAATTAACAGGTTTTGGTTTAGTGGTGGGTTTAAATGGAACCGGTGATAATCAGGGTTTTTCTTTGGAGATGGTTTTGAATTTCCTTGCTCACCATGGTTTTGTGGTGAACAGATCAAATATAAGAGTAAAAAACGTAGCTGCTGTTGCGCTTTCTGCTACTTTACCGCCTTATAAAAAAAATGGCGATGCTTTGGAGGTTACAGTTTCTTCCTTAGGTGATGCTAAGAGTTTACAGGGTGGCGTGCTCCTACAATCTCCTTTGGCTGGGGCGGATGGACAAGTCTATGCAGTGGCACAAGGCCCAGTGGTGGTTAGTGGTTTTAGCGCTTCTGGGAACCGGGGTAGCAGACAGACAACAAATCAACCAACAGTAGGCCTGGCACAGGCTTTGGTGGAAAAAGAAATACCATCGGAATCGGCGGTTGTTGATACATTACGCTGGGTTTTATTTAACCCGGATTTTACTACCATCAATTCCATGGCTACAGCGATTAATACTTATTTTGGCATGGAGATTGCCTATCCAGAAGATAAGGCTAATGTGATCGTAGAAATCCCTGAAACCTATCAAAAGAACCCGGTAGAATTTATTGCCTTACTGGAAAAGATCCAGGTTTCCCGGGATCAGATGGCCAAGGTCGTGGTTAATCCCAGGAATGGGACGATTGTTTTTGATGAACATGTTAGAGTAGCTCCGGTAGCAGTAACCAGAGGAGATATTACAGTTAAAGTTAGCTCAGAAAAACTTATTTCTCAGCCTCCAGCATTTTCTTCTGGAGAGACAGTTGTTACTGATCAGGAACACCTAGAGGTAAGTAGGGAGGAAGGTTCTTTGGTAGCACTTCCGGCCGGGACGACGATTGATGAAATAGTAAGAGCTTTAAATGCTGTAGGGGCGACTCCTCAGGATATAATTAATCTGATTATTGCTATTGATCAAGCGGGTGCTTTATATGGAGTTCTAGAGATAAGATAAATGTAAAGCTCAAAGGGGTGAAAGCTGATGGAGGTTAAGATTAATTCAGAAATACCTATTCCCTCTAGTATGGGAAAACTTAATAATAGAACCCAGAAAAAATCAGATCAACAATTGATGGAAAAATGCCGTGAGTTTGAAGCAGTCCTTTTTCAAAAAATGATCGAAGTAATGCAAGGTAATACTGAGATTTTTGGGAAAGGTGTTCAAGGAGAATATTTACGAGGGATTTTTGCCGAAGAGATGGCTAAGGAGTTAGCGAAAGATCCGGGATTAGGTTTAGCTAAAAGTCTTTATCAGGTTTTATTATCCAATAATAATGATGAAAATAACTAAAAAATATATGAAGGGAACTTCAAAATATTAAATACGTTACTTATATTCAGTATCTTGTAAAGGCAAAGGAGGAGCCATTGTGAAGGAGAATAAAAAAGATAGCATACATTCTAAGGAGAGAAAAAATTTTAAGGTGGTTTCCTGGCTCTCGAGATTACTTTTTAGTGAAGATGTTTACCAAAGGATAGGCGGATATTTACTTTGTGGGTTAATAATCTTTGCTCTTTCCTGGGCCATCGCTTATTTCTTTATGGGGGAAGGTGCTCTTAAGAACACATTATTAGTCGATAAAATTTTTGGCATAAAAGGTTCGTTCGATATTGGAGCAGGAGCTAAGGCAAAGTGGGGAGAGACTTTTAAGATCTTCAAGTGGAAGTTTGAGACAGAAAATACTATTAATAATTGGGGAAACGTTCTTTTGCTTACGCTAAAAAACTTTCTTCATTATTTTGTTATTGCCCTGATTTTTATCTTTTTCCTCAATCGGTTTAAGATTGGGCGTCTTTCTCTAGGATTAGTTTATTATCTTTTATATACTATTTTGATTGGAATAGTAGTAGGTACGAACTCTTATATTTATCCGCCTCAGGGTTATACTGTTTTAGGAGCATTAGTTACTTTTCTCCGGTTTGGCCTATGGGTATGGTTCTCTTATGGGCTGTTAATAGCATCTACTGTTAATTGGACATGGCTAAAAACTGAATCTTTTCAAGATAGTGCTTGGCAAAAAGTAGGGAGATTCTGGTCCTGGCCCGCACTTCATACAGATGAAAGAGAAGTGCTAATCTTTGGTTTTCTATTTCTCCTTGTTTCTAGTTTTGCTGAGGCGAGGCTGATTGTTTTCTATGGTTATCATCTGCTTTAAGCTTTAGACTACAGCCTGGACCTCCGGGCTGTTTTTTATTTATAGCAGCTTCGAGTATTGAAATCTCGTTGGATAGCCTATGCGAGAATTTGCCGGATTCTTTGAGCGCGGTGTGATTCGACTCGGTACTCGTTACTCGTTACTCGTCGCTGGTCGCTCGTTTGAAAGTTAGCCTTTGTTTTGAATAGCTTACAAAAAGTTACGAAGGCATTATTTAACTCGAGTGACGAGAGACGAGTTTCGAGTCACGAGATGCGTTGCTTGGTGCAGGTGGAGCTCGATATACACGACTTGGTATTCGTCGCTAGTCGCTCGTTTGAATGTTGGCTTTTGGCGTTTGCTAAAATATTGGAAAGTGGGGCTGTAGAATGGCGGATCACTATTATTCGGCTGTTCCTGAGTCAAAACATAAACCAATGGAGTTTACTACAGAAATTAGAGGAAAGGAATTTAGATTCCGGACAGATGCGGGAGTCTTTTCCCGCGAACGGTTGGATTTGGGTACTAGAATATTAATGGAGAGTTTAGATCTTACAGGGGTAACGACTCCGCTAGATCTAGGATGTGGCTATGGCCCAGTTGGATTAGGAATTGCCAGGGAATTACCTCAATTTACTGTTTATATGAGTGATATCAATACTCGGGCTACGGAGTTAGCTAAAGAGAATGCATCATTAAATGGTATTGAAAACATTATAACCAAGCAAGGCGATGGTTTTGGACCATGGGAAACACTATTTGCTACGGGTTTGCGTTTTGATTTAGTAGTAACTAATCCTCCTCTCCGGACTGGCAAAAAAACCGTATTAAGATTATTTAATGGGGCTTGGAAATATATGGCTCCGCACGGGAGTTTATGGACAGTGATTAAGACAAGTCAGGGGGCTAAGACTTACCTTCGAGAACTGGAAGAAATTTTTGGTTATGCGAAAGTAGTCGAAGTAAAGAGTGGTTACCGAGTTATTAGGGCGAAAAAAATAGTAGCATAAAGCATATTGACTTATTGGGAAAATTACCGTATACTATTATATGTTGCTTCGGGGTGTGGCGCAGTTTGGCAGCGCGTCTGCTTTGGGAGCAGAAGGCCCAGGGTTCAAATCCCTGCACCCCGACCAGTTAATTATATCTGGTAATTATTATTTTTTTCCCTCTACGCTTGACAAGCGGTTTATAGATCAAGTATAATTTTATTTACATTAATATATGCGGGAATAGCTCAGTTGGTAGAGCGTCAGCCTTCCAAGCTGAATGTCGCGGGTTCGAGTCCCGTTTCCCGCTCCATTTATTTAGTATAAAATGACTTTTAGAAAAGTCATTTTTTATTTTAAGACAAGAGGGAATTGTATTGCATTGATTTTAAATTTTCTTTTGTGGATAAAAATCAGGATATTTGTTTAGAAATTTAAGTAAAGTATTTATGACTCCTGCATCAAACTGAGTGTTGGCATTTAATTGTAGTTCTAATTTGCATTTTTCTAAAGAAAGGGCTTTTCGATATGGCCGGTCTGAGCTCATGGCATCAAAGGCATCACAGACTGAAAGGATCCTGACACCTAATGGAAGCTGGTTAGCTTTTATTTGATCAGGATAACCCTGACCATCCAAACGTTCGTGATGAGAACGGATATAGGGTGTAGATGTTTTTAGAAAAACAATGGAGGATATAATCTCTTCACCAATAATAGGGTGATTTTTTATTTTTGTAAATTCATCAGTGGTAAGAGTTTGAGGTTTATTAAGAATATGTTCGGGAACACCGATTTTACCAATATCATGAAGTATTCCTCCATATTTTAATATTTTCAATTCCTGATTATTTAGACCCATTAGTTCACCAATAATTAGGGCTAAATGGGTGACACGTTCGGAGTGGCCTCTGGTATATCTATCTTTAGCTTCGATTGATGTTGCTAAGGCTTTAATGGTGGCAAGATAGTTACTTTCCAATTCAGCATAGGTTCGGATTCGTTCAATAGAAATTCCGATTTGGCAGGCCATACTCTGAAGAATATCAAGAACTTCTGGGGAAGATTCTTTTACATTTGCAAGGAGGACGGCTCCAAAAACGCCATTGTTCCCAAATAGAGGAATAGCATATAAGTTTCGAATATTTTCTTCTGTCCAAAAGATGTGGCCTTTAAATTCCCTAAGTTGTGATTCTGTTAAAAAGAGGGAGTGAGCCGCTTCGAAGAGGGAAAGAAAAAACCAGTTTTTCCGATGTGGGAATTCTAACCATTTCCATACTACCTTTTCGTCTTCCCAGCTATACAACTGAAAACCAATATTATCAGCATTAAAGAGTAACCAAGTTTTTTGCGAGTGAAAGGTATTATAAAGAAAAGAGAGAATTCGCGCAAACAATGATTCCAAAGGTATATTGGCACCTAAAATCTGTGTCAAATTATTAAGGGCAAAAAGGCTGGTTGTTGTTCTGTCCAGTTTCTCCGTGACCACTTCTAGTTTCTGAGTATTAGTTTGAAGTTGATCATAAGCACAGGAAAGCTTTGCTTGGCTTTTAATAATTTCTTGACGATTTTTGTTTAAATGAGTTTGTTCGTGATTGATGAGGAGACTGAAACCGAGAATAATGCTTAAATCAATTAATAAAATAAAGAATAAATTTTCAGGATTAATATATAAGATCGTTCCAGTGACAAATAAGGAAATGATGACAAAAGACCAAAGATTCTTTTTATTTTTCTCTGTGTAAAAGGAATAACGGGTTAAAGGTACAAGATAAAAGAGGGTTAGGTAATGAGATGGTTCGTTAGAGGTTTTAATAATTAAAAACAATAAGGTACAACCGAAAACAAGATGTAAGAATTCGGGTTGGAGATAAAAAGAGTTATTCTGAAGAATGGAGGATGGTAGTAGTTTTTGTTGACAAGAGAAGATAATATAAAAAACTAAAAAAATTAGAATTAACAAATTAAACCTGATAATATTCAGATGAGCGGCAAGTAAATATACGACTAAAAATAAAGGTAAGGTAAAATATAAAGATCGATCAGATGACATTTTGACACCACCACATTTACCCTTTATAATTAAAATATTATTTAGTTTTAAAGAGATTGTATAATTAATTATTTAATGGATGGCCATATTTTCTCAATATATTTATATTCAATAATTTAGCTGAATTTTCCTGCGTAGATTTACTAATAAATTCCCTTTTTATTAGGTGTAATCCATTTTATAACTAAATCTCCTAATGGTTCTTGCTTCTATAAATTGACAAGCTATTAGTAAAAAGCTTATAATAAAAAAGGTGTCTAAATGGAAGGAGGAGCGGCAGTAATGGAGTCGATTATTGTAACGGCCTGTATCTTGCTATTTTTTACCGGTTTTTCTTTGTTAAGCCGGAAAGCAGAGAAAGAGCTTGATCAGTATTATGGAGAAAGGTTGAAATCAGTTAAGAAATCCCGTTGATTTAAGATTTACATCTATTATTAAGCGATCTAGGGAAAGAACTTAACCGGTTTTTTTAAAAACGATTACAAATAACAAACAGATAAAGGAGGAATCCTGGTGAGACGGGATTTACGGTGGAAGGTCTGGCTGATCGTGGGCCTAGTCTGTTTAGTTGCGATTTATGCAGTTGTTCCCATGTTTAGTCCGACTTTAAAACAAAAGTTTTTTAAAGGACAAGATCCTTTACGTAGGGGGTTAGATCTTAAAGGGGGCTTAGAAGTAATTCTTGCTCCTGATTACCGGGTGGAAAAACGTGTACTAACTGAAGTTCAGTTCCACTTGTTGACGGCTATTAATAAATTAGAGATTAAAGAACCCTCTGTTACCTTATTGGGTAAGGCTAATGATAATAATCGGTTTGAAGGTTTAGTATTTCAATTTGCTTCACAAGAAGATGCAGAGAGAGTATTACGGGGTAAGGTAATCAAGGAGAAGTTAACCTGGCGTTCTGGCGTTGAAGAAAAAAAATTAAAAGTTACTACACAGATGTCTCGAACGGAGCCAGGGATTATTAAAGTTCGGATTGAAGAGGATCCAAGTAACTTTCCAGCGGATGCTTTATACCAAGCAAAAGTAATCATTGCTAATCGAATAAACTCTACCGGTTTGTCAGAGACCGTCGTCCGGTTAGATAAAAGTAAAGATCGGATTGAAGTACAGCTTCCGGGGATAAAATCGCAAGAGGAAGCTGAGAGATTAATTAAATCTACTGGCCGCTTAAATTTCCGCCTTAATGGTAAGATTGTAATGTTTGGTACGGATCTTGAAGATGCCCAAGCTGGATTTAATTCAAGTGAAGGGAAAAATGTTATCCACCTGAAGTTTGGCAAAGCTGGTGCTAAACAGTTTGAGAAAATTACAGCTGAGCATGTTAATGAAATACTTGCTATCTACCTTGATGAGGAAGAATTAATGGCTCCAATCATCTCTGAACCGATTCCAAGTGGAGATGCCCAGATTTCTCTAGGTTCAGGTGCTACCTTACAGGAAGCAAAAGACTATGCAATCTTAATGAAATCAGGTGCTCTTCCGATTTCTCTCCGTTCAGTATTGGTAACTCAGGTCGCTCCTACGCTTGGAACCGAAACTGTACGTTTGAGTCTGATGGCGGGAACCATTGGTATTATTCTGGTTCTTCTCTTTATGCTATTTTTCTATGGCCTAATGGGATTAGTTGCTGATTTAGCATTACTCATCTATACGCTCCTGGTCATAGGTTCGCTGGTTGTATTCCGTGGAGTCTTAACTTTACCCGGAGTAGCCGGTTTAATCTTAGGAATTGGGATGGCGGTAGATGCCAATATCATTATCTTCGAGGGGATTAAGGATGAGGTTCGTTCAGGTAAAGGGATGCGTGCGGCGTTGAAAACCGGCTTTGATCGGGCCTATGTTACTATTTTGGATTCTAATATTACTACTCTGATTATAGCTGCTGTCTTATCCTATTTTGGAACCGGTGCGGTAAAGGGATTTGCTGTAACGCTAACGATTAGTATTTTAGTAAGTATGTTTTCTGCCCTCGTTGTTTCAAGAACTTTGTTGGAAATTTGGGTAGATAAGTCTCCGGATAAATTTCTAACAAAATATACGGTGAGGGGGTGAAGAATATGAATTTAATGAAATACAAAAAGTTTTTTATCTCTCTGTTTGTGGCTATTATGGCTTTTAATATAATTGTTTGGGCAGTTAAAGGTTTGAATTTTGGGATTGATTTTACGGGTGGTACTAATATTCGTTTCCCTTTAGAGCAAAAGGTTACTTCAACCGAAGTCTTAGGGGCTTTAGATACTCAGGAATTGCGTGAATTGGATCTGGAGATTGCTCCCCCGCAACCCTATAATTATGTTGATGCTTCTGGCCGGCAAAAATATGGTGTATTAATTCAGACTAGATTTTTGCATAAAGATGAAGAAGATAAAATCATCAATGCTTTAGAGCAAGCTTTTGGGGAACAAAATGAAGAGTCAGGCCTGCAAATAAATCAGGTAGAACCGATCATTGGGAAGGAATTACTTTTAAATGCCTGTTATGCAGTGGTGATTTCGTGGATTTTGATTCTGATTTATATTGCCTTTCGGTTTGAGTTTAAATCCGGAGTTGCTGGTTTGATCGCCTTGATCCATGATGTTTTGTTTATTATCGGAATCTTTGCCTTATTAGGCAAAGAGGTCGATTCTAATTTTGTGGCGGCGATTCTTACAGTTATCGGTTATTCGATTAATGATACGATCGTTATTTTCGACCGAATTCGAGAGAATATCCGTTATAAGAAAAAGGGCGAATCTTTTTATGAGGTAGCAAACTGGGGGATTATTCAAAGCCTGAGACGGACATTAAATACTTCGATTACGACAGTCTTGGCAGTATTAGTACTCTATCTGTTTGGTAGCCCTAGCATTAAAGATTTTATGTTTGCTTTACTGATTGGTTTAACAGTGGGCACCTATTCTTCGCTCTTTGTAGCTACTCCAATCTGGGCGATCTGGAAAACAGCTGAAGAGAAGAGATAAATCTAGCAACGGTTTAATATGTGAGGGAATTGTTTAATTATCTTAGATTCTATTAAATCAATTATGCGGTTCCTTCAAAGCAAGACAGGTTGTTTTGTATAGAAAGACCCTTCCTTTTATTGGGGAGGGTTTCTTCATATCCTTATTCCAACTTTTTGCTGGATAAGCAAACGGAAGAATTTCATGATAAAAGTGAGGCTTACGGCTTTAACTCCCAATTATGCGATTCTTTAAATTATGTATTCCAATAAATAATAGTATAGTAAGTAATGAAGGAAACTATTGATTAGTGAAGAAATTTATAATCTAAGCTTTTTGCGTTGTGTCCTTTTTAAAAGGTCCCAACACAATATATAGTGTTG
>DIPO01000039.1:21012-27768 GCA_002427045.1 Firmicutes bacterium UBA5486
CCAACACAATATATAGTGTTGGGTTTGTATTAAGCTATCAATATATTGTGTAGGGACAGAACAAATCAATGACAACGAAAAAAGCCCAATCTATATTGATTTATCTAATGTTTATGTTGGGGGGATGACGGATGCAAGCCTTGTTTATTCTAATGCTTATTTTTGTCGTGTTAGTAGCGGTTTTTGCGCTTCAGAATGCTTATCCGGTTACGATTACTTTTCTTAAATGGGAATTTGAGGCTTCTTTAGCTATGGTTATTCTTTTGTCAGTATTGACAGGAGCTATTTCTCTCGGATTATTTAGCCTTTTGCATCAAGCTAAGACTAAATTTTATACTAAAGCAGGTGTAAAAAAAGAAAAGCCGCTTAAGGATCAGACGGAAAGCAAAGTTCAGGATGGAATAGAGGCTATTGAAGAGGAGACCCTTTCTGATTTGGAGATTAGTGATGATAGGAGTGAACAAGATTTACAGGAAAAACTGGAAGATTGATACTGATTTTTCTAACTGTTCAAAGGAAGCAATTGAGGAGTTCGAACTTTCCCCCTTAATTGTAAAATTATTAGCGAATAGGAAAGTAACAACTCTTCAAGAGATAAGATTTTTTTTTAATGGGGGAAGGAACGACCTTCCTTCGCCTTTTCTTCTTGAGGGGATGGAGACTGCGGTTGATCTTCTTGCTGAAAGCCTGCGTAAGAAAGAAAAGATTTTGGTTTATGGGGATTATGATGTAGATGGTTTAACTTCTGTGGCTTTGGTTCTCCGAGTACTCAGGCGGTTTAATTCTGGAAACATCATTTATTACATACCCAAAAGGCTGGAGGAGGGTTATGGATTACACCTAAAGGCATTGGCCAAAGCTGTAAAGTACGGATGTAAGCTGGTGATTACTGCAGATTGTGGGATTACATCATGTGCTGAGGCTGAATACTTGGCAGAAAAAGGAACAAACCTATTAGTGACGGATCATCATGAACCCGGAGAATTACTACCCCAAGCTGCTGCTTTAATTAATCCAAAACTTTCGGAGGGGTATCCTTATCCGCAGCTGGCTGGGGTTGGAGTGACTTTTAAATTACTGCAGGGATTAGCAGAAAGGATTCCTGAGATAAAAGCTGATTTGTGGGATAATATAGATTTAGTGGCTTTAGGTACGATTGCAGATGTGGTTCCTTTATTAGGTGAGAATCGAGTTTTAGCAAAAGAAGGACTTAAAGTTCTTAATCAGACCAGTAATCCCGGACTCCGAGCGTTAATAGCCCAAACGGGTTTACTAGGTAAAGAGATTACTGCCGGGCATGTCGGGTTTACTCTTGCCCCAAGGTTAAATGCTTGTGGCAGATTAGGAGATCCAGTAACCGGTCTACGCTTGTTGCTAGAGGTAAATCCAGCACGGGCGCGTAAATATGCTGAAGTCTTAGACAGAATGAATAAAAAGCGTCAAGATATTGAAGAGCAGGTTTTGAAAGAGGCTGAAGAAAGATTGGAAGCGATTGATGATCCCGGTAAAGTAATTGTGCTTGCCGGGGAAAATTGGCATCCTGGAGTAATTGGGATTGTTGCTTCAAGATTGGTGGACAAATTTTACCGTCCCACTGTTCTTCTAAGTTTTGAAGGAGATAAGGGAAAAGGATCGGCCCGAAGTATTACCGGTTTTCACCTTTTTAAAGCTCTGAATGAATGTTCACCTTATCTACAGAAATATGGTGGACATGAAATGGCTGCTGGTTTAGAGATTGAGCGGAAAGATTTAAGCAAATTTGAAGATGCTTTATCTGAGGTGGCAAATTCGTGGATTACTGATGAGATATTAACTCCTTTTCTTGAAATTGAAGGGGTAATTGATCTTGATGGTGTGACAAAGGATCTGCTTAGTAATGTTTCACGTTTGGCACCTTTTGGCCCGGGCAACCCCAGGCCGGTTTTAGCCTGTAAGAATTTGAAACTTTTATCTTATAATGGAGTCGGAAGAGATGCTAAACATTTAAAGCTTAATGTTGGTGATGAACTTATCCGGCACGAGGCGATTGGTTTTAATTACGGCTCTTGGACTAGAGAGTTAGAAGGAGTAGATCTTATTAATCTGGCTTTTTATATATCGGAGAATAATTGGAACAATCAAATTCAACTAGTAATAAAGGATTTACAGCCAGTAGCGGAAGTTAGTTGAAGGTGAAAATGGATGATGACAATAGAAATATTAGTAGAAAAGATAGAAAAATATGGGATAAAGGCGAAGGAAGAGGTTTGTAAGGCTTATACTTTTGCGGAATCTGCCCATTCCGGACAGACTCGTGATTCGGGAGAAGCCTATATTAATCATCCATTGGAGGTCGCTAATATCCTGGTGGAAATGGGATTAGATACGACTTCCATTGTTGCTGCCCTCTTACATGATGTAGTAGAGGATACGGATATCGGTTTAGAAGAAATTACCACTAAGTTTGGTACCGAAGTGGCTTCATTGGTTGATGGTTTGACTAAGTTGAGTAGGATTGTCTTCCAAAACAAACAGGAGCAACAGGTTGAAAATTTGCGCAAGATGTTTCTGGCCATGGCGAAAGATATAAGGGTAATCCTTATTAAACTGGCTGATCGGATGCATAATATGCGTACACTTCGCTATCTGCCAGTGGAAAGGCAGAAAAAAATAGCCAAAGAGACGGTGGAAATTTATGCTCCTCTTGCCCACCGTTTGGGAATGTATAGGTTAAAGTGGGAACTTGAGGATCTGGCTTTTCGTTTTTTAGAGCCCAAAAGATATTATGAATTGGTGCAGAAAGTAGCACAGAAGAGGCAAGAGCGGGAAGGCTATATTGCTGAGGTTATAGAAATAGTAGAGAAACAATTAGATTCGTTAGGCATTAAAGCAGAAATTCAAGGAAGGCCTAAACATCTTTATAGTATTTATCAGAAGATGGTGACTCAAAACAAAGAATTTTCGGAGATTTATGATCTGATGGCAATCAGGTTTTTGGTTAATAATATCCAAGATTGTTACGAAGTCCTAGGGGTAGTTCATACTTTATGGAAGCCGATCCCCGGAAGATTCAAAGATTATATTGCCGTACCAAAATCAAATATGTATCAATCATTACACACTACGGTAATGGGTCATGGCGGTATGCCGCTAGAGATTCAGATTCGGACTTTTGAGATGCATCAGATTGCTGAGTTTGGTATTGCTGCACACTGGCGTTATAAAGAAGGGAAACCGGTAGATGATATTGATTTTCTCCAGAAAATTGCTTGGCTTAGGCATCTTTTAGAGTGGCAGGGAGAGTCCAGAGATGCAGATGAATATTTAGAAAACCTCCGGGTTAATCTGTTTGAGGATGAAGTCTTTGTTTTCACCCCTAAAGGAGATGTGAAGAACCTGCCGGCGGGTGCTACTCCTGTTGATTTTGCCTATAGTGTGCATACGCATATTGGCCACCAATGCTTGGGAGCCAAAGTCAATGGAAAACTAGTTACTTTAGATTATAAGTTAAAAAATGGGGATATTGTTCAAATCCTCACCGGTAAACAAGAATTTGGCCCAAGCAGAGACTGGCTAAACTTTGTTGTAACCTCTAAAGCTAAAAGCAGGATTAGACAATGGTTACGGGAGCAAAGCAGGGAAGAGTATATCCTTTTAGCTAGGGAACAATTAGAAAAGGAACTTAAGAAACACGGATATGACCCGTCTGTATATTTAAAACCGGAAATACTAAAAGATGCTGCTGAACGCTTAGGATTCGTAGAAGGCGATGATCTTCTGATGGCGGTCGGTGAAGGAAGGTTTACTTCCGGAACTGTAGTAGTAAAGCTTGTTGGGGAGAAAGACCAGGATAAAAAGCTGTCTCCGATTGTTTCCGGAGAAAAACCTAAGACTCATCCGCTAGGTGGGGTTAAGGTAAAAGGGCTTACGGATCTTTTGGTCAGGTATTCCCGGTGTTGTAATCCAGTACCAGGGGATCAGATTATCGGGTATACAACTAGGGGTAAAGGTGTAGCTATTCACCGGCTCGATTGTCCTAATCTCCCTCAGGATACAGAGAGATATATTAAAGTAGAATGGGATACAGATGATGCAGGTGTCTATCCAATTACAATAAAGATTGAGGCTAATGATCGGATTAGCTTACTGGCAGATATTATGAATGTAATGGCATTACAGAAATTGAATGTTACTGCTGCCAATATCCATACGCAAAAAGGCCGGGCTTTTCTTGATTTTACTATAGAGGTAAGCCACCTTAATGATTTAAAGGATTTAGTTGGGGAATTAAAAACAGTTAAAGGGGTACTTAGGGTTTACCGTGTAAACAGGTCTCGAAATAAGTAGAAGGAGTTTTCTTGATGAGAGTATTAATTCAGAGAGTAACTAGTGCTCGGGTAAAGGTCGAGCAAGAGATAATTGGAGAAATTGGCCGGGGGCTCCTGGTTCTTCTAGGGGTCACAACAGGGGATAATGAGGATGATATTTCTTACCTGGCTAATAAAACGGCAAACTTGAGAATTTTTGAAGATGATCAGGGTAAAATGAATCTTTCTTTATTGGAAGTTGGTGGGGAAATTTTATTAGTATCGCAGTTTACTTTATATGCGGATTGCCGTAAAGGAAGACGGCCTAGTTTTCAGGAAGCAGCACGGCCGGAAGTGAGCGAAGAGTTATATTTAAAATTTATTGAAGCAATGAAAGGCTATGGTTTAAAAGTTGCAACCGGAAGTTTTGGTGCTGATATGAAGGTTGAATTAGTTAATGATGGCCCGGTAACAATCATGATTGATAGTAATCAGAGAAATAAGTAGTTGTTCATGCCGGTTATCTTATCATCATGAAGTGATCAAAATCGAAAACCGGGTGAATCGATCAGATGTATTTATCACCAAGAATGCTAATGAAGAATTTTAATTTTACTTGCGAAACAACATTCTCACCAAACTGAGTGGAATATCAATACGAACGACAAGTTACGAGCTTGATTGAATCTTAAATAAACATATTATGTAATTATTAAAAAAGAAAAGAAATAAGATATTAAAGTAGTTGTTCATGCCAGCTACTGATAGTATTACATATAAAAACTGAAACAGGGAAAAAATAGAGATTATTTAAAATGGGGTGATTGTATGAAAAAAATGAAGGGAAGAGCCTTATTAGGCTTGATAACAATTTTCCTGCTTGGGATTGGCGGCTGGGTTAATGCTGAATTTGTTCCTCCGATTAAAGAGGCGGTTATCTACCCGGATGGACTGGCCTTCTTAGTTCGGGAAGGTGAGACCGAGTTACCAAATGGCGAATGCCTGATTGATCTGCTTCCACCAGCACTAAGTGGTAGCTTAAGTGTTTTCTCTACTACACCCGGGCTCTCAGTGGAACAGATAACCTCTTTCCGTGATTCAGTAATCAAAGAAGAAATGGTTAATGATTTGGGAGAACTTTTTCAAGAGAATATTGGACAACCAATTCAACTTCTAATTAATGGGGAAGTGGTTAGTGGCGTAATAAAGGGTTACATCAATCCGGCTTATTTAATAATTACGGTTGTCAATCAGAATGGTGTTCGTACAGATGAAGTATATCCTATGGAGATGATTACTTCATTTTTATTTGTAAAACCAATTAAATTAAATAAAGAGCGAACAGAGAATATAGGGAAATTAAAGATCAATTTTAAAGGAACCGGTCTTCAAGCTTCTTATCCGGTAGGTATTAGTTACTTGCAGTCTGGGATCTCATGGAGCCCGGAATATACTATTAATCTCCTTTCAGAGAATAGTGGTGAGCTTTCTTTTTCAGCAGTTGTCCGGAACGATGTAGATGATCTTACTGGAGCTACACTTTATTTTGCGGAAAAGGGTGCTCAATTTCTCCGCGAGCTCTCACCTTTGGCGATCTTTACGGAGGAACAAGTCACTCCGGCCTTTCGAGGTGTTCTTACCGAAAAGGGGGTAAAAAGAGACGAGGCTTTTGAATTTATAGATTCGGGGGTTGATAATCTCTCATCTTTGATTATGTATAAGAAGACAGGAATTAATCTAAGAAAAGGCGAACGGGCCATCCTACCCCTTTTCCGTGGAGCAGTTCAAGTAGAACCGATTTACCGGCTAGAACTTTCGCGCTCTGTCTATTCGGAACGGGTAGCAGTAGAACCGGTATGGAAAGGTTATCGAATTTATAATAATTCTCCGGTTCCCTGGATTGAGGGAAGAGTCATGATTACAACAATGGGAAACCGGCCGCTGGGTGTGAGAAATTTCCCTTATATCTTACCGGATAAAAGTGGCGAAATTCAGGTGATGACTGTTCAAGATATTAAAGCTAATGTACTAGAAACTGAGTTTGAAAGAGTTCAGGGCTCAATGGTTTTTCAGGAGAAGGAATATAGTTTTGTCCGCATCAGGGGCGAGATTGAGCTTGAGAATACCAAAAATGAGGAAGTAAAAGTTAAAGTTACTCATCTAGTACCTGGTGAAGTAAGTGCAGTAGGAGAAGGAGGAACAAGCATAAAAAGAGCAGTTCTAGGATCAGGGCCGAATCCTTCTACGGAGATAACTTGGGAAATACTAATTTCGCCCCAGAGCAGCAGAAAATTAACATATACTTACCAGACTTATTTACCCTTAGGGTATGTTAAGTAGTCGCCCACGCTGGCTACCGCCCGCGCACATGAAAGAATGAAAATATAACTTTCATCTAAAGCTTACAAAGGCGGTCATTCAACCGAGCGACGAGTAATCTCATTTTCCGCCTACCTTAAACATCAAGGAA
>DIPO01000039.1:27913-42839 GCA_002427045.1 Firmicutes bacterium UBA5486
TGCGGTAGCGTTTTCCTTGATATAGATGTAAAGGCGAAATGTGAGACTGACGAGCGACGAGTATCGAGACGCATTTTCTAGGTAGAGCAGAAGATTTTAAACCCTTATTTATCTGCAGTTCTTTGGCAATGCAATTAGCTTAAAAGCATTAAAGACTTGACAAATGCTCTAGATTGGTTGTATAATAATTTATGCTGATTTAGCCCAGGTGGCGGAACTGGCAGACGCGTACGTTTGAGGGGCGTATGGGCAACCGTACCGGTTCGATTCCGGTCCTGGGCACCAAAAAAAATATTAACTGCAGCTATTTATAGTTGCAGTTTTTTTGTTGCCTTTTGTTGCTTACAAGTTCGCACCTTACTTTTTGTTTCTTTCTAATCATTAAAAAAAAGATTTAGCTTAACTTTTGTTAAAGGGTGCGAAATATGAGATTTTAGTTTATTCATTCCAAAGTGGCTGTTTCAATGGGAATCTGGAGATAAATGGCTGTTCCCCAACCCTTCTTACTTCTAATTTTTAGCCCATACTCTTCACCATAAGTAAGCTTAATTCGTTTATTGGTATTATATAAACCGAGATGTTCAGAAGAATAATTGTTATCCTGTATTAAGCAGTCACGTAGAATTTTGAGTTTATCCGGATCAATACCAGCTCCATTATCAATCACAGCTATTTTTAGTTTTTCATTTTGTTCAATAATTTTTACTTTAATATAGCATTTTCGTTCAAGTGGCCTGATTCCGTGCTGGATCGCATTTTCGATTAAGGGCTGAAGTATTAAACGGATGATCAGATATTCAAGAGAAGCTTCATTGTATTCCCAATAGACATCAAACTTATCTTCGAATCTTACTTTTTGTATTTTTATATAACTACGGGTATTATACAATTCTTCCCATAAGATAACTTTTTTCCCCGGTGATTCCAGTGAATATCTTAGTATATCAGAGAGATTTTCTACCATTTTACTTGCTTCATTAGGCTTATTAGTATACTGCATAGTCTTCCATTTGATGGTTTCCAGAACATTAAATAAGAAATGCGGGTTGATCTGCGATTGTAAGGCAAGTAATTCCATGAAATTAAGTTTGTATTTCCTTTCAGAGAGTTGAACTTTTAGATAGTTTTGCTCAATAAAAGTAGTTAATATATTATATGCAATATAACCATATTCATCTTTAATTCGGTCAGGAGGTTGAGGAAGCTCTTGGCCACTTTCTGCGGACTTAATAATGGAAACAATACTTTCTAACTGTCGATGATTTTTCTTAGATAACCAGTAGGTTAATAGTAACCCTAACAAAAATGAGAAAACAGAAAAGAGAATGGTAAGATTCTGTAGTTTAAAAATTACTTGATAAAAAGTCGAATAAGGAACGATTGATAAATATTTCCAACCATATTTTTCTGAAAATAACTGAGATACAATAAAATTATTTTCTTGAGAGCGGAAATTAAATACAGGATCAGGAATATTTAAGAGTTTAGAAAGTTCTTGTGAAGTAAAGTCTATGGGCTTATTCTCAAAAATAAAGTGATTTTCCTTATTTGTAATTATGATTCTTTGCTCCGGATGGGTTACTAGATTATTAAGATGTTCCTGTAAGTAATCAGCATATACGTTTAACACAATTACCCCGATTTTCTCTTTATATCCCGGAAGATGTAAACTCCGGTAAACAGTTAATATTTCGGTATTGGCCTTTTCAAAATCATAATTTTTGATATTCCGTTTCTCTGTCCAAAAAAACTCCTTTTGATTACTTGTTAAATAATTATCATACCATGATGTATCGTAAAAGTTGTTTAAGTTAACTAAACCATTGGTACTAGTAAGAAACTTCTTAAGATCATTATCCATATAAACATAAATCGAATGGATATAAGGCCTGGCATTAGCCGGAGCAGTAATAAAGTTAGAAATTGTAGTTAATACTTTATATTCTTCGTAATTAAGAGTCGAACTGGTTTTATTAAGTATATTTTTCAATTTGACTGTAATCTCAAAGTTAGTACTAAAAGTTAAATTAAGCGAATCTAACTCATTAAAGATTAGTTCCAAATTTTCTCTTGTTTGTTTCAATAAATTAGCATTATTTATTTTTAGTTCTTCTTCAAAATACTGCTTAGTGATGAATTGGGAAAAAAACCCAAAAGATACTAAGGGAATTAGTAAAGGAAGCAGGAACAAAAAAAGATTTTTTCGGAATGAATTATAATTATTTTTCATTATTAGTCTTCATCCTTTAAAGCTTACAAAGGCCGTCATTCATACGAGCGTAGAGCTACGAAATGTATTTTTTACGTAGGAGGATTCCGGAATTCCGTAGGTGTGAGTCCATAATATTTTTTAAAAGCTCTAGTAAAATTCTTAGGATTACTATATCCTACCAGATCGCTAATTTGATAGGTTTTATATCTGATGTCATTTAATAGTTTTGCAGCTTCTTCCATTCTAATCCTAAGTAGAAAGTCGGAAAAATATTCTCCAGTAATATCTTTAAACAATGTACTTAGGTAATTAGGGCTTAAATGTACTAATTCACTGGCACTGTTTAAAGTAGCAATTCGGTAATTTTGATAAAGATAGGATTTTACAGTGTCAATAATTTTATCATAATAACTGCGATCAGTATTATCTTCTTGAAGATCAGATTCTACATTAAGGATTTGTTCCTGATCCAATTCTTCCTTGATTTCTGAAAAAACTTCATATAATTCCTCATATTTTGTGGGTTTCAAAATGTAGTTTTTCACTTCATACTTCAGTGCTTCCCTGGCATATTCAAACTCACGGTATCCGCTTAGTAGGATAATTTTTATCTCAGAATTAAGCTGGTAAAGCTCTTTGGCAAGCTCCAGCCCATCCATGATCGGCATTTTTATATCGGATAAGACAACATCAACGGGTAGTTTTTGGCAATATTCTAGAGCTTGACGGCCATTTTCAAATAATCCCGCCACTTCAAAACCCAATTGAGTCCAAGGAAAATAATTTTTAATGCCATGACGGATGGCAGATTCATCATCGACAATTATTAATTTGTACATAGTAACTCCCTTGCTTTTAGGGCTTTTTCTTGCAACAGCGTTTCCCTTGTTATTCCTTAATACTTAATAAGTTAAATATTAATATTACTTTTCCTTCTTTCCTAGGCTTGTTAAGTTTTTGCATCTGAGGGAATTCCATAATGTATCCCGTTGTTTGAGGGAGCTATACAGGGTATATTTAACCAACTATGCAGTCATTAACAACAATGCAATTTCTCAACCTAAAAAAAGAGTCCATTTCTGAAGAAAAGATACTTTTTTATAAAAGTACTAGTTTATTGATACCATAAGTTAAATTTTACTTCTTTATTACAATCTCTAAATAATATTACAATGTAATTGAAGGAATTGCGTAATTACCTATTTTACATTTAGCACTATTACAAAGTTTAAGCTAATAATTAATATTGAACAACGCAATTAGTCAAACAATAGATTATTCTGATTCCGTGACATTTGTAAATACTAAGGGAAATTATAAAAGTTTGTATAGCATTTACCCTAGTATGAATCAAGTCAGATATGTAGTTAAATTTTGATTATGCAATTCCTCTAAGTTACTTAACTAAGAGTAAAGGAGGCAGAAAAGAATCTTCTTGTTGCAACCTGTAACTATTAAAGTCTAATTAAAGGAGGATCTAAAGTGAAAAAATCAGTCAAAAGGATAATGGTTGTTTGTATTTTAGCTATTCTAACTTTAAGTATTGTTGGTGGTTTAAGTATTCAGGCCGCAAAACCAAAGAAAGTGCAACTTAGATTTTCGTGGTGGGGAAATGATGCCCGACATAAAGCTACTTTAAAAGCTATTGAATTATATACTAAGAAAAACCCTCATGTGGAAATTATGGCCGAATACGGCGGATTTGGGACATATTATCAGAAACTTTTAACTCAATTAGCAGGAAGAACGGCAGCTGATATTATCCAAATCGACTATAAATGGGTGAATGATCTTGCTTCTCAAGGTAAATTATTTGTAGACATGAGCAAAATGTCGAATAAAATTGACATGAGTGGTTTTGATAAGAAATTTGTCAAAGATCAATGTGCAGTTGGTGACTATATTCTTGGTCTGCCTACTGGAATAAGCGTTCTTGGTTTGATTGGTAATGACAGCCTATTGAAAGAAGCAGGGATTAATATTGATCAGGATTGGGATTGGGATAAAATTATTGAGGAAGGCGTAAAATTACAGAAGTTTGATAAAAACAAACATTTGCTGTATATGAAGACTATTCATTACTATTATCTAACTAAAGTAATGCTTAAACAAAAAACCGGTACAGATTTTATTAATGATGATTATACCTTGGCTTTTACTAAGAAAGACTTGGTTGATGTCTTTAGTTACATTCGAAAAATGATTGATTTAGGGGTAGTACCACCGCTAGAAGAAACAGTACTTTTTGATGGTGGAGACCCTGATCAGAATCCAAACTGGTTACAAGGCCAGTATGCTTTTAATAGTAACCAAGCTTCGAAACTTGCCGCTATTATTGGTGCTAGTAAATTTGATATTGATGTAGCTAGAT
The DNA here is from genome assembly GCA_002427045.1 of Firmicutes bacterium UBA5486. Lineage (GTDB taxonomy): Bacteria > Bacillota > UBA4882 > UBA10575 > UBA10575 > UBA5486. The sequence continues at coordinate 32,497 of DIPO01000039.1, forward strand.
ACCCTGTACCTAAAAATGCTAAAAATCCGGGACTTATTACTTCACCAGCCCAGATCCTGACGATCAATAAAAATTCTGATCATATTGATGAAGCAGCTAAATTTGTTAACTGGTTCTTTAATGATCCAGAAGCGATATTAACCCTTAGGGATACTAGAGGCTTGCCTGCAGTAAAGAAAGCTCGCGAAATTCTGATGAAAGAAAACTTACTTGACGAGCGGGTAGTAAGAATGGTAGATGTAACCTTACCCTTTAGTGGCGGTGCTGAAAATGCTTTAAGTCTTAACCAGGAAATTGAGACGATTGTGGAAGACTATATTCATCAGGTTGGATTTAAAAAACTTACTCCAGAAAAAGCGGCAGATAATATGATGAAAGATCTTAACTATAAATTACAAGAATTAAAAAGCGCTAAATAAAATAATTAACTAATTTAATCTGGAGTTAATTGGGAGAAACAGCGGGTGCAAGCCCTTAATAGATGTAGTTTTTGCACCCGCTGTTTTATTAAGATAAAGAGTTATCGTTTTTAGGTTCGAAGATGAAGAAAAATGGAATAAGTGAGGATGACCTTCAATGAAGTCTTTAACTCTAAGAAACAAAAAAACATCTTGGAAACGGTCGCAAAATATTGGGCTTTTATATATTGCCCCATGGATAATTGGTTTTCTGGTTTTCCAGCTATACCCGTTTATTGTTTCATTGATTTATTCATTTGCGGATTTTTCAATAATTAAAACCCCGGAATTTGTTGGTTTAAAAAACTATATTAATCTTTTTACTAAAGACCGATTATTTTATCATTCATTAAAAACTACATTTATCTATGTTTTAATAGCGGTACCGGGAAAACTTATTTTTGCTTTAATTATTGCGTTGATTCTGAATATGAAATTAAAATATATTAACTTTTACAGAACGATTTATTACATGCCTTCCATTCTAGGAGGAAGTGTTGCGGTTTCAATTCTATGGAGGTTTTTATTCGCTCGTAATGGTTTAGTCAATATATTGTTGAGCAAATTTTCGATTGCACCAATTGACTGGCTGGGAAGCCCAGATGTAGCTTTGTATACAATTAGCCTTTTAAAGGTTTGGCAGTTTGGTTCTTCAATGGTTCTCTTTTTGGCGGGTTTAAAACAAATCCCAGGTGAGCTTTATGAGGCCGCTAAAGTTGATGGGGCTGGCAAAATTAGAACGTTTTTCAGTGTTACTTTGCCGCTTCTCACTCCGATTATTTTCTTTAACCTTATTATGCAAATGGTTAATGCTTTTCAAGAATTTACTTCCGCATTTGTGGTTACCCAGGGAGGCCCATTACGCTCAACTTATCTATATGGATTAATGCTTTATGAACAAGGATTTCGTTTTCTTAAGATGGGTTATGCTTCAGCTCAATCATGGATTCTGTTTATCATTATTATGGCAATGACTGCTTTAGTATTTAAATCCTCCCCTTATTGGACGTATTATGATGATGAGGGTGATTTTTAAAATGAAAGTTGCAAAAATAAATCTACACAAAGTATGGGTTTATCTGTTTTTGACATTATTAGGGGTAGTAATGGTTTATCCTCTACTCTGGCTGTTTGCTTCCTCTATAAAACCGAATCAGGATATATTTCTTTCCATGGGATTAATACCATCTAAAGTTGTGTTAGATTCATATATTAAGGGCTGGCAGGGAACAGGCCAGTACACTTATGGCGTATTTTTTTGGAACACTTTTAAGATGGTAGTACCTACAGTTGCATTTACCTTAATCTCCAGCGTTTTAGTTGCTTATGGTTTTGCTAGATTTGATTTTCCCTTAAAAAAGATTCTCTTTACTTTAATGTTATCAACTTTAATGCTACCGGAATCTGTCATTATTATACCTAGATATATGCTTTTTAGAGATTTAAATTGGTTAGATAGTTATTTACCTTTTACCATTCCGGCCCTTTTTGGAACATTTTCATTTTTTATCTTTATGTTAGTGCAGTTTATAAGGGGAATACCTAGGGAATTGGATGAATCTGCTTTTATTGATGGTTGTAATTCCTTTGATATTCTTGTAAAAATTATTCTTCCTTTATCAAAACCCGCACTATTTTCCGCAGGTATCTTCCAGTTTATCTGGCGCTGGAATGATTTCTTTAATGTTTTAGTCTATATTAATAGTGTAAGCAAATATACATTATCATTAGCACTTAGGATGTCCATTGATATTACACAGTCGGTAGAGTGGAACCAGATAATGGCAATGTCTGTTGTAACAATGATTCCACCGATTTTAGTCTTCTTTTTTGCCCAAAAATATTTTGTAGAAGGTATAGCAACTACCGGGTTGAAAGGATAAACTGTAAAACAAGTTGAAGGGTAATATGTTAAGAAAATATTGTTGAGGGAGGAATGCAAGTGAAAGAGATTAATGTTGCGCAGATTACAGAGACCGTGGCTAAATTATGTATTGATGCTTGTCTGTATCTAGGAGATGATGTTGTAGAATTACTACATCAAGCTAGAGAAAAGGAAGTTTCAGATTTTGGCTGTTATATTCTGGACCGGATGCTTGAAAACCTAGAAATAGCTTCAGAACAACAGATTCCGATGTGTCAAGATACAGGGATGACAGTTGTATTTCTGGAGATCGGCCAGGATCTTCATATAACCGGCGGAAATTTAGAGGATGCGATTAATGAAGGGGTACGCCGGGGCTATCAGGAAGGGTATCTTAGAAAATCGGTATTATCCCCGCTGGAAAGAGTAAATACCAAAGATAATACTCCGGCAGTTATTCATACTAAGATTGTTCCTGGAGATAACCTTAAGATTAGGGTGGCTCCTAAAGGAGCTGGGAGCGAGAATATGAGCCGGCTTAAAATGTTGAAACCTGCCGATGGCTTGGAAGGAATAAAGGAGTTTGTTCTGGAAACAGTGACTTTAGCAGGGGGCTGCCCCTGTCCGCCGCTTATTCTTGGTATAGGGATTGGTGGTACAATGGAAAAGGCGGCACTTTTGGCGAAAGAAGCATTATTACGTAAAGCAGGTACTCCAAGCTCCGACTCGTTAGCAGCTGAGCTGGAAGCAGAAATTCTGGAATTAGTTAATAAAACAGGGATTGGGCCCCAAGGCCTCGGAGGTAAAGTTACCGCTCTAGCTGTTCATATAGAAACCTACCCTACTCATATTGCTGAACTGCCAGTGGCGGTCAATATTCAGTGTCATGCGGCCCGCCATAAGGAAGCAATTTTGTGAGGTGATAATAGATGAAAGAGATAAAACAGATTCAAGCACCGGTGATTCAGGAACAGATTGAAGGATTAAAAATCGGAGAAATGGTTCAGCTTTCCGGAGTTATTTATACAGCAAGAGATGCCGCCCATAAAAGAATGGTTAATCAGTTAAAAGAGGGGAAACCATTACCGATTGAACTAGAAAACCAAGCTATCTTCTATGTGGGGCCTAGTCCGGCTAAACCAGGAAGGGTGATTGGCTCCTGTGGCCCAACCACCAGCAGCCGGATGGATAGTTATGCTCCAATTCTGTTAGAACAAGGTTTAAAGATTATGATTGGTAAAGGACAACGTTCTCCGGAGGTGGTTGCTGCTGCGAAAAAACATCAGGCAGTATATTTAGTTGGGATTGGGGGAGCAGCAGCCTTAATGTCACAATGCGTTAAAAAGGCTGAGTTAGTTGATTACCCGGATTTAGGTACGGAGGCTATTCGTCGCTTGGAAGTTGAAAAGATGCCATTAATCGTGGCCATCGATACCAAAGGAAACAATCTTTTTGAAGTGGGACCCAAGCAATATGCAGAAAAGTAAGATTAAGTAGTCGCCCACCCCAGCAAGCTGGGGCAAGCGAAAGGATGAAAATATAACTCCCATCTACAGCTTACAAAGGCGAAATGTGAGACTGATGAGCGACAAGTATCGAGATCTATTTTCTAAGTAAAAGCAATCCATAGGGGTTGCTTTTTTTGCATGAAAACTGGGAAAAAAGAAAACCTAAAGAGGAAGTAAAGAAAATTAAATAAGGAGGTTTTCTTTGGTGGCAGAGGTAACTGTATATACTACTCCTACTTGTCCTTGGTGCAATCGGTTAAAAGATTTTCTACAAGAAGAAGGGATAGCATACAATGAAGTTAATGTGGCTGAAGATCCTGAGGGCGCAAAGAGGATGGTAAAATTGACTAGCCAGCGTAGCGTGCCGGTAACAATTATTGGCGAACAGATAGTAATCGGATATAATCCTGAAGGAATTAAGGAACTGCTTGGTTAAGCGGAGGTTAGTGGCGTGGATAAAACTTACTATGATCTATTGATTATCGGCGCTGGGCCTGCTGGGATGACGGCAGCGGTTTATACAGCACGAAAAGGACTCAGGACATTGGTAGTAAGTAAAGATATTGGCGGTCAGGTTAATTGGACAACTTTAGTTGAAAATTACATGGGATTTGAAAAGATTGAAGGCCCGGAGTTGATGCGCAGATTTAAAGAACAGATGCAAAGTGATCATCTCTTTTTTATCGAAGATGAAGTTATTGGTTTAAGGAGAGATGGGGAGAACTTTATTTTGACAGGGAAGACCACCAGAGAATATTGGGGAAAAACAGTAATTGTTGCTACAGGGAAACGCCCTAGGATGCTGGAAATACCGGGAGAAGAGGAGTTTAGGGGGAAAGGAGTCAGTTATTGCTCAACTTGCGATGCCCCCTTGTTTCGAGATGCTTCAGTAGTGGTAGTCGGGGGAGGAAATTCCGGGGTACAAGCTGTACTGAATCTATTAGCGATTAATGCCCGGGAAGTTTATTTAATAACAGATTTTCAATTAACAGCTGACCAGGTCTTAATAGATCGAATTAAAGATGAAGACAAGGTTAAGCTATACCCCGATCATCTGGTAACAGAGATCTTGGGAGAAACTATGGTTACCGGGGTAAAGATTAAAAGTCGTGAAACAGGTGAAGAGCAAAAAATCTCTGTAGAAGGGATCTTTATTCAAATTGGCCTGGAACCGAATAGCGAATTTATTAATGAACTTAAGAAAAACGAGCGCGGGGAAATAGTAATTGACTGTCATTGCCGGACGAATGTTCCTGGAGTATTTGCTGCTGGGGATGTTACCCATATACCGGAAAAACAGATTATTGTGGCTTCTGGAGAGGGAGCTAAAGCGGCACTCAAAGCCTGGGAGTATCTAGTAAATTCGCGACTTGCCAGTGATGAACAGAAAAAATAAAAAGGACCCATTATGGTGGGCCCTTTTATTCTCAATAAGAGACTGGCCTAACAAATATTACAAATTGTGCTAAAACGATTGGAAGGGTGTACTGTAACCACGCCTTGTGGACACGGGAGTTTTCTATTACTTACTTTAAAGGCGGATAATTGTAAGATCTGTAATACTGACAAGATGCGCTGGATATCCGAAAGACCTAGAGAACCATTGGCTAGGATAAATTGAGCCTGATTCAGCCGGCGAAGGATATCATTTTTAGGACCGGCAGCCAAGGGAAGGTTTCTTACAGCACCACGGATAAGTTCAATACGGTTACTTAAATCGGCTGCGACTGCAGGAGTAAGGGCACTTGGGTTTCCGAGGAATTCTGCAACAGCCTGAGAGACATCTTCAATTCTACGTAATACACTGCAACTGCTACTCATGTTCATTCACCTCCCGCTTTATTTTATGAAAAATAAAACAGGAGGTAATAAATTATTTTAAAAACCAGCCTTTATAATGGAAAGTTCTTATTTATTCCTAAGCCCAAAACCCTAATTTACTCATTTCAGGGAATTGTTTATTTAACAATCTCATATTTTGCCAGTTTGCAATTCTTACCTTGATTAATATTTAGCCTTGTCATCAATGATCTTAATTATTTCGGTAGCGGAATCGGAGATACTACTGTCGGTCATTGCTTTAATGTAATCTGTCTGGTTTTGATAAAGAAGATCGATTTTATCTTTTAATATAGACTCCGTAATCTCCTCTTCATATAATAACATACTAAAATTCTGTCTTTTAAAAGACTGGGCATTCAGAATTTGATCACCCCGGCTGGAATCCTTAGGAAGGGGGATCAGAAGATTAGGCTTTTTTAAGGCCAATAATTCAAAGAGGAAATTTGCTCCCGCTCTTGAAACGCAAAGATCAGCCATAGCCAGGATATGGGGTAGCTCTTGGCTTACGAATTCAAATTGCTTGTATCCCTTATACCCAATTAAATTCTGGTCGACATTATCTTTTCCACAAATATGAGCCACCTGATATTTGAGAAGCAAGTCAGGGAGAATTGCTCGGATCATTTTGTTGATTCGAACAGAACCCAGACTACCGCCCATAACCAGGATTGTAGGTTTATTATCAGTAAAACCGCATAACTTAAGGCCTTCTTCCTTAGAGCCGGAAAGAAGTTCGGGCCGGATTGGATTCCCGGTTAAAATTCCTTTGCCTTCTGGTAAATGGTTTAAAGTCTCTGGAAAGGTGGTACAGATTGTGGAGGCAAAAGGTAGAGCGATCCGGTTGGCAAGCCCAGGTGTCAGGTCGGATTCGTGTAGAATAACTGGGATCCTATTAAGCCAGGCACCGATTATAACCGGAACTGATACAAAACCTCCTTTAGAAAAAATGATATTGGGCCGTAGTTTTTTTAATAGTTTGTAGGATTGAACTATTCCTTTTATTACACGAAAAGGATCAGTAAAATTCTGTTTCGAAAAGTAGCGACGGAATTTTCCAGTGGCTATTGGATAATAAGGCAGATGCTCTGCAGTGATTAGTTCTCTTTCTATTCCATCATTACTGCCAATATATAGTACTTTCCAGCCTTTACTCTGTAGTTTGGGAAATAGAGCTAGATTAGGCATCACATGGCCGGCAGTTCCTCCGCCGGTTAAGACAATTTTTTTCAACATAATTCACTCCTTAAGTGAAGTAAGGCTAATATCGGTTTAAAATAACAGGATGGTTATAAAGTAATATTCTCTATTTGTTCTGTCAACCCTTTAGAAGAAAAAATTAACCAAATTTTATCTAAGTTAAGGATGAGCGGTCAGCGAAGAGCTACGAGATGCATTAGTCAATTCCCTTAGATGGCAAATTGACAAACAGCTGGAAGATGATATAATTTTTTAAAATAAGGAATCTAAGATTCAGGTTTTTTTATAGTAAAGGAAGATTAAAAACCTGAATTGGGATAAATAGAAAGTGAGGAGAACAAAAAATATGTCCAACTTGGCAATCAATGATTATTTAACTAAAACTAAACCCGAAGAAATTAATGCGGGATTCCTAGCTTATTTAGCTAACCTCACAGAAGTGGCAAGAATAGCTCATGATATTGCCCGAGATATAGTATATGAGTTAAGAGACCAAAGGAATAACTTAAAGCTAATTGCCAGTGAAAACTATTCATCACTCGCTACTCAACTGGCAATGGGAAATTTATTTACCGATAAATACGCTGAAGGTTATCCTTTCCATCGTTTCTATGCTGGTTGTAATAATGTTGATAATGTTGAAGATTATGCGAGGAAGCAAGCCTGTGAATTATTTGGCGCGGACCACGCTTATGTTCAGCCGCATAGCGGGGCAGATGCTAATCTTGTTGCATATTGGGCAATTCTCAATGCTAAGGTAAAAGTGCCTGAACTGGATAACCAAGGAATAAAAGATCCTAATCAGATGAGCCGTGAAGACTGGAATGAACTCCGGCACCTCTTAGGTAACCAGCGGTTACTGGGGATGGACTATTATTCTGGTGGACACTTAACCCATGGTTACCGGCATAATGTTTCTGCTCAGATGTTTGAGACCTTTAGCTATGGTGTAAATGAAGAATCAGGATTATTAGATTATGATGAGATTGAAAAGATTGCGATGGAGGTAAAACCGCTGATTCTTTTGGCGGGATTCAGTGCTTATCCTCGAATTATTAATTTTAGACGTTTCCGCGAGATTGCTGACAAAATAGGAGCTGTATTGATGGTAGACATGGCTCATTTTGCCGGGTTGGTAGCAGGTGGAGTCTTTACCGGTGATTATAATCCGGTTCTCCATGCACATGTAGTAACGACTACTACCCATAAAACATTACGCGGGCCCCGTGGCGGTTTAATTTTATGTACTGAAGAATTTGCCGAACATGTGGACAAGGGATGCCCGTTGGTAATTGGCGGTCCTCTTCCCCATGTAATGGCAGCCAAGGGTGTGGCACTAACTGAAGCTAATCTGCCGGCATTTAAAGATTATGCCCATAAGATAGTAAAGAATGCCAGAAGCTTGGCTCAGGCCTGCATTGAACAGGATATGGTGGTTGCTACTGGTGGCACAGATAACCATCTGCTCCTGATTGATGTTCGTCCCTTTGGTATTACCGGACGGCAGGCGGAGAGTGCAGTCAGGGAGTGTGGGATTACTTTAAACCGAAACTCATTACCTAATGATACGAATGGTGCCTGGTATACTAGTGGCTTGAGGATTGGGACTCCGGCAACTACCACTTTAGGTATGGGAGAAACTGAGATGAAGGAGATTGCTTCTGTACTTAAGATGGTCTTAGAGAATACAAAACCACGAATAATTGATTCTGGGGCTAAGGCAGGGAAACCAAGTAAAGCCAGGTATATTCTTGATGCGAAGGTCAAAAATGAGGCCCGCTCGCGTGTAGAAACTTTATTAAAGCGTTTTCCGGTTTATCCAGAATTAGATTTGGAATTGCTATTAAAATATTTTGGCTAAAAAATGTATCTTGTGGCTTGTCGTTGGGTAATCATTACTCGTATTGAATGACAGCCTTTGCAAGCTAATCCGAAATAATAGAACAGGAAGATTGATTTAAATCTTCCTGTTTTTTGTTATGCTAAATTTGCTGAGTTTGGAAGTAGTTTAAAGAAAAAACAAAATTAGTTAAAAAATAATTAAAGTTATGGTATAATATGAATATTGTTACAAGTATTTTACGAGTTATTCAGACTGGCTTTTACAATATATTGTTCAAGATACATACAGGGGTTGTTGGGTTATTCTAACTTAATGGTTACGGAATATATACTCATGAAATTCCTCTGAATTAAGTGTAAGTGTCTTGAAAAGTAAAGAAAGGGGTAATTAAGGACACCCGACGCTAACTATCTTATTTTAGGGGGAATTGCCGATAGTCGATAATACTTCTAAAATAAGATAATGAACGAAGTGTCGTGGATGTTTTAGTTATGTGAAATTGCTGGAAATGGGGACTAGGAAATACAATTGGGGGGAGGATGATGGGAATCATTCATATTGCCATTGACACGAACATTTATTTATTTTGTGCATTATTAACTAAAAATCAGCACAATCCCGGAATCTTAGAAGAGTTTGTGGATTTATTAGATCGCAATAATGTTACTCTTCTTGTACCTGAGGTAGTGGAAATAGAGTTTTATCGCAAATTGGATGAAGTGTTTGAAGAGATAAAGGCAGGTATAAATAGTTACAAAAAAATTTTTAGGGATGAATTTCCTCCATATCTAAATGAAGATAAACAAAAAATGCTAGGTGAAATAGATGGCCTAATAAAAACTAGAGTAAAAAGCCTTGGGAAAGCCAAAATATTATTTGAAAGATTACTTTCCCATGCAAATACTAGAAGATTAGAATTGACTGAAACAACAATGCTTAATGCATTTAAACGTGAGTTAAGAGGTATAAAACCGTATAATCGTAAGAATGAAGGTAAAAAAAAGGTTGACTACGATTGTCTAATCGTCGAATTGATAATTAAATATTGCAAGGAAAACGACATTGATGAATTAATTATTTGTACAGATAACATATCCGATTTTGCAGAGTACAATGAAGAAACCAAACGCCACGAATTACATTCAGATATACTTAAGGATTTACCTAAGGGCACCATACTCTGTACTAAATTAACCGAGTTATTGAAAGTAGGCTTAACGCCCCCGGAAAAAGAGAAGCTAATTCTAATAGATAAGGAATTTGATTCGATAAGAATTCAGGGTCATTGGAACTTAATACTTGAACAAATAAAAGGAAAAAGCAAGACTTTAAATGCCTTGCTATGCGAAGGATACCTCGGGGATTTAAAAGACGGAAAAATTGCAATCAAGTTTCCGGAGGATAGAAGGTTCCATAAGGAGATGTCAGAAAGATTTAAAGTTATGGTCGAAGAAACGATCCAGGAAGTAATTGGTAATAGAATAGATGTTAATTTTGTCCTTGATGAAAAAAATGAAAGTCGCAACTTCACATAACAGCAGGGTTTGCGCTTGCGGGGCGCGGTTAGGGTTTCATGAAGTCTGATCAAAGAAGTTGAATCATGAAGATAACGCGCCCACATCCATGGACCT
>DIPO01000039.1:42958-47039 GCA_002427045.1 Firmicutes bacterium UBA5486
CAAAGCAAAGTGCGGTCGCACTAGGCTTTGACGCTATGCCTTAAGGTCCATGGACGTCGCAAACCCGCGGACGTTAGGCGAAATGTGAATAAGGAGGTCGGTTTTCATGAATAACAAAAAAGAAACATTATGGACTAAACTACTGGAAGGTTTGGCTGCGATATTTGGAATGTTTGTGGGAAAATATAATTGGGTTGCAGTTGGCATAGTTGCTATTGGTGTTGTCCTGTTTTACTGGCTTGCCTCAAAGTCTAACAAACCGGCGATAAAACCCTTTCTTATAGCCATCGCAATTTTTGGGGGGCATTTTACGTGGTTTTTATTTTCCTACTTCTATTCTTCAAATATTATATTTGATTTGTTAATAATTACAGTTGGTGTATTGTGGATTTATTTTAAACCGGGTTTGGGACCTGTTATATTTCTTACTATTTATGAGAGTATTTGTGTGGTGTTGTTTTTGTATTTGATGATTGGGGCAAATTATGAGACTTCGCAATTTGCGGCCCAACTTTTGCATATTGCTTTAAGAATATCTGCCCAAGTTTGACTTGCACTATTTATATACTAACACGCAAGTTCTATTTTAGGACATTAAAATACAATAACTTGCAGAGGAACGTTAAACATAGGAATCACTACGCTAAATGATTAATGTTAAAATTTTAAGCTATCAATTTTGGTGCGGTAAACGTCGGACACTTCGTCTAACACGGCATTCAAGCTGGCGGGGCGCGGTTTGTCTGATAAAAGAAGGCCTTTGGAAGTATTCATTCATGAAGTGAATCAGGAAAGAAAAATCATGGAGGGTTCGCGCCCACATCCTCGTGCCTAAGTGCCGTTGCACCCGCGGGCGAAAGTATAAAGGAAAGAAAGCCCGCTTAGGGCACGATGTCTTGAATGCCAAACGTTAGCCGCCATACTTAACTGAAAGAGGTTAAAATCAAATAGAGAGCCGTTGTGGGTTAGCCTTTGGGGTCAACTGTTTAAAAGAGAACCAAAGTCATTGTTTCGGCCAAGATCTTTAGAATCTGAACGCAGGATCCATTAGTGCTATTTCACTTTTAGGAAAGCTGTTGTGGATCAAATTTCTTGTTAATAGTTTAAGTAGGCATTTTTGTGGAATTAGATTGTTTCCTTTATCGCATAAAATAAAACACTTCAAGATTATCGATAACACCTTACTTTCTAGCAAAATCGTTACATACTTTTTTTATATCTAAATTTGAAGGATTTGCTTATTACCGAAACAAAAGCTTATGTGGGTTCTTCAGGTAAGAAATAGGTTCTCATCGACATCAGGAACCCGCGGACGTTATAGGCAATACCGCGCAAGACTATGGTGGATATGATAGAATGAAAAGGTGGAAGATTCAAAAAACTCGCGCCCAAAACGCCCGGCGTCCATGCCGGGCTAAGAAAAGAGGAATAATTATGATTACAAAATTCAAATCGATAAAAAACATGGCAGTATTTAATGATTTTGAATGGGATTCTTCTGTTAAAGCAAAAAATGGACGTGTTCTCGAACTAAAAAAAATCAATGTTTTTTATGGCAGAAATTATTCTGGAAAAACAACTTTGTCTAGAATAATCAGAGCTTTGGAGACAGGAATAATATCTGATAAATATATAGATCATGAATTTGAGGTGATATTTAAAGATGGGCAAAGTGTAAAACATCAAGATCTACAATCACACGGTAAGGATATCAGAGTTTTCAATGATGATTTTGTCCGAGAGAATTTACACTTTATTTTTAATCCTGACGAAGATATAGAGTCTTTTGCAGTACTTGGAAGCGATAATAATGTTATCGAAACGCAAATTGCGAATCTAACAGATGAATTAGGATCATCCGACGAAGGAAATGAATCAGGTTTATATTTGGCATTAAAAATAAGCGAAGCTGACTATTTAAATGAATTATCTTCTCACGATAATGCAAGCAAATCTTTGGAAGAAAAAATAAGAAAAAAAGCTATTGATCGTAATATAGGTATAAAATATAAGCCGGGAAAATTTGGTGATCAGAATTACACAACTGCTAAAATGAAAACGGAGATTAATCGAGTTCTGAGTGATGATTATATCTGTATTACGGAAGATGAGACTAAAAAACTTCATGACCTTTTAAAGGAAACACCTAAGCAACCAATCCAGAGAATAAATACACCAAATTTAAACTTTCATTCTCTTTCCATCAAAGCTAAAGGGTTAATTGAAAAAACAATTGCTGAATCAGATAAAATCGAAGAGCTTGTAAATAACGCAATATTAAACCGTTGGGTTAGCGAAGGTCGTGGTTTACATAAAGAACGCGAGAAGTGCGCTTTCTGTGGGAATCCAATTTCTACCAAGAGATGGGAAGCATTAGAGAAACATTTTGATAAAGAGTCAGAACAGCTAGAAAAGGATATTGATTCTTTAATTAAGGATTTGGAAACCGATAAGGAAAAGGTTTCCTTGGCAAGCATACCTAATATCGACAACTTTTATTCAGAATTTAAAACAGAGATAGAAGCAGAAATAGAAAAAAAGGAAGAAGTATCTCAAAGTTATATTTCAAGTCTTAACAAAATCATTTCTCAATTAAAAGCAAGAAAGGACTCGATTATTCATGCTCAAGAATTTGACGAACAAAATGATTTTTCTGAGGAATTATCTGTTATATATGACGAGTTTGAAAAAATCCGGCTAAAATCTGAGCAATATACATCTCAATTAAAAGAGAAACAAAATGAAGCGAAAACGTCGTTAAGATTAAAAGAGGTTTATGATTTTGTTCAAACAATCAATTATCAAACTGAGCACGCAACGATAGAAAATTTACACTTAACATTGCAGGAGAAAGAAAGGTTCAGGAACAGTTTTTCGGAATCTATCAAGACAAAACTACTAGAAATCGAAGAAAAGAAACGGCTTTTAAATGATGAAGAAGAAGGCGCAAAACAAGTAAATATGTATTTAAAAAATTTTTTCGGTCATCAATTTCTTTCACTTGAATCCATAGAGTTAGAAAGCGATGATACAGACCAAGAAAAGAAAGTAAGATTTCAGATTGTACGTGATGGGAAAAAAGCTCATAACCTTAGTGAAGGAGAATGTAGCTTAATTTCTTTCTGTTACTTTATTGCGAAACTTAACGATATCAATACCTCGGGGAAAAAACCCATTATATGGATAGATGATCCAATTTCAAGTTTAGATGCTAATCACATATTCTTCATGTATAGCATCATTAAATCTGAAATTGTTGATACTGATTCGTTTGGTCAGCTTTTCGTATCCACACATAATCTTGACTTCCTAAAATACTTAAAAAGATTAAATGGTGGGATCATAAAGACTAATGGTAAATTTTCAAGTTATGAAAAAGACTTCTTCGTTATCAATAGAGAAGATAAATTCTCTTCAATTATTGCTATGCCAAAATATCTGAAAGAATATGTTACAGAATACAATTTCTTATTCGATCAGATTTATAAATGCTCTCAAATTAACGAGATCACTGATAAGAATTATACTGTTTTCTATAACTTTGGTAATAATGCCAGAAAATTCCTTGAAATATATCTTTATTATCGTTTCCCGGATGAAACGAGTGATATTGAAAAACTAAAAGCTTTTTTTGACGATAAGCCAATTCCAGCAGTTCTAACAGATAGAATAAATAATGAATATTCACATTTATCAGGTTGCCTTGAGAGAGGACAAGCCCCGGTCGATGCTCCTGAAATGAAATCAACTGCAAGGCTGATAATACAGAAGATTAAAGATTTCGACGAGAAACAATACAATGCTTTATTGTCCAGTATAACATAGTGGTAAGGTACAAATGGCGACAGGACAGCAAAAAATACTTGAAGTGAATTACTTAATAAAGAGAAGGAACCGCTTCCGCACGTCCTATGCTCCGGCGGTGGGGCTTGGGATTTTAAGAAATTGGAAATCGGGAGGGCGCGGTACAGCCTATAACAGCAGGGTTTGCGCTGGCGGGGCGCGGCTAGCGGAACATGAAGCGAAATCAATGAAGTCGAATCCACGAAGTGGACGCACCCACATCCATGGACCTAAGCGC
>DIPO01000039.1:47168-48765 GCA_002427045.1 Firmicutes bacterium UBA5486
GTGCGGTCGCACTAAGCTTTGACTCTGCGCCTTAAGGTCCATGGACGCCGCAAACCCGCGGACGTTAGGCGAAATAACCCCTATTACTCAATAATTGCGAAGGAAACCAGAATTATGAGGATATTTGAAGAATGATCAGAAACATCTAAACTCTTAAAAGGGAGGTATTTACCATGACTAAACAAACAAAACTTACCAGAACAGGTATTAACGCACTTACATCACCTTTTCGTTGGATAATTGTAACTGGAATTATATATTTTATTGCCTCTGGTAGAATTGATATATTAAGAGCTTGGTTATATATCGGTGTTTACATTGTTGGTTCCTTAATAAACAGTCTTCTATTTATGAAAAAAGTGCCCGAATTATTAAACCAAAGAGGAAAAATGCAAGAAGGGACAAAAAAATGGGATAAGATTGTTATTGTAACTTATTTTCTTTTTGCTATTGTTGTAACTCCTTTAATCGCAGGACTGGATTATAGATTTGACATCTTCCCATTACCCTTTAATCTTGTATATATAGGCTTAGGACTTTATGTTATATCAGATGTATTTTCAATCTGGCCAATGCTTCATAATCCTTTCTTTGAAGGGACTGTTCGTATTCAGAAAGACAAAGGTCACAAAGTTATTGAGACCGGTCCTTATAGTATTATCCGCCATCCTGGCTATTTGGGAATGCTATTGGGTTCTTTACCTATACCCTTTGCATTTGGTTCTGTTCTGAGCATTATACCCGTTATTATAATGGTTTTACTTGTATTTATCAGAACATATTATGAGGATAAAACTCTTATGATAGAACTCGAAGGTTATAAAGAATATAGCCAAAAAGTAAGATATCGCCTTATACCTTTGATATGGTAATGTCTGTAACAAAATCCGATTTTTTTAGAAAGGGGCGAAATTTCGCCTAACAGCGGATAAAAGAGAAATCAAAGATTTCCCCAAATTGCCTTCGGCAACTTCTTTTATCCGCAAAACGTTAGGCGAAATTAATTATTTGAACTGGAAAGGAGGATGAACACATGAGGATATATCAACGTTTTTTGATAACGTTTACTGTTATTTTTCTATGTTTTGCTTCCTTCAGTTCAATAATGGCACAGGAAGAGCTAACAGAGATTATCAAGATGATTGAACCATCAACCATCTTAATCCTAACTTATGATGAAGAAGGTATTCCTCTCGGTCAGGGAAGCGGCTTTTTCATTAGTGAAGACGGTGAGGTTATCACGAATCGGCATGTCATTCTAAATGCTGCGTATGCGGAAATTAAAACGGTGCAAGGCGAAATTTACCCAATTACACATGTTTTAGCCGAGGACAGCGAAGGAGATATTATACGAGTCTTAGTAGATATCCCTCAGGAGAAGATAAAACCTTTGACGGTCAGCGTTTCTACTCCTGAACCCGGTGAACGCATCGTTGTGATTGGTAACCCATTTGGTCTTGAGGGAACGGTCGCAGACGGCATAGTATCTGCTGTTAGGGATGCACCAAATTTTGGTACGATTATTCAAATTACTGCACCTATTTCCCCGGGTTCTAGTGGTAGTCCTGTCGTTAAAAATGGCAAAGATTAAATGAGA
>DIPO01000011.1:0-182 GCA_002427045.1 Firmicutes bacterium UBA5486
CGCTTGGTAGAAGGAAGGGTAAAATGCGAAGAACAATCTTTGAAAAAGCTGGCCACTCTTTACTTTCAGTTATAGGGCAGGCTGGGACTACCGGCTTGATGCAAAGACTGTTTCCGGATCGGAGACGGGTAAGGTAATATAAATTAATTTGTATTTTTATATACCTCAAAATGGCCATTTTG
>DIPO01000011.1:311-6516 GCA_002427045.1 Firmicutes bacterium UBA5486
TATACCTCAAAATGGCCATTTTGGCCATTTGCTTTTAGCAGAGAGGATTATATAATGCAGTTCCTTAAAGAATAAACAGAGGAAGAAGAAGATGGGACAGAAAGTTTTGCCCCAAATTATCTTGATAATACTGGTGCTTTTTTTAATCGGTGCTCTAGTATTTTTTCCTCGAATAATGCTTCCTTTTTTCTTTGCCTTTTTCTTAGCTTTCCTGCTGGAACCGGTAGTTAAATGGTTTGAAAGAAAAGGAGCTAGTAGGATAGCCGCAGTTATAACTGTTTTTTTTCTGTTGGGTGTTTTTTGTAGCGTTTTGGTGGTAGTATTTCTCCCGGGTTTACTAAAAGATTTAAATAAAGCATTAACTAAACTCCCTGTTTATGTTAGTGATATTCAAACGTGGTATTTGAAGCTAAACCGGGAATATAAAAGATTTAGTTTACCTCAGAGCATCAGAAACATAATAAATGAGGCTTTATTTAGGGGAGAAGAATTTCTCCGCCTTTTTCTTCTGAAATTGGCTTCTTTATTGCTTTCGTTTTTTTCCCAAATTTTATTTTTACTTTTAGTACCTGTGCTTGCTTTTTATTTCAGTCGAGACTTGGAAAGCTTTAGGCGGACCGGTTTAATTTGGAGTGAAAGACTCTTTCGGGAAGATCAGGGCATGATATTAGAAGTGATTAGGGTGGTCACCGAATACTTACGGGCTCAGGCTCTATCATCCTTAGTTGTAGGGCTTATTCTAATATTAGGCCTTCTTTTCCTCCGTATTGATTTGGCTGTTTTAATTGGTGCTTTGGCAGGGCTTTTTAATCTTATTCCCTATTTTGGCCCAGTGATTGGAGCCGCACCTGCCATGTTTCTGGCAGCGCAAACTTCATTATGGAAAGCTATTTATGTTGCAGTCTTGTTTGTAATTGTTAATCAATTAGAATCGATCGTAATCTACCCCAAAATTATTGGGGGAAAAGTTGGTTTACATCCACTGAGTGTGATTTTCTTATTACTAATTGGTGGTCAACTCTTTGGCTTTATTGGAATTATTTTTGCGGTACCAATTGGAGCAGTCTTACAGGTAATTATAAAACATTATTGGAAAAAAGCGATAAATAATTAAGCTTTTTGCGTTGTGTCCTTTTTAAAAGGTCCCAACACAATAATATAGTGTTGGGCTTGTATTAGGCGATCAATATATTGTGCAGGGACAAAAAAATCAATGACAACGCAAAAAGCCCAATTAAGGTAATATTGACAGAAAAGGAACAATTAAGTTATGATCAATTAGGTTGGGGGATTACTTTTGAAAAAAATCAGTTTTCTCCTGCTTCTTCTTTTTATCCTCTTTCCGCTGTCGATTGAAGGAACTAGCCTTAGCGGGGAGAATTCTCCAACTAAGGTAATTATGATTAATTTAACACGCATAGATTTTCCTGATTTGACAAATGATTCATATCCTAATCTTAACTACCTTTTGAAAAATGGGGGTTTTGGATTTATACCTGCCCGGGTAGAAGGAAGGTTAACACCAGAAAAGATTTATGCGGCAATTAGTTCTGGTTTGGAGACAAATATTATTAGTGATTTCCCTAATTTAAAAGAGTTGCTGATTAAAGATACAATTAGAAACCAACTTACTAATGGTGTTTTTAATTTAAATATGCCAATATTCTCAGCACAATTTGGCTTGCTGGGCTCGGTATTACATAAAAATGGGAAGAAAACAGCATTAGTGGGTAATTCAGATTTGCCATGGAAGGCAAGTCGATCTATATTAACTCTACTTGCCGATCGAAATGGTAGAATAGATTATGAGATTACCGGCCAAGAAATATTGGCATATGATTCTGAATTCCCTTTTGGGTATTGCACTGATTATTTGCGGATATTAGTAGAAGTATTCAAGGTTTTGCCTGAAGCTGATTTAATCTGTATTGATACAGGTGATCTAGAAAGACTGGAAGCTTACCAGGGATTTATTACTGATTCCCGCCTGACTGAATTAAGAAAATTATCAATACAACGGATCGATGATTTTATAGGCCAATTGATGAGGCAACTTGTCTTTGATACTACTTTTATTCTTTTCTCAGCATCTCCATCTGAATCTGGAATTCTCCAAGGAGAAAGTTTACTACCGGTTATTATTTACCAAAAACCAGAAAGCTCAGGACTTTTATATTCTACTTCAACCAGGGAGCAAGGCTTGTTAACGATGGGAGATCTAACTTCAACCATCTTTGCTTTATTAAAGATTAACCGGCAAAGAAAAGAAGAAGCTTCAATGACCATTGAAAAGGGAGATTGGAAGGAGCTCAGAAGAAAAAGTGAAGATTGGTATAATAATTTAGCACAAAGAAAGATAATTCTCCGGTTTTATATTTATTTATTAGCTGGTATTCTGGTTTTATCTATAATTTTGCTGTTAATGCCTTGGAATAATGTTACTTCTCTGGTAAAAGAGAAGCTGCTGCTTTTTCCGGTTTTTCCACTTTCTTTAATAGTAATTGCACCTTTTAAAATAGAAAGTATCATAGTAGTTGCTATTTTGCTTTTTCTGATTACGCTCATTCTTTGGAAGTTGTATTTAGTACTTTTTAAAACAACAATCCAGGCTTTTTGTGGCATCTTAATAACTACAGCACTGCTCATTCTCTTTGATTTAGTATTAGGAACAGAAATAATGCGGAATTCTTTATTAGGGCCAAATCCAATTGTGGGAGCCCGATTTTATGGATTAGGGAATGAATATGCCGGGATTTTATTAGGGTCCTTGTTGGTTGGAGCTACTCATTTATTAACAGGTTCTAAATGGCGGGATAGGATGGGCCTATTAATGGGTATCTGGTCATTAATTATTATTTCACCAATTTGGGGAGCCAATTTTGGAGGTGGGGTCACTGCAGTTTGTGCCTCTGTTCTAGTTTGTTATCAGATCAAAGATGAGAAAAAGGCCTGGCAGAATTTATTATTTCTTTTTTTGCTATTATCCTTAGGTTTATTGATGATCTTATTTCTACCGGGTTTTAAAACAAAGACTCATATTAGTAATGCTTTTCAAATGTTAAATGCTGGTCGTTGGGATGTACTGGTGATGATTGTCTTGAGAAAAATTAGAATGAATATAAGATTGATTAATTATAATATTCTGACTAAGCTTCTTTTAATGATCTTTGTTTTGTTTTTTATTTTTATCAGGTTAGCAGGAAAACAGCCTCTTGGTACCAAACTTAAACTTAAAGATGAATGGTTTTGGCAGGGAGTATCTACGACTGTATGTACTGGATTGGTGGCATTAATGGTTAATGACTCTGGTATTATAATGGTGGGAACCTCATTGCTATATCCGGTTATTCTATTAATTTATGTTTTGCTTTCAAGGAAAAAAGAACAATTTTAATAATTAAATAAATTATTGCCCTTAGTAGATGGGGGCAGCAGATGAAAGAAATGAATACCGGACAAGCTTGCATAATTTGCTCTCAAGTAACGGGTGGCCGGCAATGAGCTACGATAGGGTATTATTTAATTCGAGTGACGAGTGGCAAATTTGAGTTACAAGTTACGTAAATCCTACAGATAAAAGGATCGGAGGAAGGTGGTTAGTCATTGGCAAGAACTGATGTCATCCCTGTAGAGAAAGACGAGACGGCTCAGGGATTAATTAGAAAAGTACGGGACTCTCTCGGTACTAGAGTGATCATTTTTTCCGATTCTCGTATTCCAGTATTGAGAAGTGAAATTAATCTTCGCCTTTTAAACTTTTATAGTGAGGAAGAAGGTAAAGAACTAGTATTGGTGGTAAAAGACAGGTACGTTAGGCGGTTAGCCAAGAACCTGGGGATAAAAGTAGAAGATAAAATAGAAGAGGCAGAGACTGGGTTTTACCAGAACCAGCTACCAATGGAGCTTAATGGTTTTACAAGGGAGGCTGTTTCTGTCGGTGATGAAAGAGTACCTAGGCCTATACGCTCTTTTTCCGGTGGTAGATTGGTGATGGCTCTGGTTTTTACCTTTTTTAGTTTATTAGTGGCAACGTACTTTTTGTTTCGGCCTAAAGTTAATATTATTATCCATCCTGCTAGTAAAGAACATCTATTTAGTGCCGGGGGAAAGGTAGGGATGGGGTATTCAGAGCGAGAAATAACAAAAGGGGTTCTTCCTCTTAAGGTTGTGGAGAAACAGGATGAATTAACAGTCTCGATTTCAACGAGTGGCCGCAAAAGAGTAGGGTACTTACCGGCAAAAGGAATGGTAGTTTTTATTAATAGTGGGGTTAATCCAATAATTGTGCCTAAAGGAACAATGGTTTCCACTAAAGGAGGTTTATCCTTTTTTACGACTAAGCCGGTAGTAGTACCAAAAAAGAGTACCAATTATGTACAGGGGATTCCTACAGGAGAAATTTACGGCCAAGCAGAAGTAGAAGTAGAAGCGACGGAAAAAGGGACGATTGGTAATGTAGAGAAGCAGATGATCTCTAAGATTGAGGGACACTTAGCTAATACACTACATGTAGCAAATTTTAAAAGTTTTACTAGTGGTGAAGATAAACTTGTTCCGATTGTTGAGGAACAGGATATCCTACGTGCTGAAGAAGAAGCAAAGCGTCAATTAGAATTGAAAGCTAAAGATGAGGTACAAGCAATGGTGGAAGAAGGATATCTGCTGTTACCGGAGTTGGTCCAGACTGAAGCTGGTAAGGTCAGGCCGGAACAGCCAATAGGGACTGAAACCAGTACGCTTTCTGTTCGCTTATCATACAAAGTAAAAACGGCTTCATTAAATAAAACCCATCTTTATAAATGGTTCGAGCATAATCTATACCAGACGCTTCCCGATGGTTTTCTGCCAATCACCAATGAAATAACTTGTCGGGGAATTAAAGTAAATGGTGATTTGAAACAGGCAGATATTTCTGTTCAAGCAGTGGCTAAAGTTCGTGGTAAAATTGATCGACAAAAGATCTTTAAAGCTGTTGCCGGCAAATCTTTGCTCCAGGCTAAGAATTCATTGGCTGACTTTCCCGAGATCGGTTTTGTAGAATTCTCTGGAAATAATGATCTAAAACGGATTCCTAATCATATTTTCCAGGTGCGGATGATCGTACCATCGGAAAAATAAGGAGTATAATTCTAGTGACTGATTTTTCATATGAACGTTTAATGGCTTTAGATGTAGGCAAAAAAAGGATTGGGGTTGCCGTTAGTGATCCTTTAGGTTTTACTGCTCAGGGGTTAGAGGTTTATAACCGTCTTACTTCTAAAGCTGATTTTGAATATTTAGCTAATCTTTTTCAAGAACATAAGTGTACGGGATTGGTAATTGGCTTACCACGCCATATGAATGGAGATCTGGGGCCCGAGGCTAAAAAAATAATGAGTTTTGGAAACAAGTTAGGTAGTTTATGCAAGGTAGACCCCATTTTCTGGGATGAGCGACTTACAACTGTACAAGCGGAAAGAGTTTTATTGGAAGGGGGGCTTTCGCGGAAGAAACGGCGTCAAGTAATTGACCAGTTAGCTGCGGTTTTAATTCTTGATAATTATTTAAGTTTTCGGAAATTAAATTAAGATTATGGACAAATCATAAATTAAAACTAAGAAAATAAATATAAAAAGGTAATCTATTAATCTAAGAATTGATCTTGTAATCTTAACGAGTTTGGGGGAGAATATACTTATAAAAATTGAGGAGGGTGAATTATATGACTCATAATAATCAAGAAGATTGGATCATCCTGGTGGATGAAGATGGCCAGGAGTATAGGTATAGTTTAGATCGGGTATTAGAACTGGAAGATAATAAATATGTTATATTAATCCCGGAGATTCAAGAAAGTGTAGATGAAGAGGAAGCCCATGTTTTCCGTATTGATACGGATGAAGAAGGCGAAGAAATATTAGTAGAACCTGATGCAGAGGAATTAGATAAGATTTTAGAACTTCTAGAGACAGATGATTTTGGGGGAGATTTTGAAGACGACGAATTTGGGGAATTTGATGAAGATGAAGATGATGATGAAGAGTGAAGAATATTAAAAAAGCCCAAGGATTTATACTGTCCTTTGCGGGATAAGGTTATTGCATAAATAAATTATTTAAAATTTAACCACAAAATATCTTAAGGAATGCCATGATATTTTGTGGTTAAATTTATATCTAAGCTTTTTGTGTTGTGTCTTTTTTAAAGGTCCCAACACAATATATAG
>DIPO01000011.1:6535-6660 GCA_002427045.1 Firmicutes bacterium UBA5486
AATGACAACGCAAAAAGCCCATCTGGGGAACTTGCCTGATGCATCCCATCTCATAACCGGTTGCTGGCTGTGCATCATTTGTTTTTAAACTGAGGAATTGCAAATTACCTTAATCGCGTATTTGA
>DIPO01000011.1:6767-8027 GCA_002427045.1 Firmicutes bacterium UBA5486
ATTACCTTAATCGCGTATTTGACATTGCCTCATTGTAAAAGATCCTTTATAATTAGAGAGAGGAGGTGCCGCCGTGTGGAAACACGTCGTTACCCAAGCTAATAAACGGGTTCTCCCTGGATTAAAAAAAAATTGGGCTGATCTTACCCGGAATTGTAAAAGATATTTAGGACCTGTTTTCAGGGGCCGGATTTCTTTGCGCTCTCTATTAATACTTTTATTGTTTTTAGGTTTAATCGTTCTCTGCGGTCAAATACTCTGGCTCTATTGTGGAGTCCAAACAACGTTGACATCTGAGGATAAAATTGTACTGGATATCCCGATGGGGTCATCCATTTTTCAAATTGGCCGTATTTTAGAAGAAAATGGTTTAATTAAAAATAGAGATAGTTTTGTGTGGTATATATACCTGACTGGTAAGAAAGAACGGTTGAAAGCCGGACACTATTCTTTTGATGGTAGTATCTCTTTTCATCAGCTGTTAAAGGAATTAGAAACCGGGAGGCCGATAATTTATAAGATTACAATCCCTGAAGGTTATACTGCAGAAGATATTGGGCAGTTACTCAGCAGTAGGGGGTTAATTGATCTAAATAGATTTCAAGAACTTCTCCATGATAAAGTTTTTCTTAATTCGCAGTTGACTGATTTTTCCCCCTTAACGGGTGAAGGGTTTTTATTTCCAGATACTTATGAGTTAGCCCAAGGCGCTAGTGAGGAAGAAATTTTAAAAATATTTTTCCGGCGTTTTCGTCAGGTGTGGGCAGAAATAACAAGTGATGCTGTTACTAATGATCTTTCTCCTTTGGAATCAGTGATTCTAGCTTCTGTTGTTGAGAAAGAGGCAAAAGTTGAAGAGGAACGGCCGGTGATCGCTGGGATTTTCCTGAACCGCTTACGGAAAGGGCGGCTCCTTCAATCTTGTGCTACAGTTCAATATGCATTAGGTGAGAGAAAACAAAGATTATTATATGAAGATTTAGAGATTGATTCACCTTATAATACCTATCGTTATAAAGGATTACCGCCTAGTCCTATTTCCAATCCGGGTCGTGCTTCACTAGTTGCTGTTCTTCGCCCGTCAAAAACCGATTATTTATACTTTGTGGCTAAAGTAGACGGAAGCCATATCTTTTCCCGGACTTATCGGGAACATCTTAAAGCCCAGTCATATGTGGGTAATTAAATTCTCGGGACTTGTAACACACCGTTTGTCGCTCGGGCGAAAGTAAGCTTATTTAAGCTTTTTGCGTTGTGTCC
>DIPO01000011.1:8136-20268 GCA_002427045.1 Firmicutes bacterium UBA5486
AGGCTATCAATATATTGTGCAGGGACAGAAAAAATCAATGACAACGCAAAAAGCCCTATTTACCTATTGTTCGTATTGTGTAACAATAATTCTGACTAAAAGGGCTTCTTTTTAAAATAATGAAATAATCCCTTCTTATTTGGTTAAATTAACCAGAGGGGGGATTTTTTGTTGGCTAGATTGCAGTTCCGGGTGCGTTGGCTCTGTTTTATTCTTTTCCTTTTCGGGATCTATCAGGTTCATCGTCTTATTAAACTCCAGGTAGTAGAGAATAAAGAATGGACAAGGCAGGCAGTAAAACAGCGTAGTAATGGTTTAATCTTATATGACCGGCGGGGTGAGATTAAGGACCGTTTTGGTAAGTCACTTACTGATAGAGAGTATCATACTTGTTTGGTAGCCTTTCCCTCATTATTTTCCGAAGAAGAAAGAAATAAGATAGTAGAAGTTATAGGTGATTCTAAATTTGGCTTGTTATCTCCTGTAATAATAAACAATCCAGATGAAAAAGTGCTTAGCTTATATACTGAGAATAAACCGGGTTTTGCTTTATGTTCGATTCCTTTGCGTTACAGTTCTAAACCTTTAGCAAATCATCTACTGGGCTATCTAGATCCTACAGGAAGAAAGGGAATTAGCGGTTTGGAGTATCTGTATCAAGATTCTTTGGCTGGTGATCATGCAGTTAAATTAGCTTTGATTACTGATGCTTATCGTTCTCCCATTCCGGGGCTGGGTTGGAGATATCAGGAGATTAGTGGCGGGAAAGTTCATAAGCATCTTGTTTTAACAATTGATCTATCTTGGCAACTGGTAGTAGAAGAGGTTATGGAAGAGATGAGCATAAGAAAAGGTGCAATTATTCTATTGGAAACCGGTAGTGGTAAGATTCGGGCAATGGCTAGCCGTCCGGTTTTTGATCCTTATAATCCGGAAAAAAGTATGAATGATCATAATCAACCTTTTCTCAATCGGGCTCTTCAACCTTATCCACCCGGGCCTTTGCTCAGAATGTTGGTTGCTGCTGCTGCTTTAGAAGAAGGAAAGATTACCCCCGGAACGGTTTTTCATGATCCGGGTTATATTGATCTTGGTAAGGAGCGGTACTATTGTTCTCATCATAATCAAGGTGGGCATGGTGTTATTACATTTACCCAAGCACTGGCCTATGGCTGTGATCCGGTTATTTTAAAAGTAGCACAGATGATCGGCCAAGAACGGCTTATCTTTATGGCTAAACATTTTGGCCTGGGGAAGAGTACGGCTCTGGCAGTTCTGGGGGAGTCTGTAGGGTATTTACCTTCTGGGATTGAGAAAGAGGATTTTCCTAATTTTATCCTAGGAGAGCAGGGAATATTAACTACACCATTGCAAATTGCCGGAGCTTTTCAAATAGTGGCCGGTAACGGTTACTATTACCCTCCTGCTGTAGTTGAAGGTATACAGGAGATAAATGGTGAATGGTGTGAGCAGTTTTGGCCACCGGAGGGAAGAAAGGTGCTTTCCGATAAAACAGTAGCAGAATTACGTAAAATGCTGGAAAGCGTAGTTTTGTATGGAACCGGGCAAAAGGCACAGATTTCGCAGGGAGTTGCCGGGCAGGCTGGTAGAATTAGTACAGGAAAAATTAAGAATGGGGAAATGACATACTATGGCTGGTTTGCTGGTTTTACCCCGGTGTTTGCTCCGCGTCTGGTTGGAGTGGTCTTTCTTGAAGATGATTTATTAGGCGGAGAAAGGGCAGCTGAGATTTTCAGCTTAT
Source organism: Firmicutes bacterium UBA5486 (assembly GCA_002427045.1). Taxonomy (GTDB): domain Bacteria; phylum Bacillota; class UBA4882; order UBA10575; family UBA10575; genus UBA5486. Next base: position 9,899 of record DIPO01000011.1, read on the forward strand.
TAATGAGCCGAGTTTGGGAAGGAATAAAATAGAATCGTGATCATCTGAAGGTATTCTCGGGGGTTGTTATTATCCAGGATTTGGCCTTATAGGGACTGGCACGGAACCCACTTTCAAAACATAAAGTAAAACATGCGGAGTTTTTCTTTCGGAGGTGGGTAAATGATACTCCCTTTAATAGGGGTAATTTTAAACCTGATTAATCAGAAGTTTGCTTGGTTATTCTCTTATATATCAAATAATAAAGTTTTTCCTTTACCATTAAGAGAAGAAGAAGAACGCAAACTAATCTTGAAGATGGAACAAGGTGATATGGAAGCTAGAAATACTCTGATTGAAAGAAACCTTCGGCTAGTTGCTCATATTGTAAAAAAATTTGATAATACTGGCGAAGATAATGAGGATTTAATTTCAATAGGAACCATTGGCTTAATTAAAGGTGTAAATACATATCAGAGAAAATACAATACTAGACTGGCTACCTATGCTGCTCGTTGCATAGAAAATGAGATTTTAATGCACCTACGTTCTACGAAAAAGTTGAGAAATGATCTCTTTTTACAGGATCCAATTGGTTCGGATAAAGAAGGAAACGAAATCACCCTATTAGATATCTTGGATACAGGTTCTGATATCGTTCCTGAGACTGTGGAGACGATATTGGAAGAAGAGAGATTACGGGAGAAATTAAATATTTTAGGGAAAAGGGAAAAAATGGTTGTAGAATTACGTTATGGTCTAAAGAATGGAAGCAATAAAACACAACGGGAGATTGCTAAAATGCTAGGGATTTCTAGATCATATGTTTCAAGGATTGAAAAGAAAGCTTTAAAAAAATTGTTGAAGGAATTTATTGGTGAGGAAAAATAAGTTCTATTATTGCAATCTTGCTTTTTGTATGACATAATGTTTAAAGAATTGCATAATTGATTGATTTAAATAATTAACCAGTTGCCTAGGCTTCACTTTTCGCTAAAGGGTGCGAAATAAGAACGCAAGTTATGCAATTCCCATATAAATTCCCATATATTTATTTCTGGGAAATTATGCAGTTCTTTAAGTTAGAAAGAAACATTAACCCGAGGAAAATTAAGTTTTAAAGCGGCAAAATAGGGGGAACCGCCTTAAATGGCGGTTTTCATTATTTGAATTATTAGCCGGAAGTATCTTTTACCTTCCAGGAAAATAATTATAACTGGGGGGTTGAAATATGCGTCTTTCGGATTTTTTAGGAAAAGAAGTAATCAATCTGGTAGATGGTAGTAAGATCGGCCGGGTTAGTAAAATAGATTTTCTGATTGATCTGGAAAAAGCAATGATTAGATCAATAATTCTTCCGGGAAAAGGGTTTTTCTTCCGTGTAGAACAGGAGATTCCATGGACTGCAGTGAAAAAGATTAGTCATGATCTAGTTTTATTGGAATGTGAAGAGAAAAATGTAACACCATCCCAGTAAAAAGTATACAGGAGAGCTATCTTACTTCTAATTTATGGGGAGACTAATTGTAGGTTGGCTCATGCCAACCTTTAGTTATTGGAGAAATACTTGTAGCTTTAGAATTCGAGGGAATTAACTTTATTAACCACAATATATAATCTTAAATTTAAATTAATTAAGGGAATTGGATAAATACCGATCTCAGATTTTTCGCACCTTTTTAAATAAAGGTTAGCTAAATTAATTTTTAAAAATGGATGGGAAATAAACCCGGCTTAATTGGGAAGTTGCGAAAAGGGAGGCCTAAGAATTTATTTAACAATTTTACGATTCATTTAGCAATCATGCAATTCCCTTAATTATTAAAACATACAAAAATTTAAATTTAGATGAGATGAGCTAGGGGAGGTGAATGCGCAAAACGCGCATACTTATGGAAAAAACACGTGTTCTGGTATCAGGGGCTTATGGCCGGATGGGTAGAGAAGTAGTAAAAGCAGTTGTTACTCAGGATGATATGGTTTTGGTAGGAGCAGTTGATAAAATTGGGGTGGAATCTGACATCGGTAAGGTTTGTGGTCTGGATAAATTAGGAGTGAATATTGAAAAAGATCTATTGGCAACTTTAAAGCGAACCAAACCAGATGTGATGGTTGATTTTACAACTCCATTAGTGATTATGGAGAATATAAGGATTGCGGCTGAAGCAAAAGTGGCTGGAGTAATTGGGACTACCGGGCTTACCGGAGAAAACCTGGAAGAAGTAAATGAACTGGCTCTACAGAGCGGAAAAGCATTTTTAGTTGCTCCCAATTTTGCGATTGGTGCAGTATTAATGATGCGTTTTGCCCGTGAAGCAGCAAGATATTTTCCAGATGTAGAGATTATAGAGTTGCATCATGATCGTAAGATCGATGCGCCTTCAGGCACTGCCTTAAAAACAGCGGAGATGATCGCTGCTGGCCGGGTAATGGAACCATTAGTGAAACCAGCTCCTTTAGAAAAGATTGATGGGGCAAGAGGTGGAGAATACCTTGGAACGAAGATTCATAGTCTAAGATTGCCGGGACTAATTGCCCATCAGGAAATAATCTTTGGAAATCAGGGACAAACTCTAACCATCAGGCACGATTCTCTTGAGAGAACCTCTTTCATGCCGGGAGTCTTAATGGCGATTAGAAAGCTTAGAACCTTAAAAGGATTTTTCTATGGGTTAGAATCAATAATGGATTAACCCCGCAATAGAGTAGTTTGATTTTTGGCACTTCTCCTTTTCCCCGGGAATATATTACTATTGACTGGTGATTGTTTTTAGATTGTAGTCAAGTTTAAGAACATAACCTGTTGGCCTGGTAATTAAGGGAAAGGGAGGATTTTTTGATGAGGGATTCCTTAAAAAAATATGGTATAACAATACTTGGCGGCGACCATAGACAGGTGATGGTAGCAGAAAGTATGATCGACCATGTTGCCTGGGTTAAAACCTATGGTTTATTAGGAGTTCCTAATCTTCCACATCTATTTCCGGCAGCAAACCTGGAAGAAGCGATAGCCGGTTCCCGGGTAATTATCCTTCCAATAAGTGGTGTTGATTCTAAGGGGCTAGTTAGAGTATCCGATCCTGCGGTTACAATTAAGATTAATCAAGAGTTTTGGCAGCAAGTTACAGCTGGAACTTTGATTGTTACGGGATCCTTCCCACTGCAGCTTAAAACAGAAGCAGTTCAAAAGGGTGTAAAAATCTTTGAATATGCAGAAATTAATGAGATTGCCATTCCGAATGCGATTCCAACAGCGGAAGGAGCAATTCAATTGGCAATGGAAAAGACCTCATTTACTATAGATGGTTCGTGTTGTCTAGTTTTTGGATTTGGCAGAGTTGCCCAAGCACTTGCTAAAAGATTATCTGCTTTGAAAGCTACCATCATTATTGCTGCTCGAAGCAATGAACAGCTTAGAAGGGCTGCTGATTTAGGATATACACCATTACACCTGAGCAGTTTAGCTGAGGAGATAAACAAAACAGATCTGATCTTTAATACGATTCCGGCCTTGATTGTAACCGAGGAAATAGTTGAAAAGATAAAACCCGAAACAGTAATAATTGATTTAGCTTCAGCACCAGGTGGTGTTGACTTCCAGGCTGCTGGGAAATACGGATTAACTGCTATTTTGGCATTAGGGCTACCGGGGAAAGTAGCGCCTTTAACTGCAGGAAAAATTCTCGCTACCCAACTTCCAGGCTTAATTAAACAAGAAATTAGCTATCAAAATATGGAAAACAGCCTGGAGGTGCTGAGATGAAATTACAAGGTATGCGAATTGGCTTTGGGTTTACTGGCTCATATTGTACAATCCCGGAAGTTATACCAGAAGTAAAGAGGCTTAAGGATGAAGGAGCGGATCTTTTTCCGATTTTTTCATCGGCAGTATTTGAGACTGATACCAGGTTTGGTAAAGCGGAGGATTTGCAGAAAACAATTTATCAGATCACCGGAAGAGAACCTTGGCAAAGTTTGGTAGAGGTAGAACCTATTGGCCCGAAAAGATTATTGGATATTATGGTTGTAGCTCCATGTACAGGAACGACTTTAGGCCGTTTGGCTCTGGGGATTTCTGATACCCCCGTAACTTTAGCTTGTAAAGCCCATCTAAGAAATAATCGTCCAGTAGTAGTGGCGATTTCAACTAATGACGGATTGGGTGCGAATTTATCTAATTTGGCTGCTATGCTAAACCGGCAAAATATCTATTTTGTACCTTTTGGCCAAGATGACCCTCTCCGGAAGCCTAAGTCTTTGGTGGCTAAAATGACTTTATTACAGGAGGCAATTATCAAGGCTTTAAAGGGAGAACAAATCCAACCGGTTTTAATAGAGAATATTAAAGGAAAAGAATAATTAGGGTTGAAGTATTAATTGCCGATTATGGCCAAATATCAAGTAATTGAATTATGCAATTTCTTACTGGTAATAATGTGACAAAAAAGGAGTGAACTCCTATTAATATATTGGTACAGAAATATGGTGGAACATCTCTGGCTACAGCCGAACAAAGGGATAAGGTTGTAGCTAAAATAAAAGAAGCCATAGGTCTGGAGTATAAAGTTGTGGTTGTAGTTTCAGCTATTGGACGCCGAGGGGCTCCTTATGCTACAGATACTTTAATCGGTTTATCTCAGGAAGTTTTTCCTCAGATCCATTCCAGGGAACTGGATATAATGATGTCTTGTGGAGAACTAATTTCCTCAGTTATTTTAGTTCAAAGTTTAAAAGCAGAAGGAATAGAAGCACAAGCATTTACAGGGGGGCAAGCTGGAATTATTACCAATAGTAATTTTGGTGATGCCCGTATTATTGAGGTTAAGCCAGAGAAGCTTATAAACTGTATACAGGAGAATAATGTTGCGGTGGTGGCTGGTTTCCAGGGTATGACTAAGAATGGAGAGATTACGACCTTGGGACGGGGTGGGAGTGATACTACTGCCGCAGCTTTGGGCGTTGCCCTCCGGGCCGAGATAGTTGAAATCTACACAGATGTAGATGGGGTAATGACTGCGGATCCCCATGTTGTTCCACAAGCTAAACCATTAAAAGTTATGACTTATAGTGAAGTCTGTGAAATGGCACATCTGGGGGCCAAAGTTATTCATCCGCGGGCTGTAGAGATTGCAATGGAAGGAAGAGTTCCTTTGCGAATCAGGTCAATCTTCTCTGATCAGGAAGGTACCCTAATTAGTAATGGGGTATCTTCGCTTGGGATTGAAATTAAGACCGATAAGATAGTGACCGGGTTAGCATATATTACGGATCTGGCTCAGTTTAACCTCTTTTGTCAGCAGGATCTGAATACTAGTGGTAAAGCTTTAGAAGTATTCAGCCTTCTGGCAGAAACTGGAATTAGTCTTGATATGATTCAGGTATCACCACAACAGATTACTTTTACAATTCAGGAAAATTACTATGAAGCAGCGGTAAAAGTGTTAGAGAAAACTGTCCTTGAGTTTAAAGCGGCTAAAGGTTTTGCTAAAGTTGCGGTGGTGGGGGCAGGGATGAGAGGTGTTCCCGGGGTAATGGCGAAAGTGGTAAAAGGTTTATACTTGGCCAAAGTCCCGCTTTATCAAACCGCTGATTCTCATACTAATATTGCTTGTTTAGTAAAGAAGGAAGATATGTCAAGAGCATTAACAGCCTTACATGATGAATTTGAGTTAGGGGAATAAAGGAGGAATTTGGAACTTAAAAAGATAATAATTAAGTAAATAGATAAAATTCCCCTGAAGAAAGGGAGGTTATTAGATGGTTGAGTTTGGGAAGGTATTAACCGCGATGGTTACGCCTTTTAACCAGCAAGGAGAGGTAGACTACCAAGCTGCTAAAGAGCTTGCATTAAGACTGGTGGAAAATGGCTCAGATGGGCTGGTGATCTCCGGAACTACGGGTGAATCACCGACTCTTACTACTGAAGAGAAATTATCTCTCTTTACTACAGTGGTGGAAGCTGTAGGTGGTAAAGCGACAGTGATCGCAGGAACAGGTAGTAATGATACCAAAAAAAGTGTGGAATTAACTAAAGAGGCGGAAAGAACGGGGGTTGATGGTATTTTAGCCGTAGCTCCGTATTATAACAAACCTCCACAGGAAGGTTTGTTTCGCCACTTTGCAACTGTTGCTGAAGCGACTGCTTTACCAGTAATGGTTTATAATATACCGAGTAGAACAGGGGTTAATGTAACCCCAAATACCATGAGTAGGTTGGCGGAAGTTAAGAATATCGTAGCCTTAAAGGAATCTGCCGGGGACTTAAATCAAGCAGCTGAGATGGTTAGAGTCTTACCAAAAGACTTTTTAGTATATAGTGGCGATGATAGTCTAACTCTGCCGATGCTTTCGGTAGGGGCAAACGGGGTAGTTAGTGTTGCATCTCATTTAGTAGGCAGAAAAATGAAGACAATGATCGATGAATACTGTCAAGGAGAAGTAGCAAAAGCAGCTGAGATTAATAATGAATTACTTCCACTTTTTAAAGTCTTATTTATTACCACCAATCCAATTATGGTTAAGGCGGCTCTAAACTTACTCGGAATTGAAGTAGGATCAACTAGGCTTCCTTTGGTTGAGCCTGATGAAACGGAACTAGAAAAACTAAAGGATGTCTTACGTCAGATAGGGCTGCACTAAGCAAATATTTATTAAATAAAGGGAAAGAAACAAAACGGGCAAGGGGACCCGTTTTTCTTTCCCTTTATTTTTACAAATTATATACTGTTTATTAAGTAGTAGAGCATTGACAAAGAAAATACTATAGTGCTACATTTATACTGGCATAGATTTTAAAATTATTATATTTACATTTTGTGGTTAAGATATTATATTTTTTATTGCTTAAGATACATCAGGAAATCTATGATTCCATTAAAACTCAAAAGCAACGTCCTATTCTTATTTGCTGAGGAAAGAATGTTTTATAAAACAGAAAGGGGATTGCGATGTATTCGAATAAAGCAGTGCAAGCTTGGGTTGGAGAAATGGCCAAACTGACTAAACCGGATAAAATTGTGTGGATTGATGGTTCTGAAGCGGAGAAAGAACGCCTAACTAAGGAGGCGTTTGCTACAGGTGAACTGATTGAGTTAAATCAAGAAAAACTTCCGGGGTGCGTTTTACATCGAACCGCGGAAAATGATGTAGCTCGTGTGGAACATCTTACTTTTATCTGTACAAAAGAAAAAAGGGAAGCTGGGCCTACTAATAACTGGATGGAATCATCAGAGGCTTATGCCAAACTGGAGAAGCTTTTTGATGGTTCAATGAAAGGCCGGACCATGTATGTGGTTCCATATTTGATGGGTACTCCGGGCTCGCCATTTACCAAGGTTGGTATAGAAATTACGGATAGTATTTATGTCGTTTTAAATATGAGGATTATGACCCGGATGGGGAAAGTTGCGATGAAACATTTAGGTGATGGGGATGATTTTAACCGGGGATTACATTCTAAGGGAGACCTTAATCCTGAACGTCGTTATATTTGTCATTTTCCCGAAGATAATACAATTTGGAGTTTTGGTTCAGGTTATGGAGGTAATGTCTTATTAGGTAAGAAATGTTTAGCTCTACGGATCGCAAGTTATCTTGGCCGGCATGAGGGTTGGATGGCTGAACATATGTTGATTGTTGGTATTCAAGATCCTAAGGGTAACATTTCATATATTGCTGGGGCTTTTCCCAGTGCTTGTGGGAAGACAAACTTAGCAATGTTGATACCGCCAAAAGAGTTAAAAGACTATAAAGTATGGACCGTAGGGGATGATATTGCTTGGCTCCGGATTGGTGAAGATGGGCGTTTATGGGCGATTAACCCGGAGGCTGGATTTTTTGGTGTGGCACCGGGAACTAATGCAAAATCTAATCCGAATGCTCTTGCTACTGTTCAGAAAGATACAATCTTTACTAATGTTGTTCTTACTAAAGAAAAGACTGTATGGTGGGAGGGTATGGGTGTTGAGCCTCCGACAGAGGGTCTGGATTGGAAAGGTAACCCTTGGACACCGGAGAGCGGCAAAAAAGGTGCTCATCCTAATTCCAGGTTTACAGCTCCGGCCAGGCAGTGCCCATCAATCTCTCCGGAATGGGAGAATCCCAAAGGAGTACCCATTTCTGCGATTATCTTTGGTGGACGCCGGGCGAAAGTTGCCCCACTGGTTTACGAATCTTTTGACTGGCAACACGGAGTCTTTGTTGGGGCTACAATGGCATCAGAGACTACAGCTGCCGCTACCGGAGCCGTTGGTGTGATCCGTAGGGATCCTATGGCAATGCTGCCTTTCTGTGGCTATAATATGGCCGACTACTTCCAGCACTGGTTAGATATGGGTAAGAAAATTCCTAATCCTCCGAAGATCTTTAATGTAAACTGGTTCCGTACTGATGAGGATGGCCATTTCATCTGGCCCGGTTTTGGCGATAATCTCCGTGTGCTTAACTGGATTATTAATCGCTGTCAAGAGCAGATTGAGGCGACAGAATCACCAATTGGGTATTTGCCTAAAGCGAATGATATTGATACTAGTGGACTGGATCTTACCGCTGAAACAATGGAAGAACTTCTTAGTATAGATCAAGAGGCTTGGGTGGAAGAGTGGAACTCGCAGGCGGAGTTTCTTAAACAGTTTGGAGATGATCTACCCAAGGAAATCCGGGAGGAACACGAGAAATTAGGGAAGAGATTAGGGATTAAATAAGGTAATAGGCTAATATATCCCAGGAAAGGGGCACACTCCTTTCCTGGTTGTTTTTAAATACGATAATTGTAAGAAATAGAGAAAAGCGTGTAGGAGTGGTTTTTATGGGTTTTCCAGAGAAGTTTATTTGGGGTGCAGCTACCGCATCATATCAGATTGAAGGGGCAGCTTTTGAGAATGGGAAAGGGCTGTCTGTTTGGGATACGTTTTGCCGAAAACCAGGAACGGTTTTTCAAAGACATAATGGAGATATTGCTTGCGACCATTACCATCAGTATCAGGAAGATGTCCAATTAATGAAGGAACTTGGCTTACAAGCTTATCGTTTCTCCATCTCCTGGCCACGAGTATTACCCGAAGGAGTGGGACGGTTAAATAAAGAAGGTTTAGATTTTTACGACCAGCTAACTGATGAATTACTGGATAATGGGATAAAGCCTATTATTACTCTTTTTCATTGGGATTATCCTTATGAATTATATACGAGGGGAGGCTGGATTAACCCAGAGAGCCCGGACTGGTTTGCTGAATATACCAAAACAGTAGTAGAAAGATTATCCGACCGTGTAGAGTACTGGGTGACTTTAAACGAACCCCAATGCTTTATAGGTTTAGGCCATTATAGCGGGGAACATGCACCGGGCTTAAAATTATCAATGGACGAAGTTCTGGCTGCTGGGCATCATGCCTTATTGGCTCATGGCCTGAGTGTACAGGTAATCAGGGATCTTTCTAAACAAAAATGTAAAATCGGTTATGCTCCGGTGGGAAGTGTGGTAATACCGGAAACCGAAACTAATGAAGATATCGAAGCTGCCCGCCGTCTTGCTTTTTCAACTTCAAAGCACCAGGCTGTCTGGTCTAATTCATGGTGGATGGATCCGGTTTTCTTGGGCAGTTATCCAGAAGACGGGTTAAAACTCTTGGAAGAGCATTTACCTACAATCAAGGCGGGCGATTTAGAAACAATTAACCAGCCCCTAGATTTTTTTGGTGTAAATATTTATCGAGGAACTGTAGTCCGTGCTGGATTAAATGGTCAGCCAGAAAAGGTTAAACTTGATGCTGGTTATCCTAGAACTGCGATTAATTGGCCAGTTACTCCAAAAGCCCTTTATTGGGGACCCCGTTTTTTCTATGAACGATATCAAAAACCGATAATTATTATGGAAAATGGCCTTTCTAATCAAGATTGGCCTTCTTTGGACGGAGCAGTCCATGATCCGCAACGGATTGATTTTACCCATCGGTATCTATTGGAACTGGAGCGAGCTATTAGGGATGGAGTAGATATTCAAGGCTATTTTCATTGGTCACTGATGGATAATTTTGAATGGGCAGAAGGATATAATGAGAGGTTTGGCTTGGTTTATGTAGATTTTCAGACCCAAAAGCGGATAATCAAGGATTCTGGTTATTGGTACAAAAGACTAATTGAGAGCAATGGAAGAATATTAGAAAATAAGTAATAATCCCCTATGATTTTTTACCTTTTCTAATCTTTTTAATCCTAATTCTGTTAGCTCTTGGCGGTTTTAATTAATCGGAAGGTGTTAAAAGATGCCCGGGGTATCCCCGGGTTTTTTTATAAAACCAAGCTGTTAGACTTTTTTGCTATGGATATAACACTATAGTTCTATGATCGTAAATATAATATAAAGTAGTTGCTCGACCCAATTTCAGCCTCCG
>DIPO01000011.1:20555-20932 GCA_002427045.1 Firmicutes bacterium UBA5486
CCATGTAATGAAATGGAATTGATTAATGAAGCCATGCAACTTGAGAATATGTTTCTTAATCTGAAAGCGATGGCAGACCAGACTCCGGCAACCAGAGAAGCAGTTTTGAATCTAAACAATCAAGTGATCCAGGCTTTAGAGCAAATTATTAACTTTAAGAGTAATCTATTAAGGCGAATGATTACTTGTAATATTGGCGGCTTTAATTATCCTTTACTCATAGATCATATTCGCCGGGAGGCAATCCGTTTTCGCGCTAATTTATTAAAATTAAACAATGGAATCAATACACCCCTTGCGGAATATGCCTTGGAAGAAGAGATATTTTGGTTAAGGATCATGGGAGATCATACCTGGTTTATAGCCCATTTGTTAGA
>DIPO01000011.1:21095-21718 GCA_002427045.1 Firmicutes bacterium UBA5486
TTACAGGCTGTTGATCTCCAATCCATGCTCGTTCCTAGAGATTTCGAAAATCATTTGCTACCAGCAAATGCGATGGGTAATCCCTTGCCACCAGGATTCGGAAACTTACCACAACCATTTGTTATTCCGCGGTTACGGCGGTTTAATAGTGAAGTCCAGGAAGCAGTGGCAGGGGTAAGAGATTTTAAACAGACTGCTTTACAATTGATCGAAACTTGTAAGGTCTTAAGCCTGATCTCGCCATTATTAGCAAGCCATGTCTTACGTGAAGCCCAGATGGCATTAGAAGACTTAGGAATTTTAGAGAACAGACTTAACCCTGAAAATTAAAAAAAACTGCCGGTAAGTGACCGGCAGTTTTTTAAGATCCAAAGGCATTTTCTACCCTGGGATAAAAGACTAGCTAGGAGTTATGGGCCGGAAAATAAACCAGATTACATCTGAGGGAATTGCATAATTANNTAATTATGCAATTCCCTAATCTAAGAAGATTATGTAATAGATAGATTAGCGATTTACTATTCAATTCCATCTAAATCTCTGATAAAATAGAGAAAAAGATTATATGGGAGAACAATGTTAATGAAGAGAAAGTCTGAATGTTTTTATTTTGCTTTTATTTT
>DIPO01000011.1:21910-22176 GCA_002427045.1 Firmicutes bacterium UBA5486
TGTTTTTATTTTGCTTTTATTTTGCTGATAATAACAGTATTATCTTTTATTAGGCCTGCCAACCTTGTCTCTGCAGAGCAGGGAAAAAGCCTGGCGATTAATCTGGCTACCTATCCACTAAGTTTTGATCCCCTTACAGTACTTTATGATTCGGAGAAGATACTTCTGAATAATCTCCACGAGGGATTGGTAGTTTGGGATAAAGGGGTATTATCACCAGGAATGGCTGATAAATGGGAAGTCTCTGCAGATGGTAAACGATATAC
>DIPO01000011.1:22314-22735 GCA_002427045.1 Firmicutes bacterium UBA5486
CATACTGGTCGAATGGAGATCGGGTGACTGCTGCTGATTTTGAATTTTCCTGGAAAAGAATACTTTCCGCAGAATATACGAGTTCGTCTCGCTTTTTATTAGATCTGATCAAAAATGCTGCTGCCTATCGGACTGGAAAACTAGGAAACCAAGACGAAATTGGAGTCAAGGCCCTAAGTGACAAAGTTTTGCAGGTGGATTTAGAGAAACCATGCAGCTATTTTTTAAACCTTTTAACTTTTCCGGCGTTTTTACCGGTCCATTCGAAATTTGCTAAAGACAAGAATATGGCTTATTCCCCAGGATTCTGTAGTAATGGGGCTTTCCGGATTAAAGAATGGGAACCCAGAAATCACGCAGTCTTAGTTGCGAATGAGTATTACCGGGGAGAAAGGGGAAATATTAGTCAGATACAAGCAAC
>DIPO01000011.1:22867-23842 GCA_002427045.1 Firmicutes bacterium UBA5486
TGGAGTTACACTTTATACTGCCGGAATGGTCGATTTACTAGAAGAACCACCTTTTTCGGTTTTCCCCGAATATGCTTCTGATTTAGTTCAGGCTTCTACGATGGCAACTGGTTTTATCTATTTAAATACCCGAAGGCCTCCTTTGAGCAAACTTGCTTTTCGGAAAGCACTTTCCCTGGCGATCAATCGGGATCTTCTAGTGGCCAGGACTTTAGGGTTTAGAGGAATCCCTGCTACCGGCTTAATTCCTCCCGGAATATATGATAGTAGAAGTACAAATGGCTCCGATTTTCGCCAAACCGGTGGAAATTTAATTGGATTATCGGATGGGAAAAGATGCCTCGAACTATTATATAACGCTGGATATCCGAATGAAGATGGCTATCCTGAGTTGGAGATTTTAGCCGTGGATAATGTGGTTCCGTTGGAGATGGCAAAGACCATAGCGGAAATGTGGGAGATTAATCTTGGCCTTAAGGTTAAGATTAAAGCAGTAAGTTATAGCGAATTCATAGAACTGGCATCTACTGGACAATTTTATACGGCAAGGCAGGGGTGGACAGGAGATTATCCGGATCCGATGACTTTTCTAAACCTCTTTCATTCTGAAGCTCAAGAGAATTTCTCTGGTTACAAGGATCCTGATTATGATTATTGGCTTTCGGTAGCTTGGGAGAGGATGGATCCTGTGAGTAGATACAAGATCTATCATTTATTAGAGGAAAAACTAATGTCAGATTTACCAATAATTCCACTCTATTTTAATGTTAAACCCTATCTTATTTCGCCGAAGCTTACGGATTTAATCTATTCACCACATGGTTATCCGATTTTCCGGAAGGCACGTAAACTGGAATAATGCAACATTGCTGACATAATGTTATTTTATTATTGAAAAGGGTTTTAAAAAGTAAGCGCGAAAAAAGATTTATGCTTAGAGATTGTAAACTTGGGGTAGTCGCTCACGCTGGCTAC
>DIPO01000028.1 GCA_002427045.1 Firmicutes bacterium UBA5486
TGCCATTGGTCAGAACCTTCCGGGGTAGGGAAGAAGTCGGGTACGCCTTTGGTATTTACTCGAAGCAAAGCGGTGGAGAAGTACCATATGTGACCTTTGGTATACGGGCTGCCCATCTCTTTGGTTTTATGATAAGCATAAGTTCCATTATCGGACCAGCCTTCTTGATTAGTCTTGGTTTTGTCGGCGACTTCAAGATAGAGCTCGATATAGCAGTCCTGTTCAGGATAGTCATCTTTCATTTCTTTCAAAGCTTCCTGGAAGTAGGTGTTTATTCCTTCTTTGGAACCCGCCAGTTCAGGGCGGAAATCTACTAAGGCTTTAATAGGGAACTTGCTGCGGTAAGCATTGATATCGGTTATGTTTTCTTCCGGCACCGGTAAGATTCTGTATTGTAAATCCCAGGAGGATAGTTTATTGCCGGAATACGGCTGGCTGATGTCACGAAGGGTTATTTTATCGTTGAGGTTGACGTCTATAACTGTGGTGGGCGCGTCTAGGTTGTTTTCTTTATTGCTTTGCCCTGCAACCTGGCCGTTTGCCAGAACCTCAAACTGAGCGGTGGGTTTTTCTTCTTTTGTTGCTCGACCTGGGGATTGTATGTGCCTGTAATCTACTGCATATTCTTCTCCGGTATCATCGAAAATAGGATGATTAATCAATTCTCTAGTCTGCTGTTCTGATAAACCCAATGGATAAGCAGAAGGCAAGGCTGCTTGAGCCTTGCCTGGTATAACCAACATTATCGCCATCATCAGTATGGCTAGCATTTTAAGTTTTGGCTTCAATTTAACCTTGCCCCCCTTACATATTGAACGTCATTTCGTAGATTTTAGCACCAGCTTCATCGTATATATCGTATTCAAGAGTTATTCCTCTTTTCAACTCAATTCCAAACCCTGCTCCATTATTTATTGAAAGATCTCTCTGGTAGACATTATCAAGCCTTCGTTCCCCAACAGGTTTGGGATTACCAAATTCCCATGATAAACAGGTGTTCATCTCTGGATAATTTGTACAGATGAAACGATATTTTTTGTTATCATTACTTTCAATATATACTGCAGTAGGCGCTACGCTAATTTCAAATTCAGGGTAATTGATAGTCTCGTATTTTTCTTTTACCTTATGGCAATCAATAGTCACCTGCTTTGCATCGCCAGGATCAGGCTTTTGGGTATTCAGATTCTTTACTTCATCCAATACAGCTTTTCTCTCGGCTTCAGCCTGGCCTTTGGTGAACGATACGATATACATGGCTTTGCCGTCCTGGGCAAAGTCTATCTGGTAATCCAGTCCTTCAACCAGGTAACGGGCCGGAATGTAGGTCCTGCTCTCGGCTGAAAGTATGAAAGGCTCCACATCCATTACTTTGGCGGCTCCGTTTACTTTGTAGCTCTGGTTGCCGATAAATAATTCCACGGTATTGTTGTTGCCCTTCGCGGTTACTTTCCTTTGCGCGTTGTCCCAATCTACAGCGGCACCCAGTTTCTCGGCTAAGATTCTGTAAGGGACAAAGGTTCTGTCTTTAGCGATAAAAGGTTTGCCCATATCTGCCGGGAAAGTTACTTCGTTATCCTTGCTGTCGATAAAAACCCGAACGTCGTAATTCTTGGGTTCGTTATCCCAATTGACAGCCGCAAACGCCGGAACAGTGCATACGAAACACAATAAAGTAAGCAAGCCGATTATTTTTATTTTATTCAAGTGAATTCCTCCTCAAGTTCTGATTGGCAACGATTTCAGGTTTCCCCCCTTTCCTAATTTTAGCATATAAGGTGCCAGAAAATAAAAAAAGCCTCTTGATAATGAGGACATACTATTGCTATTATTATTTTAACCCCGCAACAAGGAGAATCATCAAAATGAAAAACGAAGAGAAAATCCTTAACATCCTTGAATCCATGCAGTTAGACATTAAGTCTCTCAAAGATGGTCAAGCCACTACTAACTTACGCTTAGATGCGCTGGAAAAAGGCCAGACTAACCTTGAAACCGGTCAAATTGAACTGCATAAAGACGTTGCGGATATTAAGCGCGATCTTAAAGGGGTTTGGTCTGACATTAAACGTCTTGATAAACGCCTCACTGTCCAGGAAAAAGAACTAGACTCTCTTTGGAAATAAAAATAGACATAATGTAAATTTTCGCAAATGCTATTCCCCCTTCACCAAGGTTGGAGCCGGATAGACCTTGTATTCATCAGAAAGTGTGGCTTTACCCTCCCATACTCTAACTATCTGACCATTTTTATCTTTCATAGTAATACGATATTCTATCTCCTGACCGGCTTTAGCGGGAGGATCATAAGTGCAGCCCCAAGTTCCAGGAGTGCCAATAAACCAATCAATATCGTTCTCTTGCCAATCGTCCATTTTTACAGTCTGATATTTAGCTGGACCATAAGCTGGTACTCTTTGAACCATAGTATTAAATTCAGGATGGTTAGTGCACTCAACCCGGAATTTATAGCCTTTACCAATGAGAGCACTTCCATTTTCGGTTACAATAGTCATATAGCGTTCGTTACCAGTAGAAACTTTGATCTTGGGATCCACTTCCAGCTTTCCAGACTGTTTGCCGGTTATAATATTCACAGTATAAGTATCCTGGTCCCAGGTTACGGTTGCCCCCATGGCTTCCGCCGCAAATCTTATGGGGAAAGCAGTCCTGTCACCGGTGATTACTGCCTGGGTATCCATGGTCTTGTTCTGGCCGTTTAAGGTATAAGTATTGCTGCCGATAGTGAACACGACGGTATTACCAGCCTTAGTAATGGTCGCCTGCCGGGCCTGATCGTTCCAGTCCACAGTACAGCCCATGGCCTCCATTGGGGCACGCACCGGCACCATAGTGCGGTCGTTGGAATCAATATAAGGCTTCTGGTCAGGGAAAGATACAACATTACCATCTACCTTAACAGTTACGTCTGGAGCTGCTTCGGCCATCGGAGCAATCATCATAACCCCCAGAAGCAGCGCCATAAATAAGTATTTAAATTTCTTAAAAAGCATTGCAAAACCTCCTCTGAATTATTAACAATAAAGAAAACTTGCCCCCTTTCTTATTTTACCAAATGGTGCCAGAAAATAAAAAAGCCCCTCTGTGAAAAGAGAGAGCGTTATTAATAACGGTAAGTTTTTATATCAGTGATATTTTCTTCCGGCACCGGTAAGATTCTGTACTGTAAATCCCAGCAAGATAGTTTATTGCCGGAATACGGCTGGCTGATGTCACGAAGGGTTATTTTATCATTGAGGTTGACGTCTATTACGGTGGTGGGAGCGTCTAGATTGTTTTCTTTATTGCTTTTTCCTGCAACCTGGCCGTTTACCAGGACTTCAAATTGGGCGGTAGGCTTTTTAAAAGAACGATCTCTTTCGGGCGCTGGAATATTTCTATAATCCACCGCATACTGTTCTCCGGAATCATCGGATACTTCATTTCGATTAGTGAGATCATCTACCTGTGCTTCCGATAATCCCAACAGATAAGCAGAAGGCAAGGCTGCTTGAGCCTTGCCCGGTATAACCAACATTATCGCCATCATCAGTATGGCTAATATCTTAAGTTTTTTAAATTTCAAGCCATTTTTACCCCCTTACAACTGGAAGGTCATTTCGTAGATTTTAGTGTTAGCTTCGTTGTAGATGTCATAATTAATTGTCATGCCAGGTTTAATCTCGGTTAAATAACCCAATCCGTTAGCTACAGTAAGTTGTGCACAATATCCATCATCAGTTCTCATCTCAACCTTTTCTTTTTGTCCAAAGGGCGCTACTAAAGCAGTGTTTAGCCCTTCGTGACTGGTGCAGACAAAGCGATATTTATTGCCATCCTTACTTACAAACCTTATTGCAGTAGGCGAAGCATAAATAATAAATTCAGAGTAACTATCAATCTTAGTTCCAGGTTTCTTATTATAGCAGTCAATAGTCACCTGCTTAACTCCGGTATCCTGGGTATAAATGTTGACCGTATAAGTATCCGCATCCCATTCTACCCTGGCCTCCATGGCCTCCGCCGCAAAGCGTATGGGGAATGCGGTTCTTTCTCCGGTGATTACTGCCTGGGTGTCCATGGTCTTGTTCTGGCCGTTTACGGTATAAGTATTGCTGCCGATGGTGAACACGGCAACATTACCACTTTTCTTTATGGTCGCCTGCCGGGTCTGATCGTTCCAGTCTACAGTACAACCCATAGCCTCCATCGGGGCACGCACCGGTACCATGGTGCGGTCGTTAGAGTCGATATATGGCTTCTGATCGGGGAAACTAACGATATTCCCGTCTACTTTGACGGTTACATCTGGAGCTGCTTCGGTTATAAGATTAGGAACCAACATTAAAAACCCCAGTAATAACGCTAAAGCGATATATTTTGTTTTCTTAAAGTCAATATTCATTTAAATAGTCTCCTTTCTATCGGGAATTGGAACAAGAACAGGTTTCCCCCCTTTCCTAATTTTAGCATATAAAGGTGCCAGAAAATAAAAAAAGCCCTCCGAAAATGAGGACATAAGTATTGCTCCACTGTTTTATAATATTATAATTTTAACCTCACAATATTGATCATCTTGAGCTGAGGTAGTATAAGTTTGAATACTCTCCAATCAACAGCATTACGCAAGCTAACCATTTTTATAGGCCTCAAACTGTGGTTAAATAGGTACAGGTGTGGTCTTTTACAGTGACTGAATAAGAAATGTCGGCGACTATCATCACCGTGGGGAATTATGTAATATGCTATAATTTACCTATAAATGTTTCGATTTTTTAAGATCAATTTAAAAAATGGAAAGGAGATTACTATGGAACACATTTTATTGGAAAAAGCCTATGTATATCCGTTACCTAAAGAAGATTTCGTACCAGATGAATGCATATACGATAATAAGAGGGGATATTGGATATTAGAGAAAACGAAACGCCCATTTATACTAAGCGAATATTCACGGCCGCCTAGGAGCAAGAAATGTGATGTTGAAACAGGAGAAGATCAAAAAGGTGAATAATGTTGATATATTAATAATATCCAATAGCCTTGATTTTACAACTGACTACGTTTGCCTTGAGTTAGACAATAGAAAAGCCAAATATTTGCGCCTTAATAGGGATCAATTTAATAAATACCAGGTTGTATGTGATGTTGGAGCCGGAACCATAACAGTTGAAATGGATAATGTAGTTTACTTTATTAGTCAACCTTCCCTTAAGGCTATCTATTACAGAGCCCCCATATATTTGAGAGATAATTATAAACCCGGCTTGGACGAAAGGCAGCAATTGTTCAGAACACAATGGACTGCATTTATAAGGAATCTAGCAATCTTTGAAGATATTATCTGGGTGAATAATCCTGTTGCTACGTTCAAGGCAGAGAATAAGATTTTACAACTGAAATACGCATATAATGTAGGATTTTTATGCCCAAAAACCGTCGTAACTAATACGAATGCTATAGACTTGGAAACAAATAGAGAATATATTGTTAAATCGCTAGACACGGCTGTACTCAGAATTGGCGATAAAGAAGCCTTTGTATATTCTAACAAAATGCAGGAGAGTGAGCTTAAAAATTCTCTCCTAGAATTAGCTCCTGTAATAGTACAAGAGTATGTTAATCCCAAAATAGATGTAAGGGTAACTGTCGTTGGTGAAACGGTTTATACTGTTCGGATCTTTTCCAAAGGTAAGGGGGTAGATGGGGATTGGAGAAAACTAAAACAAGATCTCGATTTTATTCCGTTTTGTTTACCGCCAGAGATAGAGCAGAAATGCGTGGATCTTATAAAACTTTTGGGGCTCTCTTTTGGAGCTATTGACCTAATTGAATCAAAAAGTGATTACTATTTCATTGAAGTAAACCCAACAGGTGAATGGGCGTGGCTAGTTGAGACTGCAAAGTTGAAGATATATAAGGGGATAGTGGATTTTTTGGAGGGGAAAAGATGACTTACAAATTCAATTATTTTGAAAAGCTGGTTCTTATTCCACTCTTCCCACTATATAAAACCGAAAATGCTAACAAAAAAATATTTAATGATATTCAAAGTTTAAAACAGCAAAATAAATTAAGTAAAAATGGATCTTATATGGGTAATTACATCGGATTGTCATTAACTGATGCTAAGGCATATTTGGAATCAACGTTGGATAAAAAGAAAAATCTTGAAGAGAGGGCCAAAAGTCATATTTTAGGAGTTACTATAGCAGTTACCTTAGTTACAGTCTTATGTAAGTTATTGGTAGATCTCAATTTAATGAATTATCTAATAGGTTACAAGCTGGTACTATTTATAATCTCGCTTTATGTTATTGTACAAATGGCTTTATCTGGGCTCTCATCAATGAAAATTATCAGTGACATAACTATCCAATATGAACTATTTCCTGACGATACAAACTTACCTGATAATGAACTGCTTGACTTAATAGCTTTAGATACGGAACTTAATGTAAAATATAATATCATTAGAAACAACTATTTAAGTTCTTCATATGAATCAATAAAAAAATCTTTGATCGGCTTAGTATCTCTATTTATAATTATGACTTTTCCAATTAACGCTATTGAAAATGATTGTTCCTTAAAGAAAAATGATCTCATTAGGGTTCAACACCAGCAAATGGATTTAGAACAAGAGTTTATCCTTTTTAAGGATGAACAATTTACCTATGAATCCATAACCAATGAAAAACTTTCTCAAATAGAACAACAAGTTAACATTCTAATCCAAGATGTTACTAAAATGGAAAGTGCAATCTCAGATAGCAAAGAGTCAAAAACTAATTAACATTATATAGAACCTAAATAGCTACCTCATGCGGGACGATACACGTCATAATTTGCTCAGTTATATTTACCGGTGTATGATGGCGGAACTTATTATAAGGCTTCAGTTTTTATAATTCATATCTTTTCCGCAAAATCAATTGCTAATTGTGCAGTATCAGAGCTTAAAGCCCGCTTCAATAGGTCATTGGGCTCAATCTTTTCATACCGCTCAATTAGTTGCTTTTTCAAACCCAAAAGCCTTGCTTCTGCTGTAGAAACAAGCTGGTAATATGTAGTTGCCCTTATGTAGCCAAAACTAGAATCATCTATATCCTTTAATACCTTAGATTGACTCATTCGGTCACTAACATGGTATCCTACGACAAACGAATTAATTTGTATTTTACTGTTAAAAGCATTTGCGAAATACAACTCATTCACATATTCTTCTGCCTGTTGAACCTCTTTTGTTCCTATCTCAGAATCACCACATTTAAGCTCAATTATCAACAATTTTTTCGTTTCGACCAAGTTTATTGCGCTATTGTACTCATCCGTTGCGTATCCGATCATACTTCCATCATCAAATAGGACTATATCTGCACGCTTTCTTGGATTTGTTAGATTTTCTACTTTCTCTGGTTTTTTAAGATGTTTTTTTAATATTGTTGAAAGCCAGCTATTTGATACATAAAAAGCCGAATCGAATTCAGCGCCGAATATCCACTTTGCCTCTAAAACAAGTGGATGAAGTACATGTAATTCGTCAATTCCTTTAATCTTAGAAAACTTTTCTATGGCTTGTACAGTTGCAATTCTACGGTCGATCTCATCCAAGACGCATTCAATGTCTGAAACATTCCAGTCTTCAAGAATCCTATTTAACTTATCTGCATCTTGATCAGTTAATGAAAAGATCTTCTCCAAAAGCATTTTCTTGCTACTGGATTTGTTAATTTCCAATAATTTTCCAATAGTCATATCAAGATAATTGCGTGAAAGCTCTGGAGATTCATCAACCGCTTGGTCAACAAGTTCTAATAGTTTTCTTCTAAAGGATAAATCAATAGATGCAAAATCATCAGCATATTTTCGCACTATTGTCTTTTTTAAATCTTCATTCTTGTCTTTGTTAACTTCACGAAATAGCTCATTTGTGAATTGTTCAACTGTATTAAACACTGCATCTACTCTACTATTGTTCTTAAAACTAGTCCAATCCTCAGTAATATCAGAAAGCATATCATCGGTCTGAACAATTATTGTAAATTGGCGTGCAATAGTCGTTCTACCATCAGCTAGATTCTTTTTATTAAGATTCCACGACGGTTCACCAACCAAGCGCTTATTTACCCAAAAAGCAACGCCATGTTGTTGTGATTTCCGAGCAGTACTTTTTGATGATAATGCAGTAATCTTAACTGTTATACCATCAATTACTTTTATATCTTTTTCAATTATTAATCCAGTATGCTGGTCTAGTTCAATCCGCTCACCGTTAATAAATAATTGAAACTGAGGATCAAACATAAAACGTGCTGATAAGATCTGTTTTATTTTATTAATTTCAGGATAATTGCGGTCTAGCCGAGCAGATATTATAGTGCCATGTCCCACCTTTTTAAATATTTTTTCATTTATGATTCGTAGAGCAGTTTGTCCGCCAGACTGCTCTAATTCAAATCTCGAAGCTAAATCGTTTTTCCAGGTCTCGACTGAATAGCGATTACTAAAACATAGCATACTATGCCTTCCGACACCATTTCTCCCATAAGCTCGACGCCTTATTTCCGCTCTTTCTGGTGGCATATCAGCATACTCTCCCTGGTGTCTGAGGCGATTATATGCCAATGTCATCCACCGTGCATTGAATTCCTCTTTTGTCATTCCACTGCCATCGTCTTCAATCTTAATATAAATATCTTCGAACCTTTTTAACTCAGGGATGGTAATTTCCACTTTAGATGCGCCACTATCCCATGCATTTGCAACTAATTCAGTCAATGCTAAATCGGAACGATTGGTTATCTTGCTGTATGTTCTGGTCAAATAATCGTCCTCAAATTTTGTTTGTTGATTAAATAAATTAATCCTTGATTTTTCAATCATTAAACCACTCCTATGCAAATGGCCTTTTAATTAAATATATATAATATATCCACATTTTACAAGCCATGACATATTGCTACCACTTCGATTTGTTTTTCCTCCGTTATTTCGTATATTTTATAACTTCCTACTGTCCGATAACCTGCGTATATAATTCCATCTTCAAAATCAATGTTGTTTGATTGCAGATATCTTTCCACTTGTTGCATCATGAATTTATAGGTAGGATATTTTTTAGTCGTTACCTTATAATTGATCTCGTTTCGTATAATGCCCCCCGTTGTCAAG
>DIPO01000034.1 GCA_002427045.1 Firmicutes bacterium UBA5486
ACAGTAACAGCGCAAATAACTCACACATGATAAAGATTGACACCGATCAGAGAATCTGGTACAATTCGAATTGTAAATTGTATAAGAAAGAAAGTGCATCTAGGGTTCCGCTGTAAACCAGGTCTGGACCGAGTGGTGCAGGCACCGATAGGTGTTACACCGTAGAGGGATAAAAACCCCGGCGGGTAGGTTTCTATAGGATCCTACCCGTTTTTTGTTTTTCCAAGGAAATTAGCTAAAAGAGATCCCGATGCGGACGAAGCTATTAGGAAACTTTCAATAAAGGCGGAGAAAAAAGGGAAGACTTTAAGACTGATCATATGTTAACACCTAAAGTACACTAGGGATTAAAGGAGATGGATTGATTGAAAGAGGATTTTGCTTTTGAAGATCAACTTGAGGAGGCTTGTGGTGTCTTTGGTGTATATAGTGATCAGGAGCAGACACGAGCGGCAGAATTAATTTATATTGGATTGTTTTCTTTACAACATCGGGGGCAGGAGAGTGCAGGAATGGTCGTCTCTGATGGCCAACGAGTACTTGCTCAGAAAGATGTAGGACTGGTTTCTGGAGTTTTTAATCCAGATAATCTTTCTAAATTAAAAGGGAGGATAGGTATTGGCCATGTTCGACAAGCTTCTTCCGGTTCTGCGGGCTATGTTGCAAATGCTGAACCGTTAATGGGCCGTTGTTCAAAAGGGGTATTGGCTGTAGCTCATAATGGAAGTCTTTTAAATAAGACAGAGCTCCGGAGAGAACTCGAGGAGAGGGGAGCTTTATTTCAAACTTCTACCGGGACAGAGGTAATTATGAACTTAATTGCGGGCTTTAGTAAAGAAACTTTAGAAGATGCTGTTGCTCTTGCTGCATCACGATTAGAGGGTTCCTTTTCCTTAGTAATAATGACTAAAGACACACTTATCGGGGTGAGAGATCCACGTGGAATGCGTCCTTTATGTCTAGGAAGAGTAGGGGAGGCTCTTATGCTTTCCTCAGAAAGTTGTGCTTTTTCAGTTTTGGGAGGAGAATTTATCCGTGATGTAGAACCTGGAGAGGTTATTATTATTGATCAGAATGGACTGCGTTCGCATTTTCTTGAGAATGAAAAAGAGAAAGCACTCTGTGTTTTTGAATATATATATTTTGCCCGTCCTGATAGTACGATCGATGGTTTAAATGTTCATCAGGCCAGAAAAGCAATGGGCCGTGAACTGGCTAGAGAATTTTCTTATGACGCAGATATTGTTATTCCAGTTCCTGATACCGGAGTTTCGGCAGCCCTTGGTTTTTCTGAAGTTTCCGGAATCCCTTATGAAGTTGGATTGATAAAAAATCCATATGTAGGGCGGACATTCATCCGGCCGCGTCAGGAACAGCGGAGTTTAGGAGTGAGGATAAAACTGAATCCAGTGGCGGAATTAATAAAAGATCGTCGAATTGTAATTATAGATGATACAATTGTACGTGGAACTACCACTGGGAAAATAATTCACATGTTAAAAGAGACCGGAGCTCGTGAAATTCATCTGTGTATAAGTGCACCTCCGGTAGCAAAACCTTGTTTTTATGGGATTGATACCAGTAATACTAAAGAATTAATTGCGGCGGATCATTCAGTTGAAGAAATTAGAAAACATGTTGAAGCTGATTCATTGACTTATCTTTCTTTAGAAGGACTGCAAAAGGCAATTGGCAGAAAAAGTTTTTGTTTGGCCTGTTTTACGGGCGAATATCCTATTAAAATACCTGAGGGAATTGCCTAATTCCTTTTGGCACCATTAAATAATTATGCGAACATTAACTTAAAAAAATGCAAAAGAAAGAGCAAAGGGGAGAATTATATTGGCTACCGATTATAAGCAAGCGGGAGTAGATATTGATGCGGGAAATGAGGCGGTCCGCAGGATCGGTGAATATGTTCGGAGTACTTTTAATCCTTTAGTACGAGGCGATTTAGGGAGTTTTGGTGGTCTGTTTGCTTTTCCTAGCGGTGAATATAAAAAACCTATTTTAGTAGCTAGTACCGATGGGGTGGGGACAAAATTAAAGATTGCAATTGCGATGAATAAACATGATACCATTGGTAATGATTTGGTTAACCATTGTATAAATGATATTTTTGTTCAAGGAGCTTCACCTTTGTTTTTTCTAGATTATATTGGGATTGGAAAGATGGAGCCAGTTATTATTGAGGAGATTGTTAAAGGGATTACTACTGGTTGCCGGGAGGGTGGATGTGTCCTGATTGGTGGGGAAACTGCTGAAATGCCGGGTATTTATAAAATTGGAGATTACGATTTAGCAGGAACGATTATCGGGGTAGTTGAAGAAGAGAAGATACTTCCGCAAACTACGATTCAACCCGGAGATCTAATTTATGGTCTACCTTCTGCAGGCTTACATACAAATGGATATTCCCTGGCCAGAAAAGTCTTTTTTGAAGTTTTAAAGGGGACAGTAGATACTTATCGTTCTGAATTAGGTAAAACGATTGGGGAGGAACTTTTAGCTCCACATCGTTGCTATTTTACTGCATTAAAAAGGGCAGTGGAACAAGGGATAATTAAAGGTTTGGCTCACATTACCGGGGGCGGGTTTATTGAAAATATCCCCAGAATTTTACCAGAGAATTGTACAGCATTGATTAATAAGGATTCCTGGCCCATTTTACCTGTATTTAAATTATTGCAAGATATAGGTCAGATTCCGGAAGAAGATATGTATAGGACGTTTAATATGGGGATTGGTATGATTTGTATTATTAAAAAAGAAGATGCGGAGAGCTTTACCGACCTTATGAAAAACCGGAGAGAAGAATTTTTTCAAATTGGTGAGTTAATTTGTGGCAACGATGGAGTTGTTTTAGAATAATAAGAGAACTATTTAAAAATTCTACCAGAAGGAGGTGTTTTATTGACTAGGGTAGCAGTACTAGTCTCGGGTGGAGGTTCTAATTTACAATCCTTGATTGATGCAATAAATAAGGGAGATATTTCAGCCCAGATTGTTCTGGTGATTAGTAACAAACCTGAAGTTTATGCTTTAAAACGTGCTTCAAAACACGACATTCCTTCCTTGGTCATCCCTACTAAAGATCTTTCAAGGGAAGAGTATTCGGATCTTATTTTACAGAAACTACAAAGAGAAAAGATCGATCTGATTTGCTTAGCTGGGTTTATGAGGATTCTTTCGCCAAAAATTCCAGAGGCTTTTCCAAACCGAATATTAAATATTCATCCCTCATTACTTCCGGCTTTTGGCGGTAAAGGAATGTATGGCCTCCGTGTTCATCAAGCGGTCTTGAAATCAGGTGCCAAGTATACTGGAGCAACAGTTCATTTGGTAACAGCAGATACAGATAAAGGACCGATTATCTGCCAACAGGTGGTTAAGGTAGAAGATGATGATACCCCCGAGTCTCTTGCGCAGCGAGTTTTAGAGGTGGAACACCAGATCTACCCAAAAGCATTGAAGTTAGTATCAGAAGGAGCTTTAGAGATTGATGGGTTCCGAACCAAACTTAAAAAGGTATAACCAGGACTAATTTTTAATTATTTTTCGTAATTTAAGAATTGCATTTTGTTAAGGAAGTGCATGATTGTTAAAAAGTAATTATGCAATTCAATCAATTAGTTATTTTTAAATAAAGTTTTTAAAGGGAGGGAGTTTTCTTGCTAGATATTACGGAAATCAAGAAAGTATTACCTCACCGTTTTCCTTTTTTATTAATTGATCGAATCTTAGAACTAGAAAAAGGCAAAAGAGTTGTAGCAATTAAAAATATTACTGTAAATGAGGTTTTTTCTCAAGAATATTTTGGTGGACTCTATCCGATGCAAGGTGTTCTTCAAGTAGAAGCAATGGCGCAGACTGCAGCTTTTCTTATTCTTGATACTAAAGGAAATGATGGAAAACTAGCTTACTTTTCCAATATTGAGCATGTTAGGTTTAGAAAGCCTGCTTTAGCTGGTGATCAACTTCGAATAGAGGTTGAACTTCTAAATTTACGTTCAAGAGCTGGAAAATTTAAAGGCTGTTGTTATATTAATCAAGAAAAAACTTGCGAAGCGATTTTCAGCTGTATGTTGGCTCAAGATCAGGAAAAATCATTCAAATCGGAGGTAAGAGAGTGAATAAACCTATTACAGAAACCAATATTCCAGGTTTTCTACTCCGACGGGGAAAAGTTAGAGAACTTTATGATTTAGGAGACCAGCTTTTAGTAGTAGCTACTGACCGGATCTCTGTTTTTGATCAGGTACTTCCTGATCCGATTCCTGATAAAGGAAAATGTCTTACAGG
This sequence comes from Firmicutes bacterium UBA5486, assembly GCA_002427045.1. Classification (GTDB taxonomy): domain Bacteria; phylum Bacillota; class UBA4882; order UBA10575; family UBA10575; genus UBA5486. The sequence continues at coordinate 4,303 of DIPO01000034.1, forward strand.
AATAGCTGCATTCTGGTTTAGGTTTACAGGAAAGTATTTTCCTAATCATTTAATTTCTACTAAAGTTCAGGATTTCCCATCTGAGTTTCAACAGTACGAATCTGTTCTTGCTGGCCGCTCGATGTTAGTAAAGAAAGGGACTGTTATTCCAATCGAATGTGTTGTTTATGGCTATCTTACTGGATCTGCTTGGGAAGAGTACCAAAAAAGTGGAGAAATTTGCGGGGTAAAATTGCCCTCTGGAATGGTAGAAAATGAAAAATTGCCTGAACCAATCTTTACTCCTACCACCAAAACGCAAGCTGGCCATGACAAACCAATTACTATTCAGGAGATGTCTAATTTAGTTGGTTCTGAACTAACAAAGAAGATTAAGGAGTTTTCAGAATCTTTATACTTTACTGGTGCAAATAAAGCAGAAGAAGCCGGAATTATTATTGCTGATACTAATTTTGAGTTTGCTTTGGTGGAAAACGAAATAATTGTAGTTGATGAAATTTTTACTCCTGATTCTTCACGGTTTTGGCCAAGGGATCGGTATCAACCAGGAAAGGGCCTACCAAGTTTTGATAAACAGTTTATAAGAGATTATCTTTCTTCTTTAAATTGGGATTATAATTCACCTGCTCCCAACTTACCAGAGGAAGTAATAGCTAAAACCCGGGGGAAATATCTTGAGGCTTTTACGAAGCTTACTGGAGAGAGTTTGCTAGATTAAACCCTACGTTATAATTAAAGTTGTGATTTTTAAAAAAACGGATATTTTTGATTTATTCTAATATTGACAGAAGATAGGTGGTTACCATATGCGTATTTTGATTATAGGTTCCGGAGGACGAGAACATGCCTTAGCCTGGAAGATTGCCCAAAGCCCACTTGTGGATAAGCTTTATGCTGCTCCAGGTAGTGATGGAATGGCTGATTTAGCCGAACCAGTAATTGTTGATTCCAATAGTATGGAGGCATTAGCCGAGTGGGCTCAGGAAAATAAGATTGATATTGCCGTGGCCGGATCAGAGGTTTATCTTTCTTTAGGGATTACGGATATTTTTGCCCGGCGGGGGGTAGCTGTTTTTGGGCCTTCTTATCAAGCGGCTAGGCTTGAAGGAAGTAAAGTATTTGCTAAAAGATTTATGAATCGGCATCAAATTCCTACTGCTAATTTTGAGGTTTTTGATTCGCCAACAAAGGCTAAAGATTATATCCGTTCGGCTAATCGTCCATTAGTGATTAAAGCTGATGGACTCGCGGCTGGTAAAGGAGTAATTGTTACTGAAACAGCTGAAGAGGCTATAAGGGCAGTAGAACAAATTATGGAAAAGAGAATCTATGGGGATGCCGGGAAAGTGCTAGTTATTGAGGAGAGATTATATGGGGAAGAAGTTTCTTTACTGGCAGTTTCGGATGGAACTAATATCTTACCTTTAATCCCTGCTCAGGATCATAAAAGAATCTTCGAAGGAGATCAAGGGCCAAATACCGGAGGTATGGGTGCTTACGCTCCAGCCTCGGTACTAACAACCGAACTTTTAGCTAGGGTGGAAGAAGAGGTATTAAAACCGGTAATTCGTGGGATGGAGAGTGAAGGCTATCCCTATGTAGGTATTCTTTATGCGGGATTAATGATTACCGAATCAGGGCCTAAAGTAATCGAGTTTAATGTTAGGTTTGGAGATCCAGAAACCCAGGTAATTCTTCCTCTACTCCGTACTGATTTGATTGAAGTGATGCAAGCGGCTTTAAATAAAAACCTTGATCATCTAACTTTAGAATGGAAAACAGGGGCTGCTGCTTGTGTAGTTATGGCTTCTGAAGGTTATCCTGAATCCTACGAAGTTGGTAAAGAGATTACAGGGCTTGAAAATGTAGATAATCTCCAAAATCTATTGGTATTTCATGCTGGAACTAAGAGGAAACGGGAGAAATGGAGAACAGCCGGCGGCAGAGTTCTTAATCTGGTTGGCTTGGGCCTAAATTTAGAAGAAGCTTTAAAAAAGGCTTACCAAGCTGCCGATGAAATAAAATTTGCCGGTGCTCAATACAGGCGGGATATTGGTTGGCGAGAATTAGAGAGGAAAAATAATAAAAGTTCTAAATAAATGGCTAGTCCGATGGATCACACTTTGTTGAAGAAGTTGGTTTTTTAATCCTAATTAGATTTCTTATTTGGTTAAAGAGGATGGTAAAAAAGCGTAAAATCGAAAAGGGAGTATACAAGGTAGTGATCAACTTAATTTCTTCTTTTTTTTCTTTAAAAAAACTTACTAGCTCTTGTGAACTATTAATTTCCTGGGGTAAGATAATACCACCCCTGCCTAAGTCATTAATGCGATGAAAATCTGACCCGGAAATCTTTAATAGATTATGATTTTTTGCAAAAGCAAGTGCCTGGTCATTGTGGGAATTATGTCGAGGATTACCATTATAAACTTCGATACCGTCGATTAATTTAGGTGAAACGGGAGTTACTCCCGGACGAAAGGGGTGAGCTTGAAAAATAAGGATTTCGTAGGAAGTAGCTACTTCTTCAGTTAGTTGTTTAAAATTTACAATACCAAAATTATATAGTTCGGGATAAGTTTTAAGGAAGGTTTCATCGATTCCATATATTAAAAACTCACGTGGAGATTCGGTAAATTTAATTTCAATACCTAACATAACCGTAAGCCCGATCTTACTTCCTTCTTCTAAGACATGATAATAACCTTGAAGAAAATGCTCGATTTTATCTTCCCATGAGGTGTTTTTAGCATATTTTTGAAAATAAGCTTTACAATAATGGTCGGTAATGACGATTCCGTCATAACCGGCTTTTTTATATAAATCTGCTACAATTTTACCTTTGGTCCGTCCGCAGATACTAGATTCTCTGGTATGTACATGTGTATCAAGGCGAAAAAAATTCATATTCTATTCCTTGCTTTTTTAAATAGTAGTATAAAGATATAATCCTTGGGGTACATGAAAGAAAATAAGCTAACATAGCTGTAGCTGTCAGTGGCTAACGATAAGCTACGAAATGCTTTTTTCAATTCCCTCGATTATGTGATTTTCTTTAGTTTATTATAAACGTTTTTTTAGAAAGTACTAATTAAACATAATATAAAAAACCAATAAAAGAAAAGAGCCACCTTAAAGGTGGCGAAAGTTAATTTATTTAAAAGTAAATTGAAAAAAACCTGTTACTACTCTGACTGCCGGCGTGGTCAAGAGTAGGGCGAGCATCAACAGTCGTAGGCACCTTACGTATGATGAGCTCTAATTCTTTGAAAAATTTATTTCAAAGAATGTATTTATATAATAACAAATTTCTGTTTAAAATGCAATAGTTTTTGTAAAAAAAATTAAAAAAAGTGTAAAACCAGCTTATTTCGGAAATAACCATCATAGGAAATTGTATAATTATTATAAAAATTACATTTAAGTACAATAATAATGTTTAGTTTTATATATTTTGAGCTAAACTTAAATCAAACGATTAGAGGCTTTATATATTTTCCTTAAAGCTTTATTTAACCAATAAAGTGATTCTTTAACCATATTAACTGAGCTATTTGCGATGTCGCG
>DIPO01000049.1 GCA_002427045.1 Firmicutes bacterium UBA5486
TATTAAAGCTTTTTGCGTTGTGTCCTTTTTAAAAGGTCCCAACACAATATATAGTGTTGGGCTTGTATTAGGCTATCAATATATTGTGCAGGGAAAAAAATCAATGACAACGAAAAAAGCCCTAAAAGTGACTTGTTGCTAAACATGAATAATTATAGTATAATAAGGTTATAATAAGAGTATAATAATAAAAGAATAATTTATATAAGGAGGTGCGTTGGGTGATTATCAAGTCTTCTACCAGTCTACGCAACGATTACGGAGCCATTTCCAAGCTAGCTCACGAGGCGCAGGAGCCCATCTATATTACAAAAAATGGTGAAGGTGACCTTGTCGTAATGAGTATAGACGCCTTCGAGAAACGAGAGGAAACTTTTCGGCTACGGGCGAAGCTAGAACTCGCTGAAGCGTCGCGTCAAGCGGGTGACCAGACCTACACGATAGAAGAATCGCGCCGGCGGTTAAATGACATATATGAACGCAAGGTATAGACTGATATTGCTTGCACCGGCCCAAGAAGAGCTTGAAGAAATCGCCCTTGTCCACTTTCAACTGGTGGGATCCGAATCTGCGTGTAAGATAACTGACCGAATCTATTTGGCTCTTGAAAAACTTCAAACTCACCCGAATTTAGGAATTGCCTGTCGGGACAAGCAGCTTGCTTCCCAGGGATATCGCATGTTGATTTGTAGGCCTTACCTATGTTTCTACCGCTTGATTGCGGACACCGTATTTGTCTATCACATTGTAGATGGGCGCGCCGATTACCCAAAATTGTTAGTTGATATGAATAATACAAACTTCATCCCATAAAAGAACAAAGAAGGCGTTTCTAATACTTATCGATTAGAAACGCTTTTCTGTGTTAAAGTGGTGCGTTACTCGTTTGTGGTTTAATCTTAAATAATTGAATTATGTAATTCCTGAAAGTAAGAAACAAAAAATCCAAACTAATAAACGTTACTAGTTGCTTGTTAATAATGAACATGGCAGCCTATGCAAGAAAGTATTGATATTTTTTGCGCGAACTCAAATTTTTTCCCCTTTAATTATATCCTTTAAGCAAAGTCAAAATAAATTAAATCACTAAAAAACTAGATGAAAAACTTAAGCCCCGCTAAACTAGGAGGGTTAAGGAATTGTCTAATGTAAATTATGATATGATTCCTTAAAAATTCTGTAGTTCTTAAATTATGCAATTCCTTAGATTATGATATAATTATAATCAGAATCACAGAGGCGGAGGTAATTAATAGATGACAGATTTTGTTCATTTACACACCCATTCTCAGTATTCACTTTTGGACGGGGCCGCCTCGCTTGAGCGTTTGGTACAAGAAGCAGCTGCTACCGGGCAACGAGCAGTAGCTGTTACGGATCATGGTGTAATGTATGGAATCTTTAAGTTTTATCAAGCGGCTAAGGAGGCGGGGATTAAACCAATAATCGGGTGTGAAGTTTATGTTGCCAGAAGAACCAGGCATGATCGTGAAGCTAAATTGGATGAAGATCCATACCATTTAGTGTTGTTGGCAGAGAATGAAATTGGATACAAAAACCTAGTTAAATTGGTCTCCCTTAGTCATCTGGAAGGATTCTATTATCGGCCACGTGTTGATCGGGAGATTTTAGCTGCCTATTCCGAAGGATTGATTGTCCTTTCAGCCTGTTTAAGTGGGGAGATAGCTTCCCACCTTTTAGTTGGGGACAAGGAATCGGCACAGAAAACGGCTGAATGGTATAAAGAGGTCTTTGGAAGTAAAAATTTCTTTTTGGAACTCCAGTACCAAGGGATTGAAGGGCAAAGAGCTGTTAATCGGGAACTGCTGGCCATCGCCAAAGATCTTGACCTAGGAGTAGTAGCAACTAATGATCTCCATTACATAAAAAGAGAAGATGCAATGGTACATGATGTACTACTATGTATTCAGACTGGGAAAACAATAAATGATCCCGATCGCCTTAAGTTTGCGACTGATGAGTTTTACTTTAAAACCGGGGAGGAGATGGCACAAGCCTTTCGGGAAGTACCGGAAGCTTTAAAAAATACTGCGGCCATTGCGGAGCGGTGTGAAGTTGAATTTGAACTAGGGAAATATCATCTCCCGAAATATAAAGTACCGGATGGCTTTAATAAAGAATCCTATCTGGAATACCTTTGCCGGGAGGGTTTGCAGCAACGTTATCCAAAAAAGACTCAGGAACTTGAAGAACGGCTTTCTTATGAGTTATCAGTAATTAAAGAGACTGGTTTTGCCGGTTATTTTTTGATTGTCTGGGATTTTGTCCACTATGCTAAAAGCAGAGGGATTGCCGTGGGCCCGGGCCGGGGTTCGGGAGCCGGTAGCCTGGTAGGTTATTTGCTGGGAATTACAGAGCTTGATCCATTAGAACATCAGCTTCTTTTTGAGCGGTTTTTAAATCCGGAACGGGTTTCGATGCCGGATTTTGATATTGATTTTTGTTTTGAACGACGTGGAGAGGTCATTGAATATGTAAAAGAGAAATATGGCCGCGATCATGTGGCACAGATTATTACCTTTGGTACAATGGCTGCCCGGGGGGCAATCCGGGATGTCGGACGAGTACTGGGTTTGCCTTATGGCGAGGTTGATAAGATTGCTAAAATGATCCCTAATGAATTGGGGATTACATTAGAAGATGCCTTAAAGAACTCTACTGAACTTGAGACTCTGGTTCGCGAAAATGAACAGATATCAAGGTTAGTTAGTATTGCCAGGGCAGTAGAGGGCTTTCCCCGGCATGCTTCCATACATGCGGCCGGAGTAGTTATCACACCTCAAGCGATAACTGATTATGTCCCTCTAGCCAGGGCGAGTGAGGGTGAGGCTACTACTCAGTATCCAATGGAAGACTTAGAAACGATTGGCCTATTGAAAATGGATTTTCTCGGCCTTCGCACCTTAACGGTTCTGCAGGATACTATGGAGTTAGTGAGAGAGACCAAGGGAGAAGAACTTACTCTCTCCGCTATACCTCAAGGGGATACTGCTGCCTACAGCCTGCTTCGCTCCGGTCAGACACTGGGCCTTTTCCAATTAGAGAGTAGTGGGATGAGACGACTTTTAGTCCAGCTAGCACCGGAAGTCTTTGAAGATCTCATTTCTTTAGTGGCACTTTACAGACCGGGGCCTTTGGGTAGTGGAATGGTAGATGATTTTATTAAGAGACGTCATGGGGAAAAGGAGAATGCCTACCTTCATCCTTTACTAGAAGAGATCTTAGAACCAACCTATGGAATAATTCTCTATCAGGAACAGGTTATGCAGATCTGTCATCGTTTAGGTGGCTTTACATTAGGAGAATCCGATTTGGTCCGACGGGCAATGGGTAAGAAACAACCGGAAGTCTTAAGTGCTTTACGCGAAAAGTTTGTTAAAGGAGCAGAAGAACAGGGGATCTCTAGGAAAATTGGGGAAGAAATTTTCAGTCTGATGGAATACTTTGCCGGTTACGGTTTTAATAAATCGCATTCCGCAGCTTACGCCATGATTGCCTACTGGACAGCTTATTTTAAAGCCAATTATCCACAGGAATTTATGGCTGCTTTATTAACTAGTGTTATTGGTAGAAGTGATAAGGTCGGGATTTATATTGAAGAGTGCCGAAGATTGGGGATTCAAATCTATCCTCCGGAAGTAAATCATAGCCAAGCCCGGTTTACCGTAGAAGGGCGGGGAATTCGTATTGGTTTATTAGCAGTTAAAAATCTGGGGGAGGGTGCAATTGAGGAAATTGTTCTTGAGCGCAAGCAGGGATCATTTAAATCTTTATACGATTTTTGTCGCCGCCTTGATCTAGGAGTATTAAATAAAAGAGCAGTGGAGAGTTTAATCCGGGTGGGAGCTTTTGCCTCAACAAAAAGAACCCGCCGGGAGATGCTGGATGCCTTAGATAATGCTTTTGAACAATCCCATCGGTTATCGGCCTCTCGCCGGGAGGGACAATTATCTTTTTTTGATTTAGACCAGGGTTTTACTGTTGAAACTGGTGAGCATTGGACAGGGGCTGAAGAATTCCCGCAACCCGTTCTTCTTAATATGGAAAAAGAGTATCTTGGTGTTTATCTAACTGGCCATCCTATTGATCCGTGGAAAGATAAGTTTAAAGAGTTTGGTTTTCCTTCAATTGCGGAAACTTTAGAAGATGATACAAAAAACGGGGAAGTGATAATTGGAGGGGTGGTCAGTAGCTGGCGTCGGCTGACGACTAAAGCCGGGAAACTAATGGCGACTTTTACTATGGAGGATTTGACTGCTTCGATTGAGGTATTAGTTTTCCCAAAACTATACGAAAAAACATATTTGGAAGCTGATAATGACCGGGTAGTAGTAGTAAAAGGAAGATTAGATGTGAATGAAAGAGAGAAGAAATTATTAGCCAGTCAGATCCGTTGGCTCTCTAATGAGCTGGAGGAATAATGTATCTCGCAGCTTGTTTCTAGTCGCTCGTTACTCGTGTTGAAGACCAGCCTTTGGAGGCTAGTTCCGATATTTGCATCTTTTTATGTGCCTAGCTAGGCTGCGGTGGAGGAATATATAATACCGGAGCTGAACCTTAGAATGCTTGAATAGATTCACCTAAACCAAGAAACAACTTCTGACCAGGCGGAGATTATAACTAAAATTGAATTTTTATCATATGCGCTGGCAGTAGCCAGCGTGGGCGAATACGCAAAAAGAGGAAAAAGGTAAAATATGTGAAGTAAGATCATAAACGAGAAATAATAAAGAAAGGAAGATGCAGATGATACTAACTACAGTAACAGATGAAGTTTTTAACGATGATTTAAAAAAGAGCGTAGAGATTGCTACTCAGGAAGGGATTACTCATTTTGAGATTAGAAGGATTGAAGGCCGCAGGTTTCCCTTAATTGAAGAAGATGATCTAAAAAAGCTGAAGATCTTTAAAGATGAGTATGCCCTTACTTATACGGCTGTATCTCCTGGAACTTTTAAGGTCCCTTTGCGTAGCAAAGAGTTTAATTATCATCGAGGGGAACTAATGGATAAGACGATGGCAATGGCTGAAGAACTTGATGTAAATAAGATTATTATTTTTAGTGTGAAGAGGGATCCAAGCGATCAAGCGGGAGATCTCCAGCAAGTAATTGAAGAATTGGGGAATGTAGCCCGTCGAGCGGAGAAAAATGGGTTTACAGTGATGATTGAGAATGAACCGGGTTTTTGGGCTGATACCAGTGAAAATTGCCTGAAGATACTTAAGGCAATAAATATGAAAAAACTAAGATTAAATTGGGATCCGGGAAATCTCTTTAAAACAGGAGAGCATGATTATAAACCCGGGTATGAACGCTTAAAATCATTTATTGCTAATGTCCATCTGAAAGATGCCAAGCTGGTAGAAGGTGAGAATCTTTATGTTCCTTTAGGTGAAGGGGAGATTAATTATCAACAACAGATTGCTGATTTAAGAGCAGATGGGTATAAGGGCTGCCTTACAGTCGAAACTCATTGTCATCCTTTACCTGATACATTTATTCAATCAGTTGCTTATTTAAAGAAACTTTTGGGTTAATCTTTCTGCCTGATGAAGAATTGATGGCAACCAAGGCCTTATTCTAAAAGGGAAGTATTGAAGCGCATTTTTCTTAAAGATTAATTGTTGAATTTGTGATGATTGTAGGAGCCAAGGGTTCCTTTTCCCTAAATTATCATAACTACTTTCCAGTAATTTACCTATATATTCATATATATATAAGTGTTATGCTTAGTTTAAGTGGGCAAAAAAGTCTATGGAAAAACTCTAAAGGGGGGATAAGGATGAAAGAGAAGAATTTTGCCATAATACTTGGGATTAGCTTGATTATAAGTTCGGTTATAGGTGGCCTGTTTTTTTATCATAGCAGGCAACAGACGAAAACTATTAAGGTGACAGGGGCTGCTACCCAAAGCTTAAGCTCAGATATTGTTAAATGGAGGGTATCAATTGCCAAAACTGTAGACCTTAATGGATTAAAAGAGGGGTATAAGCTTATAAACAACGATTTGAATACCTTTTTATCTACTTTAGAGGCAAATGGAATCAAGAAGGATGAAGTCACCATAAATCCTATATATACCAACCAAAATTATAATCAGCAAGGAAATGTAAGTGGGTACACTTTGGTACAAAACATCTTTATTATCTCTAAGGATCTAGATCAACTTGAAAAGCTAGCCTTAAATCCTTGGACTTTTACAGATCAAGGAATATTTCTGCAATCATCTAATCTGGAGTATTATATCTCTAATATTGATCAAGTTAAAAGAGATTTGTTAGCTGATGCCACGAAAGATGCAAAGCAACGGGCTGAGGAGATCGTAAAGAGCTCTGGTGATGTAATTAAGAATATCATGACCGCTAGGGCTGGAGTATTTCAGATAACAGAACCTTATTCTACGGAAGTAATGGATTATGGTATTTATAATACCTCAACTAGAGAAAAAGATATTACTGTAACAGTTCATGTAACCTTTTCTTTAGAATAGGATTGGAATTATTATTATTTTGTATGTTTCTTGATATGTTTTAGGACTTTTTATGGAGCTTTCACGTTCTGTAAAAAGTCTTTTGTTATTTGCGTGATTTACATAATGTGAGGAAATTCCTTGAATCTAAAATAGTCATGCACCTCAGCAAGCTGGGACTCTTGAAAGGATGAAAACAGCGGCTCGCGATGTCCATGTCGTTTGACCTGATTTTAATCTCTGCTTTACTAAGAATGCTGAAGGGAAAATACATAAAAGTTACCCAAAGAATTATGTTTAGAAACGGAAATAAACATAATTAAAGGGATAATCTTTTAGTTTACAACTCAACAAACGGCTGGTAGAATAGTTGATGTAATACAGCTCTGAAACTTAGCAAAAAACACAGCAGTTATTTAAGAAACAGATCAAGCAAATAATCTAATAATTGAGATTACAAATTTCTACAGAAAAAATGCAGTTATATATCGAATAAATTCTAAAGTAATAATCGAAGTAAAAGTTTATGTAATGAATTAACTAACTTGTATTTAGAACAACAGAGCAGTATAAAAAAGACCGGGGAAACATGAAAACCCGGTCTTTTTTTATGTTATTAATTATTATTAAAATTATTAAGCTTCAGCTTCCTCAAGAATCTCTTGGATACAGGCTTTGCAAATTGACTTACCTTTTATCTCATGTAAACCATTAATTTTTCCGCAAAACATACATCCTGGTTGATATTTCTTGAGAATAATCGTTTGATCATCCGTATAGATTTCTAGAGGGTCTTTGATTGCAATATTCAATTGTTCCCTGGTTTCTTTAGGAATAACAATACGCCCAAGTTCATCTACTTTGCGGACTATTCCAATGGAAATCAGCTTAAACACCTCCTACAGAAATTTTAAACCTACTTTAAAGAAATTCCATAATTTTAACGTTTCCGTGGCTTGATGCTCGTCTCTTGCCGTTTACTTGAGATTAATGTTTATCTAGAAGTTAGCCTTGAATTATGTAATTTCCTTATCATATAAATTATAACAGTAATAGTTTAAATTAACACTTGATAATAGTTTATTTTTTTGTAAAACTTTTAAAACCCAGTTAGTGTTTATTTTTAATTTTATGTTAGCTTAGACTTTATATAGAACCCGTGCTATAATAATGACAAGTTTTAAAATACGTAAGGTATTTGGAGGAGCTTTTTAAGAATGAAGAAAATTTTAGTTTTATCTGCTTCTATAGGCGCTGGCCACGTTAGTGCGGCAGAAGCACTCTGTCGGACTTACCGGGAAGAGTTTCAGGGAGAAGCACGCCACATTGATTTTCTCCATTATGCCAGTCCAGTGTTGAGCAAAATTGTAGAGCAGACCTATTATTTAATGACCAAACGTGTTCCTTCATTATATAAGTTTATCTATGAGAAGGGAGATCGGCCGCGTTCACTCTCTAAGAAACTCGATGGCCATATTGGTACCAGCAAATATTTAGAATTAATAAATGAGTTTCAACCGGATGCGATTATCTCTACCCATTTTCTTCCGGCCGCAGTGGTTTCTTATTTATATCCTGAGTGTCCGATTCCTAATGGTGTAATACTCACGGACTATATCTCACACCGCTTATGGGTTTATCCGTATAATCAATTATTCTTTGTGGCGCATGAGGGAATGAAAGAAGAACTAAAAGAACTAGGTGTCGATGCTTCCCGGATTAGAGTGACCGGTATACCAGCTCGGCCTAGTTTCGGAGAAAGCTTAGATCGGGTGGAGATAAGGAAAAAATTACAGATACCGCTTGAACGGCCATTGATTTTAGTAATGAGTGGCGGGAATGCCATTGGTCCCCTAGAAGAGATTTTAGAGGCTTTACAGCCTCTGCGCGATCGGATCCAGGTAGTTACTATTACTGGGAAAAACCAACAAATCTATGATGAATTACAACCGATTATGAATAAACTACAGTTGCCGGGGAGAGTTTTAGGATTCGTAGATAATATGCATGAATGGATGGCTGCTGCTGATCTGTTAATCTCTAAACCCGGTGGGCTTACTGTTACTGAAGCTTTGATTTCTGGGCTTCCTTTATTAATTATCCGCCCAACTCCCGGGCAAGAGGATGGGAATACGGAGTTTTTAACCAGCTCTGGTTCAGGAATTTATTTACACAGTGTTGAACAGGTAAAACCGGCCGTTAGCGAGTTGCTGGATCATCCGGATGAACTACTGTCGATGCGGGAAAAAGCTAAAAGTTTGGGTAAGCCTAATGCTACAGAGCATATTCTCCGCGAAATGGAATTCCTTTTAGAAAAAATGGCTTTTGAATCTAAAGAAGATGATCAACAGATAGTATTATAGACATATCCTCGTGGCATGTCCTTCGTTACTCGAGTGAACGCCTTTGCTGTTTGTATCTAAAGAAACTTATTAAAACTTTGACTATTTGACTTACTGACAATTTAGGGTTAGAAACAAAGCACAATAAATAAGTGAAGAAAATTATTAGTCTACTCAAGATGCGGGTTTGGCCTAGTAGTAAGTTCCCTTTTAGGACCGAAAATTCCTAAAAAAGTATTGACGAATAAGTATATCTATGCTATTATAAATTTTGCGATATGGTGGACGTAGCTCAGTTGGTTAGAGCGCCAGGTTGTGGCCCTGGAGGCCGAGGGTTCGAATCCCTTCGTTCACCCCAAAAAGCAAAATAAGGGCAAGCATAGCCCTTTTTTTATTTTCACCCCTTTTTAGAAATAATAAAGTGAGGGAATTGTAAATAATTGAATTATGCAATTCTTTCATGTATGTAATTTTGAGACAATAAATAAGATTAGAGGGGTGAGATTTTTGAACTGGAAAATATTTTTTTTAGCCTTCATTACGCTTTTCTTAGCGGAATTGGGTGATAAAACACAACTAGCTGTATTTACACTAGTTGCACAATCAAAATCCCCTTGGGAGGTATTTCTTGGTGCTACACTAGCTTTGACTTTAGTTACTTTAATTGGAGTAGCTTTTGGTGATCTACTCACCAAATATATACCTCTTACATATATGCGGTTAGGTGCAGCATTTCTCTTTATTGGAATTGGTTTATATACATTGTGGAAAACCCTGATTGAAATGGCTAAATAAACAACCTTCTAGAGGGGGGAGAAGAAATGACCAAGGCGGATCGAGGGCTAGCGTTATTCTTAATTATTATTAGCCTGGCATTATGGGCTTGGAAGACTTGGGGATTTCATTCTTCTACCCTAAAAGTACAGGCCATTTATGATGGCCAGATTATTTTCAGTACTGATTTAGGAGAAGGAGATTCTCAATTATATCGACTCTCATTGCCAGGTGGCGATGCAAACCTGGAAGTAAAAGATGGCGCTGTTCGGCTTCTGGGAGTGGATGATGATTTTTGTCCGGAGAAGATCTGTATACGGACTGGCTGGATAAAAAATCAAGGAGAATCAATTGTCTGTGTTCCGAATAAACTGGTCATTCAGATTATTGGTGCTTTGGGGGAAGGTGTAGATGCAATCAGTAGATAAAGACCATTTTAAGCTTGCTTACCGAGATTTTGCTTTAGTCTATGATGAGATGATGACCGGGATCGATTATCCATCTTGGACAAATTATATTTTAAAACTATTCCGGAAGTATTCTACACTGGGTTATGATAAAGTTCCTCTTTCCGTGTTGGACTTAGCCTGTGGAACAGGGAGCTTTCTGGCTTGTATGAGGGAAAAGGGTTGGCAGGCTACTGGTATTGATCAATCTCTCTCTATGTTAGCGATTGCTAATGAAAAGCTTAATGAAGCAGGAGCCGATGTTAGGCTTTTTGAACAGGATATTACGATGTTTTCAGTAGGGGGAAAATTTCCTCTGGTTACCTGTCTCTGTGATAGCTTGAACTATATCCTTTCTCCCAGTCATCTCCAAGCAACCTTAGAGCGGGTATATGAACACCTGATGCCAGGAGGCATTTTTATTGCTGATCTAAATTCTGCTTATAAATTCAACGAGATATTAGGGGATAATACTTATTCTGCTGTATTTGAAAATTCCGCTTATATCTGGTCTAATTCTTTTGATTCTCAATCAAAACTCTGCCGGATGGAGGTCGATTTTTTCCACCGCCAAAAGGGAGAATTATTTCGTCATTTTAAAGAAGTACATTGGCAGAGGTTATACGAGCCTGATGAGTTTTCTTACTTGGCGAAAAAAGCGGGATTTAGTGAGGTTAAGGCCCTTAAAGCTTTTACCCTTACTTCTCCTACCGTGAAAGATGAACGGATTTTTTATCTGCTTTCCCGGTAAAATAGGTAATTATTTTAATTATGACACCCTCTCGTGCTTCCGGCATATAATATTGAGTGATGGGAGGGTCTATGGTGCTGGCTAAAACTTCAGAATTAAGAGAGCGGGAGATTATAAATATTCTGGATGGCAAAAAGCTGGGCTTTACTAGTGATCTTGAGATTGATCCGGCGACTGGGAGGATAACTGCGATTGTTGTACCTGCACATGGAAGGTTCCGTTGGCTATTAGGGAAAACTGACGAGATCGTTATTCCTTGGCATAAAATTAAGAAGATCGGTATTGATGTAATATTAGTAGAACTTCCCGGACAAGTAGAAAATAATTCTTATATTGATTTATCTTGAAACTCTTGTAAGAATTTAAATATTTATTTTATTTTAGCGGTTTCCTGTCGTTGGGAGAGAATGGGTTCGGTAAGATTATCCCGGTAATACCCGGGGTTTTTTATTGTTCCAAAGAGACCCCTTTAATCAAAATATATTGTTAGATATTACTAGCTGAGGAATGTCCATACTAAATAAGCTGTTACCAGTGGAAATTATATGGTTGAGGGAATTGCATAATTGCCTTGAGTGTGTATTTGACCAATCAGGGAAATGCCTTTGTAAATCCTTAATTTATTAATGAATTTCAAAAGGATAGTTATTCTCTTCGGAGAAGATTTAAATAAAAAAGTGAATGGAGAGCTTTAGATGAAGAAAGAGATATCTGATTTTCATACACATACCTTTTTAAGTGATGGAGTGCTTTCTCCTATTGAGCTGATCAGATCCGCTAAAGTAAATGGATATAAACAAATTGCCTTAACAGATCATGTTTCAATTTCGACTATGGAACGAGTAATTCAAGAGGTAAAAGCGGATTGCCGTCTGGCGGAGAAGTATTGGGGGATTAAAGCGATTGCTGGTGTGGAATTAACCCATGTCCCAGCGGGTTCAGTAGCGCTCTTGGCTAAACGCGCTAGAGCTGATGGGGCCGAGCTCGTGGTAGTTCATGGAGAAACCATAGTTGAACCAGTAGAACCCGGAACCAATCGAGCGGCGGTTAATTGTCCGGAAGTTGATATTTTGGCCCATCCCGGATTAATTACTTTGGAAGAAGCTAAAATAGCTGCTCGAAATGGAGTTTTTCTTGAGATAACCTCACGGAGAGGGCATTCCTTAACTAATGGCCATGTTGTTAGTTTGGCCAGAAAAGCCGGAGCAGAGCTATTAATTAACTCTGATACGCATCAACCCGGAGATTTGCATACTCTGGAATTTGTTGAGCAAATAGGACTCGGAGCAGGGCTTACTATAGAAGAGTTATCCAGGGTGGTATCAGAGTTGCCGCAAAAACTTCTTTACAGGGTAATAGAGCGAAGAACTGAAACTGGGACTGAAGAGAATTAAAAGATACCTTTCCTCTGTTTTTATTTCTTTTGGCTGCCTTTTAAATCCCAGGGTAGTAACATTTTCCATCTAGCTTGGGTAAGTAGTTCAGAGATGGTAGCACAGACTTGCTGGTATCGTTCCCAGCGGGCGTGTTTTAACCTTTGGCTGATAGCAGCCTGTGTGATGCCCAGGAGTTCTGCGATTTCCACTTGGGTTCTACCATGGCGGGCGAGTTTGATTGCTTCCCGGTGAGCATCACTCCAATTATTCCGTAAATCGCTTTCAATAGAGAAGAGAGTATTTACAGTCCGAGTGAGAAAAGGAGAAGGCAATCTTAAGCAAACATCTCTTCCTCCGCTGTTTATAGCCTCCTTGAGTGCCCTGTTTACTCCGGTCCAGGCCGGACCACCTCTTTCTGTTGCTTCCTCCTCAATTTTCCGGTTGATATTGCCAACCCCTAAAGCATAGTAGAAGCGTATAGGATACATCTCTAAATCAACCAGTTGAATAATCTGAAGAATCCGTGGTGCTTCTTGGACATTGAGTAGGCCTTTAACTTCCGATTTTTCCACAATAAATTTTGCTGCTAAAAAGGGCTGAAAATAGCTGTTTAAGAGAGAAACGATAGAATCAAGGGTTTCCTCATGGGAAAACTCTTTGGGGAGACGTTTTTTCTTAGGTACTATTTTAACCGCTGCATAAAGAGTGGGGGGCATGTTAACCCTCCTTTTTTAAATCCAATTTTATTATATATTTCGCAATCTTTTGTGATATTCCTTTATTTATAAGATCGGATTCTAATAATATTTCTTTAGGGGAAAAAGAAAAAACCAAGTAATCCAGTGCTTTAGAGAATAAAACCCTTCTTTTTAGCAAAAAGCACATATATATGCAGGAAAAAATATCCTAAAGCAGAAAACATATTTATTATTGTTATATTTGGAGCACGTCGTAAAAACAAATACTGGAACAAGGGGTTTAATATAAAGTAGATAGTAATGGCAATGGTCATTTTATCTTGGATTTATGAAATAAGGGCTTGCCAAAATGATTTTAGCAAGCCCGGAGTGCAGTGAATAATGAACCCATAAAGTGAGGTACAAAATTAAAAAAATAAGTTATAATGAAAGCATGAAAAAGAGAAATCTTATTTCAGCCGAATTCAAAAGTAAAATAGTACTGGAGGTGCTACATTTCATGTATGCGGCCAGTAGCCAGCATGAGCGACTATTAAGAAAGGCGCTAGTGATTATACGCATTTTACCAAAGCAGGTGCACGTAAAATGGCTGAGCTGATTCAAGCACAGATGAAAGCGTTAGGGCTGATTCAATAGATGGTGTTTACTTTTTATAAAGGAATATTAGTTCCAGTTAATGTTGATACGTTTAGCTTTATTAGGATTTGTCTATTTTCTGTTATTTAATTGTCTTTATATTTTTGAAGCAGTATCTTTGGAAATTAGACAATTCCCTCGAATAAAAGATAAACACTTCATATTGTGGCTAAAAATTTGTTTAGGTAATTATGCACTTAAATTATATAAAGAGGGATGTAAATGTTAGAAAAGCTGATTAAGAAATCGTGGTTTTATCTTATTTTAGTATTTTTACTTTTTATGCCTTCAATTGTTCAACACCCGGTTTCTCCAGAACAAGCACCTTTAGTTGTTCAAGAAGTTTTACAGAACCCCTTGATTTACAAAATAAAATTACTTTTTCCTGTTGCCAAGATGGTATTATTGCTTTTATTTATCGGACCATTGCTTTGGAAGAATCAGTTTAGAAAATCCTTTGCCATAATAGTTAGCATTATCTCAGTCTTGATTGCATTTTTTCAGAATATTTCAACTGATACGAGGTATGGGTCTGCAATCTTACTAGGTAATATCATAGTAATGGTAATGGTCATTTTATCTTGGATTTATGAAATAAGAGCTTGCCAAAATGATTTTAGCAAGCCCAGAGTACAGTGGTGGAATATAATCTTACTTATGCTTTCTTTTTTTGCTTTTTGGATGCCAGCACAAAATGGGAAGCTGTATTTTTCAGTAAAAGATCTACTTCTGAACGAAGCAGGTTTAACCTATTGCATGGTAACACCATTTATTTTAGGAGTTCTATTGCTATATTATCCAAGGGTTAATAAAGTAACGCTAAGAATAACCTCTTTTGTTGGTCTTTTATTTGGAATAATTAATATGTTAACGTGGTTTGTATTGAACACCGAATTTTGGTGGATGGGAATCATTCATTTGCCATTATTAATAAATAGTATTGTTAGTTTATTCCTATCAAAGAATCTATTAAACAAGTGAAGGAAGGTTAACACAAGAGCCTCCCCTTACCATATACTACTAAAAGTGGGGGTACGAACTAAAAAATGAATAAAGTAGATTTATACGATATAGGCCTATCTGAGCGATTTATTCAGGAAGCTACAAGCTACAAAGAAAATCTCTATCTGGCGAGAGTATCGGCACAGCATAAGGAGATCTACAAAGTTATTACGGAAAATGGGGAGATACCAGCTGAGGTGTTAGGAAAACTAAGTTTTTTGGCATCTTCTCCGGCAGATTACCCGGCTGTTGGTGATTGGGTAATGGTTGACCGGGCGGACAGCAAAAGCGGTAATGCAATCATTCATCATCTTCTTACTAGGAAAAGCTGTTTGGAACGAAAGGCGGCGGGGACGGGATACGAAAGTCAAATTATTGCCGCAAACATTGATACAGTGTTCATCTGCATGTCGCTTAACAATGACTATAACCTGCGGCGAATTGAACGGTATCTCTCAATTGTTTGGGAGAGTATGGCAACACCCGTTATTGTACTGACTAAGGCGGATTTATGCGATGATGTGAGCGCAAAACTTGCGGAGATAAAATCAATTGCTTTGGGTGTGGATGTTGTTGTAACCTCAAGTGTAAGTAATGATGGTTTTACTGACATAATAAAATATTTACATAAAGGAAAAACCGTTGCTTTTATTGGTTCATCAGGTGTGGGTAAATCTACTCTAATCAATAAACTCCTGGGTAAGGAAATGCTTATGACAAAGGAGATCAGAGCTGATGATGACAAAGGTAGGCATACCACGACTCATCGGCAGCTGCTTGTTTTGCCAGGTGGCAGAGTAGTTCTAGATACTCCGGGCATGAGAGAACTTCAACTTGCCAGCGCTGATTTATCGAAATCTTTTGCTGATATTGAGGAGCTTGCTGAACAATGCCATTTCAGGGATTGCTGTCACGAATCCGAACCAAAGTGCGCTGTAAAGAAAGCTATTGAAGATGGAATCTTGTCCCTTAAGCGCTTTGAAAACTATAAAAAACTGCAACAAGAGATGAAATATGCAGAGCGTAAAAACGCAATGACAGCCGCTCAAGCAGAAAAAATGAAAATAATTGAGATGATGGGTTCCCTTAATGCTCGTAAGCAGGTAAGCAAAAATAATAAAAAGCAATAAGAGCGCTTGAAGTTACTGTGTTCTTTGTAATTCTTGCTTCGGGAAGGATCAGCAGAAGTTTAGTATGAATTGCTTAGGTAATTCATACTAAACTGTCCGCTTGTGGATCCTTCCTTTAATATAAGTAATTTAGACCGGCTTTTACTTAAAAATCACAGAATAATCATATTTTTATCATAATATGTAGAAAAAACCAAAAAAGTATGGTAATATTTTAGGTATAAAGTGTTGGAAGTGATGCCTATGTCTATAAAGCTGGAAAGAGGACAGCCGGGGCATTTACTAGTATCTTTCGATTACAATGAAGAAATTGTAAGGAAACTAAGAACTATTAAAGGCAGAAAGTGGAATCCTAGAGAGAAAAAGTGGGTTTTACCGGATAATCAAAAGACTGTAGACGAATTATACGAGTTGTTTTCGAACACTAGAATTATTGATTTTAGAGAGTGCCAAGGAGCCTCAAAAAAACTATTACAAAATGAGGAGCTAATTAGAAAACTGGAAATAGAATTAGTGCTGGGAGGTTTTAGCAAAAAAACAATAAAAGCATATTCTGGGCATATATGCCGGTATTTAGAATACTACCAGAATAAGATGGCTCCTTTTTCAAAGGAACTTATAGAAAAATATTTATTGAATTTGCTTGAAAGCAAAGATTACTCCCACTCATATGTAAATCAAGCAGTAAGTGCAATCAAATTTACATTAAAAAATGTTATCAGCAGTGATATTGATATTACAATTAAACGACCCAAAACAGAAAGAAAACTACCTGAAGTCCTTAGCCAAAGTGAAGTTTTAAAGATTTTGAATGCATTAGATAATAAAAAGCATCGTGCAATATTATTTACAATATATTCTGCAGGTTTAAGAGTAAGTGAAGTAGTTAAGCTAAAAGTCAATGATATTGACTCTGAAAGAATGTTAATCCATATTGTACAGGGTAAAGGAAAAAAGGACCGATATACTACTTTATCTGAAATAGCCTTGACCGAATTAAGAAATTATGCAAGAAAGTATAGACCTGACACATGGCTATTTCCTGGAGAGAACCCAAGGGAGTATATTACTGAAAGGACAGTCCAAAGAATATTTGGAAATGCAAAGATAAAAGCAGGGATAAAGAAAAATGTATCAGTTCACAGTCTACGACATTCATTTGCTACTCATTTGCTAGAAGGAGGAGTAGATTTAAGGTACATACAGGAGTTATTGGGCCATGCTAATTCCAAGACTACAGAAATATATACCCATGTAACACAAAAAAGCATACAAAACATTGTAAGTCCGCTTGATTTAATTGCCTTTAAAAGTAAAGAAGAAAGGGGAAATTAGCGACACCCGACGCGAACTATCTTGTTTTAGAAGTATTACCGACAGTCGGTAATACACCTAAATTAGTATAATAAGCGAAGTGTCGCGAATGTTTTAGTTCTCTGAAATCGCATGCAAAGTCCGCCCCATCCGTGGGGCGGTTAAAAGATCGATTAAAAACCTATTGAAAGGACATTAATATGGCTACATGGAACGAATTGTTCTTAGATGAAAAGAATATTGCTGTATTGCCTCAACCGGAGATTTATAAATTTGCAAAAAAGGCTGAAGGTATTTTTCCAGGTGAAAAACTAAAGCTCTGGGATTTTTGTTGTGGAGCGGGAAGACACACAATATTATTGTCATCGCTAGGATATGATACTTACGGAAGTGATGTCTCAGAAAATGGCATAGAAATTACAAAAAAAAAATTGCGGGAGAGTAATTTACAGGCACATTTAAAAATATCTGATATGACAGAAAGACCGTTTCAGAAAGTTAAATTTCATGGAGTTTTTTCCTGGGATGCTATACATCATAACACAATAGAGAATATTAAGAAGTCGGTAAACATAATACATGCTTGTTTAGAAGAAAAAGGGCTATTTTTAGTTAATTTGCTTTCAACAAAATCTGGTAGCTATAACAAAGGAATTAAAATTGAAACAAATACCTTTATACGTGATGATGGAGATGAAGCAGGTGTGCCACACCATTATTTTGACGAAAAAGGAGTAAGAGAACTTTTTAAGGATTGGAAGTTATTATGTTTGTCGGAGCAAGTTAATACATATATAGAAACAGAGAATGAGTTTTATAGAACAAACCCATTTTCATATACAAAATGGAATGTTATTGCACAAAGGATTCGTTAGGGATCGCAGCATCCGTGCTGCTCTTGTTTGTGGGGCATGCGACATCAGAGAACAGCAGGGTTTGCACAAGGGTGCGGAAAGTAAAAATCACGATGACAAATCTGTGAGTCGAATCATGAAGAATTCGCACCACACCTGCGACCCTAAGTGCGGTCGCACTAAGGGTCTTGGCGTCGCAAACCCGCGGACGTT
>DIPO01000026.1:0-121 GCA_002427045.1 Firmicutes bacterium UBA5486
AATTATGCAATTCCCTCAATTAACAAACCTTCCATCGCCATCTTAAATCAAGCCTAAGCAGGTGATCTTTGCATTTAAGCGAATTTATAAATGTTATCCAAGCTTTTTGCGTTGTGTCCTT
>DIPO01000026.1:317-13218 GCA_002427045.1 Firmicutes bacterium UBA5486
GACAACGCAAAAAGCCCTATCAAAATAGACTTATTCTAATTGAAATAAGAGGTGTTTTATTAATGTTACGTACCGTTATTTGGTTTATCTATTTTTGGTTTTATTTGCTTTTTTTACTACCAGATTTGCTTCGCCTTAAATACCTTTCCCGGAAGGGATATGAGGCAAAACTTAATTTCATTCTCTTTAATAAAGTTGGAAGATGGGCCCGTTCTCTGATTAAATTAGCTGGCGGGGAGATCTCGGTCAGCGGAATAGAAAATGTTCCTTCTTCCGGTCCAGTGCTGTTTGTCAGTAATCATCAAGGAAATTTTGATATTCCTATTCTTCTTGGATTTATTGATAAACCTAAGGCCTTTATTGCTAAGGCGGAAATAAAAAAAATTCCCCTCATTTACTCCTGGATGACTCTTATGAAGTGTGTCTTTATACAACGTAATAATCTTAGACAATCTCTGAGCGTCATTCAGCAGGGTACCGAAGTGCTTAAATCCGGACAATCCTTAGTAATCTTCCCTGAAGGCAGCCGCAGTAAAAATAGTCAATTGGGCCGCTTTAAACCAGGTAGTTTTAAACTAGCATTGGAAGCTCAAGTCCCTATTATTCCTATATCAATTAACGGTTCCTATAAACTAATGGAAAACCAAGGTTTTATTATCCGTCCCGCTAAAGTAGAATTAATTATTGCCCCGCCGGTTTTTCCCAAAGAGCAAATCACTACCAAGGAGTTAGCAACAAAAGTCCGAAATGTTATTGAAACCAACTTAAAGATGATAAGTTAATACAACATTATTCCATATTTAGTTAGCATTCTGCCATTTACATAAGCCTTCAATTATTCTTAAGATAATCATAGATTAAAGAATCTAGTAAATAAAGCTAAAAAGTTAAGGGATTATATCTCACTTTTTGCACCCTCTTAATTTAATTGGGTTTTAATCGATCAACAAAATTCTGGGAAACAAATTTAGCTTTACTTTTGCTTAGAGGGTACGAAATATGAGTTATATAATTTCCCCAGATGATTATTTTAAGGAGGTTGTGATTTATTATGAAAAAAATCGCCTTTATTGGAGCAGGTAGTTTTGGTTTCACAAGAAATCTTGTAAGGGACATTCTTTCATTTCCTGCCCTGTCTGACTGTACATTGGCACTGATGGATATTGATGAAGAACGGCTTTCATATAGTAAACAAGCTGTAGACAAAATTGTTGCGGCCGGAAATTACCCTGCTAAGGTAATCGCCACTACCGATCGGGTTGAAGCCCTTAAAGGTGCTGATGGGGTCGTCTGCACTATCCTGGCTGGCGGAGTAAATATTTGGCGCCATGATGTTGAAATCCCTAAAAAGTACGGGGTAGATATTAATGTAGGAGACACCCGGGGGCCAGCCGGTATCTTTCGGGCTTTAAGAACCATCCCTGTTATGCTTGATATTTGCCGGGATATTGAAAGGTATTGTCCAGAGGCCATTTTTCTAAATTATACCAATCCTATGGCCATGCTCTGCCGGGCAATGCAAGGAGAAACTAAAGTCACTGTTACTGGTCTCTGCCATAGTGTACAAGGAACTGCGCATATGCTAGCTCAGTGGATCGGCGCTCCAATGCAGGAGATTACTTATTTATGTGCGGGTATCAATCATCAAGCCTGGTATCTAGAGTATAAATGGAATGGTAAAGATGCTTACCCCTTAATTAGAAAAGCTATCAATAAACCAGAAATTTATAATGAGGAACAAGTCCGTAACGAGATGTTCCTGCATCTAGATTATTATGTAACTGAATCAAGCGGCCATAATTCTGAGTATAATGCCTGGTTCCGCAAGCGGCCAGATCTAATTGAAAAATACTGTACTGATGGGACAGGATGGAACCCGGGTCACTACGGTTATATTTTAAACGAGTATTTAAGAATGGAAAACAAATGGAAGGATGAGATCAAAGCCTGGTTAAACGAAGAAAAGGTTGATCTATGCCGGGGGCATGAATATGCTTCCAGTATCTTCAATGCTGTCTTTGGGGATGGGACTACATTTGAGTTTAATGGAAATGTACGAAATTTCGGATTAATTGATAATCTACCTGAGGGTTGCTGCGTAGAGGTACCAGTTATCGCTTCCAAGCGGGGTCTGGATCCAATCCATGTTGGCCCCCTTCCTGAACAGCTCGCGATCTTAAATAACATTAACGCACAATGCGAGGAATTAGCGGTTGAAGCCGCACTAACCGGAGACCCCAGAAAAGTCTTTCATGCGATCTGCTTCGACCCCTTAACCTCAGCAGTATTAAGCCTGGCTGAAATTAAATCAATGGTTGATGAGATGTTTCAAGTAAATAGAGAATGGTTACCTCAGTTTAAACATTTTTCATAAACTATTATCTTTGTTTATTAGGGAATTATTATCTAATACCTTGATTTAACTTTTTAAATTATTATCGAGGTTTCTTTCAATAGAAGAAACCTTTCTTTTTATTAAAAATAATAGAATCCGATTCATGGTTTTATAGGTGACTCTCAATGTAGTTTTTCCGGTACTCGCTAGGAGATAGCCCTTTTGTTTTTTTGAACATTTTAGAAAAAGCCAAGGGATCATCATAACCAACAGATCTGGCAACATCCCCTATAGAAAGAATAGGGTTTTTCAGCAGTTCACAGGCCCTTTCCACTCGAAAACAGAGTAAATAATCTTGAGGCGAAATCTTAAGCTTTTTTTTGAATAGAACTGAAAAGTAACTTCGATTCAATCCAAGACTCTGGGCAATCATGGTGATGTTTATTTTGCGCGAATAATTCATCTTAATAAAATCAAGCGCTTGCAGGATGTATACATCCTGCAAATCGATGTTGGGCGAATAACCGCGTTCGGATACAGCATTTTTAATCAATTCTGAGACAAACATGTACAGTAAACCTTGCAAATACAGGGTTTTTTCATAATGTAACTCTTTATTATGTTCTTTTGCGGTTTTCACCATAGCCACCAGGTATTCTTCAATTCTATTCCCACTCTGGTTGGTGAAGATTGGTTCTTCTTGCGAAAGCCCGGCCACCTTTAGATAGTTTTCGGCTTTCAAACCATTAAACCCTACCCAAGCATAATGCCATGGTTCATCGCAATCAGCTTCATAATAGGTAACAATCTCCGGATAAATTAGAAACCCCTGTCCTTTTTGGAGGAAAAAGCGCTGCTTATTAACCTGAAAAAAACCTTTTCCATCAAGAATATAATGAATAAGATAATGATCGCGCACTGCTGGGCCAAAAGAATGCCCTGGGTGACAGGCTTCGATTCCACAATGATAAACATTTAAATCCATTGTATACATTTCATTGGAAAAATAAATATCTTTCATTTTATCACCTGATAATTATTATAACATCTTTCTCTTATTTGAAGGAATTACTTGAACTTTAATTAGGCTACTCTAATTTTTCGTGAAGCTCAACTAAGAGGGCAATTACTTGAGCCTGAATTCTTCTTCCACTGATCAACAACATACTCCACCTCCGGTATATTACCGGTAACATAAAACTTCAATTGCGGCATCCCTTTTCCGCCTGGATATCCGGCTTCGGCCAACAGTTTTTTTGCTTTGGCAACATTATATCCTACAAATTCTCTCCTTTTTTCGAACTATTTTATAGACGAGCAATATATTGTTGTTAAATTTTAATATTCCATTATGCAACCCCTTATATTAAGCAAAATCAATATTTTTCCACAAACTTAGAGACAAATTTATGTTAGAATTAATTTAGACTGTTTATTTTCATTTCCCAGGCTTTGGATCATTGAATCTATAGATTACTAAAAAAACTATACTTTTTATCAGGTATAGCATCAGAGATAAAGGAATTTCTTGAAATTTATCCACAAGGTTGTAATTCCCTAAAATCCAAATTCTAGTAATGTACTTGTTATTTATAGAATATCTTAAAACAGAAACAAGTTGATTAAATACAAATACATTACACATCAATTTTAAAGTTACACTTATTTATAATGGCAGAAGGTGCGTGACAGCATTGACAAAAAAAAGGATTATAGCTCTGATTATAACCATAATCTTTGTTTTAGCGGCTTTACCCAGCTTAATAAGTCTTGCCAATGCCCTGAAAAGAGAGCAAGCATATCAATTTATCGTAGATGGTGAAAAATGGTTTACTGTTTCCGATCAAAATGCTTTAGTTAAGATCTTACGGGAGTATCAAAAAGAATACCTTAATAGCATTGATGAGAATGCACAGATAAAAAAGATAGCTTTTTTACAAGAAATCGAAATAGTAGAAGTAGAAGTCCGGCCGGAAGAAATAGATTCTTTGGAAGTAGCCAAAGAAAAAATCTACGCTATTGAAGAAGACTTAGTAGAAATTGAAATTAAAAGCGGGGATAATTTTTGGAACCTTTCTAAAGCAAATAATTTGACCGTCGCGGAATTAGAAATATTAAACCCTGCTATTGATCCGGATAAAATTTTTCCTGGCGATAAACTAGTTGTTAAACCATTAAACCCCGTCTTAGACGTAATCATCGAGTTAGAAAACACAGTTGTTGAACCGATCCCTTTTAAAGTAGAATACAAAAAAAATAACAACCTTTATAAAAACCAGAAAAGAATCATTAAAGAAGGGATCGAAGGCCAAAAGGAAGTTATTTATCACATTTCACTGCTTAATGGTTATCAGAGTTCTTTGAATGTGAAAAATGAAGTGACTCTTAAAGAGCCGGTTCAAGCCATAGTACAAATCGGTACCAAGACAACGGTTTCAAGGGGCGGTAGAATAAATTATGGAGTAGTTAGTGGTAAAAGGATCTCCAGTTATTACGGTTACCGGATTCACCCGATCACTGGGCAGAGACGTTTTCATGATGGTATAGACATAGCAGCGACTCATGGTAATAGAGTATATGCCTACACTGACGGCAGGGTTGTAGAAGCGGGTTGGAACGGGGGATACGGTAATTGCATTTTGGTTGACCATGGTAATGGTTTAAAAACTAGATACGCCCATTTATCAAGGATCTATGTACGAGTCGGACAAAGAGTTAAAACGGGGGAAAGAATCGGAGCAGTCGGTTCTACCGGTAATAGCACCGGACCGCATCTTCATTTTGAAGTAATTAAAAATGGTAGAACAAAAAATCCATTGAATTATATTTAACCTTTTATTTTAAGGAATTGTATAATTTTGCAAAGGCACTCCTTTAATAGACAATTAGGAAGGTTTTTCCGTTTTAAAATTGTATTATATTAATAACATATTTTATTAAAGGAGGCTTTCTTAATGAAAAGAACTCTTCGTAAATTGTCCCTGATAACTTTATTTCTCATGATCTTCTTATCTGTGCTGACTGTCAATGCTTCGTCTAACCCGGTAACCATTACCATCTTACATACCAATGATATGCACAGCCGGATCGATGAGGGAGACGGTATGGGATTGCCAAAACTATCAACTTTGGTTAAGGATATCAAAGCCAAAAACCCCAATCTCTTACTTTTGGATGCCGGTGACACCATCCATGGTAAAACCTTTGCTAACCTGGTGAAGGGTGAAAGTATAATCAAACTTATGAACACCATCGGTTATGATGCCATGGTTCCAGGAAACCATGATTTTAATTATGGGTATTCTCGGTTAATAGAACTAGCTGAACAAACAGCCAATTTCCCCATCATTTGTGCAAATATAAAAAAAGATGGGGAATTTCTGTTTCAACCCTACATCATTAAAGAAATTGGCGGTAAAAAAATAGCTATTTTTGGGCTAGCCACTCCCGAAACGCTATACAAATCTCACCCTGATAATACTAAAGGATTAGACTTCATCAATCCAAGCAATGCTGCCACCGGAATAGTGAACGAATTAAAAAACCAAGTTGATTTCATTATTGCTCTTACCCATTTAGGTCTTGATGCCGGTAGTGAATTTACCAGTGAACAACTGGCCAAAGAAGTCTCCGGTATTAACTTAATCATCGACGGCCATAGCCACACCGAACTAACCGAAGGTAAAATGATAGGATCAACCTTAATCGTACAAGCAGAAGATTACATCAAGTATTTAGGGCGGGTTGATATTAACTTTGCCTCAGAGGGTATAAAAATGAAGGCCTCACTCATCTCTAAAGAAGATGCTGCTGATACTGTTGGAGATTCCAAAATTACTCAATTGATTGCCGATGAAAATAAAAGTCAAGGAAGCATTTTAAAGACCGTTATCGGTAGCACTACTGTTGAACTTTTAGGCGAAAGACAATTTGTCAGAACAGGAGAGACCAATCTTGGCAACCTTTTAACCGATGCCATGCGGATTCTCTCCGGAGCTGATATTGCTCTAACCAACGGCGGTGGAATTAGAGCTTCTATTGACATTGGAGAGATTACTATCGAAGAGGTATTGGAAGTACTTCCTTTTGGGAACACTGTAGTAGTTAAGGAACTTAAAGGCTCCGAGATCATTTCCTGTCTGGAGCATGGCACTTCCAAATATCCTGAAGCTAATGGTTCATTCCCACATGTTAGTGGATTATCTTATACCATTGATGTAGCTAAACCACTTGGTCAAAGAATCACAGATGTAAAAATTGGCGGCAGAGCCCTCATCTCCAATCAGAGATATACAGTAGCCACTAACGACTTTATGGCTAGTGGCGGTGACGGGTATACATGGTTTGCTCCCGCTAAAAATGCCGGTGAACTTGGTGGCTTAGATGAGGTATTAGCCGAATATATCAAGTCCAAAGGTATGATTGCTCCAAAAACTGAAGGAAGAATCAAAGTTGTTGATTCCAGTAAAATGGTAGTCTATATCGTTAAGAAGGGTGATGTCCTCTGGAGAATCGCCATGAATCATGGGACAAATATTTATGAAATTATCAAACTTAACCCCGAAGAATTAACTAATCCAGATCTGATTTTCCCCGGACAAAAACTAATGATTCAAAAGTAAATAAGATAAACCCGGCTATAGCCGGGTTTATCTTTTCTAATTTCTGCGTTCCGCAGTTATTGTTGTAACCACCTGTGTATTAAATAACCTTTCTCCGTTCTCTTTCCGCCTCTGAGATCTCTTCTTTTGCCGAGTACCATTTAAGTCGATTAAACTTAACCCCACAAAGATCCCCGTCTTTAAACCCTTTATCCTCATAACTTTGAATCCGAATTTCGGTCTGTCCGACATCCACCCGGTATTCTATATAATCACTAAGGAAGAGTCGGCTTTTAATTCTAGCAGGGTAGCCCCCTTCCGGTAGCAAATCAATTTCATTGGGCCTAGAAGCAAGGATTGCTTGATCCTCAGAGAAATCCACCGGGATCGTACAATCAATACTTACGCCGTCAGAACCGACCGGATATACTTTACCATCCGAGAGATTTACCTTAAGGAAGTTAGAAAGTCCCAAAAAGCCATAAACAAATTTATTCCGTGGGTTGTTATACATATTTGTCGGAGTATCGATCTGCTGAATAACCCCCATATCCATCACTAACATCCGGTCAGATAGCGCCATCGCCTCCGTTTGATCGTGAGTAACATAAACGATGGTAAAATTGAACTTTTTTTGCAAATCCTTAATCTCGAACCGCATAATCTCCCGTAGTTTAGGATCAAGATTAGATAATGGTTCATCCAGCAATAAAACCTTAGGATTTGTAACAATGGCCCTGGCCAATGCGATCCTTTGCTGCTGTCCACCGGATAATTCCGCAGGAAATTTCTCTTCCAAGCCGGATAAGTTTGTATGTTTTAGAGCTTGCTTTACTTTGTCTAACACCACTGACTTTTCTTTCTTCAAAATACGCAACGGAAAAGCAACATTTTCAAAAACGTTCAAATGCGGCCAGACGGCAAAAGCCTGAAAAACCATGCCCAAGCCCCTCTTCTCCGGCGGAAGGTAGAAATTTTTATTCTTAATCGAAACTGGTTGATCCCCCAACCAAATTTCCCCGGAAGAAAGATCCTCAAACCCGGCTATTAATCTTAAAGTAGTAGTCTTACCGCACCCAGAAGGGCCCAGAAAAGAGAAGCATTCTCCTTCTTTGATATTAAGGTTAACATTATTTACGGCAGTAACTTTACCAAAAGCCTTAGTTACAAATGTTTTAGTGACATTTTTTAAGATAACATGATCCATCTTATCTCCCCTTCCTTTCCCGGGTTATGAGTCTAAGAATGAATTCACCCGCAATAATAATGAGAATCGTCACCCCAGCCAAAGCACAAGCCTGTACCGTATTGCCTTCCTCATTAATTGAGTAAATAGCCACGCCTAGAGTGCGAGTAAAAGGTCCATATAGCAAAAGTGAAGTAGTTAATTCACGCATGGACGGAAGAAAGATAAGGAAGAAACCAGCTACCATCCCCGGACGAATTAATGGCATCGTTACATCCAGTAGGGACTCAAAGTGACTGGCACCACAGGAGCGTGAAGCTTCTTCTAATGAATTATGCACCTGTTCCAGCGAAGCAGAGGCTGATTTCAGAGAAAAAGCCATATACCTAGCAATATATGCTATAAGAATAATCCAAATGGAATTATAGAGGTTAATATGTAAAGCACCGCTCCACGTTAGAATAACCCCGACAGCCAGTACAATACCAGGAATCGAATACGGTAAAAGCCCTAAGACTTCCAGAATCCCTTTTCCTTTAGGTTTAATCTTGACAATAACGTAAGCGATCATCGTTCCAACCAGCATAGTAATAATCCCGGCTGAAATGGAGAGGAAGAAACTATTTTTAATTGCGTCACGCGCCATCTTTGAAACAAAAAGCACGTTTTTAAAGTTCTCAACTGTCATATTCTCCAGTTTTAGCGGTAAACCATACGCTTTTAGAAAACCAACTGCAAAGATGATAAAGAGTGGGAGAACAACGATAATACCTAAAAAGAGCAAACAAATAACAAGCATTGGAATTTTAAACCGCCGTAATTTAATTAACATTGGCCGCATGCTCTTACCACGGATAATATCATAATGCCCTGCTTGTAAGAGTCGGCGTTGCAAAGCTAAAGCTAGAACAACTACTATGACCAATAGAACAGAGAGGGAAGCACCCCGTCTAATTCCTTCAAAACTCCCCGCCGATCTATAAATTAACTCGTAAATTTTTGTCGGTAGCGTAAAGATGTTTCTAGAAAAGCCTAAAATAGCAGGCACGCCAAAATGTGAAAGCGAAGAGATCAAGATTAACATCGCTCCTGCAGCAATAGCTGGCACCACTAACGGCATCGTAATCTTTCTAATGACTGTCATCTGATTAGCACCAGCAATCCGAGCCGACTCCTCCAAAGTTGGATCCATTCGTTCTAAAGCGCTGGAGACCTGAATAAAAACAAATGGGAAGTAATAACAGATTTCAACAAAAACGATCCCCGCCAATGAATTAATATTAAACAAAGGGGTACGCCCACCGGTTAAAGACATAAATAACTTATTGATATACCCAGAACGGGGTGACAATAACAAACCCCAAGCCATTGCTCCGATAAAAGGTGGAAACATGTAGGGAACAACAAAGAGCGACTTCATTAGCCCTTTTAATGGAATATCGCTTCTCCCAATCAGCCAAGCAAAGAATAGGCCAACTAGAGTCCCTAACGCAGTAACAAAAAATGCTATTTTGATCGTGTTCCACATGGCCATTAGATTATCCGGATCCGTTAGCATTTGCGCAAACAGCTTCCAATCAAAAGACCATTTATAGAAGAAAACGTTATAGATGATCATCAGCATGGGAAGGGCAACAGTAACAATCAAAATAGCCACAGAGATAATCAAAAGTATTTGCCCGGTGTCAAACTTAAAACCATCGAGCTTTCTCAGTTCATTTTTTCCCCTTAATTTACTTGTTCTCAAGCTGATACCTCCTCAACATCCTCATAGTAACGGAGATTATTCATCTGTAGCGCACAACTTTCTCCTTGGTTAAATACCCCGTTTTTAAAAGCGGAAAATGCATCCTGTTGTACTCGGATCTCATATTTCCCAAGCTGCACACGGTATTCATAAATGTTACCCAAGAACATTACCTGTTTAATCCGTCCTTTAAGGTTACCGTCCCTAGTCAATTGAATATTCATCGGGCGGCAGGCTGCGAAAAAAGTCTTCTTTTTAATACTAGCCGGAAGAGTATTGGAAAACAGTATTTTTTCCGACTCATCTTGTACATACAACTTGTTATCCACAACTTCCACCGGAATAAAATTCGAGAGCCCTAAAAACCGATAAACAAAACTGTCCACTGGGTTTTTGAACAATTCTTCAGGCTCCCCTAACTGCCTAATTTTGCCGTTTTTATCCATAACAGCAATCCGGTTGGAAATAGCGAGTGCAATATCCTGATCGTGTGTCACATAGATAATAGTATTACCAGTCTCTCTTTGCAGCTGTTTAATTTCAAACCGCATCTCTTCACGAAGATTTGCGTCCAGGTTACATAAAGGTTCATCAAGAAGAATAACATCATTGGAGGCCACTAACGCCCTAGCTAGTGCCACTCGCTGCTGCTGTCCTCCGGAAAGCTGATAGGGTAAGCGCTTGGCGTAATCCGTCATTCTCACCTGTTTTAAAGTAAGTTCAATCAATTTTTTGCTTTCTTCCTTGGGTATTTTCTTCTTTTTCAATGGATAATAAACGTTTTCCGCCACAGTCATATGAGGCCAAACCGCATAATCTTGAAAAACCACTCCAACATTACGTTTTTCTGGCGGAAGAAAAATCCTCTTATCTTTACTAGCGACGGTTTTGCCTCCGAGTTTGACTTCCCCGCTCTGCAGTTTTTCAAACCCGGCAATCGCTCTCAGAACCGTCGTCTTACCGCAGGGAGAAGGCCCTAATAGGGTAAAACATTCCCCATCCTCCACATGAAGGGAGAAGTCTTCAATTACAGTTTTTTTGCCGTAAGAAATACTAACATTATCCAACCTGACTTCTGCCATAAGAAAACTCCTTCCAAAAGTTATTTTACGATTAATTTTAGACTAGCAGGAAAGGGCATTAATGCCCTTTCCATCATAATCTAAACGTTTGCTACTTTTTCATTAATTCATCAAATTTCTTCAACATCTCGTCTTTTTCAATAATCAACCGTTCATCATCAACAGGCAGCACATTTTTGATAATGGTATTAATATCTATATCAAGTTCAATTTCCGATCGAACTGGGGTGGTATTAGCATCCACCAACACTTGTTGTCCTTCTAAGGAAAGTATGTAATCATACAACAGCTTTGCTGCTTCTAAATTTTTAGTCCCTTTCACAATTGCAACTGGGCTGGTAACTAATGGTGTACCGCTAGCAGGATAGACAAAATTAAGAGGTGAACCTTGTTTTGCTTTGTCTTTAGCAATATAATCCACCCCGATACTGACATCATATTCACCCGCACCAACCTTATTCACCGCGTCACTCGAACCTTTAACCAGTTTAATATCATTGGCTTTCAACTTTTTCATGAAATTCCAACCATACTTTTCACTCTGAGTAAGAGCTGCCACCGCATATAAAGTAGTCCCTGCAAAAGTCGGATCAGTCATGCACACGTAACTCTTGAATCTCGGGTTAAAGAGGTCATCCCAGTCTTTGGGAATATCATTACCTTTAACTAAATTGGTATTATAAACAATACCTACACCAACGATTCTTGCTCCACAAAAATAATTATCCTTATCTTTTAATGAAGGTGCTATCGTCTTTGCTTCCGGAGAAACATACTGCATTAAAAGGCCTTGCCTCTTAAACTCGATATAGTTGGTTGGGTCACCAACCCAGATCAGATCAGCACAAATCCCACCCGCCTGTTGTTCGGTGGTAAGTTTGGTCAGCACCTTACCCGTACCGGCAGTATAGTAATCAAAGACAATGTTAGGATACTTCTTACTAAAACCTTTCTGCAACGCAGAAAGCTGTGAGTCTTTCATAGAAGAATAAAGCATAACATTCATTTTTGGGGCCCCTTGCACCACTACCGATGCCACTAATAAACTAAGCAGACATAAAACTAATATTATTTTTCTCATTTTAGACACCATTTCCTCTCTTTTTTATTTTCTGTCAACCAAGAATACAAATCTCCTCTTTACCACCTCCACTTCCTATTTAAACTAAAAAATAGACGTTTACATTTATAATTCTTTTTATTATTTCATAATCTCATGAAACTTGGTTAACATCATCTCTTTTTCCAGGACTAAACGCTCATTATCTACTGGTAACGAACGATTGACTGCCTCTTTGATACTAATCGCCCCTTCCAACTTTACCTCCGGACGTACGGGAATCACATTCTCTTTCATCAAAATGAGCTGTCCTTCAATGGAAAGAATATAATCATAAAGTTTTTTAGCCGCGTCCATATTGGGTGTACTTCTAAAGATCGCAATCGGACTGGGAATAGTCGAAATTCCACTACGTGGGTAGATAAACTCCACCGGTCCGCCATTATCCTTGATTGTCTTAGCAATATAATCAACCCCAATGCAAAGATCATAAACGCCGGAACTGACTTTCTCTACTACCGATACTGCATTTTTTTCCAGGTGGATTCCGTTTTCTTTTAACATCTTAAAATAATTCCATCCATACTTTGAGTTTTGATATAAACCTGCAACCGTATATAGAGCAGTACCTGAGTAATTTGGGTTATTCATGGCAATTACCCCTTTAAATCTGGGCTGCAACAGATCATTCCAATCTACAGGGAGTTCCTCAGGCCGTAGCCTCCTAGTATTATAAATAAAACCAACCGTCACTACACGGGCGCCGCAATAATATTTATCCCTGTCAATTAAACCCTTGGGAATTTTTTTTGCTTCCCGTGAATAGTAAGGACATAACAGTCCCTTTTCTTTCAATATATAATAACACACTAGCGTTGCATAAAACTTTT
>DIPO01000077.1 GCA_002427045.1 Firmicutes bacterium UBA5486
TGTTTAAACTTAAACTGTACATAATCAATCACTCCGTTCTATGTTTTGTAGCAATTACATTATAACGGATGATTTATGTACAGGGAAGGTACCTTTTGGGGTGCCTTCCTTTTTTATCCTGATTGCCTACTAAAATTATACACTAACGTATAAAGATAGCAAGAAAGGTTAATTATTGACGGCAAAAAAATAGTATATTTATAATAATCCTGATTCCGTGACATCCTTAGAATACTAGGGTAAATTGCGATAGCCTGCGACAGTGTTTACCCTGGTATAGATTATAAGTTACTGATTCAGGTAAAAGATAAAATAAAGAAAGGACTGATGGTATTAAAATGGGAAAACGACTATTTTTATTAGCAAGCGTTTATATTTTAGGGTTAATCCTGCCCCTATCATTAGTTCACAGCGAAGGAGAGGAAACACTGTCACCCACAGCTCAAATCTTTGCCAATGTTGACGGGAATGTGGGCGCTGGGATTATTTTTGACAGCCAGGGCCGTATGTTTGCAGCTACAGATCAAGCGTTAAATATGGTTACGCCAGATGGTAAAGTAAGCGTATTTTTAGATTGCAATACTCTTCCCAAAGGTAAGTCGTATTTTTTTAATAGCCCGTTAATTTGGGATATGGCTATTGATAAGGATAATAACATTTTAGCGGCAGCTCAGGATCGTATATTAAAAATAACCCCAGATGGCAGAGTATCAACTCTCGTGCATGAAAACTTTTTTGGGTTTTCAGGCGTCAGTGGAATTGAACTGGATCAAGAAGACAATATCTATATAACAAATGGTAA
The DNA here is from genome assembly GCA_002427045.1 of Firmicutes bacterium UBA5486. Taxonomy (GTDB): domain Bacteria; phylum Bacillota; class UBA4882; order UBA10575; family UBA10575; genus UBA5486. The sequence continues at coordinate 803 of DIPO01000077.1, forward strand.
CCAAATTATTAAGTATTCCAGTGATTTTAAAGAGAAGTCCATATTAATTGATGGTCTTGCCAAAGGCTACTTCACATTTTTCTCTTTAGAGTTTGACCCTGAGTATAAAAACCTATATGTTACTGACTTTAACAGAAAAACGCTTTTAAGATATCCCTTAAATTTGGATGGTACAGTCAACGATCCTCTGGTAATAGTACAAACTCCCATTAAGAATTCAGGTGGTTTTGGTGCTCTCCTAAATATCGTTTTTGCTGAAAGTGGTAATATGTATGTTTCGATTGACGGCATGACAAGCCTGCTAAAAGTTGATGTGAATGGCGATACTGAAATAATTAAACTCAATCAAACCCAGATTGTCAATCATATTATTGCCTTTGGCAGAAACGACTATGATGAGGATTGCCTCTATTTTACCACATATGATGGAAAAAGTATTTACAAGTATCAAGTTGGTGAGAAAGGCGCACAAAAATAAAAAAAGATAAATTCATGACCAAATACATATACTACGAAAAGTTAACAAGATCATTCGTCCTCCGAACATTGCAATATAATACAGCAAAATGGTATAATTAACGGAACACTTATAACGAGGAGGAGAAATATATGATTAATGTTGACTTTAGTATCTTAATCACGTTTATTTTATATTTAGGATTTATGATTGCGATTGGATTAATATTTTATTCTAAAACTAATGATTTATCTGATTATATTTTGGGAGGCCGGCAATTAAATAAGTGGGTAGTTGCCCTTAGTGCCGAGGCTTCTGATATGAGTGGATGGCTCCTGCTAGGGTTGCCCGGCTTGGCGTATGTGGTTGGAGTGGAAGCGGCATGGATTGCGATTGGTTTAGCTGTAGGTACCTATTTAAACTGGAAGTTTGTAGCTACCCGGCTCCGTAATTATACACAGATTTCCGGAGATGCAATTACCTTATCCAATTACTTTGAAAATCGTTTCCGGGATAAAAGTAAGGCACTACGTATGGTTTCAGCTCTGTTTATTGTTATATTTTTTCTGATTTATACAGCATCCGGGTTTGTAGCCAGTGGGAAATTATTCAGTACAGTTTTTGGCCTAACATATTTTCAAGCTTTACTGATTGGCGCTTTAGTTGTTGTTATTTATACTTTCTTAGGTGGTTTCATGGCAGTATGTTGGACTGACTTTTTTCAAGGGATATTAATGTTTTTTGCCATTACAGTTGTACCTATTATGGGCATAAAAGCTGTAGGTGGATATGGTGCATTTGTTGAGAGAATTAAAACTATTAATCCGGAGATGTTAAATCTTTTTACAACATTGGATGGTAAGTCGATCTCGGCAATGGTGGTTATTTCTTCCTTGGCATGGGGATTGGGATATTGTGGACAGCCTCATATTCTTGTCCGTTTTATGGCAATTAAATCTCCTGAGCAGATTAAACCAGCAACTAGAATTGCTATGGTCTGGGTTGTTATTTCACTAGTAGCTGCTGTTTTAGTAGGAGTGGTTGGAAGTGCTTATATGCCGGATGCTTTAGAGGGGGCTGCTACAGAAACTATCTTTATGCAGATGGTAAACTCTTTATTCCATCCATTGGTTGCCGGGTTATTATTAGCGGCAATTTTGGCGGCAATTATGAGTACGGCTGATTCTCAATTACTAGTAACTGCTTCAGCACTAGCCGAAGACTTTTATAAAGTGCTTTTCCGTAGAGAGGCTAGTGATCAAGAATTGGTCTGGGTTGGCCGTTTATCAGTAGTACTGGTTTCTATAGTAGCTTTTATTATTGCTTTGGACCAAAACAGTTCAGTTTTAGATTTGGTGGCTTACGCCTGGGCAGGATTTGGAGCTACTTTTGGCCCGCTTGTTCTCCTATCGCTTTATTGGAAGAGGATGACCAGAAATGGAGCACTCGCGGGAATCGTGGCCGGAGGAGTTACTGTCTTGATTTGGAAACAACTTCAAGGCGGAATCTTTGAACTTTATGAGATTGTACCGGGGTTTATCTGTTCAATAATTGCGATTGTTATTTTTAGTTTATTGGATAAGAAACCGGCTGTAGAGATTACGAAAGAATTTGAAAGGGTTAATACGAAATAGTGTTGGATATGATTTCCTTTTGCAATTCCCTCGTTTATATAAATCGCTTCATTTAGATTTTTACCCAAAGGATGTTTTGTGGATTAATTATTGAATTATGTTTTGAACAATGAAAGACAAACCTCCTGGGCTTTTTTGCGTTGTCATTGATTTTTTCTGCTCCTGCACAATATATTGATAGCCTAATACAAGCCCAACTCTACATATTGTGATGGGACCTTATAAAAAGGACACAACGCAAAAAGTTTTCCTAAAAAGCTATTGACATTGGCGTTACGTAAAGGTATATAGTGAACTTGTCAGGAGGTGAGAGCATGGAATATACAGTGCAAAAATTAGGACGCTTAGCAGGGATCAGTACCAGAACACTCCGGTATTATGATGAAATTGATCTTCTTAAACCGGCAAGGATTAATCCATCGGGGTACCGTATTTATGGGCAAGCTGAAGTTGATAGACTGCAGCAGATCCTTTTTTACCGGGAACTAGGAGTTAGTTTGGAAAGGATTAAGCAGATCATAACCGCACCGTCTTTTGATGCTCTACAGGCTTTAAGGGAACATCGTAAAAAGCTTCTTGGCAAGAGAAAACAATTAGATTTATTAATAGCTAATGTTGATCGGACAATAGCTTTAAGGGAGGGAAAAACAACGATGACTGATCAAGAAAAATTTGAAGGCTTCAAATATAGAATGCTTGAGGAGAACGAGGAAAAGTACGGTAAGGAAATCAGGGAGAAATATGGTGAGAAAGCGGTCGCCGAATCTAATCAAACAATTAAAGACCTGACTGCGGAAGAATACAAGAAATGGGAGCAATTGAGTGCTAGTGTGCTTGAAAACTTGAAAGCAGCCATGACTACCGGGGACCCCGCAGGAGAACTTGCACAGAAAACTGCAGATTTGCATCGCCAATGGCTAAGTTATGCTTGGGGCAGTTACAACAAACAAGCCCACGCCGGACTGGCCCAAATGTATGTGGAGGATCAAAGATTTACAGCTTTTTATGATAAGGTGCAACCAGGTGCGGCTGAATTCTTAAGGGATGCGATTCTAATTTATACAGGAGAAAAGAAGTAAGATTAAGCCTTAAGTGGTAAGGTTAAAAGGAAAAAGTGCTATTTTACACCTTTATGTTGATTTATTTTAACTTAACATAAAGGTTTTTTAATTAAGAAATTGTATTGGCTAAATAAAACCCTAGGTAATTATATAATTCTCTAATATAAGGGAATTGAATAATTACCTCTTTAATGCTGTTAGTAGTCGCCCACGCTGGCTACCGCCCGCGCACATGAAATGATGAAAATATAAGCCAGGTGAGTCGACAAGCATCGGAGGTGCTTAAATTGGTTGTTCACGCCGACTTTTGCTGTACACGCCAGTTTTTTTTAATCAAGGTCGGGTGAATCAACTAGGGCTATTTTCTAGGTAGTCGCTCACACCGGCTTCCTAAATATCACAAAGTGATTAAGATCAAAGGCGGGTAAGTCGATCAACTGTCCTGTAGGATTTATTAATCAAGACCAGATGAATAACTACTACGTAATGACAAGAATTTAGGAAATAACACCAAAATCAATCTTCTACTAAAAAATTGGATCATTTACAATGCATTATCTTTATGAAGAGCATTGTAAAACTTAAGTCTTTGTAATATAATTAGTATACCGGTTTAGCTATTTCTAATTGGGTATAAGAAATTGATTAAGAGGGGCTGAATCATATGCGAACTATTTTTATTGATGATCATAAGTCGCTTATTGGCTCATATTATTTTTTCCACGGAGATCTCATCAAAGCCGAACAGGAACTGGAGGTCTTAGTAAATAGCGGGGTGAATCATTTATGGTTATTTATTGATGATTATTTTCGGAAAAACAACCCCGCACCACGAAAGGATTTTGACCTTTTTCTGGAGTTATTACGGAAGAAAGGTTTAAAATTTGTACCAGTTATTGGACAGTTTATTTCTCTAACAGAACACCCTGAGGTCCGGATTGTAATGGGCGATGGTAATATTTCTTCTGATCCCCGTTACTGGAATATGGGTTGTTTCCGTCATCCAGTAAACCTAGAATGGGCAACATATGAAGTAAGAGAGTTTTTACGTTCTTATCATAATAATGAATTATTGTGCCGGAGTGCAGGGAAACTCTTAATGAGTTTTGTTCATGAAGCTATTTACCGGACAGATACCCCTGAGATGGGTGGGGATACCATGCATCCGAATTGTTACTGCTCATATTGCCGGGAAGCTTTTCTTGATTATCTGCAGATAAAATATACTAATATAGAAGATTTTAATAAAAATCATGCAGAATCGATCCAAAAGTGGGAAGAGTTAAAGCTTCCATTGGGGCCGAAACCGGATCCATTGTTATGGGTGGAGTTTATGGAGAATCATGCTGAGGCGATTCCGGATTTTCTTAGTCAGTTAATTAAAGTAGCGAATAAGAAAGCTCCTGTGCTATCAACACATGAGTGTAATGATTTTTACCCTGGTTCTTGGCAAACAACATTAACCGGTAATGATTTTTGGAAGATGGCTGCTGTAATTGATTTTGGCCATGAAGATATGTATCCCTTGGAATTTGATCAGCAATATCAGATCTATATTTATGGGTTTATAAAAGATATTATGCGAAGCGCCATGGGCTTTTCCCGCCCATATACTGGAAATGGACAAGCTTTTCATCCTTGGGTAATTGAGGGGAAATTACCGAAGAACAGTATGATAGAACAGGTTTATACTAGCATTATCCATGGAGTCTCCGGCTTGGTATGGTGGCTGGGAGGGGATCTGGAGCTCTGGAGGGAAATGGAAGAGCCTAATAAATTTCTTGATTATTGGTTGCAGAGACTTCCCGAACTAGAGCGGGAGAAACCAAGGATCGCTTTATTATACTCTTATACTACCATGGCCTTAACACAAAAGGATCTCCATCCCTTAGATCTTCAATTAATCTATATGGGTCTTTGCCAATTAGGCTTACCCGTAGATATTTTGTCAGAAGAGCAAATAAAAATGGGTATTATACAGGAGAGAGGATATAAATTAGTAATAGCCCCTGCGGTTTCTGCCCTTCCCCGGGAAACTGGGGAAGCATTAAGGTTATATGTAAGTCAGGGGGGAACGCTACTGGTGGATTATGCGGTAGAGGATTGGCCGGAAGATTTTCCATTGCCAGTTGCTTTTAGAACAGAAGATTTAGGAAAGAAGCCTCGATATTATCGTACAACTACCGAATTAACACCGCCTGGGCGAGAACTCTTTATCCCGGTGGAAAGTCCAAAAACCGGTATACCGGTTTTTGATAATTCTTCCCTCTGTCAAGTCTGGGCTGAGTTTGATTCTGGTTCTCCAGCGGTAGTTAGTTGGCAGTTGGAGAAAGGTAAGATTGTAGGAGTAGGCTCTATGCTGGGGGTAGATTTCGCGAATTATCCGGGGCATATCCATCTAAATAAGATGTTTCCATTTTTAATTAGGATGAATGATGATGCCCGCGAGTTATTGAGGTTAATAGCGGGTGCCTCCGGAGTGAAGCCTTCTGTTATTTCAAATAACCCTGCTGTTGAAGTTGGAATTTTTATAAGGAATAAAGGTTCACGGGTTTGCTTTGCTGTTAATCACCTCCCAAAAGCAGTTGAATGTTCAATCATTGTTGAGCGGGGGGGAAAGTTGATGTTGATAGTGGTTCAATTATTAATGTGGAAAAGATGCCTAAAGGGTTACGGGTTGATTTAGAAATTCAAGAACTAGGTGGCGCCTGGTTTGAGGTTTCTAAAAAACTATAGTGTCTTGAAACTTTTGGTAGACGGGCTTCTTGCGTTATCATTGATTTTTTCTGTCCCTGCACAATA
>DIPO01000030.1:0-7972 GCA_002427045.1 Firmicutes bacterium UBA5486
CTTTAACGGGCTTTTTGCGTTGTCATTGATTTTTTCTGTCCCTGCACAATCTATTGATAGCCTAATACAAGCCCAACACTATATATTGTGTTGGGACCTTTTAAAAAGGACACAACGCAAAAAGCTTAATTAGTCATGATAAATCAAAGATTCCCCTGTCATCTCTACAGGCTTGGCTACTCCCAACAGTTCAAGAAGCGTAGGTGCTAAATCAGCTAGCTTCCCGTTCTTTAACTGGCCTGTTCCCTGATATCCAACGAGAACTACAGGTGCCGGAAAAGTAGTGTGAGCAGTACAAGGTTCTCCGGTCTCTGGATCAACCATTAACTCTGCATTTCCATGATCAGCTGTAATAACCACTGCACCACCCCGCTTTATTATCTCCGGAATCACCTGGGACAAACAGGAATCTACTGCTTCTACTGCTTTAATTGCAGCCTCCTTAGAACCAGTATGCCCTACCATATCACAATTAGCATAATTCATAATGATTACATCAAACTGATCAGAAGCGATTGCTTCTAGGACCTTCTCGGTAACTTCGTAAGCACTCATCTCCGGTTTTAGGTCATAAGTAGGTACTTGAGGCGAAGGAACCAGTATCCTCTGCTCTCCCGGAAAAGGAACCTCTTCCCCTCCATTGAAAAAGTAAGTCACATGTGCATACTTTTCGGTCTCGGCAATCCGGAGTTGCTTCAAGCCCAATTTACTTAAGTATTCGCCTAAGATATTCTCCATTCTTACCTCAGGCGGGAAAATAACCGGGGCATCAATCGTCTCATCATACTGGGTAAGGCATGCAAACTTCACCCCAAGGGGGCCTTTTTTTCGTGTAAAACCAGAAAATTCTTGATCTACAAAAGCTCTGGTAATCTCTCTGGCCCGATCCGGCCGGAAATTAAAACAGATCACTCCATCTCCGGGCTGAATCATAGCTACCGGTTTTTCACCATCCCTTACTACTGTTGGCAGGAGAAACTCATCAGTAACCTCGTTTTGATAGGAAAGAGTTACCGCCTCAAGAGCACTGGAAGCTATCTCTCCCTCGCCATCAACCATTGCAGCATAAGCTCTCTCAACCCGCTCCCATCTATTATCCCGATCCATAGCATAATACCTGCCCATCACTGAGGCAATCCTTCCACTACCAATCTTCTTCAGCTCAGCCTCTAACTCTTCTAAATACTCTTTAGCACTGGCAGGAGGGGTATCTCTCCCATCCAGGAAGGCATGGATATAGATTTCTTTAATCCCCATCTCCACCGCTAAGCGTATAAACCCATAGAGCTGATCAGTATGGCTGTGGACTCCACCCGGAGAAACCAGGCCCATAAAATGAAGAGGTTTATGAGTATCCCGAAGATAATCGATTAACTCTATAAAAACCGGGTTATTCTTAAGTTCCCCATCTTCTAAGGCTTTACTAATTCTTACTAAACTTTGGTAAACCACTCTGCCCGCACCAATATTAAGGTGCCCAACCTCAGAAGTCCCCATTTGCCCTTCAGGTAACCCCACTGCTTTTCCTGAGGTTTTAATTAAAGCATGGGGATTCTCAGCCATGATTTTGTCGAGAAAAGGAGTCTTTGCTTCATAAATTGCATTCTCCTTAGAATCAGGGTTATAACCCCAACCATCAAGGATAATCAGACTAACCGGCTGTTGTTTTAGTTCCATGTTTCATCTCTCCATCCAAGCTAAGTTTGAATTTGTGTCTAAGAGGCCTACCGGTTACTTTAAATTATGTAATTCTTAATTTAGTAACTAATAATAGAAGTAAAAGAATCCACCTTTAAACTAGCCCCTCCAACCAGGGCACCATCAATTTCCGGTTGAGACATAAATTCTTTAATATTATTGGGTTTTACACTTCCACCATATTGGATTCTAACCTTAGCAGCCAGATCCTCCCCAAAGTCCCGGGCAATCGTCTTCCGGATTAATGCAACTACTTGATTGGCATCCTCCCCCGTAGAAGAGCGGCCTGTTCCAATTGCCCAGATTGGCTCATAAGCAATTACTACCTTAGTAATATTTCCCTTCTCAATACCAGCTAAGGCCTTTTCCACTTGCGAAGCCACTAAAGTTTCAGTCTTTCCGGCATCATGCTGCTCCAAAGTCTCACCTACACAAATAATTGGAGCTAGCCCATGCTTTAATGCCGCCTTGGCTTTCTTGTTGACTTGCTCATCAGTTTCTCCAAAATACTGTCTACGTTCGGAGTGCCCAATAATAACATACTTACACCCGATTTCCTTAAGCATTACCGGAGAAACCTCTCCTGTAAAAGCCCCCTCTTCTTCCCAGAAGAGATCTTGAGCTCCGACAGCAATATTAGAATCTTTAAGAAGTTCAGCAACTGAAGAAAGTGCTGTAAATGGAGGGCAGACTACGATCTCTACTCCTTCTACTCCAGCCAGTTTCTCAGCTAAACCTGAAACTAAAGTTTTGGCTTCCGCGACTGTTTTAAACATCTTCCAGTTACCAGCAATAATAGGTAATCTCAATTCATCCATCCCCTTATTCTTTATCAGTAAGAGCAGCAACCCCCGGCAACAACTTGCCTTCTAAAAACTCTAAGGAAGCACCGCCGCCGGTAGAAATATGAGTCATTTGCTCAGCATAACCTAACTGTTCAACTGCAGCTGCCGAATCGCCTCCACCGACAATAGTAACCGCATCGGACTCAGAGAGTGCTTTAGCAACAGCATTGGTACCCTTTGCAAACTCCGGAATTTCAAAGACACCCATCGGTCCATTCCAAATAACAGTTTTTGCCTCTTTAATTGCAGAAGAAAATAGCTTAACCGTTTCTGGACCAATATCCACACCCTGCAGATCAGCAGGAATCTGATCCGCATTAACCGTCTTATGCATAGTAGGATTCTTAAAATCATCAGTTATTACCACATCAACCGGAAGCAGTAATTTGACACCTTTTGCTTCAGCCTGAGCCATCATCTCTTTAGCAAAATCAATCTTCTCGGCATCCAGTAATGATTTACCAATCTCAAAGCCTTTAGCTTTCAAAAAGGTGTAAGCCATTCCGCCACCGATAATTAAGGTATCTACCTTATTCAGAAGGTTTGTTATTACCCCTAATTTATCAGCAACCTTAGCGCCTCCTAAAATAGCAACCAGCGGCCGGTCCGGTTCACTAATTGCCTTCCCCATAATGTTTAACTCTTTCTCAATTAGAAAACCTGCTGCGGCTGGCCGGAGATATGCTGTGACTCCGGCAGTGGATGCATGAGCACGATGGGCCGTACCAAAAGCATCATTAACATAAAGATCGGCTACTTCAGCTAATTGTTTGGCAAAAGCCGGGTCATTAGAGGTCTCTTCCTTATAAAAGCGGACATTTTCTAAAAGGACAATCTCTCCCTCTTTCATTTCTGAGGTAGCCTTCTTTACTTCCTCGCCAATACAATCATCAACCTTAGTCACTTTTTTCCCTGATAGCTCCTGTAAACGGCGGGCAATATTATCCATTTTAAATTTAGGATCAGCACCTTTAGGACGTCCAAAATGGGTAACAAGGACTACCTTACCTCCACCTTCACAAAGGTAATTAATAGTAGGTAAAGCTGCCCGAATCCTCCGGTCATCGGTAATCTCTCCCTGTTCATTTACAGGAACATTAAAATCAACTCTAACCAGAACTCTTTTCCCTTTGACATCCAAATCTTTAATGGTCATCTTGTTCATTAGGATCACTCCTTCATTTTCAAGCTATTTTTAAAGTTTACCAAACCCTAAAGGTAAAAAGATTATCTATACTCAATTAAGAGGGGTTTTCACCCCCCTTAATTTCTTAGATTAAACCCCTTTATTCACCATAAAAGAGGCCAGATCCGCTACCCGGCAAGAGTAACCCCATTCATTATCATACCAGGCAATAACTTTTACCAGATTATCTTCGATCACCATTGTGGATAAACCATCAACAATCGAAGAGTGCAAATTTCCATTATAATCAGAAGAAACCAAAGGTAATGCAGAATAATCCATTATCCCCTTGAGTTCCTTCTGGGCTGCCTCTTGTAAAGCATTATTAATCTCATCTTTTGTAACCGGAGATTTCTCTAACTCAACTACCAGATCAACAACAGAAACATTAGGAGTAGGAATCCGCATCGCAAAGCCATTAAGCTTTCCTTGCAATTCAGGAAGTACTAAAGCTACAGCTCTGGCTGCGCCCGTAGTAGTCGGAATAATTGACATCGCAGCAGCCCTTGCGCGGCGTAGATCACCATGGGGAAGATCCAGAATCCTCTGATCATTAGTATAACTATGTACAGTTGTCATCAAACCCCGTTTAATTCCAAAGTGTTGGTGAAGCACTTTAGCTACAGGAGCCAGACAGTTAGTAGTACAAGAAGCATTAGAGATTACATGATGATTTTTAGGATCATACTGTTCATCATTAACCCCCATCACAATAGTTAGATCTTCGCCTTCGGCCGGAGCTGTGATAATAACTTTTTTCGCCCCGCCTTTAGTAATATGATTAGCTGCACCTCTAACCTGTCTACCTTTTTTGTTTACTCCATCGTTCTTAATTGTAAAAATCCCGGTTGACTCAATAACAATCTCTATTCCATAGTCTGACCAGGGTATTTCTGCCGGATCCGTAAGTGAAAACACTTTAACTTTTTTACCATCAACTACTATATTATCCTCTTCAGCCTGCACATCGCAGTCAAAGATTCCATGGACAGAATCATACTTTAAAAGATGGGCAAGAGTCTTCGCACTGGTCAGATCATTTACTGCCACCACTTCAAGTTCCGGATGGTATTTCTTGATCGACCGGAAAACATTCCTCCCGATTCTTCCAAAACCATTGATTCCTATTTTAACACTCATCTTTTACCTCCTTAATCGCTCTTTAGGCTAGTATCTGTATTATTCTTCCCTGGAAAATATTTAATACCGAAATTATCACTCACATTTCGTCTTCTTTTAACAAAGGCCAAGCTAAATTGATTTACCAAAAATCGGATGCTAAATTGGAAATGTACGAAAAATGAGATTTAAAAAAGTACCTATTATACTCTTTAATTTCAGTTTCACCCGTAATCAACAGGAACCTCCGGCTAATCTTCCGCTTAAAAAAACTATTTCCTTCCTATACCAAGTAAGTTTTTGCGATTTTTAACAATTTACGCATCCGGTGATTGACTGCGGATTTACTTAGAGGCGGAGTAGCTAATTCTCCTAATTCACGCAAGCTTGCCCCCGGATTCTCTAAGCGTAATACCGCCAGGTCCTTTAAATTATTGGGCAGGTTTTTAAATCCCTCTTTCGCCATAAACTCAGTAATAATCTCTATTTGTTCAACCGCAGCCCGCACAGTTTTTCCCAGGTTGGCTGTTTCACAATTAACCAGCCGGTTGACCTCATTTCTCATCTCTTTTACTATTCTTACATCCTCCATGTATAATAAGGCCGAATGGGCGCCGATAAAAGTAAGGAAATTACTAATGGCTTCAGCCTCTTTTAAATATACAACATACTCTTTATACTCTCTTCGCTGGCTTAACCCGGCTTTAAACTTACATAGATTCAGCAGATAAGTTAATCCTAAAGCAAAATCTTCATTCTCCGAAACAATTTCCAGATGATAATTACTTTTTTGAGGATCAGTTACTGAACCCCGTGCCAAAAAAGCACCGCGTAAAAATGCCGCCTGACAACATTTAGTTCGGACTAAATTAGACGGAACCCCACTATCAAAATTTAAATCGGAAGATATGATATCAATTTCCCCAAGAACTCTCTTCACAGTCTTTGCTCCGGTCAGCTGTAATTTATACCACCTACGCCCAAGCTTTTCTGTCTCCTCAATAATAAGTTGACTATGAAGTTGAAAACCAACCTTTAAAAGTTGGTGTACTTTACGCATTAGTGAAGCACTTTCACTGCTAATCGAGAGTACAAAGGAACGATTAGCCCGGAGATGAAGGCTGCCACTGGCACGAATAATCGCAGCTATCTCCGCTTTTACACAACATTTTTTTTTGGGAAATCTTCTAATTAATTCTTCTTTGGTTTTCTGTGAAAAGCTCTCCATTTTTTCTCTCCCATTTAAAAATAAGAATATCTTATAGCTCAATGACTTTAACTCTTCGTTTAAAAAGATGCTCTTCTTGCTTAGTGGGAATAATCACCAAAAGAACAAGTATATATAATTAAGGGATTTGCAATTCCTTAATTTACTTTTACTTGTTAGTTTTTAGGAGGTTCTAATGATTAATAAAATCTGGCTCGCCCTCTTTTTCCTCGGATACCTAGTTGCCGGAGCAACAGGGCGGGTAGAAGAAACTACTCTCTCCCTCATCCATTCGATGGAAGAGTCTGTTAAATTTATTTTAGGAATTATCGGTTTCTTATCTTTCTGGTCGGGACTCTTACGGATTACAGAAGAAGCTGGTATTACTACCTGGCTATCCCGCGTGCTAAACCCCGTACTTAACCGGTTATTTCCTAATATCCCCTCCGACAGTCCAGCTCTGGGTTGTATTACCCTAAGCCTTTCTGCCAATCTTCTAGGCTTAAGTAATGCTGCCACCCCATTAGGGATTAAAGCGATGAAAGAATTAGAAGAACTTAATCCGACTCCAGGAGAGATCTCCGAAGAAATCTCGATCTATCTTGCCTTAATCATGGGAGGAATCTCCATAATCCCTTCAACCATTATTGCCATCAGAGCACAAGCCGGTTCCCAGCATCCTACATCCATAATCTTTCCTATGTTCTTAGCCTCTTTAGCCGGAACCTGTACTTCTTTACTAGTTCATCACATCATAAAAAAAACCCAAAGGGAGGGTAAGCGATGAAACTAATTTCCATCTGGGCAATTCCTCTTTTTATACTCATTGTGCTAATTTGTGGAGAATATAAAGGTGTTAAGGTTTACGAATCTTTTATTAAAGGTGCCCAGGACGGTATGAAGATCGGTTTTCAGCTTTTTCCTTTGTTTTTAGCTATTTTCGGCGGATTAGCAGTTTTTAATGCTTCAGGAGCTTTAGAACTCTTATGTCGGCTTTTCTTACCCCTTACTAACCGGTTAGGTATTCCCGCTGAAATCCTCCCCCTAGGACTAATAAAGCCGCTTTCCGGATCCGGAGCCATTGGCTATACGGCAAATTTAGTGCAAAAGCATGGCCCTGATTCTTTTCTTGGAACCATGGCCTCCATTGTTGCCGGGTGTTCGGAAACTACTTTTTATGTAATAACAGTCTACCTCGGCGTGGTTGGAATTACCCGTCCTAAACACCTTGTATTAATGGGCCTGTTAGGAGATCTTGTCTCTTTTCTGGTCGCTATTATGATTAGTCGTCAACTGTAAATAAGCTAGAAGTCTCTTTAGTAACCGCCGCTTCTGAAGAAGCAATCTCTGGTTCTCCCCGGGAAAGATCTACCATTTTCTCCCACACCTCATCAATATCAAGGTATTGATCGGACATCTCAATTAATGTCTGTAAAAAGCGTTTGAACTGAATACGAAAGAGGTCCACCTGTTGTTTAAGATTGGCCAGTTGTTGGAGTTCTGACTGGATCTCTTCCCTAACTTTCAGTTTCATCTGCTCAGAAAGGTTTTGAGCTTCCCGCAAAATAACTTCCGCTTGTTTTTCTCCGGCAGATTTAATCTCATCAGCAGTTCCCTGTGCAAGGTAAAGTGTGTTTTTTAAAGTATCCTCCATCTGTTGATAAGTCTTTACTATCTCCTTTAGCTCTTCAAGTTCTTCCTTTAATTCAATATTCTCTTTGTACAACTTCTCATAATCAATTGTTACTTTTCTCATAAACTCCTGAACTTCTCTTGTTCGGTAACCACGGACTCCACGACGAAAAACTACAGTCTCTAGATCAACCGGTGTAAACATTTCTGCATCTCCTCCCCTTAATATCCGTTCATCGTTAGCTTTATATAAAACTAAGCTTTATAGGGCTTTTTGCGTTGTCA
>DIPO01000030.1:8079-17035 GCA_002427045.1 Firmicutes bacterium UBA5486
TCCCTGCACAATATATTGATAGCCTAATACAAGCCCAACACTATATATTGTGTTGGGACCTTTTAAAAAGGACACAACGCAAAAAGCTTTTATAACAAGCGTTTAAGTACGATTCTAATCCGCCCTTTTTTAGTTACTCCACCAGCTTCGGCTATAATTACCCGGCCTCGCCCTCTAATGGAAAGTACATCCCCCGCTTTTACCTTATAAGCCGGATTAGTAACCGGCCGCCAATTTACTTTAACTTTTTCTGCTTTAATCTCCCGGACAACCTTAGTTCGTGACATCCCATATCCGGCTCCTGCCACTGCATCTAAACGTAAAGAAGCAACCGTACTTTTTATCTCTTTAATCTTTTCAATTGGAGTATTAAGTTGTTCCGGATCAATGGATTTAATCTCTACTAGAGTGGAGCCAACTTTATTAAGATGAGTCAGGAGGAAGTCCCCAATCTCCTCTGCTACTACCAGTTGGGCTTCTTCATCCGTAAGCAGAAAATCACCAACCTTTTCCCGCTTAATCCCCAACCCTAAGATACTCCCCAACAGATCGCGATGACTAAAAGGCAAACCTTTAAGAGGATCATTTGCCTTTTTCGCCCCACCATTTAGGGGTCTTATTGATAGATAAGTTAAAGGCGGTTCCACTGACTCCATTAAATAAAAGGAAGGCATAATTACCATCCTTGCTCTTTCCGCCTGACGGTAACCACCAAACTTTAATGTTTTAACTTCCGGAAGGTAATGAAGAATTTCTTCAAAAATCTCCATCTCTCTTGGATCCAAAAAATCAGTAGCTACCGGTTCCGCTCTCTTTAATGAGACCTCCACTTGATCTAATAGGCGGGAAGCATATCTTCTTTCCTCACCCTCGAGATGAGATAAAAGTCGTTCCTTTTCGATCATTATTTTTACACCTACAATTATTCTCCTAATTCCTTGGATTTCTCTGTCGCAGCCAGGACTGCCTTCATCAACTGTCCATGAACTCCACTAAGCTCTAGTTCCGTAAGGCCAGTAATCGTTGTTCCCCCGGGTGAGGTAACCATATCTCTTAGAACTGCCGGGTGTTCCTGTAGTTTACTAACCATCTGTGTACTTCCTAAGACAGTCTGTAGTGCAAGCTCTCTTGACAACTGACGAGGAAGTCCTGCCAATACACCACCATCAATTAAAGCTTCAATAAAAAAATAGACGAATCCAGGCCCACTCCCGGACAAACCAGTAACCGCATCCATCAAGCTTTCAGGGATCGTTACCACTGCACCCAAACTACTTAAAATTTCCTTTGCCCATTTAATTTCTGGCTCTCCGCTTCTGGTTCCAGCAGTTATAGCCGTAATTCCTTCGCCAATTAAAGCCGGAGTGTTAGGCATCGCCCGCAATACTTTAGCTTCTGGTAGTAATATTTCTAGGGATGAGACCGGAAACCCAGCCACAATTGAAAGGAGTGGAAGTTCCGGAATCTTTACATCTGTTAGTGCTTCTTTAACTACTTGTGGCTTTACTGCCAGGATAACCCCTTCTGCCTCTTTAGACTCTAAGGCAATAAGCATCTCAGAGTTATCTTGGAAAGTCTTAATTCCAAGTTTTCCAAGCATCTCACGACGTGTAGAGTCTGGATCAGATACCATAAACCTTTCTGCTGCATAACCCTGTTTTAGCAAACCTTTAATAATAGCGGTGGCCATCAGTCCTCCACCGATAAATCCCACACTACTCAAGCCTTTCACTCCTAACGGCTAAATTTGTCGGTTGTAAAAAATTGTTCATCTTTTGTCTCCGTCCGAAGAGGAAAAGCGACCTCAACATTAGGAGGGGTAAATAACATAATTGAAGAGCTGACTTTCTGCACTGAACCATCCAATGCGTAGACAGCACCTCCTACAAAATCCGTAATCCGCCGGGCAATCACTTTATCCGTCTCTTCTAGATTTATTATTACCGGGCGCCTACTTTTTAGCTGATTAACAATTGATTGGACATCATCAAAACTCTCCGGTTCATAAACAATTAAACGAGATATTTTGTTCTGATTGGAAAGGCTCACTACCTTACCGCGATCCCTTCCAGTCTTAGTCCCCGCCGTAGGTTCCGCCTTTTCATCATAAACCTCTTCAAGCTCGATATGGGTTTCAAAACCTAATAGGTTCATAAACCGTTCTAAAAACCCCTTTTTCTCCTCCGTCTCTTCTAACTTTTCATTTTCCCAATTTTTCATTTTATCCCTCCTCCGGGCGGAAGATGGCGGTACCAATTCTTACAATAGTTGCTCCCTCTTCAATTGCAACCTCATAATCATTACTCATTCCCATCGATAATTCAGACCATTCTGGGCCAGGATTAAATTCCTGCTTAATACGGTTGAATAAGACCCGCAATTCCCGGAAGATCGGCCTTACTTCCTCAGGTTCTTTAGTATATGGAGCCATGGTCATTAATCCTGATAAAGCAATCCCGGGCATTGCCTCTACTTTTTTATAGAAGCCCATAACTTCTTCAGGAGCTATTCCTTGTTTAGTTTCTTCTCCTGATACATTTACCTGGATAAGACAAGGCACCCTTTTATTTAGATTCAGCCCCTGCTGGTTCAAGACTTTAGCTAATCGAAACCGATCTAAAGAATGAATTAGATTAAAATTGGAAACAGCCTGGCGTGCTTTATTCGTCTGTAAACTACCAATAAAATGCCAGTTAATCTCCTCTTTTAGATCAAACAGTTCTTCCTGTTTCCGCAAAGCATCCTGAATCCTATTCTCACCAATATTTTTTATCCCTAATTGGACAAGCTCTCTAATATCATCAGTTTTCACATATTTCGTAACTGCAAGTAATGTTATCTCATCAAGCTGCCGGCCAGCTACTGCCGCTGCTTTCATTATTTTCCTTTTAACAATGTCCAAGTTTTTTTCCAGATCCAATTTAAATGCCCCCGATACAATAAATAAGATTCTTTAAATCGAATAATTAGGACTAACGACAAAAAACCGCCGTACCAATCGGAAGCCCCTTAATAATCGCCCACTGATCATTAGTATCTATTATCTCTACATTAATCCGGCATTTCTCCCCTTTAATCGTAGAGGTTACTGTCCAACCTGTTTGCTCTTGATAAGATAAAGCCGACCGCGGTATCCGTACCCCCGTAGATCGTTTATAAATCAAGTAAGCCTGAAAGGTTCTTTTGTCTATTAGTTTAGGAGCAAGCGAATTCTCCTCGAAAAACCAATAATTATTGGTATAATCCGTAGCTAAAAACAACAAGGGAAACTTCTCCCCGCCCACTAGAAGAGTGGCTTCTTGGGGCGCTTCAAGTTCAATTCCTTCTGGTAGTTTACAGACTAAAGTCTGGGCATGCCCGCTAATAATCTTAGCCCAGGCCTTTTTCTGTTTAACTTTTGTTGTAAAACGCTCATTAGCAGCATATTTTCTGGTGAAAAGGTCTTCGATGCCATCTCTTTCAAGTATATCAAGACCTTCTCCCCCATCAATCTTCATACTGAAGATTCCTGGTTTTTCTGATAATACCAACTGGTAATTTTCCATCCATCCGGGTAAATATGAATCTCCGGTTTTTATTAGATTATCATAATTACTAATTAGTTGTGATTTATTCTCTGTTAACTTTTGGAGTTGGCCTTTAATTGCTTCTGGTTCCCGAGTCTGGTTTTGCAGATACTGAATATCCTTTTCCAACTGGGTAATTTCCTGATCAATATTATAAAGACGTAGAGCAATCGTACGAAGGGCTAGCACTCCATCTTTTTTTAATTCCCGGGGAAAATCACTACTGATCATCTCTGCCAGAGGTTCTCCAGCTGGTACCCGGGTTCCTTCGTCCACTAATAATATAATTTCACCGTCAAATGGCGCCTTTAATATCGTTTCATCCCGGATGGCCAGAGTCTGCACCCATTGGCCCTGCTCCACTGTTCCCCAATCCACCACCCGCATCTGTGGAAATAAATATCTAATCGCCGTAAAAAACAGTTGTGAAAGAATTAGAAAAAGCAGCAACAATATTGCCGGTAATAAAAGAAATTTAAAAGAACGTAACCATCCAACCAGTTGGCCAAGGAAAGAATCAGGTTTTAATACATAACGTTTCAAATCCATCCCTACCTAGAAAATACATCTCGAAAGTCTCCTAACTTATATAAATTCGTTAATAATCAGGTGTTTCCTTCTTCACTCTCCTCTGTTTTTCCTCTTATTTTAAAGCTACCAGTGAAAGCATCCTTCCACTCTCTTTAGCACGCCGGTAAGAGTAAAACACCTGATGACACGATGTACAAAGGCTAGCAACATCTATATTATCAGAACGCAAACCTGATTTCAGCAAGAGTTTTTTATTAATCTCCACAAGATTTAATGAAAAAACATCTTCCCTTTCACCCTTTTTAAATTCCGGCCATTTGTCCCAGAATAACCGGTACCGCTCCGCACTTACCTGATAACAGCATTCCCCAATTGCCGGTCCAATCGCTGCTCTACAATCAACAGGCTCGGTCCCATACCTTCTATGCATCTGTTTTACCGCTTTTTTTACAATACCAGCTAAGGTTCCCTTCCACCCAGCGTGAATAGCTGCTACAGCTCGATGTAAAGGATCAACAATAATTACCGGGACACAATCTGCATGAAGAGTTGCCAGTCCTACACCAGAAAGATTAGTCATCAAACCATCGGCTTCCTGCAGCCTGTTCTCTTTCTTAAACTGATCAATAGTAATAATTAGATCACCATGTACTTGCCGAACAGTATGAACCTGATCCGGTTGTAAACCAAAAACAGCAAAAAATCTTTTATAAGCTTCTCGAAGTCCCTTCTCTCCTAGGCTAGATCCAAAATTCAACCCGACTGCATTCTCCTCCCAACGGGTAGAAAACCCCTGTACCAACCAGGGAAAATTAGATAATAATTGTGAACTATAATATTTAATACCATTTGTCTCCCGCAAAATCCAAGCCATTAACTAATCCTCGCTTTTCTCCCATAAAACTGGATTTTTTCTCCCTAGGGAGGATTGGACATCAATGATCCTTTGATTACGTGAACCTCTAAATAAAAGATGATCTGCTTTTTCTTCTATTTTAAAAGGGCCATCAATTAATAGGGTGGTTAAACCAAGAAGCTCTTTAATTTCAGGAGATTTAAAAAGAGTAAGTTTCTCCCACTGATATCCAGTATAGAGCAGTAGATTACCCCCGGCTTCCTTCACCTTTTTAGCCAAGGCTAAAGCACCGGCTGGTTGAGCTAGAGGTTCTCCGCCACTAAGGGTAATACCTGATAATAATTGATTATAACGTAACATACTCCAGACTTCATCGATCGAAAGTAAAGTTCCCCCTTCCGGCTTCCAGGTTTCGGGGTTATGGCATCCAGCGCAATGATGGGGACAGCCCTGAAAGAAAACAACTCCCCGTAAACCGGGACCATCTACTACACTCTCCGGAATAACCCCAGCAATTCTAATCAGTTCAGATTCTTTTATTTCCAACTCCCCTTTCTACTGGTCTTTTAACATAACATATTAAGAGCGTTTTTTTTAGTTCTCCCAGTATAACATGGGTTTGTAACCTATTGTTATACAAACAAATAATTATCCACAGGCTTAGTTCTCCACATTTTCCACAGGGTTATCCACAGATAAACAAAGGTTTAGTGGGATCTTCCGGATTTAATCCACAATTTCCACAGAGAAGTCTACAAAATACCTGTATATAAATCAAGCCTATTAATAAGGGTTTGCCAAAACAATCCACAGCTATCCACAAGTTAATAAATTACATAATTGAATAATTTTAAGATTTAATCGTAGAGTATTGATTCTCTTAAATTACAATATATGGGCGGCTTATTTTAGAACCAATCACTATTTATTCTGATAATGGGTATCTTCGAAAATTAGACAATTCCAAGAAGAGAGGGATTTCCTGTCGTGGTCAAATGGATACCTTAAGATAATTATACAATCCCTTAGATTATCTCTTTTTGATCATTAGGCCAGGTTAATTAATCCGTAAGAATCAGCTGATTTTTAAACGGGGAGCAGCAGCTAAAGCTAATGGTGAAGAACCAAACCTTTGGAAACGATAATATCCACAGGCTGCAATCATGGCAGCATTATCTGTGCAAAGATCTAGCGGAGGATAAAAAAGCTGTAACCCCCGCTTAGTAGCTTCTTGTGAAAAGGTCTCCCTTAATTCTGAATTGGCAGCTACTCCCCCGGAAAGGATCAGAGTTTTTACTTTCTTCTCCTCCATTGCCCGAAATGCCCGATCAGCCAATACCGAAACAACCTGTCTCTGAAAACTGGCTGCCAGATCAGGAGCAGGAATTATCTCGCCTTTTTGTTTTAAACGATGTACCAAGTTGACCACAGCTGTTTTTAATCCGCTAAAACTGAAATCATAGGTAGCAGCCAAAGCATCATGTTGTACTAAAGTGATTCCCGGTGTTCCCTCCCGGGCTAACCTGTCAATCAAAGGCCCCCCTGGATAACCTAAGCCCAGAACACGGGCAACCTTATCAAAAGCTTCTCCGGCTGCATCATCCCTAGTACTGCCCAAAATCTCGTATTTTCCGTAATCAGGCATAAAAATTAGATCAGTATGCCCACCCGAGACTGTTAAACAGATTAAGGGGGGAGCTAGTTCCTGATGTGCTAAAAAATTTGCATAGATATGGCCTTCAACATGATTAACGCCAACAAATGGTTTCTCCCAAGCTAAACTTAGGGTTTTTGCCATCGAAAGCCCAACTAATAATCCCCCAATCAGACCCGGACCGTAAGTAGCAGCAACTAAATCTATTTCCTGGGGACTAATTTCAGCCACCCGTAATGCTTCTTCCGTAATCTCTAAAATTACCTCTAGATGACAACGGGCTGCTAATTCAGGAACTACTCCCCCGAATTTGCTATGTTTATCGATCTGTGAGAGAATAATATTACTCCAAATCTTTCTTCCATCTTCCACCACTGCTACAGCAGTTTCATCACAAGAGCTTTCAATCCCTAATACCAGCATAGTAGTCTCCTCCCTCCGCCATAAATCGGCGGCTTGTCTCAACTCAATTATTTCTCTATAATGGCCCTTTCCACATAATCAGGGCATCCTCCCGATTATCTTGATAGTAACCGGGACGAACCCCAGCCTCAACAAACCCTACTTCTTTATAAAGAATCTGGGCTGAGAGGTTTGAGATCCGAACTTCAAGAGTAAGATAGTTTAAACCCATTTTTTTGCCCTCAAAAGCCAGATTTTTAAGTAAGGCCCGGCCCACTCCCTGCCGGCGATAACTTGGGTGTACTGCCAAATTTGTAATATGCCCCTCATCCAATACTATCCACATACCAATATAACCGAGAATCTGTTGATCCCTCACAGCAACATAGTAATAAGCTCTTTCATTATCCAGTAGCTCATGGAGGAAAGAAAGTTTAGACCAGGGTAGAATGAAACATTTCTCTTCAATCTCCATAACAGCCTCCAGATCCTCTAATCTCATGGGCTTAATCTGCAGAACCAACCCCGCAACTCCTTTCCTCCCAACGTACTTCAGCTTCAGTTCGCCGGAGGTATAAGGGTAGGCAAGTATATAATTGATTCTCCTTATTTTTCTCCCATTCCGCCCGCCCCAACCTGGCAAGTTCTGCCCCATGTACTAGGTTTTCTACTCCTGTACCAAAGAGAGCAAAATTTTCCATAGCACTAGAAAAATAATCAGTATGTTCCTCTATACCTTCTCCTAAAAAAACAACCGGCTTTCTTTTTTCCCGGAGAAGATCTACCAACTTCTCTGGTTCCCAAATCATCGGAGGCAATAACTCTTCTAGAAAGCCTGCCTTCTTTTGATACAACCCAGCATAGACTTCTCCTTTGCGAGATTTAAGCACGGGACAAATAAGCGCTCCCTGCTGCTGGGCATTAACAGCCAGTGCCTCTAGAGTAACAATCCCAACTAAGGGAATCCCTAAACCAAAGGCTAATCCCTTAGCAATCGCCATTCCCACCCGCAAACCTGTATATGAGCCCGGTCCCATCCCTACCGCAATTAGTTGTAATTCTTCTAGCCTTCGACCAGTCTTATTAAAAGCCTCGTTTAAAACCGCCGGGAGCTTTTCTGCACCCCCCGGCTTGATCTTAACCTGATCATCAAAGACGACCTGATCCCCATCGATAAAACCAATCGATCCAATCCTAGTCGCTGTATCAATCCCTAAAACCCGCACGGAAAAACCACTCCTTACTCAACACCGGCCATTATTTTATTTAGCTATTTGTATTTCTTATTTAAAGTTTCTTATTTCATATGTAATTTTCTCATATATTAAACGATTGATTCTCCGATAATGTTCACCAAAAGGACAAAATGTTATAATCCGCTGATTATCATTCTCTCCCCGCAAAAACTCTATTTCCATATATGATGAAGATAAAATTTCCTTAGCAGAATCCCCCCACTCAATCATTATAGCCGCTTCCTCTTCCATCAATTCCTCCAAAGCAAGGGGTTCTAGTTCCCCTGGTTCAGAAAGTCTATAAAGATCTAGGTGGTAAAGGGGAAGCTCTCCTTCATAGCGATGGACTAAGGCAAAAGTCGGGCTAGTCGCCAACTCTTCACTCTTTAAGCCCGCTGTTACTCCCCGAACCATTAAGGTCTTACCGCTTCCCAATTCTCCGGATAAAAAAAAGAGGTCTCCCGGTTGAAGAATACTTCCCAGAATAACTCCAAGTTCCTCTGTATCAGCCGGGCTCTCAGACCAGATTCTTAGTTTATCGTCATGTTCCTTCTCCACCCGCACCAGGCCTCACCCCACATGTCTTCTTTTTTCTAAAGATTAGCACAAGCGATCAGGAGAGTCAAGCACTCGATGGGAGTTATATTTTCATCCTTTCACGTGCCCCAGCTTGCTGGGGTGGGAGACTACCTAGAAAATACTCTAATCATTC
>DIPO01000030.1:17209-77708 GCA_002427045.1 Firmicutes bacterium UBA5486
CGAGCGACAGGAGGTCGCGAGCCGCTTTTGGTCCAGGATGGACTATAAAGCGGGTGCCCGATTTCAGCCGAAGCTGAACCTTAGAATGCCTGAAGAAATTCACCTGAACCAAGAAACAACTTCTGACCAGGCGAAGATTATAACTTAAATTTTCATCATTTCATTTGTGCGGCGGTAGCCAGCGTGAGTGACTACTAAGAAAATTCTTGATCTCCCGTGCTGATGGCGGACATCCGGGCAATGAGTTAGATAAAGAGCGGGTACAGGCACCAATCCCGATTCCTTCCCCACTGTTTCCACGAAACCCTTGTCCAATTTTAATCTCTTTTTCTCCCAGTCCTAAGCTGTCAAGATTTCCTTCTTCCTCTAAACGGTGTAAAGCATGAATTAGACTCCCATAACAGGCAGAACAGGCTTGGCGTTCATCTACGTATTTTGCCAATGCTTGGAGTGATGAAGATAAGCGAAAAGTGCCCGGAGTTTTTTCTTCCGGATTAATTTCAATAATTTCAGCCCCTGTCAGTTCAGCTTTACCACTGCCTAACTTCGCGGCCATAGAAATATAGGGAACATCCAAAACATCCAACCCTAAAAGAGAAGCCGCATAGGAATCGATCAATACCGGATCAGTCCCGGCAAACAAACGGCCCATCGGCACAGGGTTTCCTCCCTCTTCAAAAGTAAGATCCCCACAGATTCCATCAACAATTACTAAATCTACCGGAAGTGCTGCTGACAAGTGAGCAATCGGTTTGTAAAGTCCCAACCGATGGAATCTTCTCTTCTCTGAATCCGGGACGCAACCCTTCATATTCTTAAGTGCACAAGTAAGTTTCGTCTGGCAATGAGCTTTTAAGACCGGTAGGTTAATCAGATAATCCACTTCTAGCGGGGAAGAACAAACCGTCAAGGCTAAATCCCCAACTTGCCGCTGAACAGTAGCATCCTTTTTTAGGTTAATTAATTTCACCTGATAATTTTCAGCTAAATCCCGGTACCCACAGACCTCAAATGCTCTTTCCGTCTTCTCTCCAACCCAAGAGCTTTCCATAATGCAAAGGTCTTCATAACCTCTAGCCTGAAAATAGCAAATAATTCCCTCCACAATCTCCGGATGAGTAGTTGCCCCTGAAGAAGCAGGTTTTCCTAATACCAGATTAGGTTTTAAGCCAATTCTGGCTCCCTTTGGAATCTGCTCTTCCGGTTTTATCGTCTGTAGGAGCAGTTCTACCATATTTAAAGGATTGTCACCATAAACTACATTGATCTGATTTTTTCTCATTGTAATCACCTCCATAAGCCGGATTTTTTCTGTGAAACATCGTTAATTATAATTATAGCACGGGATAAATACTAAATTAAGGAACTACTTAATAGATTTATGAATTAACAATAAATATTGCTTTAACTAATGGGTTTTGTATAATTCAATACCATTCCATAATATCATTTAAGCAAAAACCATTAAAATATTAAAGTTTCAAACCTGTGCATTCATAAATCTTTACCTTAATAAAAAGTACACTAAAAAGCCCTTTTGCTAGTCGTAATAACAAGCTAAGGGCTTCTTAAAATTCGGTTTTCTTAAACTCTAAAAAATTAAAAACATTATCTTACAATTATTTTATTCCGCTTCACTTTCACTGATAACCCGCATCATTTCTAACTGTCTAAATTGATTATCTGGTAATAATCTTAAACCTAATGAGGTAAGAACAAAATCATCATAACTAGCAGAAAAAGTTCCTGTCTTAGACACAGCATACAAGCCAACTTGAAGGCTATCCTCTCCATGATCATATACTGGTATTCCTTCTGCAACTGGTGCTCCATAAATAAACAAATCAACCTCACTACCGTTTTGAATAACACTCAATCTGTTTGTATGATCTGTAATCGCAGCATTTGTGCCACTGCAGATTAATCTATTAGGCTTTTTATTGGAAAACTCCAATAGTTCAAAACTACCAGCTAAAAAATCCACTCTAAAAACATTATACACGCCATCAAATGTTCTCATATTAAATATTAAGCCATACTTCCCATCCTGATTCCAACCTTGGTAAGAAGGATACATTGTTGCCTCTATAGTATAGCATGAAGAGCTTTTAACCGGAGCAGTTACTTGCCGATTATAAGAAGAGGCCACTTCAATCCCATAATATGGATCCTGAACATCATTTACATATCCACATCCAATGTCTTCATCCCAGCCACTACTAGTATTATTAAAATTATCCCGAAAGACAACCGTCTTGAAATTAATGTTTTTTTGTCCCTCTACAATAACTTCCCTTTCCGTTGGTTGAAACTTAAAAAGCGGTTTCTCAGCTTTAAGTAACAACCTTTCCCCTTGTTTGGCATAAACCCTCCATTCTCCATACCGATCAGTAGTTGTTGTTCCACTTCTAGAACCACTATAGATAATCTTTACGCCTGAAATTCCCTGCTCTGGATCAGCACTGGTTACCCGCCCTTTAATATACTCCCCCGGCCTAACAGTAATCTCACAACCGGATAACAACAGCACAACAACCAAAGCCAATAATGCAATATAAGTAAATCTTCTTGTATTTATCATTTATACCTCCTTATTTTCTCAGAATATAGTTCATTCTTTTGATGCAGTTTTGGAATTCCAACCCTCTGTAATCCCAAACTTTTTTCTGCAAGCACGGATAAATCCAGTAAATATCCGGGCTGATTCCGGAATAGCAAGGCGTTCGGGGTGCCACTGGACTCCCAGGGTAAAATCTTCCCCTGTAGCCTCTATGCCTTCAATTACTCCATCGTCACTTTGAGCCGAAATTATTAGACCTAAAGCTAATTTTTTTAATGCCTGATGATGATGGGAATTGGTCCAGATAATGCCTTTTTCCAATAAAGAATGAAGTATTGTCGACTCCTTTATCTGTACCTGATGACTAACTTCTTCCCCGGGAAGTTTTTGCCAGTGCTCACCCACCTGTATATACTGGCTTGGTAAATCCTGATACAGACTCCCGCCTAAAGCGACATTTAGGATCTGCATACCACGGCAGATCCCTAGAATAGGTATCTGCTCTTCTCTAGCTTTCCGGATTAATAGGAGTTCCCAATGATCTCTTTCTTGATCGACCTTGCCTAGTTTCGGATGGGGTAATTCCCCATACAAGCTTGGGTCCGGATCACCACCCCCACTTAATAATAGCCCCTGGCAGTAGCTTGCCAATGGCCGTTTTAAAGATTTTACTGGTGGAAGAAGCACCGGAATACCGCCAGCCCTCTCCACCGCCCGACAGTACCTGCCGGCTACCATGTACTGGTCAGGGCTTTCCTTCTGATTATGCTGACAAGTGATGCCAATTATCGGTTGGATGAAATCACCTCCTAACCAAATCAGTTATAGCATAATATGCATAACTTACTTTAAAAAAGCATCAACAAGTAAGCTTTTAGTTTTGATTATACTTTTAAGGAAGATATAATCGGAACTTGCTTGCCCATAACTTAAAATAAACTTTATTAATTCCCGGATAATACTTTAAAAAGTAAAGGGATTATTTAATTAAAGCACGAATAAAGTTAATTATCCGGAACAATTTTAATAAACTACTACTATGAATTTTTGGAGGTTAAAAAATGAGCAGAATACATAAGCGTATAACCTTATTTTTCTCTTTTCTTCTGATCACGGTCTTTATTTCTGTTTTTACGGTAGGAATTGGGGCCCAATCCAGTTCGCAATCAAGTAAGGATGTAGAGATTAGTACCCCACCATTCTCTACACCTTCAACACCATCAGAATCATCAGATCAGTCAACCAAGTATTTTCAGTTTTGGTTTCAACTAACTCCACCTGGGCAGAGTAAGAAAGAGTTTGAATTTAAAAAACCATCAAGTACCCCTAAATCCCCCAGTGAGCTTAGTGAATTACGCTATCTTTATCTAGGTTCACTAGACCAAGAATTAGCTCTGATAATCCGGCTAACTGATAAAGCCAAAGACCGAAGGATTGACCCGATTAGATATGCCGATTATCTATATTCACAACAGCTTCCGCTACGGAGTTATTTATCGCTCAGTGATCGGATTAACAATCTCATCCTGGAACTCTGCATTTATGATTTGGAGCGAGTCTCCCGCTCTGAATTCTATTCATACCTACGGCAGATTAGAATCAATTCTTACCACCTCTCACAAGGCGAAAATACTTTTAACTATATTCTTGATCTGATTGAAAATTATGTTTTCTCACCAACCGAAGCTATTGACAGCCTAATTTTACTTAAACAATCAGCTACTAGTAGATGGTAAGCAATCCTTTCGTCCAGGAAGCTTGGGCACTTAAAAAGATAAAAAACTGTTTTCATTTGTAGCTTACAAAAGCCTTAAAAGACTGTCATTTAAGACAAAAAACAAACTGCGAAAAGCATTTTCCAGCTTTTGAAGATTAAACTACTTACCCAGAACTTAAGCCGCCCGTAAATGGGCGGCTTAAGTTCTTTCTTATACCGGCTGAATATATTTGATTTCCGGACTAATGCTGTCCGGTTTGATTTCAATCCAGCCATAACTCGGCTTTCTAGCGTAAGCGGAGAGGCTACCAGGGTTCAATAGAAGCATCCCGGCTTCCTGAGAAATCACGGGAAGATGAGTATGTCCAAAGACTATTAGATCTGCACCTATTTCTCTCCCCTTTAATATTAGTCTAAGAAGATCACGTTTTACTCCATAACGGTGGCCATGAGTAAGAAATAATCTTTTCCCGCCAAACTCCAATAATTGTTCCCAAGGAGAAACCGGATAAGAATCACAGTTTCCTGCCACCGCTCGAATCTGTAACCCAGGAAATTTCTTACCTATCTGGTTTAGATCTCTTTCACCATCACCAGCAAACAAAAGCCAATCTACCGGGCCAGCCTCTTTTAAGGCTCTAATTAAATAGCTATTACTACCATGAGTATCACTTGCTACAATAATTTTCATCTGGATTCCAATCCCTTAAATTTATTCACAATGAAAGATATCACTTGTTCTTTGAAAAAGATATTCCCGGAAGTCTTTCATTGCTTTTGCCCGGTGACTAATTTGGTTTTTCTTCTCTTCTGATAATTCAGCCATGGTAAGTTCTAAAGCAGGTAGATAAAAGAGTGGGTCATAACCAAAACCCTTCTTTCCTCTGGGTTCGTAAGTAATTATCCCCTCACAATCACCCTCGGTAGTCCAGATTACTTTCCCTTCGGGGGAAGCAAAAGCTAAAACACAGCGAAAACGAGCAGACCGTTTTTCCCACGGTACATCTTCCAACAGCTGCAGGAGTTTTTTATTATTTCTTTCATCATCACCCTGTACTCCGGCAAAACGAGCAGAAAAAACGCCTGGAGCACCATTTAATGCTTTTACTTCTAATCCAGAATCATCAGCCAATGTCCATTCATTCAAATACCTGG
Source organism: Firmicutes bacterium UBA5486 (assembly GCA_002427045.1). Lineage (GTDB taxonomy): Bacteria > Bacillota > UBA4882 > UBA10575 > UBA10575 > UBA5486. Next base: position 22,642 of record DIPO01000030.1, read on the forward strand.
CCACAGTGGTAGCTTTCTTGATCGCATTCTCTTTAAAAGTAACGCCATCCTCTTCTACCTCAGGAACACCCGGGAAATCATAAAGCGAAAGAACTTCCCAGGGTAAACCGGAGACCAGCCTCTTTAGCTCTTTAAGCTTTCCTTTATTCCTCGATGTTAGGACGAGTCTTGGCAAGCGTTACCCCTCCAATTCGATTGGCCAAATCGCCCAATATTTCCGTTTGGAAAGCAACTAATTCTTTAATCCCTTTATTACTTAAGCTTAACAGGACTTCAAATTCATCATGGGTAAAAGGTGCCCCCTCGGCAGTAGCTTGCACTTCGACTAATTGTCCATTCCCGGTCATCACTATATTCATGTCTACAGATGCCTTTGAATCTTCTACATAACACAAGTCTAATAAAAGCTGATTATCAACAATACCAACACTGGTAGCAGCCAAAAAGTCGTATAGAGGCAACTGTTCTTGATCATCTTTAGCAATACTGGCTAAAGCATCTACCAGTGCCACAAAAGAACCGGTAATTGAAGCTGTTCTTGTTCCCCCATCCGCCTGAATAACATCACAATCAACCCAGATCGTCTTTTCTCCAAGCGCAGAAAGATTAACGACCGAGCGCAAAGCCCTTCCTACAAGGCGTTGAATCTCCTGAGAACGGCCACTCGGTTTCCCTTTAGAGACTTCTCTAATATTCCGTTGTGGAGTAGCCCTTGGGAGCATTGCATACTCTGCAGTAACCCAACCCTGGCCACTACCGCGCAACCAAATTGGAACCCGATCCTCAACCGTTGCTGTACATATTACTTTTGTCTTGCCAACCTCAATTAATACTGAGCCTTCGGCATGTTCAATAAAGTTTCTACTAATTTTAACTGGCCGTAACTGGTCAGCTTCTCTTCCATCTATTCTTTCCATAATTATCCTCCATCTAATCTGTTTTTAAAACTCCTGATTATTCACTACTATAGTATAAGCATCTTCCACCTGTCAATGTTAGAACTCGAAAACAAAAACCCCCGAACCAAGTTAAACCGGTTTTAGTGCGCTTTTTAAAAGTTTATATGTAACATCCGGAAAGTCTTTCGCAATCAACCCTAAAGTAGGTAATAGATACATCCAGTCAAGGTAAAATTGGGGATTTTCCGGTTTTAAGATTTCAGGTTTTGCTGGATCTACAACTGCACCTTCAAGAATCGTTCTGCTGCTAGAAGAATGGGCAAGAATACCTCCGGTACCGATTACCACTTTGATTGGGGATAAATCTTTCCCTTCTTGGAGATATGAAAGGCCGTAAGGAGTATAAAATTTCTCAATCTTACCGGCATGTCTTTCCACTGCGCTCTTTACTGCCAAGTAACCCAGAATTTCTTCTAAATGTTGGTCTTTTTCGTTTTTGGGTAAATAAGCTGCAGATTGTGAACGTTCTTCTACTCCTTTTACCACTTCTTCTTCGCTAAGATTCGCCATCTTGGCAACCACTTTGGGAGTAAAATATTCCATCAAAGCATAAGCACTGGACCTCATACCCAAATCGCCTTCTACTGTTCTTTTAATTTTGGGTTCAGGAAGTCCACGTAAAAAAACTTGAGGTTCAGTAGGAAGGCCTTCAGCAACACTATGGACATCTGTAGTGGCACCGCCAATATCAATTAAAACGAGTTCCCCTAATCCCTGCTGTTCTTCATTAGCTCCTAATCCTAAACAAGCAGCAGCCTGTAAAACCGCAGCAGGAGTCGGCATCATAATTCCATCAATCAATGTTTCGACTTGGTCTAAACCTTTTGCGTGAATAATCCTTTTGAAAAAAATTTCCCGGATAGCAGCTTGAACGGGTTCAATGTTTAATCTCCCCAGTTCAGGAAGGACATTTTCCACCCGATAAGAGGTTTTTCCTGCCTGCTTAAGAAGTTCTTCAACTTCAGGAGCAACTCTTTTATTTCCGGCAATTATTACGGGCACATCCAGTCTGCTTCCGGCAAGCATCCGCGCATTATGCAGAATCACCTCTTTATTTCCGCCGTCAGTTCCACCCGCCAACAGTAGTAAGTCTGGTTGAAGCTCATTTAGCTCTTCAATCTCAATCCTCGAAAGCTCAAAACCATAAGTTCCAACTACCCGCGCCCCTGCTCCCAAAGCTGCTCTTTTGGCTGCTTCCACTGTCAGTTCCGGTACTAAGCCAATTGCTACCATCTTTAAACCACCAGCTGCGCTACTACAAGCTAAACGTTTATCATAATTAAGACTGCCGGTCTCTTTTTCCAAAATTTTCAGCGCAGTTTTATATCCTACCATTAACCCATCATCCACTGTTGTTAATGATCTAGCCACCCCTAAAACCTCGGGTTTTTCTAAATCAACAGCCGTCAACTTCGTGTAAGTGCTGCCAAAATCTATCAGCAAATAGGGTTTCACTTTTTTTCTCAACTCCTGAACCCGATAATTATACCAGATTGTTTCTAAGACACTGGGAACAATTATTGACCTATTCATTGATTATATTAGAAAAATACTCTCCTGTCTATTTTCCCAGTCTAACTTTTTATTTGTTCATCTGACATCGGTATATTTTTTAGGAAAAGCGAATAATTATCCTTTATTCGTTGTCGCTCTTCATAATAAAAAAAGAGGACTACCTTGTCCTCACTTTTTATCTTTCGCTTGTGCTTCAAAGTAATTTAATAAACCCTGACACAAACTCGCTGCCATTTTATCTCTAAACTCTGGCGTATTAAGTAATTTCTCCTCTTCAGTATTAGAGATAAAACCCATCTCTACGATTACTGAAGGCATCTCTGCCTCCCGGGGGAGCACAAAATCCTTATCTGCCATAATCCCACGAAACTTTAAGCCTGTATTACTGATTACTTCTTTAGCCAGATAATCAGCGAGCAAAGCACTTTCTTTCCGTTTAGGATGGTGCCAAATTTCAAAACCGGTAATTTTCCGATTATCATGATTATTGGCATGAATACTAATCATAGTTGCTGCTCCCACCCGGTTAGCAATTGCCACCCGGTCATAAAGCCAAAGATACCGGTCATCATCTCTTGTCAGCAAAACTTGGGCACCAAGTTTCTCTAGATACCCTTTAAGCCGGAGTGAGACATCCAGATTTAAATCTTTTTCTCTGAGCCCATGGCGGCCAATTGCTCCGGCATCTGCCCCTCCATGACCAGGGTCAATAAGGATAACTTTGCCGGAAAGCGGGGCATCTTCGATTGTAATCTTCATACTACTCCGATCTTTGCTTAGTATAATATTATACTGATGCTGCTTGGGAACTCGGACTTCAACCCGGATAATCGCCGGTTCCTGTTCAACAAGGCGAAAAACCGAATCCTCCTTACTCTGAAGAAGTTCCGGATTCCTAACCATCATATGATGCAGATTAACTACAAGTAGGCCATTCTCTTCAAGAAAAGTCTCGGCCTTAATCTCCCCCGAACTTTTAAGTAGCAGTTCCCCGCCTTTACCCTTGTTTGTCCAGGAGGCCGTAACCAACTCTTGAATGGTTTTAATTAATAACCGATTCCGGACTTCCGAATCAGACGTAATAATACAGTTTCGTGGCTCTTTAATATCAACAACCAGTCTAATAGTTTGCGAATCAAACTGACTTACTCTGATACTCTTTACCCATTCTTCATTTCCCGGAATCGTAAATGCTTGCCCAGTTAGAGTCAGATCCCAGAGATCAACAATCAAACGATGGGGATTTAGAATATAGTCAGTTTTATAATTAACAGGATGCGAAGTATCAATATAGATTTCTGGATCTTTTGCCGCAGAACGAAAACCCACATCCTTTAAAACTGCATTTAAAGCTATCTGTAGTTCTCTGGTCTCTCCTGGTATGCTTTTTAGCTTATAACCCACCAGTAAATCAAGATCAAAGACTACTCTAACTTTATCCTGGTCAAAACGGCTAACCCGGATCCCTTTTACCGGTGCCAAAGGAGGATCCTCAATCTGTAAATAAGGGTAAAGACTAACTCCATTTAAATCAAGGACTAAGCGGTTGGGCTGCTCAAGCAGAAAAGAATTATACTCAACATCTCCGGTAATTTTTAACGCATAAACCACTTGCTCCTGTGAGGGTATGCTTTCTACACCTAAAAGATATTTTTTCTTCCATTGTAAAAAAAGCTTCTTTCCCTCTAACCGTCCATTGATTCCCAATTTATCAGCAACTTCAAGAGGAATCCAAACTTCATCCCCCATCTTCTGCGGTGAACTTTTCAGCTTTTCTTGTTTACCATTCCAATAAGAAAGAGTATCTCCTACTTTTAGCTTGACAACCAAAGAACTAAGCTGAATTTTAACTTCTGTATTATTCTGATCAAAAGCCACCTTTGCCTTTAGATTAGAGAAAAAAGATAAAGGAAGATAGGGTTTTCCTTTAATTATACATCCGTAAGACTCCTCTATCTGCTGCTCATCAAAGTATAACAAAAGGTTATTCTCCTCTGCTTTAACCGATAAAGTAAAAATAATAAAAAATAATGACAGGTTAAAAACTGTTCTTTTCCATAATGAGAGTCTTGCCACAACATATCCTCCTGTTAAAGCTTAAAAATTGACTCTTAAGAATCTTCGACTCTCTACCAGGCGTTCCTTCCCTTACCAATTAATTTGCCCGCTGGTACATATTGGTCAATTCTCCGCCTCTGCTTCATGCCTAAAAGTACAACACTATTCCATCTTATCGACAGGAGCAAGAGCTAAAAGAAGATCTTTAATCCCTAAACCATTAAAGGCCACCTTGGCGATGGCATCTTCCCCTTCACCCTCTATTGAAATAATCGTCCCTATTCCCCACTTACGATGTGAAATCTTATCGCCCGGGCCATAGGTTGCCTTCTTTGCCTGGTTAGCCTTATGCTCACCATCTGATGTTAAAGATGAACTCTTTTGAGCAGAAGAAAACTCTCGTTCACCCGGTTTAGCAAGTAATTCATCGGGGATCTCATCCAGAAAACGTGAGGGGATCGAAAACTGGGTCTTTCCATAGATCGTCCGCATTAAGGCATGAGTAAGATATAATCGCTGACAAGCCCTGGTCATTCCTACATAACATAGTCTCCGCTCTTCCTCTAGCTCACCCAGATCCATTAATGACCGGCTATGGGGGAAAATCCCATCTTCCATTCCTACCAGAAAAACCACAGGAAACTCCAGTCCCTTAGCAGAATGAATGGTCATTAAGGTTGCTCCATCCTGAGTCTCATTATAATTATCGACATCAGCTACTAAAGCAACTGTTTCTAAAAAGGCACTCAATGATTTATCTTCGCTTTCCTTCTCAAATTCGGCTGTTATAGAAAGAAACTCGCCAAGATTCTCTAACCTAGTCCGTGATTCTACTGAATCATCGGAACGTAAAGATCCTAAATAGCCGGAGTCTTCCATCACCCGCTCGGTAAGCTCTGAAATGCTTAATTGCTCTTTTAAAGTAACCATTTCATTTAAGAATTGATAAAAACTAGTCAAGGGTCTAATTGACCTGGGTGTCAAATCAGGTGCCTCTTCCACCCGGCTTAAACCCTCGAGATTACTTAAACCATTGGCATCCAGAAAATCTATTAAACGCTCAATCGTAACATCACCGATTCCCCGTTTGGGGGTATTAATAACCCTTCGCAAACTAATGCGATCATTGGGATTAAAAATCAACTTCAGGTAACTTAAAATATCCCTGATCTCTTTTCGATCATAAAAGCGCAAGCCACCTACAATTTTATAAGGAATTCCTTTCTGAATAAACACCTCTTCAAAGACACGGGACTGTGCATTTGTCCGGTAAAGTAGGGCAAAATCAGAGAATTTTCGTCCTTCTTCACTAATTAACTGCTCAATCAGGGCAGAAACCAGCCATGCTTCCTCTTTTTCATCTGCAACCTTCAAGACTGTAACCGGTGTTCCTTCCTCATTCTCTGTCCAGAGGGTCTTCGGTTTCCGTGAATGATTATTTCTAATTACCTCATTTGCAGCCTTAAGGATATTTTGGGTTGAGCGATAATTCTGCTCCAGCTTAACTACTTTAACTTCGGGATAATCCTTTTCAAAATGAAGAATATTTCTGATATCCGCGCTCCGGAAACTATAGATCGATTGATCATCATCACCTACTACACATAGATTACGGTATTTATTAGCTAACAAATTAACAAGAGTATATTGGGCATGATTAGTATCTTGATACTCATCAATCATAATATATCTGAATCTTTCTTGATACTTCGCCAAAATCTCAGGATGTTCCCGCAAAAGCTCGATCGCCAACATAATCAGATCATCAAAATCAACTGCCGAATTCTGTCTTAATTTTTTCTGATAGAGTGGATAAACTTTTCGCACTACTTCCGACCAAAAATCTGCTGCCTGTTTCTCGTATTGCTCAGGTCCAATCAGTTCATTTTTGGCCGCTGAGATCGTTGATAATACCGCTCTGGGTTGAAAGTTAGTCTCACTAAGGTTAAGTTCCCGCATAACTTCCTTAACTACTGTTAACTGATCTTGGGTATCATAAATTACAAAATTTCGGTCCAGGCCAATCGCTGGCCCATCCTGTCTAAGAAAGCGGACACAGGTGGAATGAAAAGTTGCCAGCCAGATCCCGGCAGCCTGGGGCCCGATCAATTCAGTAGCTCTTTGCCGCATTTCTTCCGCAGCTTTATTGGTAAAGGTTACTGCTAAAATATTTTTGGGGTTAACCCCGTCTAACAGAAGCTTTGCTATTCTGTAAGTCAAAACCCTGGTCTTTCCACTCCCGGCCCCTGCTAGAATTAGAAGCGGTCCTTCAGTATGGCAGACTGCTTCCCATTGTGCCGGATTAAGTTCTTTCATCCATTGTTCCATATAAATCCACTCCTGTATGACTCCATCAATTTATTTATTGGCAAACAAGTTTCTAACCCGCTAACAAGACCTAAAAAATGAGTTCAATTTATTGAACTCATTTCCTGCTTTAAAGAATTGCCTATTTGTTAAGAATATAAGATCACAAATAATAATCTTATGACTCATAACTCGCTCTTGAGTTGTAGGAAATACCTCTAAAGTTTTTGTCTAGAGCGATTGTCTATAAACTTTAATTTCTGACCAAAGCAAAAGATCAAGTTGATGCTTTATGAATTACGTTTTTCCAACTCCATCATTATCTCTCGCGGTTTAATTCTGTGCCAGGCTAGAAGCACTAGCAGATGGTAAATAAGATCAGCAGTTTCGTATACTACTTCATCTTTACTATTGTTTTTGGAACCAATAATAACCTCTGCTGCTTCCTCTCCCACTTTTTTTAACATTTTATCCTGTCCCTTATCCCATAAGTAACAGGTATAAGAACCTTCTTTAGGATTAGCTTTCCGGTCAAGGATTAACCTGTAAAGATCATTGATGATCTTAAATTCTCCTAAAGTTGCAGGTATATTACTATCTTCTTGTTTAGATCCATAACTCCGGAAGAAACAACTCCGGTTCCCGGTATGGCAGACCTGGTTTCCAATCGATTCAACTTTAAGAAGCAGAGCATCTCCATCACAATCAAGTTTAATCTCTTTTACCTTCTGAAAATGTCCGGAGGTCTCCCCTTTATGCCATAATTTCTGCCGACTCCTGCTAAAAAACCAAGCTTCACCAGTTTCTACGGTCTTCTCTAAAGCCTCTTGGTTCATATAACCAACCATCAAAACCTCACCAGTAATAACATCCTGGAGTACCGCAGCAATTAAACCCTGCTGATCAAATTTTACTTCATTAAAGAGCTCTTCCATTTTTACAGGTTCCTTCCTTTCATAGCCCAATATAGTTTTATTTACAATCTTACCTGTATCCCAGCAGAAGCAAGATATTCTTTAACCTCACGAATCGTATAGATCTGATCATGAAAAATAGAAGCAGCTAATACTGCATTGGCTTTTCCCTTAAGTACTGCATCACGTAAGTGCTCTAATCTGCCAGCACCTCCGGAGGCAATAACCGGAACCTTTACTCTTTCCGCCACTGCTCTTAAAAGCGCATAATCATAACCATCCTGTGTACCATCGGCATCGATACTCGTTACTAAAATTTCTCCGGCTCCTAATTTCTCAGCAGTGGTTACCCATTCAACAAGGTCAAGCTTGGTCGCTGTACGCCCGCCATTAATATAAACCGCCCAGCCTTGCTTGGGATCCGCTCCCCGTCTTTTGGCATCAACCGCCAGAACAAGGTGTTCAGAACCAAAACTTTCTGCCCCTGCTTCCAAGAGCTTAGGGTTTTTAACTGCAGCAGAGTTAATTGAGACCTTATTCGCACCCGCCTCTAATAATTCCCGGATATCTTCTACCGTAGAAACTCCGCCCCCCACAGTAAAGGGAATCGAAATCTCACTGGCAATTTTTTTTACCATCTCTATTTTATCTTTTTTCTGCTCATTAGTAGCGGCAATCGCCAAAATAACCAGTTCATCCGCGCCTTCCTGAGCATAATAAGCTCCTAACTTTATCGGATCACCGGTATCACGTAGCGACTCAAAATTAAGCCCTTTAACCACCCTGCCATTTTTCACATCCAAACAAGGGATAATCCTTACACTCAATTTCCATTCCTTCCTTCCAGAAGAGTAATGGCTTTTTTCAGCTCCAACTTCCCGCTATAAAGAGCCTTGCCAATAATCGCTCCAGTCAAGCCTCGAGGCTCTAATGCCTTAAGTAGCATCAAATCCGCCAACGAAGAGATTCCCCCGGAAGCAATTATCTTAACACCACTTACTGTTGTCATCTTTTCTAAAGCACTAATATTTGGCCCGGAAAGCATTCCATCCCGAGAGATATCTGTATAAATAATCTCTCTTATCCCCCAATCTACCGCTTGTTTCACCAGGTCCACAGCATTTATTGAGCTGGTCTTAAGCCAGCCATCAGTGGCAACCATCCCATCCCTAGCATCAACACCTAAAATAATCCGGCCCGGGTATTTCCGGCAAACAGCAGCAACCAGCCCCGGGTCTGAGATGGCTACCGACCCCAGAATCACCCATTCCACCCCATGGTCAAGATAATAGGAGACCGTTTCTTCATCTCTAATTCCGCCTCCTACTTCCACAGGGATCTTTACTGTTTGAGCAATCTTAATAACCAGTTCTTTCTGAACCGGAGATCCTGCTTTAGCACCATCTAAATCAACTAAATGGAGCCTTTGCGCTCCATCTTTTATCCATTTTTCCGCCACTGTTAATGGATCAGAGCTATAAACCGTTTCTTTATTAAAATCTCCTTGTTCCAAGCGGACACAAACCCCATCTTTAAGGTCAATTGCCGGAATTATGATCATTTTACATCTCTCCAGAAACTTATATTAAAATTCCCTTAGTAGAAGGAATACCCTTGCGTTGTGGATCAATCATCACTGCCTCCCGCACCGCACGTCCAAAAGCTTTAAAAGCTGCTTCCAGTAAGTGATGGCGGTTTTTCCCGGCTAGAGCAGTTATATGAATATTAATCCCTGCCCGTGAAAAAGCCTGGAAAAATTCTTCTGCCAGCTCCACATCAAACTGCTGGCCAATCTTTCCTTCACCCAAAGGTACTTCAAAATTAAGGAACGATCTCCCACTAAAATCAAGCGCTACTAAGACTAAGGCATCATCCATTGGTACAATCGCCGATCCATACCGGTAAATCCCTTTTTTATCACCCAAAGCTTCAGTAAAAGCTTTCCCCAGTAGAATGCCGATATCTTCAACAATATGATGCCCATCAACTTCCAAATCGCCAACAGCCTCAATCTTCAGGTCAAGCAACCCATGATAGGCTAGATGAGATAACATATGATCAAAAAAACCGATTCCCGTCTTTACTTGATATTTTCCTTCACCATCAAGATTAAGATTTAAAGTAATCGAAGTCTCGGCTGTTTTCCGGTTCATAGTTGTCACCCGTGTCAACTTTTTCCACCTCCTATTTCCCCTTTCAACCTGCTTTCGACCGCACGGGCATGGGCTTCTAGGCCCTCAATCCGGGCTAAAGTAATTGCTGCGGCTCCATTCTCTTTTAGCCCCTCAAGATTATACCCGATAATACTAGTCTCTTTCATAAAATCCTGAACACTTAGTGCGGAAGCAAAACGGGCTGTTCCATTAGTAGGTAGGACATGGTTGGTTCCAGCTACATAATCACCAATTGGTTCGGGTGAATAGGCTCCCAAAAAGACCGCACCGGCATTTTTAATTTTCGCTAATAATTGGTATGGTTCAGCCACCAGTAATTCTAAGTGTTCCGGAGCTGCAAAATTAGCTAGCTTAACTGCCTCATCAAGATTCTGTACTAATATTAGCCCGCCACTTTTCTCCAGGGAGGCTCTAGCAATCGACTGTCTTGGTAAATCTGCAAGTTGTTTTTCTATTTCTAAAGCAACTGCTCTTAACAATGACTCCGAGGTAGTCAGTAAAATAGCACCGGCTTCATCTACTGGGCCATGTTCAGCTTGTGAGAGCAGGTCAGCCGCTATCAGCACTGGATCAGCTGACTCATCAGCAATAATCAATATTTCACTAGGCCCGGCCAGCATATCCAATCCTACTTCCCCATATACTAAACGTTTAGCCATCGTAACATAGAGATTTCCCGGCCCTACAATCTTATTCACCCGGTTAATCGTTTCTGTCCCAAAAGCCATCGCGGCGATAGCCTGTGCACCACCGACTTTGTAGACCTCATTAACACCTACCTCTTTAGCTGCCACCAATAAGAAGGGGTTAATTGTCTTATCCTGACGCGGGGGAGTACAGATTATAATACGGGGAACCTCCGCCACTACTGCCGGAAGGGCATTCATCAAAACTGTAGAAACCAAAGGAGTCTTTCCGCCGACACCGCCAGGAACATAAAGCCCGGCTGATTCAAGGGGAAGAAAACGTTGACCAAGAAGGACCCCATGCTGATCATAAGTCATCCAGGATTGACGGAGCTGCTTTTGATGAAAGGAAAAAATATTTTTCCGGGCAATCCGTAAAGCCGCTAAAAATTCATCATCAACAAGGGAATAAGCTGCTCTAAATTCTTCCGGAGACACCTTTAATTCTGCCACTGATAATTCCACCTGGTCAAAACGGGCGGAATAATCCAGAAGTGCTTCATCTCCTTCCTTACTTACCCGATGGATAATCTCTTTTACTTTCCGCATCAGATCTTCATTCTCAACAGAAAGCAAGTTTCTCCGGTCTAATAGCGTTTTAACCGCTTCTAACTGTTTGTTAGTATTTAAGATTTGCAATCGGCTCACCCTTTCGCAGCTTTTCTCTGGTTACTCATCATCGCAATTGCCTTAATTTCTAATCAATACATCGTGGTTAATTATACCATCATTTAGATTAAATCCTATTACTATATACAATTCCCTCATTTCTTAAAACAAAAAAACATAATTAATTTAGTGATAATCTATCATACGCCGTTGATTACTGTCAAGGAAAATTGCTTGAAGGTATACAACCAATTTCATTTTAGTAATTCCCTCTGTTGTAAAATCTAATTTGTCGGATAAACTATTTAAAATCATTTCAACAATTGAAAGGAAAATAGGGATGAAAGAGCGAATATTATTCATCTAAGATAACACAGCTGAGTAATCATTCTTTGGTTACTCGTCCATACCGGACAGTGTTGTCTTTTCTTTTTAATCCCAAACTCCTTCACTTGTTTTACACTAGAAGTAATTACATGATACATCTCGTAGCTCGTAGGCGGCATTAACCGGTCAGGGGTGATTTAATGAAAAAAGTATTTCTTTTTGGATATTATGGTTTCGGAAATCTTGGGGATGAACTTTTATGTACATATTATACTAGATTACTCTCTGAGCATTTCCCTGGATTAAAAATTATTATTTTAACAGGAAAACCAATCTGTTGGAAGACTGAGTTTGGAAGTGTAAGAGTCTCCCGTTGGAATCTACGGCAACTAGGAAAGTTGATTTCTCCCGGCGACTTTTTAGTGGGAGGTGGAGGCAGTATTTTTCAGGACGTAACCAGTAAAAGAAGTCTCTGTTATTATCTTGCCCTATTAGCCTTAGCTCACCAATGTAAAGCAGAAATAATTTTAGTAGGGCAAGGATTTGGCCCTCTTTCTCCACTTGGAAAGAAACTTACAAAACCTTTTTTGAATTTTACCAACATTATTTCCTGCCGCGATCCTAAGTCTTTGACCGCACTAAAGACGATGGGGGTTACTAAGCCACTTTTACATCTAACAGTGGATCCCTTATGGGATCTAAAGACACCGAAAAGAACCCGGGACTTATCAAACCAACCTGTATTAGGGTTTTTCTTCCGGAAAGGAGAGCTAAAGCGTAAACGTAGATTACTTGCAGGGTTACATAAGCGGTTTGTAGAAATTAAATTGATTACCCTTTTCCCTGATGATCTCTTAGCTGCGCAAAAAATTGCCAAGGAGGTTGGACTCTCCCCTCCCCTTTTTATTAAAGATCTTGATGATTTAAATATTGTGTTTTCTGAAATATCAATTGTAATCGGGGAGAAACTTCATGGCCTTTTACTGGCAGCTAAGTGGGGGCTTCCGGGTATTGGCTTAAGTAATGATCCGAAAATTAAAGCCTTCTGTCAACAGATGGAATGGCCATATTTTAACTGGCAGGAACGAAACCTTGAAAAATTAATAAATAAGGTAGTAGATGAATTACTATCTAATATAAATCTGGTTTGTGAGCATCTGTTAAAGAAAACTACTGAGTTAGAATTAAAAGCCAGCAAGGAGCGGATTTGGTTTCTTCAGCAGATCAAGGAGGCTTTATCGTGTCCCCAAAAAAACTGATTCTTGGTTTTCCAATCAATATCATCAATCTTGAAGAAACTTTACAACTTTTAGAAAGCGTATTACCTTTTCAGTCCGGCAAAACGTCAAAAGGAAGAATAAGAGTAATAACTCTTAACCCGGAAATGATGATGATGGGTTTAAATGACCCTCACCTGCTGAAAGCATTGCTAAGTGGGGATTTAATCGTCCCGGATGGTATAGGTATCGTTTGGGCTTTGCATCTTTTTGGCGTAAAAGGACAAGAAAGAGTTACTGGTGTAGATCTAGTAGAGGGCTTGTTGACAAAAAGGCAAAATAGCGGGCTTAATATTTATTTATTGGGTGGTGAACCAGGCATCGCAGAAGCAGCAACTACAAAAATTGCTCACCAATGGCCGGGAATAAAAGTGGCCGGTTTTACTCACGGTTATTTCCCCCCTGATAAAAATCAAAAGATTATTCATGATATTAACCAGGCACAACCTGATTTACTTCTGGTTGGTATGGGAGTTCCTCGCCAAGAATTATGGCTTGCTAATAACTGGGAAGCTCTTAAAGTCCCAATCGGAATAGGGGTTGGTGGCCTTTTAGATTTATGGGCAGGAAAAAACAGAAGAGCTCCGGAAGGCATTCGTAGAATTGGCTTAGAATGGGCTTATCGCGCCTTCAAGGAACCAGAAAGATTATGGCGTCTTCGGGTATTACCAAATTATATCCGAATAGTATGCAAAGAACGGTTTGGTAGGAGAAAATTAGGGGAGGGAAATAGTGATGAAAGCCTTTAAGCAGGTAAACAAAGAGTTTAAAAAAGAGCTGTTTGACTATCTTGGGATTTTTGTTGGCGCGAATCTAACTGCTTTAGCACTAGTATGGTTTTTAATTCCCAACAAAATTGCAGCAGGCGGTGTTAGCGGGCTGGCTACAATAGTATATTACTTATGGGGATGGCCTGTAGGCCTGGTTATGCTGATTGTTAATATTCCTCTTCTCTTAGCTTGCCTCAGAATTTTTGGCCCTAAGTTTGGAATTAAGACCTTTTTAGGAACTATTCTTTTATCACTAGCAGTTGAATACTGGGGAGGAATAGTACACCCCTTAACCCTTGATCCTTTGCTGGCTTCTCTTTATGGCGGTGTACTTACAGGAATTGGTATGGGTTTAACCTTTAAGTGCCATGGCACAACCGGGGGGACTGATTTAGCAGCCCAGTTACTTAATCATTTTACCCAGCTAACAATAGGGCAGGGTTTATTTTTATTTGATGGAATAGTAATTGGATTAGCCGGAATTATTTTTAGATCTGCGGAACTAATGCTTTATGCCTTAATTGCCGTTGCGGCTTCTGGTAAGATTATTGATGGTGTAATCGAAGGTTTTAGTTATTCAAAAGGAGCATTTATCATTTCCGATCATTCAGAAAAAATTGCCCAGAGAATACTTGAAGAAATGAACCGCGGTGTCACAGGTTTAGCAGGTAGAGGAATATATTCCGGTAAATCTCGTGAAGTTCTCCTTTGTATTATTGGCCGTACTGAGGAAACACGTCTAAAACAACTGGTTAGAGAAGAAGATCCTAGAGCTTTTGTGATTATTTCTAATGTCCATGAAGTACTAGGAGAAGGTTTTAAGGAATAAATAATAGTATGAGTAAATTACATAATTATTTTATTTGTTTATTTTATGCTAATTTATAACTCCTTAAAACAAAGATGTTTAAGCTTGTTTTTCTTAAATATAGAATGAAATAAGGAAGGAATTTGTTCTATTGAAGCGAATAATATAATGTAAGGGCCATTTCTTTGTTTTTAGGGGATCCAGCGGATTAAATTCTATCCTTTGAATCTCCATTTGTTTGCGGCTCAACAAAAATAAATAAAAAAGGAGGATTAGAAATGAAAAAAACCCTGATTGTATTACTTACTTTTGCTATGCTTCTTTCAACCGTATCAGTAGCAATGGGTGGTTTTGAAGATGCTCCGAAAGCTAGCCATTGGGCATATGATAACTTTACCCTACTCTACAATGTTGGTTTACTTAAAGGTTATCCTGATGGAACCTTTAAGGGAGAAAGATACGCTACTCGTTACGAAATGGTTGAATTAACCGCCAGAGTTCTACAGTATTTAGAAGGCCGGTTACTGGAATCCGGTACAGTTCTTCCTAGTGACGGTAAAGCAGCCTTAAATGAGGCTAAAGTGAAGGAATTAGTCAGACAATCTCTATCCGAAGAGACTGTTAGCCAGGCTGAGCTTGATGATGTTTACACTGCTATTCAAGAGTTAGAAAATGAATTCAAAGATGAATTAGCAAAAAGAAGTGACGTAAACATTACCACTCTCGAAAATCGGGTTGCCTCACTCGAAACAAGAATGGATGAGCAGGATGCCCAGGTTGAAGCATTAAACCAGAATGTTAAAAAGGGAAAAACTCTCAGTATTGTAGGAATAATACTTGGAGTAGCTGGTATTGTATTCGGATTTGTTCCCTAATACTGCTACATATGGGTATTAAAAAACAAGGCCGTTACAAGGCCTTGTTTTTTAATACCCAACATTCCTATCCTACATTGAGAACCTAATATTCAATATTGGTTCTTTCTTCTTTCTTACAAAGATAATCATCATTATATACTTAACTTACTATAACTATTTGTTTTTGGCTCAAAGTAACTAATTATATACTGATGTGTTTTGAGATTAGCTTTTAGAGTAGTCTTATATTCTTTGTTTTGCCACATAATCTCCAATGAATTTTCATCCGTAGTAGCAATAACTTTATAATCTCCTTGGAAAGCCGGGTATGAATTACGAAATCTCATTAAGCTAAATAGTTTTTTTACAACTGGCCTCTCCAAATTCTCTTCAACTTCTTCTTTAGTATAATAGTGGCGATTGATATTCCTTCCTACCTTGGTCTTTTCCAAAAGTTCAATATCATTTTCTCCAGCTAGCAATCCTACATAATACACTTGTGGAATTCCGGGAGCAAAAAACTGAATTGCCCTGGCAAGCAAATACGCTTCATCATTATTACCTAATGCAGAATAATAAGTACAATTAATTTGATAAATATCCAAATTATTATAGGCAGTAGTACTATAAACCCGCTTTACATTCGCCCCCCTGGAATATAGATAATCTTTAGTCTCTTCAATTTCTTCATCAGTTAAAAGATCCCTTGCATCCACCACTCCTATACCATCATGAGTATCTAAAGTGGTAAATTGTTTCTTAGGACAGATCTTCAACCAATTAACTAATCTCTTGTTAGAACCAGTATAAAGAGAGTGAAGCAGAATCATCGGAAGTGCAAAATCGTAAACCCAATAACCTTGTTTCGCTAGTTTCAATTGAATCGAATAATGTTCATGGATTTCCGGAAGAATCTCAACTCCATAAGGTTTGAGAATAGATTCAACATATTTTAATAAATCCCATACATCTGGCTCCACAAAAAAACAATTAGTCCCTACTTTTTTTGTTGCATAGGCAAAAGCATCTAGCCTAATAATTGAAGCACCTTTCTCCGCAAGAAATACTAAGCAATCACGGATAAACCTCTTGCCAGTTTCGGTAGTTATATTTAAATCAATCTGTTCATCAGCAAAGGTACACCAGATTTTCTCCCGGGTTCCATCGCTAAATTTTACATCAACAAACGGTGCTTTTGGTTTTCTCTTATAAATTAAATCAAGTTCTTCTTTACTAGGCTCTCCTTGAGGCCAAAAGTCCTTATATCTAATAAATAAATCAGCGTATATAGAATTATCCTTTTTCTTTTTATAATCTTGAAAATACTTTGATTGCCGGGAAATATGGTTAATCATAAAGTCGAAGATTAAATATAAATCATTATTCAAATCAGCAATATCATTCCATGTACCAAACTTTTTATCTACTTCTTCATAGGTAATAGGGGCAAATCCTCTATCAGCCGAGGAAGGATAAAAAGGCAAAAGATGAATGCCTCCTACAGCACCTTGGCAATATGTTTTTAAGATTTCTTTCATTTCTTTTAGATTATTACCTAAACTATCCGCATATGTAATAAGAACTATTTGGTTTTTAACTGACATTATCATCTACTCCTTTTCCTTCAAAGTCCATCCAAACAAATACAAGAGTAAATTTTATTTGATTATATAATGTGTAAAAATATATCAACCGTTTAACATCCAGATCATAAAATTTCCCCTTTCGTTTTATGAAAGGGGAGCAAAATCAGCTTACTCGTTCATGTGGTTTCCCTTTCTTGTAAAGTAACAGGGAGTATATTCTCTACAGCAACCTTTTCTTTATTCATTTGTTTGATTAATATCTCCATTGCTAACTTGCCCATCTTTTCGATCGGTTGTTTTATCGTAGTAATTTGGGGAGTAACTAATGATGCAATATTAATATCATCATAACCAATAATTCGCACCTCATCCGGTATCTCTTTTTTTAATTGATAACAGATTTTGATGGCACTAGCCGCCATTAGATCACTACTAGCAAAAATACCGTCTAGATTTGGATGTTCGTTAAATAAATCCAGTATTAAACGTTCATACTGATCTGTCTCAAAAACATTAATTTCTGTTTGTACCGTATAATATTTGATTCCCCGTTCTTGGGCAGTTTCTACAAAGGCTTCGTTCCGTTTATTAGCTAAAAGATCTAAGTTAAGATTACCACATATATGGGCTATTTCTTTACATCCCTTATCAATCAATAGGTTAGTCGCTAGTTTTCCCCCTTGGTAGTTATCCGAGGATACATAGGGAATCTTCTCTTTAATCCTCCGATCAAAGGTAACAATAGGTAAATTAACTTTTGAATACTCTTCTACCTCTATAGTATGGCTAGCCATAATTATCCCATCAACCTGGTGCCGCTTGAGCATCTCAATGTATTCTTTCTCCTTCTCCCGCTCAAGTTGAGAATTACAAAGCAATATTTTATAACCTTTACTATGAGCGTACCCTTCAATATAAGCAGATAATTCTCCGAAAAAAGGATGTGAGACAGTAGGGATAATTAGCCCAATCAGATTAGACTTCCCACGATATAAGGACCGGGCAAGCTCATTAGGTTGATAATTTAGTTCTTCCATAACTTTATATACTTTTTTCCTGGTAGCTTCACTAATGTATCCACGATTATTAAGAACTCGGGAAACAGTAGTAACCGTAACTCCTGCTTTTTCCGCTACATCTTTGATTGTCGGCATCTTTTCTCTCCTACTATACAAAACTCTGAACCCCATTTATAATATCAGCAAATTTAATTTAAATAAATATTCTAAACATAATATTAACTACCCGTTCCATTATACATGATCTACACCAAATTTAACACTTAAAAACTTAAATCCTTAGCTTCCTCCCTAGAAAATAGTCCTAGTTGATTCACCCGACCTTGATTAAAACACTGGCGTGTACAGCGGAAGTCGGCGTGAACAACCAATTAAAGCGCCTCTGGAGCTTGTCGACTCACCTGGCTTATATTTTTATTATTTAATGTGTGCGGGCAGTAGCCAGCGTGAGCGACTACTTGGAAAAGATTTAACTGCACCTTTACGTGTTGTACTAAGGGCAGCAACCTTATTAGCAAAAGCTACCGCTTCAAAAGCCTTTTCTTGTGTTAAATTAGTTATCCCCATTTTCTCAGAGAAAATCTTATACAAGAAACCTCCCATAAACGCATCTCCCGCTCCAGTGGTATCAATGGCATTAACCTTTATTCCCGAAACCTCCAAGTTAAAATCTTTTGTATATAGTTCTGCACCCTTTGCTCCCTTAGTATAAAGAATAACTTCAACTTCACCTGTAAACAAAGTTTGAATCGCTCTTTTTTTATCTTTAATGCCTGTAATAAAAGGAAGTTCTTCTTCACTTATCTTTAAAATATTGCTCAGAGGGATAAACTCTATAATAGTTTTCCGACAATCTTCACTATTTTCCCATAAAGGCAATCGAACATTCGGATCAAAACTAACTGTTCCTCCCTGTTCTTTAATTGCAGTAATCGCTTTTTTATGAGCATATTTTATTGGTGCTTCAATTAGGCTTACAGAGCAAAAATGTAAAACATCTCCTTTTTGAAACCATTCTTTTTTAATCTCATCTTCATGAAGTAACATGTCTGCACTAGGATTACGATAAAACATAAAGTCACGTTCTCCGTCTTTCTGTAAACTAACAAAAGCCAACATCGTTTTTGCCTGCTCTGTTCGGCTTATATAACTAGTATCTACTCCTATCTCCTGCAAAGAAGAAAGGATGAATTCTCCAAAGGCATCAATACCAATTTTCCCGATAAAAGCGCTTTCACCACCTAATTTGGCTACCGCGCTTACCACATTTGCCGGAGCTCCACCTAATAACTTTTCAAAAGCAGTTACTTTACTTAGCTTAATCCCTTTTTCCTTAGGAATGAAATCAATTAACGCTTCTCCAATAGCAAAGACCTTTGGCAAAACAGCTCACCCTCTTTAATACTTTGCATTAATCAGTCATTTTTAAATCCCACTTTTCCAGACTCTCTACAATGCATTCTCCATTAGCAAATAGTTGTATTCCGGTCGCATCTTGTTCGGGGTAAATCCGACCAGTCATTACTTTTTCGCCTTCATTAATAAAAATCTCAATAGCACTTTTATCCACAAAAATCCTTAGTTTCAACTTACCATTAATTGGTGAGATTTTAGTTTTTCTTTCTCCTTGCGGTCCAAGGCCTGATTGATCACGATTAAATTTTAATACTTGTTCAGTCCTATTATACGAAATTACCGTCTCTTCCTTAGTACTGACCCGCAATTTTATACCAAATTCCTTCGCATCCCGTGCGATAAAAGAAACTTGTAGTTCATAACAGTCACCTTTAGTCTCTAATACCTTCTCGCCATAAAACGTAAAGTTTCTCAAGGCAAATCGTTCTTGCCTATATTTTTTAATTTCTCTTACTGGCTTGAAGTATAACCTTCCCTTTTTTGAAATAATTTCTCTAGGAAGTGTCATCGCTCCTGCCCAGTTATGCCCCAATTTTTCTGTAGTTTCTGCTGTATCCCACATATTCATCCAGGCAATTAAAATTCTTCGGCCCTGTTTATCCAAGAGTGTTTGAGGAGCATAGAAATCAAATCCATAATCTAATGGATAAAATTTAATAGCATTAAATTTCCCGTTTTTAAAATTCATCTGCCCTACAAGATACAGAGAAGAATGAAGATTTTGAAAGTCATTCCCCTGTACCCGCATAAACTGAGGTGAAACCAGAAGATAATCATAGTTTCCTAAGTGGAAAAAATCAGGGCATTCCCAAGTATTGCCCATCTGGCCATCACTTTTGGCAGCAACACTCACATATTGCCAATTTAATAAATCTTTTGTTTTATATAGTAATACTTGTCCATTTCCTAACCTATCTTTTGACCCGATAAATGCATAGTAATATACGCCATGCTGTATTAGTTTAGGGTCGCGAAAATCTCGTTTACTAGCTCCATCCGGTATCAGATCGATCCCAATAACTGGATTAGTTTTAAACTTTTTAAAAACCCTGCTATCCTCGGAATAAGCCAGACACTGAGTTTGGCGGTAGTCCTTTTCTTGGTTAGGGCCAGTAAAAACAAAACCTGTATACATTAGATATAATCTGTTTTTTATTTCCAAAGCACTACCAGAAAAACACCCATCTTGATCATATGGAGAGTCAGGCGCCAACGCAATTGGTAAATAGCTCCACTTGATCAAATCTTTGCTTACAGCATGCCCCCAGTGCATCCCGCCCCATACTGGTTCATAGGGGTTATGCTGATAAAAGAGATGATACTCTCCACCAAGCTGAATAAATCCATTAGGATCATTAATCCATCCATACTCGCCCATTAAATGATAGTTTAATCGATATTTTTGATTAACTTTTCCTTTGTTTTTCTGAATAAACTTGTTCGCTTTAAAAATTTTCTCCATAATTTATAACACCCACATTCGTGTTGCAATAAGCTTATTAACCTGGTTTTAATTTAAATCATTCTGTAATACGAAGGTAGGTAGCGTCTACAACTACTTTATTGCTCCCTGCATTATTCCGCTTATTATATGCTTTTGCATCAAAAGGAAAAATACAATTACAGGAATAATAGTTAATAATAAACCAGCCATTAATAAGCCATAATCTGAAGTGTAAGTACCATGAAAATAGAAAGTTGATAAAGGTAAGGTTCTATTTACCTTAGAAATCAGAACCAAGGAAGGAAGGAGAAAATCATTCCAGATCCAAAGTACATTCAGAATTATAAGAGTTAATGTAGTCGACCTTAAAAGAGGCAACACAATCCTAAAGAAAGTCTGTACCCTTGTGCACCCATCTATCATCGCAGCTTCTTCTAATTCTAAAGGAATACTTTTGATAAATCCATGATAAACAAAGACAGAAAGAGATGAACCAAAACCCATATACATGTAAATTAAAATCCATTTATTATCTAACAACTTTAAAGTTGCCCCATAAATTCGTACCAACGGAATCATAATTGACTGAAACGGAATGAGCATAGAGGTTACCATTAATAAAAATAGGAATTTATTAATTTTCCATTTATACCTAACAAAAAAGTAAGCTGTCATCGAAGAAAATAAAGCAATGATTAATACACTAATAGTAGTAATAATTAACGAATTAATGAAGGCATCCAAATAACTCATTCGTTTAAAGGCATTAACAAAATTAGACAAATTCATTTTACTAATAAATCCTAGAGGATTGGAGATTATTTCTTTTCTGCTTTTGAATGAGTTTATAAACACCAGATAAAAAGGGAATAAGTATATAAGTAATAATATGTATAAAAATCCATACTTCAAATAGCTAGAAACATTTTTGCTTCTTGCCTTCATATCATTAATTTCCATCGTGTACTTCATCACATCTCCACCTCCCACTTTTTACTGAAATAAACCTGAGTAAGAGTTATAGCCGCTACAATAATAAAGAGGATAAAAGCTTGGGACTGTCCTATTCCATATTCTTGAGCTAAAAATGCTTTTTTATAAACATGCATAGATATCAGCTCAGTACTTCTAAAAGGGCCTCCATCAGTAAGGGCCAAGTTAACATCATAAACCATAAAACCTCTTTGCAACGTTAAAAAGATACATACAACAAACGATGGTACCATCAATGGAAGAATAATTTTTCTTACCCTTTGTCCGCCATTGGCACCATCGATAATGGCGGCCTCTACTAATTCTTTAGGTATATTCACTAAACCTGCAATGTATATTAGCATCATATACCCGGAATACTGCCAAACACTAACAATAACTAATGCCCAAAATGCTTTTTGCGGATTGGCCAACCATGAATAGGAAAATATCCCCAGACTTAATTTTTTACCTATAAATACTAAAGCACGCGAGAAAACAAAATGCCAGATCAGCCCTAAAATTATTCCACCAATAAGATTGGGGACAAAAAAAACCGCTCGTAGAAATTTTTGCCCTTTAACACCACTAGTCAGTAAATAAGCTAGGATAAAAGCAACTAAATTAACAAAAACGACAGTATATAGAACATATTTAACTGTAAGCAAAAATGAGTTCCAAAAGAACTGATCTTGAAAGACAGTTTGGTAGTTACTAAAACCAATAAAACGGTAGTCTGATGCTATTCCATCCCAATTAGTTAAGGATAAATAAATACCGAAAATAAAAGGAAGAATAACAACAGATAAGAAGATAAAAGTAGTCGGTCCGGCAAAAATTAAAAATGTTTTTGCTTTTTTTAAGAAGCTCTTTACTGTATTCATCTCTTTTAACCCCTTATATCATACTTCTGGTACACACTCATCATTTATGAGATTCTATTCAAAAGCCAATAATTTTTTAGGGATGCACGGAATCAGGATATATATCGATCTTCCCATTAGTATTTGTCTAACAATCTATTTTGATGAAAGGCTGTCTTAGGTAATTAGACATTCCCTCGAATTAAAGTCAAACACCATATGGATACTTAAAGTAATTATGCAATTCCCTCAGGCATTAAATAACGGGCATGATACCCGTTATTTAATGCCTTTAGTCTAAAGTTTACCGCAAATTACTCCAATATCTCTCAATTTCAGCAGCTAATCCATTTCTGCTAATAGCTCCAGCTAAATATTTCTGCATCGAAGCTCCTACTACAGACCAGTGATCTGCTGGTAATTGAGTCATAAACTCTAGTGTTTTACCATCCCTAACATATTCTAATATGGATTTAGCTAGGGGATCTTTAGGTTCTACTGTAACTTTTTTGAAGGCCGGTATGACATTAGCTTGATTGACAACATATTCTTGACCTTTCTTATCATATACCAACCAGTTCAAGAAATCTTTAGCTGCTTTTTGTTCAGCTGTAGAACTTTGCTCTCCATCAACAATAAAATACTTAGTTACACCAACCGGAATTTGAGAATTTCCATAATCATTGGGGTTATTACTGATCGGAACCGGTAAGAAACCATACTGGCCATTAGCAGTATCAAACTCATTTATATTTGGCCAGGCCCAATTACCCATAAACCAAATACCAACTTCGCCTTGGCCTAATAGTTCAGGTCCCCTGTCATAAGTTCCAGATAAAGGATCATTTTTATCAACATTATATTTTTTCATCACATCAAAGGTATCCATTAAACCAATAAATTGTTTGTTTGTAGCTAAATTAATTTTACCATCTCTAAGTTTTGAGAAATAATCATTAATACCGGAAGAACTCGATGATTGGGTTGTATAAGACACAGGTAGAAAATGTCCGGCTAAAGACCAATCCATAGGTGAAATAACTAAAGCTCCTGCACCTGAGGATTCAATCTTTTTGAACAATGCTTCTAAATCAGCGGTGGTTCTAATTGACATCGGATCAAACTTGCCACCCACGGCTTTGTCCAATATTGGTTTGTTATAGATTAAACCATATCCTTCAACCGTAAAAGGAAACCCGATTACTCTGCCATTAGGTAAGGTTGACCTATCCAAACTTCTTTCAATTGCATCTTTGACCCATTTTTCTGCAGTAAGGTCTAAAGCTTTATCTTGGAATCTTACTACATCTGCAGGATCCAACATAGAGATAGTAGGTGCATTACCAGCAGAATACATAGCCATCGTTCTCTCAAAAGGTGATTGTCCCACCGGGCAGGGTACAATCTCTACTTTTACACCAGAAGTTACCCTGTTATAATACTTTGCAATCTCCTCTAATTGCGTTTGGATCTCGCCTTTAGAATTAAGTACAGTTACATCAACAGTTGCTCGAGCAAATCCCAAAGTGGATAAAAGAGAAAACATGAGCATTAAACAGAGTGTTAATGTTAACAGTCTTACTTTTTTCACGATTCTTCCTCCTTAAGTTTACTTTAGGGACGGCCGTCTTCCCTAGCCATTTTATAAAATGAGCTATTTTTATTATAAACCAATTTGTAACATATGTCAACCGTTTGACATATGTTTTTTTAATCACGATCTTTCCTATTTTCATCCATTAAGGCTACTCCAAACCAGAATAAAAATAATGGTAGAGGTGAAACCCAAATACTCTCAGTAAAACCCGCAACCAGTTGGCTGAGTAAAGCCATACAAATCCCATGATTCATCTGAAAACAGCAGGTATGATTCCTCTCTCTAAAAAGAACTGATATTACTCTATACACTATCCATAACATGATCAGCAAAGCAGGAATACCTTTTTCCGCCATAATTTGAAGGTAATGATTATGGACATGAACTGCAGAATAATTAGGCAAATGAGCCAACCAATGAGTTAAACTGGCTTTGCCTACCCCAGTACAAGGATATTGCTTCACCAGGCTCCACGTAGCATTCCAAATTTGCAATCGATACTTAAATGTATTCTCGCGAAAAAGCAGGGAAAAAATCCTTTCTTTGATCGGAGGAAAAATAATAAAGAGCATCGCAACTATGAGAATAAGCCGGATAATATTAGCTTTTTTATCCGTAAACCAATAACATACTAAAGTAATAAAAGCAGCCACCCATGCCGTCCGCGAAAATGTTAAAATAATGACTAACCAAGAAAGGAAAGATAAGATGCCCGAAAAATATTTCGTTTTTTCTCCCCAACCTAACCCTTGAGTCTCCCAACCGGTTAATAACAGAGGTAACATATATGCTAAATAAATACCATTAAGATTTGGGTTTTGAAAAAATCCAGTAATTCTTATTGGAATTGCACCCCGTTCGGAGTCTGATACCCAACTTTTTGGATAGGTAGGTAAAGCATAAGCTTGAATTAGATTAAGCCCAATAATTAAGGCTGCGGCTAGAAGAAATACCAGAAACCATCCGCTTTTTTTTCTGCAAAAATAACCTGCAGAAAAACCAGCTAAAATCAGTATTGCTTCCTGAATAAATTCTAAAAAAACAAAAGGAAACTCCGGTGAAAAAAGGGCAGATAAAAAAGACCAAGCCAACCAGAGAAGGGGAAAGAGGCCTCCAGAAGAAAAAAATGAAGTAAAAAAAAGGCCAGGAAGAAAAAGAGCAAACCAGGCCCAATTTAGTGGAAGAAAAAAAGCCATTAATAAAAGCGCATAAAAGATCCGTTCCCAATACTCTTTTAGTCTTTTTTGGCTAAAGTATTTTTTTACTGAGCTAAATTTTACTATAAACTTACTGATACCTATAGTAAATCTACTATCTTCTATTAATTCCGGTAAATAAGGTATTTTGTTAATAATTCCCTGTAAATATAAGAAACACTGTAACAACCAACGGCTAGTAACTGACATCTTAGTCCTCATTCTTTGAACAATATAATCCGGCTTATTCTTCCCTGAAATTCAGTATATAGGGTGTGAAACATTCGTTCTTGACCTGAACGGACAGTTTCCTTACCCAAGTAAATTCCTTCCCTTTCATTAATTCTTCCTGAGCGTTCCAAAACCAACATTATATCCTGTCTTTCTGAACTAGCACTTTGCTGTGGATTACTAGCTTCTAATCTATCAAGAAAGCATGATAGAATCTCCTTGTTTATAACCTTCCCCATAAACTCACCCGAGGCCTGATCCTTAACCCATTGTCCGGCTGTAATACTTTCAGCCTGATCTTTATAGAGGCCATAGGCCATAACCTCTAAACGGATGACTCTTTCCTCCTTATGCTCAAAACGGGGCCAAGCAAAGATAATAGCTCTAATTATAATTATTATTACCATTACCAACAAGATAAGATCTAACCAGTGAATAACCCCGCCAATCCGGCCTTTCTTATCAATCCAATTCACAGCATTTTTCTCCTGGTTTACTCACCAATTACCTTTTCCCGTTTACCGTTTTCTATTTTAATGACCCAAGTCCCCAATTTACCCTGATCAACTTTTGTTTGATCTGGTCCCGAAGTGACTCGTACTAGTATTGACTGGCTATTAGTCTCCCAACGGGTAAAATTAATATTATACACTTCAATCGGAAAATCTTGTTCCAAATTTAAATTCAGTTTATTCCTTACCTCCGTCTGATAAACGAAAACCCGATCCGTACCTGCAGGTGTAGCCATTTCTACCACTACATACTGTGAATCCGGGGAAAAGACAAGTAGTTTTGCTCTTCCGCCAGTCAAGAGATCAATCGGGTTTAGCTTTACTTTCTCCGGCATTTTTGTTTTTTCTTCCCAGTTTAAAATTGCAACCGCACTATGTGTGCCGGTCGTACCAAAGGCTAAACTTTGGTTTTCTGGATTTAAAACCATTGTTGAGTATCCATCTTTGCCCACTCCAAATTCTTGGCCACTACTCCCCCCTATAGGTACCATTTGCGCCGGGAATTCCTGTAAACTAAAGATTTTTGCCTCACTCTGCTTGCCTTCTGATGGATTTTTCATCCATATTAGCTCTCCATTTTGCCCTTTTACTATAGTGTTTTCTATAAAACGTGCAGAGGATACCCGGTATTCATCATTACTAAAACTAACAATCAAATCTTCCGTAGTATTCTCAGCCAGTGGTTGGACCCGATCCACCATCTGAAGGCTAACTGTAAAGGCAAACCTTCCATTTGAAAGATCCGCTTGATCCAAAATTTTATAACCCACAATTTCCTTATTATTATTAGACTGGAGAGAAAGCTTACTACTTCGGTAATCATTCCAAGCCTCTTCAGTTAAATAGGCCCGGAGATTTTCAGTATTTTCTCCGATGACACGGGAGTTTAAATAAGAATATAAAAGCTCTTGAGCCTCTACTCGGCTTCCCTGCGGCGGCATTGGTTCTCTAGCGGGTGGTTTTAAATAATCCCAAAGAGTACACCCTTGAAAAGACAAAACCAAAAACATCGACATTAATTTTAAACTGGCCCTCATTAAACTCAACCTCTCGTTGGTATTTTTTTTATTTTCTCCTTTCCCGCTCTTCTTTAATCAAAATTTATTCTATAATCTTGCTTATCTTCCATCTGCTTATATATCCTAAGAAATTTTTTCATTATACAATCCCCTCATCCATATTAAATTTTTACGAAATGTAATATGTTTGAAAGATATTTAAAGGTTTTTTCCTTTGTTTTTAGAACTTATTATTAATTAAGGAATGGTCCAATCCCTATATTTACTTTAGGTTCAATCACATTGTAAATTAATTAAAGGATCATCTTTACCATCTTGTTTAACCATCATGCGAAGGGGTTTGATCTTATTTGCAAAGAAAATTTATCCTTTTTTCCCTGATTATAATCTTTTTTATAATTCTCCCCTCAACCATAACCCTGGCTGAGGAAACAGAACTATTCTCTACTGGTGTTTATGTTGTTACCCCTATCAACCAGGAAGTAGAGCGAGAGGGAGTTGCTACTTATATTTTTCAGATTGATAATTTTAATCCAACCCCTATTTCCCTTAATATAAAATTTTTCTCTTCTCAAGGTTGGCCATTATTAGGAGGGGCAGATAATGTTACAATTGAGCCCAATGGAAAAGAATATATCGTTATCTCTGTAATGGTCCCGTCTTCAGTTATTGGTGGAACAGAAGATGACTTGGAATTAGTATTATCAACAAGAGAAGTAGAAAGGTCCTTTACCGTCAAAACCCGGGTTAAAAACGTCCGTAATTTGAAGATGGAAGTTCCCCGTACCTATAGATCACAAGCTGGAGAAGACCTTTTGCTTCCTGTACAGATTATAAATAATGGAACCTTAGAAGAAACCTTCTCCTTAACTGTAGAATCAGAAAATGGTTGGATCGTATACTGGGATAATCCCGATTTTTCGATCTTAACCCCAAGTGAAACTGGAACAGCTTTAATCCGTTGTAGGGTTCCAGAATTTACTCTCCATGGAACCACGGACAAACTAACTCTTTACCTTACTACTGATTCACAACAAATTGAGAAAAACATCAAAGTTTTAGTAATAGAATCTCAAGATTATATTGCTGGTAAAAACTTGAACATTCCGTTTAACTCTATTTTGAATTTTACATATCTTCGTCCGGAACCAGATTGGAATTCACCATGGAATTTGACTTGGAGAACAAGGGGAAAGGTCCTGCCGCAAACCAAACTAGATCTATATTTACTAACAGGTCAGCATAAAACTATTAACACCAATATGTTTATGGGTTTAACTGGCCATGAATGGCTATTACGAGCTGGAACTTTAGGCCACAGCTGGAACAGTCTAATTGCTCCTCCTACCTATTCTTCCATATTTTACCTCCATAATTACCAACACTACCCTTGGAGTTTATATATAGGGTCACTTTCTCCTTCTTATCCTTCTTCTCCACTCTGGTGGGGTGGAGATTTTGAGCTTACTCCTTTTAACTTGCGTCTAATGTATCTACATAATGCTGAAAAACCAGGATATTTTGAAGATGCTTTGGCCAGCGAATATAAGTTCCCTTCCTCTCCAGTTAATGGATGGGGGGTATCTGTGCAAGGAGTTGCCGGATTCGGAGGCGAGGAGGTTCTATCCCAAGGGGGCATTACCATAAACCATCTTATGCCAGAATGGGAACTGCTTAGTGAGTTTAAAAGCGGGCGAGATTTCTATTCTACAACTCATTTTAATGAATTTACATTGGGCGGAAGCTCTTATGCTCTTGAAGATCTTACCATTGAATCAAGCTTAACCTTTAAAACTGAAAAACGTCCTGAAGAAAAACCTTTTCCGATCTGGAAATTTAAGTCTGCTATTTATCCAGATAACGGAAGCTTAGCTTTTGCTCATACCAATCGTTTAGATGGGGTAATTAATGAAATAAAAGCAAAAAAAACATATAATCAACAACAAAATCGTTTTTCTCTCTCAGTAAGCATGATTGATGAAAGGCTTTTAAAACAAAAAAGATACTTCCTATTCTATGGGAAGTACCGTTATCGTTTCTCTTCTGAAAATTATATTGAAAGTGTATTTGAGGATTCGATTACTAAAGATAATACTCTTTATCATCTACCCAGCCTAGGAATAAGATGGAGTTATTCTCCAAACTACTACTGGAAAAGTTATGGGATGTTTGAAATAAATCTTCCGCCCAAAGAAAGTCCTAAACTTGCTAATTTTCAATCCATTTTAAAATATAAAACTTCAATCGATACTACACTCCAAATTAATCTCAATCTTTCATTACCCGATAATAAACCCACCTATTATATGGGGCTTAGTCTCTACCATGAAGATCTGTTTGTTCTTCCTTCGCCCTGGTGTGGAATCCATGGTAAAGCCTTTATTGATCTAAACCGTAATGGTAAATATGATCATGGGGAGCCAGGCCTTGCTAATCTTCCGGTCTTGCTTAATGGTAAAAAAGTATCAGTCACTGAAGCAGATGGCCGGTGGGAGATCCCGCTAACCAGCAAAGGAAAACATCTGGTAAGCCTTCCCCAAAATAACGAAGAGTATTACACTGTTCAATCGGATTTTGAAATAGTTACTGAAATAAATAAATCAGTATTTGTTTCCACACCTTATTTGCCTCCACTATCAATTCAAGGAATCATGTTTCTGGATGATAATAATAATGGGATATTTGATCCCAAAGAAACTGTTCTACCTGGCGTTAAAATCTTAGTATATAATTCCGACAAAGAACTTGTATTCCAAACCATTGTAGAAAGAGATGGAGTCTTTTATCTCTCTTTACCCCCTGGTAAATATCAGCTAACAACCGAAGAAAATACACTCCCCGCTGGTACTTTAATACCAGAAGCACTAGAGTTGGAAGTTGATTCGGATTCTCCGGTTTCCATCTTATATCCGGTTGCACCGCAGAAAAAAGAGATAGAGTTTTTCAATGATCCTGATCCTGAAGTTCAGGATTTCTTGCTTGACTTTTATAGTAACTAAAATAAATGTATTCTCTGTAGACACCTATTTAACCACAGATAAAACGCTTAACATAATTCAAAGGGAGGGGTTTTCCGAAGATACCCCTCCCTTTAATAATATATAAATTCCTTAAATTATACGGATGATAAATTGTAATGGACTTGAACCTTATATTCTCCATCACTGTTATCCTCATCCCCAAACATTACTAAACGGAAATAAACTTTGATCTCCTCCCAGCCACCGGTAAAGGAACCAATCTTTATCATCTGGTCTATCTTTTGCAAAGGAAACCAGGTTTCCCCATTTAACGACCACTCAACAGCTTGCGGTCTAAGATTCCGATTAGTCTCGCCTCTAATCATTAATCTCCATTCTTTTTTCATGTTAGAAAAGACCCCAACTGTAATATATTTATTTGACGAGGTCGGTGTGTAATATGCAGGATAAGAAGAAGCTGGAAATTGCTCACCATAATTAGGAGAATGAAGATCAAAAATCAGGCTATTCTCTTCTACTTCTAGATGTAGAATTTCTGGAATATTAACATTAATTTTATGTTCAAGTGGAATCCCCGCAATACATACTCCACTTACACTTATTGTTAGACACAATAAAATCCCTGCTAACTGTGGGAATAGTCTGTATCTCTTCATTGCTCTCCCTCCACAGAGCCGCAGGGACACCAAAGAAAAAAATAAGGATAACTTCGGTGGCCCGGCGATCATAGTGATTACCACTTTAGACCCGTAGCTTTGCGCCCCCGTTTTTCAATGGGTTTGCCGTTGTCGGATAATCCTTTAAAATATTTTTCTAAATTAATTATAACTTAATTTTAAGTAAATTACAAGGTATTAAAAGGAAATAAGTGAAATTATCATTGAACTACTATATCTACCTGGGACTTCATCCCCCTCTAATTTTAATTTAAATGAAAGAGTAAGAAATTGAAAAATTCCTCCCCCTTGATCTTTATTTTTAGCTATAACTTCTTCTTTCCCCGCTTTAGGCATTTTTTTATAACCTTCTCTATTCTTCATCCACTCCATCTGTCTAAGAGGGATAACATCTCCTCCGGAGCGAAAATCTTCACCAGTTAAAACTAATTGCCATTTTGTATTTGGGGGGATAAATAATATAAATAAAGCATTTGTCTTCTCAAAATACTCAATAGTAGAATCAAAAGGATCTGTTTTTATTTCACCTAATTCCACTAAGCTAGGTAATATCCATAGCCTAGAAGTATCAGGAGAATTAAGGTAATCAAGATCATCGGGAAAATAATCAGGTATTTCCGCTTCAATTGATAAAAAAGAAGTCAGCAAAAATATCAGCAAAATAAGAATTAGCCTTTTTTTTCTTTCCCCCATACATACCACCCTTTATGGAACAAATAAAGTATAGATGATCGGTGCGGAATAAGCCCCGCCACTTTCATCTCCCGTTAATTCTAAACGATACGAGATGTTTTTACTCTGTAACAACCTAGCCTTTTTTTTAGGAAAATCTCTCCGGCGTGCTAATAAAGCATATCCTCCTTCTGGAGGCATATTTTTGTAGGAACCCCGTTCTTCTTTCCATTGCAACTTGGAAATCGGAAATTTTTTGTCTCCATCACGAAAATCCGCCCCATAAATCCGTACTTCCCATTCAGCTGATAAATTACAACGAAAGTCAACTTTTACTGCATTTAATTTCTCATAATAGATTGGATTTCTCCCTAATGGCATTCCTAAATCTACTATTTCCGTAGAAAGGTTAAGCTCTATTCGCTCTGGGATATAAAAGTCGATCTCAAAATCTGCTGTAGAGACTGGTTTAGCAATTGTCAAGGAAAGAAGAGATAATAGACTCAACCAATATAACTTACATCTTCGCATTATCTCATACCTCCCTGATTTAATTTACTTCAAACACCTTCTGATACCCAGCAAGTTTAGTACCTCCATAATCAAGAATTACAAGTGCAATATATTTTCCTGGTTTTAATATAAGCTCATCCCTAATCTCAATGATCCGTTTCGATTCTGGAAAAACCTTAACTGGTGGAATATTAATTTTACTTACTGTTTTATTCTGTAAATCTTTAATCTCTAAATGTCCGGCTGGCTCAAGTATACAATCGCCTTCATTTAAAAAGAGCAGTTTGCCACTTACTCCTGGCTTATTACCCCTTTGTTCATAATTTAACATAAAAGAACCAATTTTACCCTTGGTCTCTACGGTTCCTGGTACTGTAATGGTGACGCTTCCTCCTACTCTTCCACTCATCCTCATACCACCAGTTTGTATTGTAGAAAAAGGAATAAACTCAATAAAAAACATGCTCCAATAATCCCCAGGAGGTGTCCCAACCGGAACCCTTCCCCAAACTTTTAGGGTTTTTTTTATGCCGGCAGAAAGAAGAAACTCTTCTTCAGGTTCCATATTTAGCCATGGAGTAGCTGATCTTACTACATGTCCGGCATCGGGAAAAAACACTGCATTCCCTAGCGGATCAAATTCATAATCGTAAAAATAAGTTTTAACCCGGATATTTTTCTCCTTTGCCCCGTAAACTTCAATTTCCCCTTGGAAATATTCCCCAGGCGCAGCAGAAAATTCTAATCGCGGCGGAGATACGGCAATGCTATTGGCTTTGATCGGTATGGCAAAAATGCCCACCATTAAGGTGAGCAATATTATTTTTCGCATGTTAGATGATAGCAAATCTTTCATCCTTTTTACCGTTCTTATTTGTATATATCTTATTAATTGGCAAGCAGAGTATATGTAACATTACTGGTATAATCTCCGGCATAGGCATTTTCCGGATATAAAACTGAATAATAAACATCTATTGTTTGGAGAGCAGGACTAGTACCTGTAGCTACTGTTGAAGAACCATCTCCTGTTAAAGGCATTGTATTATTTATTGCTAAAGGATCAGTTCCCCACATTAGTTGGTTTACTGAAAAACTGTTTCCATTTGTATCATCAAGAAAATCTGTAGCAGAAACCGTCAATGTCCATCCATTGGAGTTATTACAACGGTATGAAACATTTAAAGGATTAGCAGTTACAAGCTGATTTGATAAATTACCAGTCTCATCCATAAAACTTCCCATCTCAATTGCTGCCTGTGATAGATTAAGTTCAATAAATTGTGGGATATTTACAATTATCTCGTGACTTTGTTCTACAGCAAATACTGTACCAACCGTTAAGTAGAGCAATACAACGAATAAAAGCATTTTCATTCTGTTTTTCATTTTAAGCCCTCCATTTTAACAAAATAGTCTTTAAAAAAGCTATAAATAAAACCGACCCATAGATAAAAAACCCTAGCGTCGGTTTCACTACTAGCTCATTCCAGACCAAGTGACCATTTAAAGCCTGGAGGTCATTGCCCCGCACGAACAATGTATTATAATGTTTACTATGTTATAGATTATAACTTACCCCTTATTATTTGTCAACAGATCTGCAAATTATTTTTTCCAATAAGAGGACGGTTCTCTTGTCTATTTTTACGGATTTAAAAGAAAGAACCTATGGCTAGCCATAGGTTCTTTTATTTTTCTTATAAAAAAATGGCTCCCCGAGTTGGATTCGAACCAACAACCACCCGGTTAACAGCCGGGTGCTCTACCGTTGAGCTATCGAGGAGTAATTAATGATCAATTCATATATTACCACCAGTTACTTTACTTTGTCAAGGGTATTTTTTATTTAGCCTTAACTTTTTTGTCCTTTTTCACCATGTTATATGATACTATTTTACCGAATGGTTGCCGGAGATATTTTGGACAAAGGAACCGTCACCGTATCTGTTTTTTTAACCCTTAATTTTACGATTTTATTTTTTAAGATATCTTTCTCTTTCCGGATCTTGAAGATAAATAAAATCCAGCTTGCTCGTTTGTAATAATCGTTGATATGCTTCTTCAGCCCTGTTTCGACATTGTGAACAGGCATGCCAAGGTATTAAAACCGCAGCAATTTTTGTAGTCTGTCCAAACTGGTGTCCGGCAGTAGAGTATATGATCCGATAACCGCTACATAAGTTACATCGCAGAATCTGTTCAAACTGAACTTCACTAATATTATCAGTATCATAGTAAATATGGCTTTTCCGCTGGAAATACTCTTCTTTGCCAAAGATCTGATCCAGATTCTGTTCCTTTCTATTACTCCAAATCTCTTTTAATAAAGCCACATTCCGAACAACTTCCTCATTAACTTCTCGTCTTTGCTTTAATAATCTTCGGGGCATTTCTGGTTCTACAAGACCAGTATAATCCAACCCTGCCAGGGCCAGAAGAAGCCCGACATTAACATAAGGAAGAGCTCCTTCAATCGAATAACCTCCTTCTAATACCACCAGATCTGGAGATAACAGTTCTGTCATCCGGGCATATCCTTGAGCCGTAACATTCATATTTGTTAAAGGGTCTGTAAAATGATTATCCTGGCCTGCAGCATTAATTATCAGATCCGGTTGGAAATCCTGAAGGAGTGGAAGAGCTAAATGTTCAACAGCATACAATAATTCAGCATCTCCGCTTCCCGGAGGAAGGGGCAGATTAATAGTTGTTCCATAAGCACCCGGGCCACCAAGTTCTTCGATCGCACCTGTCCCCGGATATAATGTTCTTCCATCCTGGTGGATACAGATATGCAAGATATCAGGATCATTGTAATAAATATCCTGAGTACCATCCGCATGATGGGCATCAGTATCTACAATTGCACAGCGGAATTTACCTCCGTGTTTTTTACGTAAATATTCAATAGCTACCGCTTCAATATTAATCGTACAGAACCCCCGTGAACCATGGACGATCCGCATCGCATGGTGTCCAGGAGGACGAAGAAGAGCAAAAGCCTTTTTGGTTTCACCACTATCTACCAGTTCAGCAGCTTTAATTGTTCCCCCAGCAGCAATGAGATGGGATTCGGTAATAACCTCCTGTACAGAAGGAACAGAGATATGCACCCTCTCTATATCCTGTACAGAAGCAACGCTGGGCCTATACTCTTCAATCGCCGGATGATCAAATAGGCCCTCCTCCGCAATCTGATCCCTTGTATATAAAAGTCTCTCCTCCCTCTCCGGATGGTCAGGAGAGATCGCCCAATCAAAGGCCGGAAAAAAGACTAAACCTAATTGTTTTTTCTTCTCCAACTTATCTTCCCTCTCTTCAACACCCACAAGTCTTTATTGGCCTGACTTCTGGTTTAACCTGTGCCTTTAAAGTATATAACTTACCTATAGTATGGAACCCCCGTACCATATTAAAGACTTCTTCTTCTGTAATTTCAATTTCTTTAGGCTCAACAGTTGTACCTGCCCTTTCAGCATACACTATTGTTTTTTTTATTGCCTCTTCCTTTGCAGTTTCCAGATTGAAAAAGAAAGGCCGAGGAATCTCTGTAATCTCATCCAGTTCAGGAATGACCATCTTCCCTAAGGCAGTATCAGCCCGGAGTGTAAGCGTAACCGTTGGCCTGCTAGCCGCAGCACCAATCGCATTAGCTGCTTCATAATAGGGTAATACCTTATATGCAACTCCCATACCTTTGGCAATTTTCGGGATAAAATATGCCGCTGGCCCTCCCATTCCAATAATTAGATCCGGCTCAAGAACCTCTGCAGCCATTACCTGAGATACGGTATAGACCGGCCTTGTATTGATAGAAGCATATATTTTATTAATAGTTTTAATCGCCTTTTGAGAGAAGGCATCAACAATCTTTTCTGCCATCGCAGTAGGGTTAATACCATAAGGAGCTCCCATTGCTTCAAGTGCTGTTAGAGCTCGTTTTTTATCACCTATAGAAGCTTTACCCAAGGCAACTACTGCATCAGTAGGAGTAATTCTTGGCCCCCCTAAAACAACCGGCGGGCCATCCCGCCGGGGGCCAATGGTAACTTCTTTACCATCAAACTGAACAGCACTATCGCCTCCCAACCCCATTGAACGGGAGAAAAAAGCCGGTACTAATGTTGCAAAACCAAAGATTTCCGCCCCTTCTTTTTCAGCAAGTGGCTCTCCGTGGTAAAAAAGAGATATTTCTGTAGTTGTCCCTCCAATATCAATCACTACTGCATTTTTAATCTCATTACAAAGTGCTTGTGCACCCATCAGACTTGCCGCCGGACCGGAGAGAATGGTCTCGATGGGCCTGGCTAAAGATTCTTCCAGCTCAATACTACCGCCATCTGCCTTTAAAATAAAAACCCGCCCGATTTTATAACGTTCCCTGACTTCCCGGATCATCTCAGCAAATTCAGCTTGTATTCCTGCGATTCCGGCATTCAACACAGCAGTAGTTATCCTACGAGGAAAATTTAGCTTCCCGGATAACCGGTGCCCTAAAGTTACTGGTAAATACTCTGGAAATTCATTAGTAACTAAATCTTCCAGTTCTAATTCATGCTGGGGATTTCGCGAAGAAAACTTCCCCACGCCGGCAAGAGCTTTAAATCCCATTTCTTTTATCCTCTTGATTACTCTACGAATCTGATC
Organism: Firmicutes bacterium UBA5486; assembly: GCA_002427045.1. GTDB lineage: Bacteria > Bacillota > UBA4882 > UBA10575 > UBA10575 > UBA5486. The sequence continues at coordinate 59,251 of DIPO01000030.1, forward strand.
CCGGTCCAAAGGAGCTGTTTCTCTCCCCCGATGATCAATAGAGCCTTCCACCGTGAATAATTTGAAAGGAAGCCCTAACTCTTCCCATTTTCGTCCAGGCCCTGGAAAAATCAGTGCAGCTGTAGGTTCACCTTTCCCCTCTACTACCGCATTAGTGGCTAGAGTTGTACTCAAATGCAAAGTGATCTCTGTTTCCAGTTCGGGCATAAATTTGAGGATGGATGCTAAAGCTTGAATAGTACCTACATGAAGCTGCTTATGATTGGTAGGAGCTTTAGCAGTAGCCAATACTGCATCATCTTTTAATAAAACCGCATTTGTATTGGTTCCTCCGACATCAATTCCGACAATATACGCCATAAAATCAACTTCCCTTTTGCTCTTAAAATATTTGTTTATTTCTAATAAATATGATAAAAATATAATTGAGGTCAATTTTTAACTACTTAAATAATACAATTCCTTAATTTACAAACTGAGAAATAGGTGATCAAATGCTTTTTAAGGAAAATGGGATTAAGGATAACAGAGTAATAACTGCCATGGAGAAGGTTCCCAGGCATGAGTTTGTTCCAGCCGAAGAACGGCCTTATGCTTACGAAAATATTCCTCTTAATATCGGATACGGGCAAACCATTTCCCAGCCATACATGGTCGCCCTAATGACTCAAATTTTGGAGTTAAAAGCTAATGATAGGGTCTTGGAAATTGGTACGGGTTCGGGTTATCAAACTGCTATTTTGGCAGAAATCGTCCGCGAAGTTTATACCATTGAAACCCTTGAGCCTTTAGCCCGTACTGCTAAAGGTACACTTGCACAGTTAGGTTATAAAAACATCAATTTTAAAGTGGCAGATGGTTATGTAGGTTGGGAAGAGGAAAGCCCTTTTAATGCAATTATCGTCACTGCCGCGGCCACAGAAATACCTGTCCCACTCAAGAATCAACTGGCCGAAGGTGGTCGCCTAGTAATCCCAATTGGCTTACCAGGAGAAGTTCAAGTATTGTGGAAAATAACAAAAAAAGACGATTCCTTTATTCAGGAAAATAAAGGATATGTCCGTTTCGTTCCCCTTACAAGAAAATAGTTTAATTCACTCTAAGTAACAACATTAATCTCTTTATGTCGTTTTATTAATAGGTTGCTTTATTAAGCTCTTTCATTAGTAAGTTATATATTTCGTCTTCCCCTATAGCTTTTAACTTCTCTAATTGCTTGTATTTATACTCCCATTCTGCCTCCGTTATAGTCTGAGTATGATTGTTAAAATATATTAGTATATCGGTTACTTGATCCATGTTCTGAGGATCTTTTAGGTACCTTAAAAAGCCAAACAAATTAATTCCCTCCCCGATAAACCAATGATATAAGGTGTTTGTATAATACCTATCTCACATTTTGATATATAAATTGTCTATATTACCATATTCTCCATTTTAGTAAGAGTTACCTTCTTGTTTTACAAGAAAATCACTCTTTAGCAGTTCCTTTCTCAATACATGTAGTTAATTCTTAAATTAACCATTTATGCAATTCCTTATATACAAACAAACCTTTTTGTTAAGGTTTTTTTATATTGCCGATATAAATTGTAAATGCTTTAAAATAATTTGCTTCTTAAATTATATGCTTGAAGGTGATATATTGAAATCTCAAAATAATAACAGAAATAATCGAAACTTAGATGTTAATCTTAAAGAAAGTGGAGAAAAAAAAACTATCTTTTCTGACTGGCTCTTTAAATTACCTGGATATGAAAATTTTCTAAGTTTTATTTGTAAACTTTCAATCAGACGTCGTTTGATTATTTTCTTCTTAATTTTATCAATTATACCTATTTTAGTTGTAGGCCTTATTTCTTATCATTCCTCAGAAAGAACCATTACAAACAAAATAACAAAATACTCACTGGAAAGTCTTATTCAAGCTACTACTACCCTAGATTTAAAAATGCAAAAATACGAAAATCTATCGGTTCAATTACAAATTAATAATGAAAATCAAACTGCAATTAATGATTTTATAAAGACCAGTTCAGATAAATCAAAAGAAATGATTCTGAAAACGATTAAAGATTGCCTTGCTTTTGATGCTGATGTCCATTATATCATTTTAGGTTCTCTCCAGGATAACTCCTGTATCGGTACAGGCTTTGGTGATCTGGAAAGTGTTTTTGCAAAATTTAAAGAATCAGATGTATATGAAGAAGCTCTTAATACTAGAAGCGATTTATGTTGGGGAATCTTTGACACTGACATTGCTATGGTCCGAACAATCTACAACCTCACAACCAACGAGCCTATAGCAGTTTTTACAGTTATCTTTTATGGTTATAAGCTTAATCAGCTCATTAATGCTAGCCGTTATGATGATTCAGCTGTTTTATCACTTAAAAACCGTCCTTATTCACTGCTTCTAAGATTAGATGGCAAAATCCTTTCCTCACCTAACAGCGAAGAGATAGGAACAGAAATAAGCAACTTATTACATAGTTCAAAGATTACTAATATTCTTCAAGAAAACCAAAGTCGAAACGGATATTTCTTTGATCAAATAGAAAATAAAAATATACTGGTAACCTACAATCAAATACCATCCAGAAATTGGTACGTTTTAGGTCTTGCGGAAAATAATTATTTATACAAAGAAACAAAAATGCTCGGGATCTTTACCTTTTTAATTATCTTGATCATTAGCTTAATTGCAATAATTATTTCTTATTGTGTTTCATTAAGTATTTCTATCCCTCTTGATCAAGTAAAAGGTGCCATGGAAAAAGCAAAAAACGGCGACCTTACCGTAGAAGTAGAGATAAATACCCAAGATGAACTGAACGAGTTAGGAAACAGTTTTAATCTCATGACCGCAAAAATCGGAGATTTAATTAGAGATGCAAAGGAAGCAGTTACTTCTGTATCTAAACATAGCAAGGTTTTAGAATCTAGCTCAATTCAATCAGCTCAATCAGCTGAAGCAGTATCAACTGCTTCTAGTGAAATTACAAAAGGTACTATCGAACAAACTTCAGAGGCTGAAAAAACTGCTCGCCAAATGTCTGTTTTAGCTAATGAGATTGAAGTTGCAGCCACTAAATCTGTTGAAGTAGAAAAGATTACATCTTCAACCCGTAATTTGAGTTTACGTTCTAAAGCAATCCTGGAATTACTTATTCAAAAAGCTAATGAAACTGACATTATCACCAATACTATAGCATCAGATATATCTGACCTTAATAAAAGATCTGAAGAAATTAAAAGTATAACTGAATTGATTTCAAATATTGCTGAACAAACAAATCTACTAGCTTTAAATGCAGCAATTGAAGCTGCACGCGCACAAGAAAAAGGATTAGGATTTGCTGTGGTAGCAGAAGAGGTAAATAAGCTTGCGGGTCGTTCCGAAACAGCAGCAACAACAATTAACCAGATCTTGGGGGGCATTCAGGAAAAGGCATTAAGTTCAACGGAAAATGTAGCTAAAGCGCATCAAATTGTCTTAGAACAACTTCAAGTGGTCTCTCAAACCCAAGAAACTTTTGAAGAGATCATCCTGTTGTTAACCGTATTACCGACGTTAACGGTCATATCAGGCGTATTAACAAAGTTAAAGATGAAACTACACAGGCCACTTTAAACATCAGCGCAATTTCGGAGGAATCTGCCGCTTCGTCAGAGGAAGTTACAGCTTCTATTGAAGAACAGACTTCTATTGCCGAACGAGTTAAAGAAATGGCTAACGAATTACAGTCTATGGCTGAAAAACTGGTTACTGCTATTTCAAAATTTAATATATGATTTAAGGAAATTGCATAATTCCTGCGTAGCGCAGAAATAATAAACCCGGATCCTAGGATCCGGGTTTATATATCCCATTTCTCGATGGAAAAGAGAGCATCCAAAGCCAAAGCATAAGCCCCCATCAATGACGGTTCTTCTTTTAAACTCGATCTAACTACTCTGACTGTACCAATAAATTCTTTAAGAATACGTTTATTCATTTCCTCAATAACTGCTTCTACAACCTGCTGTCCAGCTTTTGGTAATTCGCCACCCAGAATAATCAGTTGCGGATTGAAGATACTAACTAGATTAGCAACCGCAATCCCCATCCACCTACCAGTCTCTTTAATAATCTTCTGTACTTCTTTTCTCTCTAAAACTGGAGGATACAGAAGGTCACTCATTTCGAGTTTGTTTTTATTGAGACCATATTTTTCTAAAACCTGATCCGGAAGCTCTTTTTTTGCCTGCTCAATAATTGCTTTAACCCCACAGAGCGATTCTAAACATCCGTGGCGCCCACATCCGCACTCTGGTCCTCCATCTGAAATTAAAACCATATGCCCAATCTCACCGGCATATCCTTTAGCCCCACCATATATCTTACCACCGATGATGATCCCGGCTCCCACACCAACCGATAGATTTAAATATATAAAATCGTGATAACCGCGCCCGCAGCCGTACTCCTTTTCAGCAAAGGCCGCAGCATTAGATATATTCTCAACATGAACTGGAATCCCGTATAAACGTTTAGAAAGCATTGCGCCTAAAGGTATCTTATCCCATTTTAAATTTGAAGAATGCTCAATTAATCCACGGTGAATATTAATTAATCCCGGTGAAGCCAAACCACAACCTAAGACATTCACTTTATCAATACCTGTATTTTCAATCAACCAATCGTAGGAACTTCCTATTGCTTCCACCACATCTTCTGCTACTGAAGTATCCAAAGCACGCTTATGATGGTTAAGGATATTCCCCCCAATATCAAAAATAGCTGTAACCACTTCACCACGCTGTAAGCGTACAGCAAAAATGTAAGCCGCTTTAGAGTTGAGTTCTAACATCACTGGTCTTCTTCCTCCGCTAGACTCACCGTACCCGACTTCCTTTACAATCCCTTCTTCGATCAGTTCATTCACGATCACAGTAACCGTCGGAGGAGTTAAATCCGCTTCCTTTGCCAACTCATATCGGGCAATTGGCCCCATTTTACGGATAATATTTCGAACCAGAATCCGATTAAGAACCTTTAAATCTTTGCTATTACTAGGACTTCTTGTTTTCATTCATCAAATTCTCCATTTAACATAAAATATTACTTATGCGAAAAACACCTGATTACCCATCTCACATTTTACACTCTGCAAATCAAGTTCAAACTAAATTGGGAAGATTAAACGTGAGACCTATAACTTTGTTTAAATTCGGAAATAATTTCTAAATTCCTTCTTTTCCATAACTAAGGAATTGCATAATTACTAAGTGATTCATTTATCATGTTTGATTTTAAGTTAGATAAGCTATATATTGTAGTTAATTTTTAATGCCTTCAATTATGCAACTCCTTAAATTGGAATTATTAAATATAAAATATATTTTGATGTATTAGATTACACTTATAGAGTATTACTCTAATAACAGCAATTTCCTGTTTATTTTTTATTACTACAACTTTTCAGCTGAATCTGGTTCTAAATATAGTATGGCTTGCTCATGTTGGCGAAGAATTGATGCCGGGCACTCTGTTGTTATTTTACCATTAATAGTTTTAGCTACAGCTTCACTCTTAGTGGTACCGGGTACAATACAAAAGATCTTCTCCGCAGACATAATTGTCGGAATAGTCATGCTCAGAGCATTAGTTGGAACTTTGTCAAGTGTTTCAAAACAGCCATCATTTACTTGTTGCTGCCGGCATTTAAGATCCATTTCTACAATTTTAATGATCTTGGGATCATTAAAATCAGCCACTGCTGGATCATTAAAAGCAATATGCCCATTTTCACCAATACCGATACAGGCAATATCGATAGGATGTTCTTGTAATAAACTGCTATAGCGCAAACATTCCTTTTCTGGATCACTAGCAGTACCATCCATATAATAAACCTTCCCAGGTTTAACTTGATCAAAAAGGTGTTCTTTTAAAAAGCGGGTAAACCGTTGTGGAGCTTCTGCTGGTAGTCCGATATACTCATCCAAATGAAAAGCAATTACTTTTGACCAATCAATGTCAGATGTCTGAATTAAAGTTGCTAAAAATTCATTTTGAGACGGTGCGGCGGCAAAAGCCATTGTGACCGAACCTTGTGTAGCAATTAACTCCTTCATCGATTCTGCAACTGCTTTGGCAGCTGCCTCTCCCATTGTTTGCCGATTAGAATAAACCTCTACTCTAAGTTTATCAGCTGTTAATTTCTTTATTTTACTCATACTTAATTTCCTCCTATTTTTAGAGATATAATCATTTTCTATCTAAGGGAATTGCATAACTAAGCACCTTATCTTTGGTACCCTTTAAGCAAAAACCACTATTTAACCAATTATGCCATTCCTAAATTCCAGTAATTCCTAGCTCATGAAGGAAATATTAATTAAGATTATCACAAAAAGCACGATTTCGCCTGTAATATCCAAGCTCAATCATGCCTTTTGCGACAAATTTGATTATAATTTGTTTAGCATTGTTAATAACGTCCGGACAACCTCTTCCCCTGTTCCTCGGGTAAGACGTGATGGCAGGCCATAATAGCGATAAGAATCATTTACTTCGTATCCACCTTCATCATAAACACTCTTAGGTGCCACATAGCCAATATTATGATTAGTATAACCAAGGATTAGCACTCGTCGTGGGGCTCTCTCTTTTTTAATCATTAAAGCAAATTCGTGAAAAAACTCACCGGGTAGTGTAGCAAATTCAATTTCTCCTAAGGAAAAGGCGGCTACTTCTGCCTTAAATTCAGATTCAATTTTGTTTGCCTGCCGCAGCTTTGCCATTTTTAAGGCCCACTTTTCCCAAAGCTCAGATTGATGGTATTCTCCAAAGGAAGCACCCTTCCGCTTTAACTCAACCGCTGATTGCTTCCAAGTTTCCGCCTCTTGCAGATAAAAGTCAACTGTGCCAACCTGCTCAAAAGGTAAGGAAATTTCCTGTGTTGTATAGCTAATGTTAAATGAACTTTGTAAAACAGCATTTTCAGAAGCTGTAAGTGCTACTCCAGCCAAAATCCGGCCAAGCCTTGCTGCCTCCCGGAAAGTTCTTCGGTCATTCCCTTTTCCTTTAATGCTATCAGCAGTATTATGGCCAACATTGACATCACCAGTAGCACCATTCATAAACATAACCTGAGTTCCAGGGTACACTTGTTCTAAAGCATTTACCATATAAAAAGGGTAATCTGCCGTTACCAGGAGATTGTCCGGTCCCAAAACAACCGGATGACAAGCGTAATTTACCAGTAGTGCTTTAGGCCCATTTGCTCCCTGGAAACGCAGTACTAAAACCTGGGAATCGGTAGGGCCATTTTTTTGTCTCCGGTTTTTCCCCACCGAACGGCAATCTCCCTCACCCACAAAGAGACTTACCGGCTCTAGATTCTGATTAGCCTGGTAAATAGCACCCGCTATATTATTAATCAAACCGCTAAGATAGGTTAAGTCGGCCTCGCCTAGGTAGGCATCTTGCAAAGTAACTGGCCCTGAATGCGTATGCGTAGCACTAAGAATAACTGCGGACGGGTCTAAATCTGTCAATTCTGCAACTTTCTCCCGCACCTTTGCTAAAAGTTTAGTATCTACTCCGATCAGATCAGCTGAAACTAGAGCAATTTTTTCTTTCCCGTCAGCCAGAACTAAGGCCCGCGCGTATAAGGGGTCATGAACTCCACGACACCTACCTTCGCGCGCCACAAACCCGGATAATTCACAATCAAAAGGCGGGGTAATCATTAACTTACCTGTCCCAGCCATCAACTGTTTAATCATCTGTATAACCTTCTTTTCCCTGTTTTCATTTACTCAATGGTAAATTTATCTTTTTGCCTGTTTCTGCCGACTTATAAATAGCCAATACTAATTCTACTGCTTTTTCTCCTTCGATCCCTGAAACAATCGGCTGGCGATCCTCACGAATCGCATCCATCATATCCAAAATCTGCTGTTCGTGCGCCCAGGTGTCTTCTACCAAAGGACTAGTCGGACTTAAACCTTTGTGTTCGGAATCTTGGTCCTGACTAAAGGATGAGTCCTCTTCCAATGGCTGTTTAAACTTCCACATCACTGGATCTTCTCCAACAATGATCGCACTACCATCTGAACCAAATATCTCTAACTTTTTGTTTATTCCATGGTACACAGATGTTGTCGCCTGAATTGTCCCTACTGCACCATTAACAAATTCTACGGCCGCGGTAACAGTATCTTCTACTTCAATATCATGGGTCAAATGGTCTGCATAAGCAGTAACACTTTTTACATCACCCATAATCCAACGTAGAAGATCAACATTATGAATTCCTTGATTCATTAGGGCACCGCCACCGTCTTGGGCTTTAGTACCACGCCAGCCACCACTTTTATAATAATCTTCTGATCGGTAACATATAGTAGCGGCATTACCAATAATTAACTGGCCAAACCTTCCCTCTGTTACCGCTCGTTTTAAACTACTATATAACGGCATAAACCGGAGTTGAAAAACACATCCCAATTTTATACCAGCTGATTCTGAGATCTCCAAAATCTGTTTTGTTCGTTCCAAAGATATATCAAGTGGCTTCTCCACCAGTAAATTAACACCAGCATCAGCTGCCGCCCGACAAATATCTAATCTTGTTCCGCTCGGCGTACAAACCGAAACAAGTTCTGGTTTTTCTTTTATAAACATCTGTCGGTAATCTGAATAAGGATTACATCCAAATTCAGCAGCTACTTGCGCTGCACTTTCTGGCCTAAGGTCAGAAACAGCAACCAACTGGGCATCATCCAACCTTCTAATGGCTTTGGCATGTACCTTACCAATATTACCGCAGCCAATTACAGCCATGCGCATTTTCTGAGTCATCGGCGTACATCTCCCTTACTGTGATAATTTCGCTCACCGATTAGACAAATTTGCGTAAAATTGCTTTTAAGTTTGTAACCATATAATCAATGTCTTCATCTGTTAATAATGGACTAACTTGAATAAACAAAGCCCTGCCAATTAAATCCTCTGCTGTTGGGCACATTCCCATATGATATTCCGGTTTACCTTTATAATGAGGGCAAGTAAACGGACATCCAGAAGGATGAACAGTTAGTTTATTGAGTACAAAAGGATAGGCATAAGTCGGTAATCCCTGATACAATCTGGCACCTGAAACCTTGCGCTCCTTACATTCTTTCTGCGCCTGAATAGCATCCTCAGCAGTAGGAAGATAAATAGCTAATGAAACATAACTGGAACCTTCTTCATCATAATCTTTTCTCCAATAGAGATTAGGGATCTCATTGAGTCCATCAATAATTTTACGTGCATTTATTCTCATCTTATTCACAATATCCGTAATTTTTCGAATCTGCATTAAAGCAACTGCACCTGTCAAATCACTCATGCGATAGTTTTCACCATAAAAGCCCGGACAAGTCGGATCTACCACTACATGACCACTAGCATCCCTGATATTACCTTGATCATGAGCCATAATCGCTCTTTTGTACAAGTTTTCATCATTAGTTATTACTAATCCGCCTTCTCCTGCGGTTATGGTTTTATTAATTTGCAAGCTAAATGTACCAATATCCCCCATTGTCCCTACATATTTCCCTTTATATTTAGCCCCAAATGACTGTGCAGAATCTTCAATTACCTTTAATTTATACCGTTTAGCAATCGCCATAATCCGGGTCATATCCGCACTTGAGCCCTGTAAATGAACAACCATAATAACCTTAGTACGTGGAGTAATGCAGCGTTCTAGTGCTTCAGGATCCATATTCAAGCTTTCATCTACATCACAAAAGATTGGAACAGCATTACAAGAAACAACCGAACCTGCACAAGCAATGAAAGTGACAGAAGGAATAATTACCTCATCTCCAGGTCCAACACCCAATGCTCTTAAAGATACCATTAAAGCAGCTGTACCGGAAGAAACTGCTAAAGCATGTTTAACTCCAAAAAGCTCTGTAGCTTCTTTTTCAAAAGCACTTGCCTTACCCTGCAAATTAGGTCCGTAATAACGGAATGGAGATTGATTTTCAATTACTTCTGCTACTGATTGAGTCTCCTCTTCTCCGTAAACCAATGCTCCTGGATAAACTGGCTTGCTTAAATCTTTCATTATTAGTTCCTCTCCTTCATTTATTTGTTTTCTTAATATAACTTGTATAATGTTAAAATACATATACTAAAGAATTGCATAATTCAATTGCATATTATTGATCCGTAATAATTGATATTTCCACTGGAATTGTCAAACATAATATTCTGATTGATCATGTAGCTTTGAACTTTAAACAATTCTCATGTATTAAAGAAACATTATATTATTGTGGCCAAATATATACTGAGTAATTATGCAATTCCCTTATATTGTATTTTAATTACAATCTACTGCCCAATTATGACTTCATCCCACTCATCGCCATTCCGGAGATAATGTGGCGACGGAAAAACATAAAGACAATAATTAACGGTACAACCGAGATTGCAGTCCCCGCCATGACTGGCCCATACTCCACAGTGTACTGGTTTTGGAACATCGTTAGGCCTACTTCCAACACAAAAAGCTCAGATGAATTAGTTATTATTAGCGGCCAGACAAAAAAGGCCCAACCAAACATAAAACTAAAAATTGCTAAAGCAGCAAGAGCTGATTTGGATAATGGAAGCACTACGTTAAGAAAAACGCGAAGCTCATTACAACCATCAATGCGTGCGGCATCCATTAAATCGTTTGGTATCGAACCTGCTTGTTGCCGCATTAAGAAAATGCCAAAACTAGTAATAACTAAAGGAGCAATAATACCTGTATAAGTGTCAATTAATCCAGCCTTCGATATCATTAAATAAAAAGGAATCATATAACATTCAAATGGCACCATTGTTGTTCCCAAAATAATCATGAACAATGTATTTTTATAAGGAAAATCATATTTGGCAAAGACCGTTCCCGCAAAAGCAGAAGTAATTAAGACACAAACTGTCGATATTACACTAACTAAAACACTATTTATGAAGTACCGGAAGATCGGTATCCGATTACAAACGCTCACAAAATTATTCCATGTAGGGCTTTTTGGAAAAAATGTCGGTGGTACGAATAATATTTCCTGTTCTGTTTTAAATGAGGATAATAACATCCAAACAAACGGGAATAACATAAGAACTACACCTAACATTAAAATAATGTGATACCATTTTTTTGCTATTTTTCTTATCTGCTTGTTCATTTTACCCTCTCCTTAGTAGTCTTCCGTTTTAAAGAATTTAAACTGCAGCAGACTTATGATCATTACTATAGCGAATAAGACTACCACTTGAGCAGAAGCGTAACCCATCTTAAAGTAACGGAAACCATTCTGATATATCTCATAAACTAAAACACGTACTGCCGCGGCCGGTGCTCCCTGCGTTCCGGTGGTCATAACATACACCTGTGTAAATACATTAAAAGCCTGAATGGTAGCAATAACACAAATGTAAAGGGTCATTCGTTTAAGCAGTGGAAAAGTAATATGCCTAAAAGAATTCCAACCAACAGCACCATCTACTGCTGCAGCTTCATAGTACTGTTCAGGAATATTACGTAGACCAACAAGGAACAAAACCATATAATATCCAAGAACTTTCCAAATACTCATGATAATAATCGAATACAATGCTATATCTGGATCTGTCAACCAACCTACTGCTTTTAAACCCATTGAAGTCAAGACAAAATTAATAACCCCGTAGGTTCTGTCATATAACCACTTCCATATAATTGAAACCGGAACCATTGGAATCACAAAGGGTAGAAAATAGGCAAATTCATAGAAACTACCTATACGGCTCTTTTTTTTCAGGGCCAATGCTAGAAGCAGAGCCAATATGACACTTACTAACACCACAATAATTGTAAATATTGTAGTATTAACCAAAGCAACCCCAAAAGTTTTATCTTCAAATATTTTGGCAAAGTTTTGTAACCCAATAAATGGGCGATAAGGTTTAATTAAGTTCCACCGGTGAAGACTTAAATAAAATGTACCTAAAATTGGGATAATACGTAAAACAAGATATAAAATAACTGTAGGTATCATAACAGCCATGGCAAAACGAAACTTTCTTCTTTCCAGGCCTTTAATTTTATACTTAAACTTAGTACCCGTTGATGTTTTGGGCATATACTTCCCCCCCAGTTCTTTGGTAACCATCCCTTTTTTCTTGCTTTGTATCTTGGGGGTGGGCAACGGCCCACCCCGTCATACAAATGTTTATTTTTTAGAAAATAATCTTAATATAACCCGTTTTCTTTCAGAATATTGTTAGTTTCTTTAGCTGCATCATCTAAGACCTTTTTAATACCCTCTGGATTGTCAACCAAAGAAGGATCTCTAAACGCTGCTTCTAAACGCTCGCCAAACTTAGTCCAGACTTCATCAGCAGCACTAATTGGTGGATAAGTGGAATATTTATATCCTTCCGGACGCTCGTTTGCTACAGCGTAAGCTGGTTCTCTAGCAAAGACATCAGAGAAATCCATGTCGATTCGTGGTGCAGGCCAACCGATCTCTTCAAACATTTTCTTTATATACTTGTCATCATTGAAAAACATAATGAATTCCCAAGCAGTCTTCGAGTTCTTGCTACTCTTAGGGACAAATGCTGATTCGCTTGAATAAACCGTACCAGATTTTCCTTCAATTTTACCAGGAATTAGGGCTGTGCCGTAATTCAAATCCGGAGCATTCTCCTTAAAGTAAGGAATCGGCCAGAATTCACGAACAAACATAGCGGTATGCCCTAGAGCAAAGGCTTCACTATCCTGTTTGGTATCAAAACTATCTGCTTTATACTTGTGAATCAGATCAATATACAGTTTAAGAGTTTCTCTACCAGTTTCATCATTATACGCAGCCCGCCATTTTCCATCAGAAGTTTGCTTCAAAATTTCTCCGCCAGCACTGGCTAAGAAAATCTGGAATTTTTCAGTCACTCCTGAACCGCCACCAAACTTCCGTAAAGAAATTCCGGTCCGAACTGGCTCACCATTCTTATCATAGGTTGTAAGCTTCTTGGAGTATTCTAGCAACTCATTCCAGTCCTTCGGAGGAGCATTCAAACCAGCTTTAGCAAAAAGATCTTTATTCCAATACAGAATTCTAGCAATTCCGATCTGCGGGACGCCATAAATTTTACCATCAAAGGTATTAAGTTTTAGCGTATTAGGATCAAAAGATTTGCTAATAAACTTACTAACATTTCTTGGCGGTAAAGAAATATAACCACCTTCAATATATTGAGGAATAATATACTCGGAAGTAACAAAGATATCCGGAGCATTACCAGCTGGAACAGATACAGCCAATTTCCGTTCAAACTCTCTTAGAGGGAAAGCCAAAACTTCAACTTTCTTCCCTGTTTTAGCTTCAAAATCTTCTGCTGCCTCTTGATAGACTGGGAGTAACTGTGACCAACCGATCCATACACTAATTTTGTCATTTTTCCGTGCTCTAACTACGCTTACCAAACTGAAAGCCAAAATTAGAGTCAAAGCAACAACCAATAATCTTCTGTTACGCATTAAAAGTCCTCCTTTTTAAACTAATTAGATTTAGTAAATATAACATACAATTTTCTCTTCTTTCCTTTGCTTTTCACCCCCTCTCCATAGTAGCTTTAAGGAATTGCATATTAAATTGATTTATTATTTAATCACAAAATATTGATCGCTTCATTGATATCAAGGATAATTAAGGTGATTATGCAATTCGCTTTTTATAAAATAAATGGAGCACATGATTAATTGCTGCGAATTAAATTTTTTAAATGTTTCAAACTCTGCCTTGTACCATCCTTTAAACCCTGCATAAACTTTTCTCGAGTAAATACGCCAGCTTGTAGAAGTTCTTTTGGATCTCCCATACCTTCATACTCACAAAGCAGTGCTCCATTATACCCAACCGCATTAAGCTCTTCTATTACCCTTTTTAAATTAAGTTCTCCTTGACCTAAGGGTACAAATTGTACCTCTTTAGGATTTGTAAAAACTAAATCTTTTAGATGAACATTAGCAACATAAGGTGCCACTTGTTTGAAATAGCGATGTGTTTCCTCCAGGCTATGACCGGCCCAACAAAAATTACCTGTGTCAAGAGTTAAACGCAGATGATCATCAGCTACGGCTTGAACAATTTTTACCAATGTAGGAGCATCATTAACCAAATGTCCATGGTTTTCTAAAGCAAGTATGACATTGTATTTCTTTGCCATTTTAACTGCACTTTTGAATCCACGAATAATATTTGTGACCATCTCTTCCTTAGTTAAATCCGGACGAGGTTCACCGCTCATAACTCTAACGATGCCAACCTGTAAATCCGCAGCCAATTTACAATACCATTCCAGCCGCTCTACCTGCTTATTTAGTTCACTATCTGTAGCAAAGGTAAAATCATTGTAACCAGCAACTGAGGTTATAGATAATCCATAGCTTTTTATTTTTTTTAACAGCGCAGAACGCTCTGTATCCAGATTCAAGGTCTCATTATGTGCACCTTTTACTGTACATAATTCAATCGTTTCTCCGCCGATTTCCTTAACAAATTTTAAAACCTCTGTAAAATCCATGCAACTTAGACTTAAGCAGACTACCCCTAACTTCATTGAATCCCCCCTAAGCACCTAACTAGCTAATCAATTTGATTCAGTGTTCCTTAAAACTAAGACCATTTTCTTGTTAGAAAATGCTTCGAAGAATATCGACTCACCTGGCTAATATTTCCACCATTTCATGTGTGCGGGCGGTAGCCAGCGTGGGCGACTACTTATTTTATATACACAATTTCTCCATCAACCATGGTTAACAAAATATCGAACTCTTCATTGAAAACTGTTAAATCAGCTTTCATTCCTTTACCGATCAACCCTATTTTGTCATCAAGTTTTTGCATGCGAGCCGGGTTAATCGTAGCCAAACATACAGCTTCAGGCAGATTTAAGCCAACAAGTTTAACCATGTTCCTGACCATTTGATTCATAGTAGCAACACTACTAGCAAAAGCACTCCGGTCTGAAAGTTTAGCCACATAATTATTTTTCTGAGTTTCAATTTCAAATATTTCCGGAACAGCATCTTCAACTATTACTTCAAGTCCACCAAGATTATACTCTCCCGGGCCTAAACCTGCTGCTGACATAGCATCTGTTACCAAACAAACCCGGTTTAATCCCTTACTTTTTAAAACTAACTTAATTAAGCTTGGCGGCAAATGGTGCCCATCGGCAATAATTTCTGTTGTTAAATCATCTAACAATAAAACTGATTCTAAAACACCAGTCACTCGATAAGCTTCTACCCGCTGTACGCTAGACATCCCCGAGAAAATATGTGTGGCATGAGTATATCCATTCTCCAGCGCAGCTAATACTTCTTGGTAAACAGCGCTGGAATGTGCGATCGATGCAATTATCCCTCTTTTTTTTAGTTCTCGCCCCAAAGCCATACCACCGGAAATCTCTGGTGCTGCTGATACTCTTTTAATACAAGAATACTTGTCAAATAAGGGAAGGTAATCAGCGGGGTCAGGGCATATGATGTACTTCGGATTCTGTGCACCCACTTGTTTTGGATTTAAATATGGCCCTTCAAGATGAAGCCCTATTAATCTGGCCCCGCCATTAACCTTACCCATCTTTTCAACACAAGAGGCAATCTTTCGAAGTTCAGCCAAACTTCCGGAAAGGGTTGTCGGCATAAAGGATGTAACTCCGCATCTAACTAAACCATTAGCCATCTTTACTAAATCATCTTCAGAAGCGGACATAACATCGCCACCCCACGAACCATGAATATGAAGATCAATAAAACCTGGACTAATATAAGCCTGATTTACATCAATAACTACTGTATCTTCTGAGATAGTTACCTGATCCTTAGAACCAAAATCAATAATTGTATTGTCTTTAATGATAATTGTTCCATCTTCTATTAAACGTAATGGTGTAATAATTCTTCCATTAACAAGAGCTGTTTTTTTCATTAGTATCGTCCCCACATTCAAGCCTCTTTAAATATAGATTAATCTATCTACAATCCGGAACTTGGCTTGGTTGTTTTGTCTAATTAAGTAACATGTTGTTAAATAAGTGTCTTGTTTAGTCTTTGTTAAATATTTTTGTGGTGAAAATATTTCAATAAAAATTTGTTGATCCCTCTTGGTAAAAAGCACCTGATTTCTTACTTCTATTTTATAGCTGAAATTTATTTTATTTTGTCCTCAGGGGAAAATACCTCGAATTTTTAGTGTTTTAACGACTCGGCCCAAAGCTAACATATAAGCACCCATCCGTAGACTAGTCCCTTTGCTCTCTGCCAAGGAATACACTTCTTCAAATGCATTTAATAATAATTTTTCTAGTTTCTGATAAACTTCGTCTTCATCCCAGCTTAATGATTGTAGATTCTGTACCCATTCACAGTAGGAGACAATAACTCCACCGGTATTAGCCAAGATATCAGGAACAACAATAATATTTTTTCTTTCTAAAATAGCATCAGCTTCAACTGTAGTTGGTCCGTTTGCTCCCTCAACAATAATCTTAGCCTGTATCTCATTTGCATTCTCTTCCGTAATCTGATCTTCAATAGCTGCTGGAATTAGAATATCAACGGGTGAAGTTAGTAACTGGTGATTATCAATCTCCTTAACTCCTTCAGCTTTGTATCCTTTAATAGTATGATGCTCAGCAGCAAAAGCTAATAATTCATCAATATTAAGCCCATCCTTGCAATACAAACCAGTGAAAACGTCACTTAGAGCAACTATCTTGGCACCTGCTTGATAAAGATATTTTGCTGTTGCACTTCCAACTTTTCCAAAGCCCTGAATTGCTATTGTTGTTTTTCTGATGTCAAGACCCTTTTTAGCTACAATCTGTTGCGTGGCCAAAGCTACACCACGTCCTGTTGCATCCTTACGTCCAAGTGACCCGCCTATTTCAAGCGGTTTACCTGTTACTACTCCCGGTACTGAATAACCAGCAAACGCGCTATATGTATCCATTATCCATCCCATAACCTGGCCATTAGTATTAATATCAGGGGCAGGAATATCTTTTTCTGGTCCAAGAATCGGCATAATCGCTGCTGTATAACGCCGAGTTAGTTTATTTAATTCTCTAGTAGATAATTTCGACGGATCTACAGTAATTGCTCCTTTAGCACCACCGTACGGTATGTTTGCAACTGCACATTTCCACGTCATCCAAGCAGCTAGTGCTTTAACTTCATCACTATCAACATTTTGATGAAACCGTATGCCACCTTTACACGGGCCGCGGAGACTACTATGTTGTACACGGTACCCTTCAAAAACCTTAATACTTCCATCATCCATTTCTACTGGTACAGCAACCTTTAATTCACGCTCTGGTGTACGCAATACTTCATAATCCGATGTCTGTAACCCCAGTAATTTAGCTGCTTTATCAAGCCTTTCCAACATTTGTTGATACGGATTCATAGAACAAGCCTCCCCTTAAAATAATTTTTTGAGTTAAGGAATTGCATAATTGCTTAATTTAAAATTTAACCTCAATCTATTGATAGTAAAGCCAAACAGTATATATTGGGCTAAATGTATATCTACGGTAATCATACAATTTCCTCAAGTAATAAAACAAAATAAACAATCATTATTATACTTTGTTTTTTAGTTTAAATAAGTATTCGTTCACGATTTCGAAACTCCTTCTTTTTTTTATATTTATTTTTTATTATTTTTTTGTTCACCACAATTCATTTCTAACTAGCTCGAAACACGTTGCTGGTCAGTCTTCGTAATACTGCAGAAAGGCGGGATTAACGACTTGATTGTCAACTCACCTGGCTTAAACTTTTATCATTATTATATATATTTTAAAACATTAGGAGATGCGGTGATGAATCTTTTATACTTTGTTTTTTAGTTTAAATAAGTATTCGTTTACGATTTCGAAACTCCTTCTTTTTTTATATTATTTTTTTTAATATTATCCGTACCAAGGAACATAATTCGTTACAAGCATTCAAATCCAGGAAAATCAAGTATTACTTCCGATTCTAAGCTAACCTAATATTTCATTTCCGCCACTCAACCCCAGCGTACCGGATTATTTATTCTTTCAATTTTTTATACTTACTATGTAGCGACCTACTCTCCCAGCCGGTCACCCGACAAGTACCATCAGCGCTGAGAAGATTAACTGCCGTGTTCGAGATGTGAACGGCCTCGGCTTGGATAGAGCAGAGATGCATCTCGTGGCTCGATACTCGTCTCTCGTCACTCGGTTTGAAAGGAGCCTTCGAAGATAAAAAGCATCAAAGGCGAACATTAATACGAGAGGCTAGCGACGAGCAACGAGTACCGAGTCGAATCACATCGCACTCAAAGAATCCGACAAATTTCATACAAAGTACCACTTTCATACAGAATATAAA
>DIPO01000005.1 GCA_002427045.1 Firmicutes bacterium UBA5486
GTCGGATCAAAGAACCTCAGTGGGTTATTCCGTCCATACACATACAGATTCGGATTATTCGGATCCCCCATTTGATCCTCCGATATAAACCTCCCCAATTTCGAGTCATACCATCGAGCGTTAAAGTAATACAACCCTGTATCAGGATCATACTCTTTACCCGTAAACCCATGCCCTTCTTCGAAGTCACTGGAGTTCTCGCCATACTGTGTGCCAAAGACGAAATAATCGGCATTCCATACTACTTTACCAGCGAGATCAGTGACTACCCTTACCGAGCCCAGATGATCAGTATGGTAGAAATAGACTGGTGCCCCCGGATCTCCGATTACCCCATCCACTCTAGCCAAATGCTTACCTAAAGCATAGATATAAGACCTTATCTTAACATTACTTTCGACAGTAATCCGTTTTTCCAAGATCGGTTCTGTTCCTTCGAAAACATAGTGGATGGTTTCTCCACGAGCTTTTTTCACCAC
Source organism: Firmicutes bacterium UBA5486 (assembly GCA_002427045.1). GTDB lineage: Bacteria > Bacillota > UBA4882 > UBA10575 > UBA10575 > UBA5486. Next base: position 480 of record DIPO01000005.1, read on the forward strand.
CCGGAATCCGTCGGGGTCATACCCATATTCTGCTACCAGAATACCATTCTTTTCTACCTTGATCAATCGGTTTAAAAGATCATAGGTGTACGCCCATTTTTCTTCCGGTTCGTAAGGGTCGCGTTCAACTTTTTCCTTACTAATTAGATTTCCATTAGCATCATAAGCATACTGATATATTCCATCGCTCTTTAACCGATTGGAGTTAGGATAATATTCCTGCTGGTATTGGAATGTCCTTATCAGTTGAAGTTTTACATATGAGCGGTTCCCTTCCTCATCGTACCCGTACTCCTCTGTTCGGGCATCGGCTTCTTGATAGACTTTGAGCATTCCCGCCAGCTCGTTTAAAAAGGTTGCTTTATCTACCGGAGCAAAATCCTGATCACGGTCGTCAAAGAGTACATGGAGCTTTAAATATCGGGTTGCTATTCTTTCCTTTAGAGTTAAGGTAATAACACCTTTATCATCTTTGGTAAACTCCCAGTCTTCCTTTGGTACCGGGGTGTAAAGGAGATTATCGACAGAAAGGTAGAGGTTAAGGGTAATAGACCCCAACCGATGGACCCGATGAGCCGGATCCTGGGTGAGTACGATCTTTTTAATCCCTGAGGCGGCTATCCCAAAGTCTAATCCGATACTGGAAGAATGATAATCAAGGCTGATCACCGCCTGATAGTCAGAAGAGAAATCAAGCCAGGAAGCACCTAATAGTCGGCGGCTTTGTAACCGTAATTCCCTGGTGTGGATTCGTTCTCCAGGAATTTACCGGGTGTCGTGACCATGATTAGCTGGTTTTTCTGATCATAACGATAGGTTTTAACCTGATTATTGACTTTATCCGTAAGTTCTGTGATATTATTGGCTGCGTCATAGAGGTAGTCAAGCCCGAGAAGCATTTGGCCGCCGACTGTTACCTGCAGATCTTGCAAACGACGGTTTTGATCGTAACCGTAAGTAGCCTGTGCCCCGTTTTTGTAATTAATCCCGATTAAGGCACCATTCTTGTCATACTCTATTCCTTGGGAATTAGTGAAACAAACAACCTCCACCAGTTGATGCTGGGAATTGTAATTATAAGTCAGCCAGGTTTCAGTCTCCGGGTATTTGATCGCTATCAGTAAAAGTGTGGAAATATTACACTAGGAAAAAAGAACCCTAGGTGTTAGTGCTAACACAAGGGTAGTCTTACCCTTTAATTCTGTTTTCAAGGGAATAAGACGTATACTTTAACATAACGCAAGTCTAAAATATTTCTCCTTAAAAACTTTCTGTCATAGATGTAATTTCTTTAACCACATAGTTCCCATTTTCATCCGGACGACATTCGAAAATCAATCTAAACTCCACCGCGCGGGGGCCTTCATGATCAACAGCACCCTCTATTTCTTTAAAATAATGTACGTGTTCTTGAATTAATCTCGCGGATTTATATTTCTCTAAGACCTCTGATCTTAAATCACCAACTTTAATTCCTCGTGTAGTTGGATATTTATCACTTTTAACAACAATTTCATCCAAATAATCCTTATAATAATTCAATTCCAAACCTTCATAAAACCATTTATAATCATCATCCCAATTAGTATTCTTCTCTATATATTCGGGTTCACCGTATATTTTTTTGGCCATTTCTCTAGTTGAGCCAATTTCTAAATTTGCAATAACAAAATCTGAAGTGTCATTAATATCTATCTCATTTATGCTCTCTTCAGTGTTTAACTTCTCATAAATAACCTCTTTTGTGTTTGCGTTCAACTCAGCATTCAACTCGTTTTCAATGGTAGTCAATTCATTACCACTTAGTTTATTATTTCCCAAGTAATATAGATAAAACAATCCAATGGCAATGATTAAGATGAATATTAAACAGACCACTAATCCTTTCTTCATATGACTCTCCTCCTTGATATTTCATTGATCTCGAGATTTAATAGTTTACAAAATTACCACTACTGTCGATGCAAATAGATGTTAACTTCAATTCAAGTGTAGGATAAGGTAAATATTTTAAAGGGTCGGCATAATTATCTCTATTAAACTTCTCACCACCCTCTGAAATTGCAAAGTGCAGATGTGGTCCAGTGCCTCCTCCTGTATTACCCATCCTAGCAATCTGTTCACCTTGCTTTACTATTTGTCCTACACTAACATTATAGCTATCTACATGAAAATAATAAGAAAAAATCCCTCCACCATGGTCAATTACAACAATGTTTCCGTTTTTTCCTCCCATATCTTCAGCAAAAATAACTGTGCCACCAGCTGTAGCATTTACTCTTGTCCCAGTTCGATTTCCTATATCTAGCCCGTAATGTTTACCGCTTCCTTGCATTTTAACTCCATTTTCATACCAGACGGGGGGAGTCCTACTCCCAAAAACAGAGGATAATCTGCCAAACGTAGGCCAAATATAATCTTGATCAATATTGTTACTGAAAAACTTTGATACCGCTTCTGTTATACTACCGTATTTACCATCCAGATCTAAATTTACAAACAAATTTAATGCTGCTTGATATGCTCTAACCATATTCATGGAAGCCTTATCTTTATGTGATGTAATACCCCAACCTTCTGAAGGAAAGCCGTCTATACCAAATTCCTTTACCCCTATTTTAAATATATCAATAGAGATAGAAAGCAAATTGGAATTCTTAAAAAAATTATCAGGTAAATCATTCCAAAAAGCAAAGTACAGCTCTTGTAATGAAATATCCAAGTCAAATTCCGGAGTTTTTAACTCTAAATTTAATGTTGGGTTAATCTTTATATCTACGTCTACATCAAGACTTATATTAATATCTAAATCCAAGTCAAGGGATGTAGATATATATCCCGTCGGATCAAAGAACCTCAGCGGGTTATTCCGTCCATACACATACAG
>DIPO01000075.1 GCA_002427045.1 Firmicutes bacterium UBA5486
TCGCGACATCGCAAATAGCTCATTAGCAGAGCCTCTTACCTTGCCAACTTGGCTCTTGTAAAATTAATTTATTGCCCGAGGATTATCAATATCAGTAACTAAGTACAGTGAAATCAGAACTAGCTCATAAAGATAGTAATGGGAACCCTTCAAAATTATTAACTACCTTCATAATTCTTAGGTAATAAAACCTCTCTACATCCCCTATTCCATATATTGTATTATTATATTCAAAATACATTCTTCCATCATCACCATAATGGGAAAACTCAAAGGTGCAATCATTTGATTCTATATAATCTAGATCTACAGAATCATAAAAATCATTTACATTAGTTTGTGATTCAAAATATATAAGCTTATAACCTACCAATTCTATTCTTAATAACCGTCTCCCGTTCTCCATCGGGTTCAACCGGGGTATAGTAAAAGCTTGTCCGGTTAACACCCAGCAGCTCGGCTTGCTTGGCAACAGACAATTTATCGTCCTTTGAAACCAGATTTAGTCTCCCAGTCGGGTCCAAGCACTTCTGCAGATTTTTTTTTAAGCCAGTCAACCTCAATTGTGAGTTGACCGACTTTGGCCATTAGCTCCCTGCGTTCTTCATCCATCGCTTTTTCTTTGGCACGGAGCTCCTTTTCCTGCTTGCTTTCGGAGAACACCATTGTTGCATTTTCGAGGAACTCTTTCTTCCAGTTCCTTAGCTGGTTTGGACTAATTTCGTGTTCGGCGGCCAGCTCGCCAAGGGGCTTCTCCTCTCTGAGAAGCTCCAGTACAATCCTAGTCTTGAATTCAGGAGTGAATTGTCGTCTACCCATTCGTGAACCCTCTTTTCTGACAATCTAATTGTCTTTTTATTATATCAGGCTCACTTAGATTTTCGAAATTTTTGTCTTAAATCATGGGTACATTATAGTTTTATTGGTTACCCTTGACCCCGTTCTCCTAAAATAAGACCATTATTCCCCAAAAAACTTTAACCTTCCAAATTTGGAATCCAGACGTCTAACTAGCTCGGTGCCTTCGGGAACATCACTAACCCATAATGAACGATAGTTTTTTAATTCTTTCTCTGCTTCCTTGTAGTTGCCTTTTTCAAATTCAATTAATGCCGCATAATAAGAAGCCTCATCCAACAAAAAGTTCCCTTTTCTATTCGCTTCCTTTAAATCTTCACTGGCTTTTTCTTTTTTATTAAGCCAATAATAGGCAACTCCTCTCATCGTTTGTAAAGCAAGCTTTTGTTTCTTATCTAATTGATTCTCATCAATTTGTATATTTAACATTTCCTCATGTTTCCATAAACGATGGTTAATATAAGCGTCTACAAAATCCTCATTATGACGGTATTTATAAATACGATCCATTTTCTTGAATTTGCTAATAAATCCGCCTAAAAAAACCTTGATATAAAACGGTACCGGTAAACGGTTCACTTTTTTATAATTTCCCCAGTCTTTTTGGATAAAATAATACTCAGCTTGTTTCATATAATAAGCATTATAATAGTCTCTATAATCCTTATTATCCTTACAAAATAAATCCAAACCTTCGTCAATAATCTTCTTGGCTTCCTCCATCTTCCCCCAGCCAAAATAGACATCGAGCAGATCTAAAGCAGCCAAGTAATCTCCATATGGGGTAATTCTCTTTTCTTTCTCCATATAGAATTTATGATTATACTCGGCCTTTTCGTATTCTTGAGTTCGAAAATATATTAACCCTAATCGATGCCTTGCTGATAACTCGAAAATTGACCCTTTAAAATTATCTACAAACCTTTCCAAAGATTCAACCGCTTCTTGATATCTATTTAAATCTGTTAGAAACAATCCTTGTCTTAGATAAAGGTTATCATCACCTGAATAATCAGGATATCTAACAATATATTTATTAATAAACTCTAAAGCCTTTTCTATTTCACAATGTTGTTCTAATGTAACAATAACACTCCGATATTCTGAGTATATCTTCTTAGGTTCTTCGCTTATCAAGAGTTCATCTAAGTATTTTTCTACTTGTTCAAAGTTTTTTCCCCGGATTAAACTTCTAATATCTTTGGGTTCTTCTACATAATTAGCTGTAGCGATACCGGACCCAGTAATGCTTAAAATTATTACTAATATTAATAACCTCATCAATTAAAACCACCTGCCTGATCTTAATTTCTATTTCTACTATTAGCTACATTCTTTAAGAGCATATGTATCTGGTTGTTGATTACCTACTTCTGGCAACCATGTGTTATAGCAATCTGGGTTTTGATAATAGACACTGTGATTATCAGTAAAGAACGCTACAGGATCAGGCCCAAATATTCCTTTTGTAGGGTAATACGTCATTCCAACATAAGAATACTTTATATTATTAGCATTCTTATATGTTCTGCCGGATGGTCCGGTTTCACCGATACCTGGTATATTTATTGCTCCTCCGCCAATACTCTGTGTCGCATCATAAGGATTGTATATATTCGTATGGCTACCGAAATTTTTACCGCTTAGTTGATAGTCACCCCTTACTGGGGTGCCCATTGTGATTAAATTGTCAACTTTTATTCCCTCGTCAGCAAGCATATTACTGGCCTTAATGGCTACATTACCACCATGGCTATGCCCTACCAGGTTTATAGGACCATCCGGGTTTTCTTCTGTATATGCTACGATTTCCTTAACTAGTACTTTTGCTGCTTCTGTTCTTGCAGTGCGTGTATTTCCTCCCGACCACTCGAATCTGGTTGTAGTATCATTGAGTTGAGCACTGACCGCTTCTTCAAACTCTTGGGAAAATCTTTCTGGACTACTAAATGTTCCATGGATTATCCAAGTTTCAAGCCCCCACAAATCCACCCAATTCACTGGATCCGATCCACAATATTGGCAATTAATCGGATCTTCGGTCATCCAACGCATGCTTCGAGGGTTGTAGTCCCGATATGCAAAGGAGTAAACCCCCGTCTCCGACTCATACCGTTTTTCTCGCGGCGATTATTCGATTCTCCGGACTATACTCATAATCCGCATAAGAGGCGCCAAGTTCCTCCCGGAGCAGATTACCGTTTGAATCATACTGGTAGCTCCGATTCCCAGCTTGTAACAGTTGGTTACTTGCGTTGTATGTACAATTGATCTCGCCCCAACCGTTCTTTTTGTTGATTACATTCCCATTGGGATCATAGGTAAACTTCTCTCCCCAGTATCCTTTACCCCAGAAGTTAAGTCCTCCGCCTCGCTGTTGGATCTGCCGGTACAAGCTTTCCAGTATTTCCATATTCATCATAATCGTAGGTAATAATATTCCCTTTTTGGTCAGTCTCGCTGATAAGCAGTCCGTATTGGTTATAGGTAAAACTGCTTTGGATCCCGTCGGGGTAGCTGATTTGAGTTAGATTGCCATTTTGGTCATAATTGTACCAGGTGGTATTTCCTGCTTTGTGAAAGAAGAGCATTTAACTTGCCACGTTCGTACGAAATAACATCGCTCTTACCGAGGTGAAATCGGTAAATTGCACTTAATATCATTAATCATAAATGTAATTTAATTTTCAAGCATATTAGTTAGATCAAAATAATCAAATGTTATAAAGTTCTAACCCTACCTCAGTAACTATTTCATTTATTATTGGTAAAGGGCAAAACCTATAATTACCAATTAAATATTTCTTTATAAGTTTTAAATCTTGAATTTGAGACTGTTTGTGTTTTTGCATTAAATCGCGGTTTACATAACTTTTTTGAATATATAAATATCCACTCTTTGGATCATAAATGAAACTAGCTATATTTGAAAGCCCAAATACAATGTTATTAGGTTTATTAATCAGTTTACTTGTTTCACTTTGTGGAAGTTCTGTTAAATCCGTTCCATCCCTAATAGCCTTTCTTAAATTTTCTATCTGTTTTGCATTTAAATATTTGTTCTCCGGCTTACTAAAGATTACTACTCTGTCTACATCCTTAAAAAGCCTTTGTTCAATTATTTTAAGATCTATTTCATTATTAAAACTACATCCAGAGAAGAACATTAAGGATATTACTAGAATAAAATAAATGATACCTGGACAGCTCATTTTTCATCCCCCTTTTTCTAGCATCATTTTATGGATTTACAGTTTGTTTATTTACTCCACATAGTAGTCCTAACAAATCCACCCAATTCACCGGATCCGCCCCACAATACTGGTACCAATTCAGCCCATCCTTAATTGGGTCGGGGGTCATCCACCGCATGCTCCAAGGATTATAGTCCCTAAAGGCAAAAGAGTAAACCCCCGTCTCCGGTTCATACCGTTTACCGGTAAACCCATACGGATTACCGCCCATCCCAGCTAAACCATGGTCAAACTTCCCGTTATAAGCAACCCCATAAACATCGTATTCATACCTCTCCACCACTTGCCCGTTATGCCCAGTAAGCATAACCACCAAACCTAAGACATCCTTGTGATAAAAAGTCACATCCTTTAAGGGGTCAATTATAACAGGAATAATACCTCATATACTTGCAGATCTACTACTCCTCCAAAGGTAGCCATTCCATAAAGTCACTATCCAATCCATCGTATTTCCATTGAGTCCCTTCTTTTATAAAAAAGTATCTCTCTTTTACTAAAGTGTCCTGTCCCTCAAGATTAGTTTTCGAAATAAGGTCTACTTGATATTTTTCCTCTGATATTTTTTGAATGTTTAATATTTCTATATATTCACACTTCGTTCTATCCGAAATTTCTTCCATATGGATTCCATACTCTTGTGCACTATTTATATCCGGGAAATGTTTACTCAAATATCCCTTTGATAAATAATTGTAAATATTATCATAATCTAAAGTGCTATCTAATCTTAAAAACTCGGATAACTGGCTTTTAAATTCTAAATCAACTATTATATTAGATTCTGTTTCGGAAACCTGTTTATCTTTTGAGCCGATCGCTATTACTATATTATTTTTTGAAACCGAAGAATTTATATCTATAAACAGACTAACGGCTATTATAAATATTAGAAATACCCTTTTATTTTCTACCATTTATATACACTCCCATCCGGTTTTCTATCTCGAACATCTATATGAACATGTGTGTTATATACCCCTATTCCTCCAACCTCATCCACTAATTCTGCTGCTTCAGCTACTTCTTTATTATTAATTTGTTTTCCATCTTTGTTATAATATTTTACATCAGCAGCCTTGTATCCTTGATATGAACTATGTTGTGTACTTTTATATGAAGCTTTAGTTAATCCATCATCCATTATAGCTTTATGTTGCTTTTCTGTTCTTTGAGATTCTGATATATAAACACTATGAGCCTCCAGTTTCTCGCCTACATCTTTTAAGGCCTTTTCTAAGGTTGGATTAACTATTTCCGGGACCCCCTGCTTATATTTAAACTCTAACTCATAATCTTCAGTTACCCCAAATTCCTTAAACTTTACGGGATTATCATGTGCACGTTCAATAATTTCTTCCTTTGTTAATGGAAGAGCACTCACACCTCCGGTTTTAGTATGATATCCATATACATCCCCAGTTTCTTTGTTAATAGCAACATATATTTCGGGACATGGTGTTAGTGTTCCTCGGGGATCCGGTTCCTCCCCACACAACCCCAACAAATCCACCCAATTTACTGGATCCGATCCACAATACTGGTACCAATTCAGCCCATCCTTAATTGGGTCGGGGGTCATCCACCGCATATTCTGCGGGTTGTAATCTCGGAACGCGAAGGAATAAATCCCCATCACCGGCTCATACCGTTTCCCGGTGAATCCATACGGGTTACCACCTATCCCAGCTAAACCATGGTCAAACTTCCCGTTATAAGCAACCCCATA
>DIPO01000031.1 GCA_002427045.1 Firmicutes bacterium UBA5486
TTGGATGAAGGGAATAAGGCTTTCCGGTATTACCTTCCTAGAGTAAGCAAGAAAATGGAAGCTTGTCAGATGTACGAGGAGTTTATGGAAAATATTCGTCAACAGGAAAAGAACGGCAGATTATCAATCTATTATCAAGAGTTTCTCGAAAGTCTACAGGAGCTTTCTGATCAAAGTAAAGAAAATACCGTTTTAAGAGTAAAGATTATTGGTGAGATTTATATGGTTTTAGAACCACGGGTAAACTTTCATTTGGAGACTACTCTCGGGAAAATGGGAGTTGAGGTGATCAGGCCTTTATCTATGTCTCAGTGGGTAGAAGAGCATCTATTGGGAGCCATGTTCCCGGCTCTTAAGCAAAGAACGGTTTTGCTTTCCAGACCCTTCCTCCCAGCTTTTGTTGGTGGACATGGCCGGGAAACTGTGGCGGAGATGGTAGATGCGGGAGTTAACCGCTTAGATGGAGTAATCCAGGTGCTTCCTTTTACTTGTATGCCGGAGATTGTAGCTCAGAGTATTATCCCGGAATTAAGTAAAGTATATGATCTTCCAATTTTAATTCTGGTAATTGATGAACATTCGGGTGAGGCAGGTTTAATGACGAGATTAGAAGCTTTTGTTGATCTAATCCGACGAAGAAAAGATAAGCAGGAGGAAGTTGCTAAGTGATAGATCCTGGAGTTTTTTTAGGAGTTGATGTTGGTTCTGTTAGTACCAATTTGGTTGCGATGAATACCAGTGGGGAGATAATAAAGAAAATTTACATTCGGACTAAGGGAAATCCGATCCGTTCTGTACAAAATGTTCTTAGTGATTTGGAAAACAATTTCCATAATCATGAAATTTTAGGGGTAGGAGTTACTGGTTCTGGAAGACAGTTAATTGGCACAATATTGGGAGCGGATGTAGTAAAAAATGAAATTACTGCCCATGGAGTTGCTGCATTGCATGCTTATCCTGGGGTGAGAACAGTGATTGAGATTGGGGGGCAGGATTCTAAAATTATTCTTTTAAATAATGGTGTAGCAGTAGATTTTGGAATGAATACAGTCTGTGCTGCGGGTACCGGCTCATTCTTGGATCAACAGGCTAATAGGTTAAATCTTTCAATCTCTGAATTTGGGGAGATCGCTCTTCGTTCTAAACATCCTGTACGGATTGCCGGAAGGTGTTCAGTTTTTGCTGAGTCTGATATGATCCATAAACAGCAGATGGGATATACACTTGAAGATATAGTAGCCGGGCTTTGTGAAGCTTTGGTACGTAATTACCTTAATAATGTTGGAAAAGGTAAAGAGATCCTACCTCCAGTTTTATTTCAAGGGGGTGTGGCAGCCAATGCTGGGATAAAAAGAGCGTTTGAGAAAGAACTTGGCTATGAAGTGATTATCCCTGAATATTTCGATACGATGGGAGCTTGGGGCGCGGCGCTACTAGCAAAAGAAGAAAAAGTTGAATATGTAAAGACAGAATTTAGAGGGGTTGAAATTTGTGAGGAAGAGATTGTAGTCGATAGCTTTGAATGCCCGGATTGCCCTAATAAATGTGAGGTAATAACTGTACTTATCGAAGGTAATAAGATTTCGGGTTGGGGTGACCGCTGCGGGAAGTGGCAAAGGATAAACACCGAGGCGACAGGGTAAAATAATAGGGAATTACCTGATAGACGAGGATATAATATGGATAAGAAAAAATTCCGTCGGCCTAAGCCACCTTCAGAGATTAGAAAGGATAAAGAGAAACAGCAGAAAGAAGCAGAAGGAAAAGGGCCATTTCTCCGTAGAGATCTTGTAACTAATGTAAACTATTTAAAAGAGACTATCGGTAAAAGTAAAGATGTGGTTTTCCGCGAGTTTATTATGGATCTAACGGAACCGGTGCAGATTGTAATAGTTTTTGTGGATGGCTTAGCCGCTAAAGAAATTATTAATGAGTATATCCTTGAGGCTCTAACCTTTCAAGGAGGGCTTGAAACTGACTGGTCGCGGGACCGGAGAAATTTGGCTAGGAATATTAAAGACTATGTTCTAAACATTAATGAAGTAAGCCTTCAGTCGGATTGCTCGGAAATTATTACTGCTATCCTTTCTGGGGAAACGGTCATCTTAATTGAAGATAATGACCTAGCAATAATCTGCAATACCAGGGGTTGGGAACATAGGGGGATTCAGGAACCACAAACTGAGGCAGCAATTCGTGGACCTAAAGTTGGGTTTAATGAGCTTCTTCGTTCTAATACCGCACAGATTCGGCGCTGGATTAGAGACCAGGATCTTATAATTAATACCCTAAAAATAGGGGTGCGTTCTAAGACAGATGTGGCAATTGTTTATTTGGAATCTGTAGCTAAACCACAGATAGTTACGGAAGTTGAAAAAAGACTTAATAAGATTGAGATTGATGGTTTGTTGGAAAGTGCTTATATTCAAGAATATATCGAGGATCGACATTATAGTCTTTTCCCAACAGTCCAAACTACAGAACGCGTTGATCGGGTAGTAGCCTCCATTTTAGAGGGAAGAGTAGCGGTATTAATGGATAATACTCCTTTTGCTTTGATCATGCCAGTAACCTTCTGGCAGTTGTATTATTCAGCGGAAGACTATTACCATCGTTGGCCTTTAGCTATTCTTCTTCGTTTAATCAGGTTTATTTCTTTCTTTTTTTCCTTATATCTACCTGCTTTATATCTGGCGTTTGCTGTACATAGTCCGGAATTAATCCCTTTTAATCTGGCAATTAAAATTGCCGGAACCAGGGAAGGCATACCTTTCCCTGTTTTTTTGGAAGCTCTAATTATGGAGATTGCGATTGAAATTATCAGAGAAGCCTCAGTAAGACTTCCCGGGCCTTTTGGACAAACTATTGGTATTGTGGGCGGTTTTATCCTGGGGGATGCAGCGGTCCGAGCTGGGTTAATCTCTCCGATTATGACGATTGTCGTTGCTTTGACAGCAATTAGCTCCTTTACGGCTCCTAGTTTCGGAGTGGCGATTACTATGAGGATTTTACGTTTCCCATTAATGATAGTGGCACAAGTAGGGGGGTTGTATGGATTGTCAATGGCGACAATTTTCTTCTTAATTAATTTGGCTGGGATCCGTTCGTTTGGTGTGCCTTTTCTTTCTCCGCTTGTACCTTTTAATTTTTCTGATTTGAAAGATTCTATTTTTGTCGTACCACGCTGGGCAATGATCAAAAGGCCTTTGGTGTATGAACCACTCGATGTAAAACGGGAAGGTTCTAAAGCAAAAAACTGGTGGGAAGCATTATTCAATCCTCCCAGCAAGAATAAAAAGGGAGCAGGTAAAGAAGATGAGTAGAAAGCTGCGCTCCTTATTTTCACGTCAGGTAACAATGATGATCTTGGGTTTAACCATTGGCGCTGGAATACTTACTTTGCCTAGTGCAGTAGCGCGGGTTTTTGGGGCTTCCAGCTGGATTGGTACATTGATCATTGGGCTTTTTTTTACAGGGGGTTCTTATGTTGCGGCAAAGTTAGCACAAATGTTTCCGGAAGAGACGATTGTAGAATACAGTCAAAAAATTTTAGGAAAATACTTTGGAATTATTTTTAGTATACTTTTTGCGGTTTTTTTCTTTTCTTTTGTTCCGATTGAGACTCGTATTATGCATGAATTGGTAAATATCTCGCTTTTACCCCAGGCTCCCAGCTGGTTTGTTAATGGTGTTTTTATTTTAGTTATGGCGTATGCTGCTTCTAAAGATATCACCCAACTAGCACAGGTGAATGAGTTGCTAATTGAAATTGCCTTAGTTGTAGGTGTTTTCGTTTCTATTCTGGCGTGGCAGCATTTTAAACCAATGCATATGTTACCTGTGTTCGCTAAAAACCAGTTGCATTTTGAGCAAATCGGAGCTGAGATTGGAACTGCGTTTTCTTATGCCGGTTTTCCACTAGTTAATATGATTCTGCCGTATATCCGTAATCCAGAAGAGGTTACCAGGGCAACAATAAAGGGAAACCTGCTCGTGACTTTAATTTATACTTTCTTTACCATAACAGTGATTGGTGTCTTTGGTTATAAAGAGACGATTGATCTGGCTTGGCCTGGGTTGGAACTAGCCAAATCTGTAAACCTGGAAGCTGTAATCTTAGAAAGGCTCGACTTAATCCTATTAATTTCTTGGATTTCTGCAGTTTTTACTACTGGCGTGCTTGCCTATTTTGTAGCGGCCTTAGTTATAAGTAAATTGTTTGGTTTGCGCAATCATACCTTTGTTGTCTGGGCGATGGTACCACTAATATATTATTTAAGTACTAGTTTGAAGAATTATTTTGTCTGGAATCAATGGGGTTTATATATCTCGATTTTAGCAATAATAATCAGTTTTCTATTAATTCCCTTGCTTTATTTTTTGGCATTAATTAAAGCGCGACGTAGAAACTGATAAAGGAATGTGAGAAATAAATAATGTACAAAAAGATGATTCCTATTTTTTTATTGATAATTATTCTTTTTACCCAGTCCGGTTGCTGGGAAGGGCGCGAATTAAATGCCAGAGCTTTTGTAACAGCCGTTGCCTTTGACATGCCCGAGGACCCGGAGGCCTTACCTAATCAGTTTCTCTTCAGTATTCAAGTGCCGATTCCTGAGAAGATGGCAGGTGGAGAGAGTGGGCAAAGCGCAGGAGGAAAACCTTTTCTGGTTTTTGGTACTACTACAGATAATGTATTATCTGGAATCCTTCAACTCCAGTGTCAATTAGACCGAAAAATATTTTTTGGTCATACCAGGCTTATTTTGGTTAATGAGAAAGTAGCAAGGATCTTTGGGCTGGAAAGAGTCTTGGACTACTTTAAACGTAATTTTAGAATTCAAAGAATGGCCAGAGTAGCGATTGTAGAAGGAGAAGCCAGAGAGGTTTTGAATATCCAACCGCCGATTGGACAGACTCCTTCTACTTATATTCTCAATTTGATCTCCCCCCAAAGCGGAAGTAGTTTTAATTATATCTCAGATTTAGGTAAATGGTTGGTGCTCGAGTCAGATGAGGGTATTGACCCAGTCTTGCCCAGAATTTGTAAAGGTAAAGAGACAGCTCTGACAGGTGGAGCAGCAGTTTTAAAAAATGGCCGGTTTCTTGGGTGGTTGAATAATTTTGAAACTAGGGGACTTAATATTTTACTTAATGAGTTTACTGAATCTGATTACCGGGTTAAATGCCCGTTTCATCCTGAAGAAATAATTTGTGTTGGGGTAAATAATCTACGTTCAAGATATCGTTTGGTTAAGGAAGGGAATAATCCGGTGCTCAAAATTAATGTGGTAGGAAGGTTTGAAACTAGGGAGTTTTCTGGAAGCCATGGACCGATGGTACAATTGACAGAAGGTTTAGAACGGGCTGTGACCGAAAAGGTTAGGGAAGAGATTGAAATGGCAATAAATAAGGCTCAGAATCTAGGGGCAGATATTTTGGGAGTTGGCCGGTATATCCAGGCCTATCATCCACAACTTTGGGCAAAGCTCAATTGGGATCAAGAGTTTCCCTATTTCCCTATTAAGCTTGAAGTTAAGATGGAATGGGCACTGACCGTGAGAAGGCTGGGAGCATAGAGGCATATCCTTGATTGATTAAATATACGATTAAGGTAATTATGCAATCCCTCATTATCTAGTTAAAGAAGGAATTATTAAAAAAGATGATAATAACAACAATAAGCTATTAAAGCCGGGTTTTTAAACCCGGCTTTATTAAATGAAAAGTTTTGGGTAATAAAAGAAAAAGCAATTAATTTAACTAATCGTTATATTTTTGTTATATTATTCTAATATGATAAAAAGGAAAGTTCTTTATGGTGGAGAAATCTTTAAAGGTTATGTTGATTCGAATACTTTTTGAAGGGGGGAGAGAATGTTGAGAATTTTAAATGCCTATGATCGGGCTTTAGTTAGAATTAGGGATGAGATCTTTTCCATGAGTGAATTGGTTGAGGATCGACACCTAAAAGCAATGGAGTCTCTGATCAAACAAGATGAAAACTTAGCCCAAAAAATTATTGATGGGGACGATGAGATTGATAAGTTGGACGAAGATTTAGAGATGGAAGCATTGGAAATTATCTCCCTACAACAGCCAATGGATAAGGATCTAAGGTTATTGGCTTCAGCGATTAGAATAAGTAATGAGTTGGAACGAATCGGAGATTATTCTTGTAATATAGCAGAAACTACTCTTTTACTTGCGGAGAAAGGGCCTTATTTTAAACCTTTGGAAGATATTTCGCGGATGGGAAAACTTATTCAGGCCATGATGCGTAAGAGTATACTCTCTTTTTTGAAAAAGGATCTTGACTCAGCTTGGGAAATGCATGGCGATGATGATGAAGTTGATCAATTATATTGGCATTTATTTGAAGAACTAAAGGATTATATGAAAAAAGACCCCAGTTATGTTGACCAGGCAAGCAACTTTTTATTAGTCGCCAGGTACTTAGAACGGATTGGGGATCATATAGTGAATATTTCGGAACTTACGATCTTTGCTGAAACTGGTGAAAGGTATCCTTTTAAGTCGAGAAAGAGGGGAGGCTAAAACAAGTGGGTGCCTTACAGGGAATAATTGGGTTGGCAGGTGGCCTGGGCTTATTTTTATATGGTATGAAATTATGTTCCGAAGGATTGCAAAAGGCTGCGGCTCACAGATTAAAACAATTGGTAAAGGTATTAACTAAAAATCCACTAAGAGGGGTTTTAGTAGGTGCGATAGTTACTCTAGGCTTACAAAGTAGTAGTGCTACTTCTGCGATTGTAGTTGGCTTTACAAGTGCCAGTTTGATGACGCTTTCGCAGGCCTTAAGTGTACTTCTGGGTTCAGCAGTTGGTTCTTCGTTAACTGTCCATCTTATTGCTTTTAAATTAACATCTGTAGCTTTGGTTTTGATCTTTATTGGGACAATCTTTTATCTGTTTATTAAACGTTCACGCTATCGAAGTATTGGGCAGATTCTTCTTGGTTTTGGGTTGATCTTTTATGGAATGTTTGTTATGTCATCGGCAATGGAACCGGTTAAAGATTATCCCTTAGTAGCACAAATGATTATTAATCTGGAAAAATACCCTTTTTTAGCTTTTTTGGTTGCTCTGGTTTTAACTGCGATAATACAGTCAAGTGCTGGTTTTCTAGCCTTATTAATAACCTTGGCCAGACAAGGGGTAGTTGGCCCTTATGCCTTGGTTCCCTTTGTATTAGGAGCTCATTTAGGAGGAACGATTACTGGAGCGCTTTCATGTTTAGGGGTCCCGGGTCGAGAATCTAAACGGGCGGGACTTGCTAATCTTTTTTTCAAATTAATAAATGGGTTAATTTTTTTGCCACTTTATAAGCCGATCACAAAGATTGTACTTTGGAGCTCTTCAGATATTAGTAGACAGATTGCTAATGCTCATACTTTTTTTTCGCTAATGATGGCAGTGGGTTTTTTACCATTTACCCCTCAGATTGCAGAATTTATGAAAAGATTAATACCGGATAAAGCAGGAGGGCTTGGGGAAGCAAAGTATTTAAAAGAAAACTTGTTGGAGGTTCCGGAACTTGCTGTTGATCAGGCTCATCGCCAGACTGTAGAGATGGGTTCTATTATTGAAGAAGAGATGATAAATAGGGTAATGTTGATGCTTCGTTATGAAAATGAAGAACTTTATAATTGCTTTGTAGATACGGAAGAAGCAGTTGACTCTTTATCCAGGCAAATAGTAAAGTATGTTACATCCCTTGATATTAATAATTATTCTGAGGACTTATTATTAAAAAGCCTACAGGTTCTTTATGCTGCGAATGATCTTGAACATATAGGGGATATCTTATTGAATATCGGTAATATTGGTATGAAGGTTACCTATGAGCAGTTGGCTTTTTCAGAAGAAGGTTATGAGGAGATTGAAACCCTTTATAACATGGTATGTAATAATTATAAACAGGCTCTATTCGCATTAAAGAATAATGATACTAAACTAGCTAGCTTAATCCTTAAAGAACACCCTAAGATTAGAAGATATGAAAAAAAACTGAGGTTCAGTCATTTTGAACGGATGCAATCAGGGAATAAAAAAACATTAGCTACCAGCTCACTTCATTTAGATTTGATCGAATCATTGTTGCGAATTGATAATCATACTATTAATATCGCTCAGGGTGTAATAGGAATTGTATAACGCCGCCACCCTAGCATAGCATGCAATCGCGGAGATTCTTCACCAGGGTGGAGAAGGGTATAAGACTTATGTTATAATTGATATTAAATGGAGCTTGGTTTAAAAGTTCTTTAAAATCTTTTAGGAGGAACATGCTTGGCATATAAATTACTGATTTCGGATGTTGATGGTACCTTGATCGATGAAAGAAAAAGGATTCCCCCGGTGAATAAGGAAGCCGTAATGATGCTAAAACAGAAAGGTTATTATTTTACTCTTGCCACTGGGAGAATGTTTAATTCAGCTTATAGCTTTATCAATGAATTAGAAGTTGATTTCCCTGTTATTGTAGGTAATGGAGCACAAATTGTAGATGGCAAAACAGGAAAGGTTATTTACGAAAAAAAAACTAGTATTCATGCTAATATTCTTCAAAAAGCATTGTTATTATGTCGAGAATATTCTTTTGAGCCCTTGATTTATGAAAAAGACCGAATTTATGTTGAAAAGAAAAACGAGATCATTGAGGAGCATATGAAAGACGAAAACCCCTTAATTTATCCAGTCGGAGATTTGTCTCAATTTATTGATAGGGAAGTATCTAATTTGCTATTAATTGGTTCTCCGGAAAAATTCAAACCTTTTCAAGTACAATTAGAGAAATCATTAGCAAGTACAGTCAATATTGTTCAATCCGGAGATACATTTTTAGAGATATTACCAACAGGTGTTTCTAAAGGGGATGCCCTAGTAGCTTTGGCGACAGAGTTTGGGCTAAAACTCCAAGATATAATTGCCATTGGAGATAACCAAAATGATTTGGAAATGGTAGAAAAAGCCGGCTTAGGGGTTGCTTCTCGTAATGCTCATCCTCAAATAATTAATGCTGCTGATTATGTAACGGAAAAAGATAATAATGAAGGGGCAGTTGCGGAAGTAATTTATGAGTTTTTTATCGCTAATTAAAAAAAGCTTAATAGAAGGATTCTTTACGGCATCCAGTGTAAACGCTGTCGCAGGTTTTCACGATTTCCCTGGTGTTGATAGATACACTATTAAATAATCCTATTAGGAATTGTCTAACAATACATTATGATTGAGGGGGTCTCTTTGTAAAACAGGCAATTCCATCGAATAATAAATAGCTACTATATATTGTGGTTAAAACAAGCTTAGGTAATTATGCAATTCCCTCAAGTTAATAACTAAGAAAAAAAGGCTTTTCGATTATATTGAAAAGCCTTTTTCTTTAGTAATCTGGTTTTAGTATTTAGAAAAGCTACTAATTATCCGTTACTTTCTAAAAAAGTTTAAACAAATTAAACAGATTATATTTACCAAAGATCGATACAGTAATTAGTGAAACAACAGACATAATTTTGATTAAAATGTCTAGAGAAGGACCGACGGTATCTTTTAGTGGATCACCAACTGTATCACCAATAACTGCCGATTCGTGTGCGGTTGTTCCTTTTCCTACTCCTTCAATCTTGCCGGATTCAATATATTTTTTACTATTATCCCAGGCACCTCCGGAATTTGCTGTGAAAAGAGCAAGCATAATGGATGAGATTACTGTACCTACCAGAAGGCCACCGACAAAATCAGCACCAAAGATAAAGCCACAAATAATGGGAGTTAGTATCGAGATCAGAGCAGGAAGAATCATCTCTTTTAAAGCACTGGCAGAAGATATTGTAATACAGGTTTTATAATCCGGGCGGGTTTCACCGGTAAGAATGCCAGGCATTGTTTTGAATTGTCTTCTAACTTCCTGTACCATTTCTCTGGCTGCTTTGGTAACAGATTCGATTAGCATGCCAGAGAAAAAGTAGGGTAGAGCGGCACCGACGATGGCACCTGTTAAAGTAAGCGGATTAATCATATTTAGAATCAGATCAAAGCTGCCAGCTACTTCCCCTGTAGACTGGGCAACAGGTTGGGAGTGCACATAGGAAGCAAGAAGTGACATTGCTGCTAGGGCAGCGGAACCAATAGCAAATCCTTTACCAATGGCAGCAGTCGTATTACCTACAGAGTCAAGTTTGTCGGTAATTTGCCGTACTTCAGAGTCAAGTTTTGCCATTTCACTGATTCCACCTGCATTATCTGCGATCGGTCCATAGGTATCAACAGAGACAGTAGCACTGACAAAGGATAGCATTCCTAAAGCCGCCATTGTTACACCATAAACACCAGCTACCAGGCTAGATAATATAATAGTAATTCCTAGTAAAGCTACAGGAAGGAATGTTGATTTCATACCAAGAGCCATACCTTCAGTAATAGTAAGAGCTGTACCTTCAAGAGATGAATAAGCTAAATTTTTGGTAGGATTATAAGCATCACTAGTATAATATTCTGCAATCCAACCCATGGCGATTCCGCATAAGATACCTAGTATGGATGCATACCAGGGAGACATGATCCCCGCTTTAAAACCTACACTACTGACATCCATTCCTTTAAAATATGAATAAGTGAGTATTCCACCACCAATGATGGTAAGAAAAGCTGATACCAATAGAGAGATATTTAATTCACGATGGGGTTCATCGGATACTTTTTTAAAGCTTAAATAAGCAACACCAATCACACAGGCAATAATTCCAATTGCAGAGAAGATAATTGGGAAACTAAGTAGTTTGGAAATTAGGGCATCTGGAATTGGTATTGCCGGATGTAAATACATAGAAGCTGCTAAAGTAATACTGGCAATGATTGCCCCAACATAACTTTCTAAAAGATCTGAGCCCAAACCGGCCACATCACCGACATTATCACCAACATTATCAGCAATGGTTGCTGGGTTTCTGGGGTCATCTTCAGGGATATGAGCTTCAGTTTTTCCGACCAAGTCAGCACCCATATCAGCGGCTTTGGTAAAGATTCCTCCACCAACACGGTTAAACATGGCAATAATTGAGCAGCCAAGAGCATAACCTGAGACTGACATGGCAAAAGGTATATAACTTATTCCTAACCAATTGGTTTGAATTTTTAAGTTTATTACCTCGGTTTGTCCCATTAATTTTCCAAAGATTAAATACACAATTCCAAGGCCTAAAAGAGCAAAACCTCCTACTGCCAAACCCATAACACTACCACCTTGAAAAGCTACTTTTAAAGTGTTACCTAGGCTTTTAGATTCTCTTGCCGTATTGGAGACTCTAACATTGGCGAGAGTGGCAATATCCATACCAATAAAGGCAGCCAGTTGGCTCATTGTGGCCCCAATTAAGAAAGCTACTCCTGTATACCATGAGACAAAAACCATCAAGGCAATAGCTATCAGTAGGGCGATTTTAAGAATAACCTTAAATTCATGCATTATAAATGCATCTGCCCCTTCACGAATGGCTCCGGCAATTTCATTCATTAATTCGGTTCCGGTTTCACGTTTTTTCACTGATGAATAGTTATAAGCTGCAAACCCTAGAGATGCAATTACCGCAACTGCAACAAAGCCAAGCATAAAAAAAACCTCCTCAAATTGTTATAAATATTAGCTGCATTAAATCCAAATTATAAAATGGAAATATACAGCAACTTAAGATTGGAAATAATTTTGTACATTTAGCAAAAATATCACCAATCTAACAAAAATATCATAATACAAAAGAAGATTATAGTCAAAGTTAATTATCTCTTAATCCACTAAGGGTAAATGCTTATAATCCAAGGTATTAGCTTAGTTTCTAATTATTTTCAAGAAAGCTAAGAATCTATTAACCAAAATTTTACGGCAGGAGCGGTTATTTTCATTAGTTTTCAGCGAAAGAGCCCCAATTTTTCTTGGAAGAGGCGGAGCTTGGGTTGGGCTGCTTTTTGAGCTTTGATGGCACCATCTCTTAGAATTTCTTCAATAACGCCCGGTTCGGATAATTCACGGACTTTTTCTTGAATGGGGCGGAGTGTTTCTACGACTAATTCTGCTAGATCTTTCTTGAATTTACCATATCCGCTACCAGCATAGTTCTTGGTGATTGCATCAATCGTATCACCAGAACAAAGAGAGTAAATGACCATTAGGTTTGAGACCGCAGGTTTTGCTTCTTCATCATAACGGATTTCGGCATCAGAGTCTGTTACGGCTGACATAATTTTCTTTCTGATTACTTCTGGCGGATCCAATAAGGCGATAAAACTTTTGGGATTGGAAGAAGATTTGGACATTTTCTCCCCGGGCTCGGCAAGGCTCATAATCCGGCCGCCGCTACTACGGGGAGGAATATAAGGTTCTGGGACTTTAAAGACTTCTTCCTGGAACCGGTTGTTTATTCTTTCCGCAATATCTCTGGTGATCTCCAGATGCTGTTTCTGGTCTTCTCCGACTGGTACAAGATCGGTATTATAGAGCAGGATATCGGCCGCCATCAAGACGGGGTAGGTTAAAAGGCCAGTGGTGACTACCTCTTGTTTCTTTGCTTTATCCTTAAATTGCGTCATCCGTCTTAACTCACCAATGTAGGTCTGGCATTCCAACAGCCAACTGAGCTCGCTATGGGCGGAGACATGTGATTGAACAAAAACTGTAGAAACTTTTGGATCAATGCCAGAGGCCACAAATAACCGGGCGGTATTTTTAATATTTTCTCTTAGTGCAACTGGATCCTGGGGTACAGTCAGGGAATGCAGGTCAACAACACAAAAAAAACAGTCGGCTTCATGTTGAAGGCGGGAAAAATTCCGGATAGCTCCTAAATAATTACCGATCGTTAAGGCGCCACTAGGTTGAACGCCAGAGAAAACTATTTTTTTCATTAGAGATCGCTCCTTTTGATTTGATTTTGTACAGAAATTTTAAATTATGCAATTCCCTCAAATAAAAAAACCTCATTCCCTTGTTGGGACGAGGTTAATCGCGGTGCCACCCAAGTTGATCATAAGATCCACTTTTAGCCGGCCATAAAATCTAGTTTAGTGCCGTTTTCCTGATAACGGTGGAAGCCGCCGGGGCCTACTGTAGCTTCGGTTCCGGGCTCACGGATCCATTCTGTTTTTTGCCGGACCGGTTTGCACCAACCACCGGTTCTCTTAACCTTAAAAAAACATACTAGTTCCATTCATTGCTTTAAGAATTTATACTTTGTATTATTATAAGCATTTAAAAGCTAGTTTGTCAATATTATTCGTTAAAAGAGTTATTTGCGCTGTTACTG
>DIPO01000042.1 GCA_002427045.1 Firmicutes bacterium UBA5486
TATTAAAGCTTTTTGCGTTGTGTCCTTTTTAAAAGGTCCCAACACAATATATAGTGTTGGGCTTGTATTAGGCTATCAATATATTGTGCAGGGACAGAAAAAATCAATGACAACGCAAAAAGCCCTACAAGACAATTCCCTCACAATAATATATTCACGATACTCATAGTTCGTAGCTTGTGAGCCTTTTTAACTCAATGAACCCGTCATTATTAGCTTATTCCGGGCTTCAATGGTATTAGGATGTAAAAGGCAACCAGAATTTAGAATATACATAATTTGTTGATCAAAAATATAGGATAAAGCTGAACATCTGTCTACAAAGGCAAGTTTCTTTGCAATGTCAGAAAAAATTAAACCTCTCCCCGGTTCTGCAAAATCAGCAATAAAAATAATTTGCGATAAAATACTCATTTCTGGAGCACCAGTTACATGTAGGCTAATTGCTTGCAAAATATCCGGATCTAAAATTCCCCATTCCCTTTTGAGAATTTCTACTCCTACTTTTCCATGAAGCAATACAGGTATCTGCTCTTCAATTTCTAAAACCGGTATTTGAAAATCATGAGCCAAGCTTAAAAGTTCTTGAGCTGGGAGTTCTCTGGCCACATCATGTAAAAGTCCAGCTATACGCGGAGGTTCCGGAGGAATTTGATAAATTGGTGCAAGTTTAACAGCTAAATCCATAACTCCTAGAGAATGCTCAAATCTTTTAGGAGTTAACTGTGCTGACAATCTACTCTGTATTTTTTCGAGGTTCATTTTTACCTCCAAGTCAAAAAAGTAAGTTATATTTCTTTTTCCACATTTTAATCTTTTTCCCTGCTGATATAAGATTTATTTACATAAATTAAGGAATGAGGGAAGTGCATAATTGATTGCTTAACTATGGTTAACTGGGGATCTTAGAACTCATGTTTCCACCCTTTAAGCAAAAGGTAAACTAAATATAAATTGCCAAAACCTAGATGCAAAATAAATACCCAGCTAAAATAGGAATGTGGGAAAAAATAAGTTAGATAATTAAGCCTTCCCGTAAATAGAAACAATAAATGAAACAGGGTGCAAATCTGCACCCTTACTTTGTTAATGTTCTGTGTTAAGTGGTTTTGCCTCATTAACTATGATTTCCCGCCCGCCTAACTCCCGTCCATTCATATTAGAAATAACTTTTTCCACATTTTCTTCGGGGATTTCAATAAATCCAAAACCCTTTGACCGTCCGGTTGCTCGGTCTGTAATTACCCTGCTTGCTATTACTTCAGTAGAATCGGAGAAAAATTCAGCCAAATCTTTATCAGTTGTAGCCCAAGGGAGATTTCCGACATAAAGGGTTTTACTCAATAGATTCACCTCATTTCCGGCCATGAATCTTAATTGCGGCTCTTAATTTATTTTACCCGTAGACCAAAATTTTATTGAAAGAAATAAGGGAAGCCAAAGAGTATTTTTTCAATTGACAATCCCCCTAATTAATAACTTTTATATGAGGGAATTGCATCAAGTTAGAGATGCATACAAATTACCTTAAATATACAAGTTTCTTTCCATAATATAATTATAAACTTCTGTTGGTAATAAATAGCGAATAGATTTCCCCTGCTTTAATCTTTCTCTAATTTCTGAAGAGGAAGTACCCACTGTTAAGTTCCTAAAAAAAACAATCCCCTGACTCTTCATAGACTGGTCTTCATATTCTTGAAGAAGTGGCGGTAGAGTCCTTTCAAAGCCAGGACGGGCACCCACTCCAATCCGTGCAAGTTGAAGAATCTCATGAAATTGATGCCAATATACTAATTCATCCAATGAATCCTGGCCCATTAATAAATAAAGCCTATATTCAGGAAAAACCTTACGAAAAAATAGTAAAGTATCAATCGTGTATGATGGAGGCTTCCTTTCTAATTCCACCTTAGAATAGGTAAAATACTGATTACCCTCTATAGCTCTTTGAATCATATGTAAGCGATCTTCACCTGTTACTAAAGGAAGATGTCCTTTTAATGGCGACTGCAAAGCAGGAACAAAAATAACTTTTTCTAGTCCCAATTCTTCGCGGGCTGATTCCGCCAATATAAGATGGCCTATATGAATGGGATCAAAACTTCCACCATAAATTCCAATTGATTTCATTTTCGAATCTGTCCATTTCCATAAATTATATATTTTAAAGTAGTCAAAGCTTCAAGTCCCATCGGTCCTCTAGCATGAAGTTTTTGCGTGGAAATTCCCAGTTCTGCTCCCAGACCAAATTGATATCCATCTGTAAAACGGGTAGAAGCATTAACATAGACGGCGGCAGCATCTACTGCATGTAAAAAATTACGGGCATTATTATAATCAGTAGTCAAAATACTCTCCGAATGTTGTGTCCCATATTTTGCTATATGAGATAAGGCTTCCTCTAAATCAGAAACTACTTTAATGGCTAAAATCAGGTCTAGATATTCAGTAGACCAATCTTCTTCGGCTGCCTCTTTAGCCCAAGGAATATACTTCCGGACTTGCTGACAACCACGGATCTCTACTCCTGCTGCTTTTAAGTCTTCTCCTAAAAAAGGCAAGATCTTAGGAGCAATTTCCTGATGAATCAACAAAGTTTCTACAGCATTACATACAGAAGGCCTTTGAACTTTCGCATTTATAATAATCTGCCGGGAACTCTCTATCTCTGCGGAACTATCAATAAAAATATGACAGTTTCCAACACCAGTTTCAATCACTGGAACCGTAGAATTATTAATTACGGTTTTAATCAACCCTGCTCCACCCCGGGGAATTAATAAATCCAGATACTGATTCATTTTCATTAAGGCCATTACCGCTTCCCGTTCCGGAATATCTACTAATTGAATAGCATCAACCGGTACATCTGAATCAGTAAGCGCTTCCCGGAGAATCTTAACCAAAGTCTTATTAGTTTGTAGAGCTTCAGAACCACCACGTAAGATAATGGCATTTCCTGTTTTTATACTTAGCCCAACTGCATCAACCGTAACATTCGGCCGTGATTCATAGATAATAGCTACAACTCCCAAAGGAACTCTAACCTGGCCAATTTCTAAACCATTAGGGCGACGCCACATCTTTACTACATTACCAATTGGATCTGCCAATTTTACCAACTCGCGAAGGCCATCAGCCATACTATAAACTCTTTCCTCATTTAAAGAGAGTCTTTCAATTAAACTAGACTTAATCCCCATCTCTTTAGCTCTCTTGAGATCTTCTTTATTAACTTCTAAAATAATTTCCACTTTTTCTTCCAAGGCTGCAGCCATTTGAAGCAAAGCCTCATTTTTAGCATCACTATCAAGTCTTGCCATACAAGTAGTAGTTTTTTTAGCATTTTTCCCAAGTTCAAAAATGTATTCGTTAATTGAGCTCATATTTGTACCCCCTCTTAATCCATACAGACCATATTATTTCTATGAATTACCTCTTCATAGGTTTTATACCCAAGAATATTTGGAAGATTAGCAGTATTTGCACCCTTAATTTTTTTAATCTCCTCAGAACCAAAATTACTTAACCCTCTAGCAATCTCCTTCCCTGAATCATCCAAAACCCTGATTAGATCTCCAACCTCGAATCTACCTTGAACACTGGTTACTCCTGATGGAAGCAAGCTTTTTTTAAATTGAAGAAGAGCTGTTACCGCTCCTGAATCAATACGTACCTCTCCTTGAGGTTGCCCAGCAAAAGCAATCCATCTTTCTCTTTGAACTAAAGCCTCTGAATTAGGGTGAAATAGTGTACCTATCATTTCACCTTCAATAATTTTAGTAAGAACATCCGGCTCTTCACCAGAAGCTAGCATCATCATAATACCAGATCTGGTAGCGATCCTGGCTGCTTCAAGTTTAGTTACCATTCCACCCGTTCCTCTCTGGGTTCCAGCCTCCCCGGCAGCTGCCCAAATAGCAGAAGAGAGTTCCCTTACCTCAGGAATAAGTTTAGCCTTTTCATCCTTTCTCGGATCCTCAGTAAATAAACCATCAATATCAGATAATAAGATTAAAAGATCAGCTCCAATTAAACCAGCAACTAGTGCAGCTAAAGTATCATTATCCCCAAAACGTAGTTGGAGTTCTTCCGTGGCAATCGTATCATTCTCATTAATAATGGGGATTGCCCGATACTCATTGACTAACATTAGAAGAGTATTACGAGCATTTAAATAACGACGCCGGTTACTCATATCTTCCCTAGTTAGTAAGATCTGAGCAGTAGTTAGACCATATTCGGAAAAAAACTTCGTATAGACCTGCATTAATAGACCCTGACCAATAGCAGCTACTGCTTGCCGTTCAGGAATTGTCCCCGGTTTTTTCTTTAATCCTAATCGTCCAACACCAGCACCCACTGCCCCAGAAGTAACAAGTATAACTTCTCTTCCTGAATTATGTAAATCTGCTATTTGGCGGACAAGTTTTTCTAGATGCTTTAGATTTAAATGGCCTGAAGGATAAGTTAAAGTGCTAGTACCAACCTTTACTACAATTCTCTTGGCCGCTTTTAAACCGGATCTATTTTCTAACAATATTACCCCCCACTTTCCAAGTTCGCCACTAGTGCTACCCATCGATTTTGTAACTCGTCACTTGTGTTGAATAAACCTTTGTAAGCTATTTCCAGAGAAAAGCCCTCTTTTCATCATTCATCTGTGCAGGCGGTAGCCAACATAAGCAACTTAATTTATCGACTCATCTGGTTTTTTTTAGATCACTTCGTGATGTCTGTATGTAGCCAGCATGAGCGAGTATTTCCTAAATTATACTACAAAGTTTCAGCTTTGACATCCTAAACACCTTTAAATTAAAATGGCACTGAAAATAACAGTGCCATTTTAGAGAATTAAATAATTATCAAATGATATGCGACCAGCGACTACCTAGAAAATACATCTCGAAACTCGTCGCTCGTGTTGAATAGCAGCCTTTGTAAGCTATAGATGAAAGTTGTATTTTCATCCTTTCGCTTGCCCCAGCTTGCTGGGGTGGGTGACTACCTAGATGATATATTAGGCATTAGCTTATTTTAAGATCTTCCCGTTCTTTGCGTTGCTGACGCCGATGAAACTCATATTTTGGATCTCCTTTTTTCCAACGAGTCTCTCGTTCTCGGATTATAGTTTTTTCTCTAATAATAAATTCATTTTTTGCTGGGCAGAAAAAGACGTCTTTATCATCTTTACAATTCCCGCAATCCAAGCAGGACATTCCATACAACCTCCCAAACATTAATTTGCTAAAAATCTTCTGTTTCAAAATGAAATTCGTAATCACCGATATGAACCAGATCTCCTTCTTTAATACCGGCTTCCTCTAAGGCTTTCAATACTCCCCACTGTTTTAACAACTTATCAAGACGGATTAAGGCTTCCTCGTGGGCAAGATTGAAACGCATTACTTTTTTAATTAATCCCTCCCCTTCTATACGATAAGAACCCGAACCTTCATTAATTACTTGAAAATCAAATTCGCTCTTATTAAGTACAGGTTTATCATTATCTACCAGGTTGAAATCGGGAATTTTGGGTATTTTATCTAATTTAGCAGCAA
This sequence comes from Firmicutes bacterium UBA5486, assembly GCA_002427045.1. Lineage (GTDB taxonomy): Bacteria > Bacillota > UBA4882 > UBA10575 > UBA10575 > UBA5486. The sequence goes on from DIPO01000042.1 coordinate 5,565, forward strand.
TACCATATAATAATTCTCTTACATTTTCACCAGTTACGGCCGAAATACAATGAACTTCGTACCCCTGCCCGGAAATATTTTTTATAAAGTCCTCACGTTTCCCCAGATCACTAAGCAAATCAATTTTTGTTCCAACTACAATCTGTTCTTTTTTTACTAATTCACTATTGTACTTTTCCAATTCTGTATTTATCTCGGCAAAAGCCTTTACGGGGTCAGGATCTGATAGATCAACCAAATGAAGAAGGAGACGCGTCCTTTCTATATGCTTTAAAAAATCAAAACCTAATCCCACACCTTGATGAGCACCTTTAATTAACCCCGGTATATCAGCTACTACAAAACTACGATTATCAATCTCTACTACACCCAAAATCGGATTTAAAGTAGTAAAAGGATAGGAAGCAACCTTTGGCCGGGCGGCAGAGATTACTGAAAGTAAAGTAGATTTACCGGCATTTGGATAACCTAGTAAACCAACATCAGCTAGTACCTTCAATTCTAATAATAAAATAGCTTCTTCTCCAGCTTCACCCTTCTCAGCAAATCTCGGTACCTGATGAGTGGAGCTCACAAACCTCGAATTACCCCGACCGCCAATTCCACCTTTGGCAACCAGGCACTTTTCTCCATGTTCAACTAAATCAGCAATCACTTGATCCTCTTTACGAACAATAGTACCGATTGGAACCTTAATAACTAAATCTTCCCCTTTTTTACCAAAACATTTTTTCCCCCGGCCGTTTTCTCCGGATTTAGCCTTAAACATGTTTTTCTGGCGTAAGTGGCTCAGAGTAGTATAACCTTCATCAACCTGTAAAAAGATACTACCGCCATCTCCTCCGTCACCCCCATCAGGGCCACCTTTAGGCACAAACTTTTCACGACGGAAACTAACAGCACCATCGCCGCCTTTACCAGCAACTACCTTAATAGTTATTTCATCAATAAACATTAATATCTCCCAAATTAGTTTTTAAGTTTTCTTTATGTTAATAGATTATAAAAATAAATCTTCCCGGTTCTTTCATAACTGGAGGGAATTAATATTTTTCTTAGTTATTCAGCTTTGTACATATTATTCTACAGGTACTAAAGATTATCCTTTCTTAAAAGATGATACCGGTAGATAAATTTCTACAAAATTTAAAATAAACATAGGAAGTTTTAAATAAAGTATAGAGTAAAAAACCGCCTTACTGGCGGTTAAGAATTAAACATTAGCTACTGGTTGAGAATAGACACTAACCTTCCTATCTTTTTTACCTTTTCTTTCATACGCTACATAACCATCGATTAAGGCAAAAAGGGTGTCATCTTTACCAATCCCTACATTATTACCAGGGTGTAATCTAGTTCCCCGTTGACGCACAAGTATACTTCCGGCCCGTACCTGTTGCCCGGCAAATCTTTTAACTCCAAGTCGCTGTGCTTGACTATCACGACCGTTTTTTGTACTACCTACTCCCTTTTTCGTAGCAAAAAATTGTAAATCAAACCTCATTTTTCCCCACCTCCTTGATGGAAACTTGTACATAATCTTTATATTCCGTAGCAATTTGCTGTAAACCTAAATAAATTAAATTTAAAAGAAAATCCGCTTGAACTTGCTTTTCCTCTTCAGTTTTTGAAGCAATTCGACAATAAAAGTGTCCGGTTTTTTTCTCTTGCTTAACCTTAACTTTTATTCCAATTAAATTCTCCAATCCCAAGACGGCAGTTTGAACCAGAGTTGATACCCCAGCACATACAATATCCTTCCCGGCTGGAGCATAACCTGTATGGCCCCAGGCTTCAAAACCAATTAAGCGCCCTGCAAAAGAGATGAACTGAACAGAAGTCATATTTATCCTTCAATATCCAGTACACGAAGACAAGTATAGGGCTGACGGTGACCCTTTCGTTTCCGGAAATTTTTCTTTGGTGTATAACGGAAAACTATCACTTTACGGTCTTTATCTTGCGCGACAATCTCCGCTTTTACTTTAGCACCTTCAACCAAAGGGGTTCCCACTTTAGTCTCTTCTCCACCAATTAACAAGACTCGATCTAATTCTAATTGGGTTCCGACTTCACCTGGTAATTTTTCCACCTTAATCTGATCTCCAGGGGCAACTCGATACTGTTTTCCCCCGGTTTCAACGATTGCATACATTCTTTAAACACCTCCCCGCTTAGACTCGCCGGTTTAGGTACCTTATTCAAGGTTTTGACTGACCTCAAACCGAGCGGTTGAAACAGGTTTAAAAAAACCTACAGATACTATACTAACACCAGTAATGAAGGTTGTCAATCTAAGAATTTATGTTTTCCCTTTTCAATTTTCCTATAGATTGCAATTCATCTATTTATAATAAAACTGCTCTGGCATAGGTTTTAAAAGTTTTCTCAATCTTTATTTTTACTTTCTTACCAACCATTTTTCCGGCACCTTCAATATCAACTATATAACCTTCAATTCTAGCAATACCATCCACCGGATTATTTAGATGAGACTCCATAACCTGTAATTCTATTACATCCCCTGTTTTAACAGGAAGAGCTAGCTCCTGAACATATTCTAAGTCACCGGCTGCTAAAATCTGGACCTCAGGTAAATCCAATCCTTCTTTTCCTTTGATAAAAATAATCTTGCCCATCGTTTTTTCTAATTGATTTAGATGGTTCCCACCTGGGCCAATAATAAGTGCGGCAATACCTGGATTCACTCCGATCAGTAGAGCCTGGTCTTTTGACCTGTCAGTACCCAGCTTCAAAATCCGACGTTCAGCATGTGCTACCTGTGTTTCTAAAGAATATTTATAACCAGTTCCCTCACAGCAGGAACAGGTCTGTTGTAATTGACCACGAAGGCTGGGCCGGGTCTTTTTTCTAGTTAACTCCAATAATCCAAGCGAAGTAAAACCTAGAACATTAGATTTAATTTTATCTTTCTGTAATTCCATAGTAAAAGATTCTAGCACTTTCTTTTTGCTTTCTTCATCAGTCATATCAATAAAATCAATAATAATAATACCAGCTAAGTTTCGCAATCTAATTTGCCTAGCAATCTCTTTAGCAGCTGCTAAATTGGTATGAAGGACCGTATCTTCAAGACAAATAGAACCTGTAAATTTTCCGGTATTAACATCCACCACGGTTAAGGCCTCTGTTTGATCAAAAACTAAATACGCTCCAGAATCAAGCCATATTCGCCTCTGAAGTGCCTCTTCAATCTGGTGTTCAACTCCGTAAACAGAAAATAGGTCCCCTGAAAACAATTTAACCCTACCTCGAAGATGAGGAGCTAATACATTAAGTAATTCTAAAGCTTTTTCGTAAGTCGGTAGATCATCAATGATTAAGCGATCGACTTCTTCCGTAAAAAGATCTCTTAATAATCGATAAAGAAGATCATGATCATGATAAATTAAAGAAGGAACCGGCCCTTTCTTAGTTTTCTTAAGAATCTTCTGCCAAAGATTAAATAAAAAATCTCGATCTGCTTCTAAATCCCTCTCCCCGATCCCTTCAGCAGCGGTACGAACAATTAATCCCATACCCTCCGGTTTTAACCGTGTAGCAATTTCTTTTACTCTTTCCCTTTCTTTTTCATCCTCAATTCTCCGAGAGATACCAATATAATCCACTGTAGGCATTAATACTAAGAAACGTCCGGGAATCGTTAGATCAGTATCCACCCTAGCTCCCTTACTCCCAATTGATTCTTTAATGATTTGTACCACAATCTCCTGTCCTTCGCGAAGCAAATCACTGATCGAGGTTATAGACTTCTTACTCTCGCCTTCTTCATGTTTCAAACGGAGATCATCAACAAATAAAAACGCATTCTTTTCCATCCCGATATCTATAAAAGCAGCTTGCATCCCAGGGAGTACATTCTCCACTTTTCCCCTATAGATATTTCCTACCTGACGACGGTCATTAAATCTTTCAATTGATAATTCAACCAATCTTCCATCTTCCAATACTGCCATCCGTGTCTCACTCGGACTAACATTAATTAAAAATTCTTTTTCCATCCCACCACTTCCTAAAGAACCTTTTCGCAGCATTCTTCGGTACGGGAATACATCGCTTTTCTAATTATCCTTTGTACCTGAAAATCTTGGGGTAATAATGAAATAAAATTATCAGGCCGAAGGGTTCCCCGGGGACCGAATTCCACTTTCATCTCAAAAAGAATAATATCATCTCCTATAAACGAAAGTGTATAATCTCGCCAAAAAGGCCGAATATTAACAGGTTTCTCTCCTGACTTGGTTCTTTTTACTATCATTAACTCTTTACTATCCCATAGATGCTTAAACCAAGCTTCAATCTGATCATTTCTCTTATCTACTGTAACCTTAATAATAAACTGATAAACTATGGAGTCTACAGAAGCCATCAATGAGGAAACTTTCTTTGTTAGTTTGGTAACTTGAATAACCTCCAATCCTGGAGGTAAAGATCTATTCAAAGCAAGGGTAATTGCTTGCTCTGACAAGTTTTGAGTTAACTCTAAATCCATAAATTCTGCTTCACTTTCGATGCCTAATGGTAAAGGAGGACCAAAAGATAGACGAGGCATTGGATTAAATCCGCAGGAAAAAGCTACAGGGAGTTCTGCCCTCCGAAGGGTTCTACTAATTGCCCGCGCAACATCTAGATGTGACGTAAACCTGGCTAGGCCTGTTTTACGATATTGAATTCGATAATAATTAATGTTCCTCACCTCCGCTCAATGTTGGCTTGATCCCCAAAGTCGGACAAACCCCACAAGCCGAACATTCTTTACCTGTGCGACAGTCGAATGTAGGCTTTTCTTCCTCTGCCCGCTGATCTTCAGCTCTTAAAAACTCTTTACTTACTCCTGCACTAAGATGTTGCCATGGCAAGACTTCCTTATACGCACGAGCTCTAGTATTGTAAAACTCAGGTTTTAGTCCAACAATCTTAAAAGCTTCCTGCCACAAATCCCAACGAAATTTATCTCCCCACGCATCAAAGGTACAACCTAGTTCCAAAGCTGTTTCCAATATTTTTCCCAATCTCCGATCACCACGGGAAAAAACCCCTTCCATCTGGCTCATTGTTGCTTCATGCCAGGAAAATGATAAACCTTTTCCTCTAATAACTTGCTTTAAATAATCCTGTTTACGCAGAGTTTCCTCTAAAGAAATTTGCGGACGCCATTGAAATGGAGTATGTGGTTTAGGTACAAAAGTTGAAACACTAACAACCACCTTAACATGTCCGGCTTTAGAAGCATGAATCTTACGCCCCAGTTGCAACACTTTCTTTGCTAATTGGGCTATACCTTCCAAATCCTGATCTGTTTCCGTAGGAAGGCCGATCATAAAATATAATTTCATCCTCTGCCAACCAGCCTGAAAAGCCGATTGAACCGTCTCTAAAATCTGAGCCTCTGATAGATTTTTATTAATAACCCGCCGCAGACGTTCAGTCCCAGCTTCCGGTGCAAAAGTTAAGCTGGATTTAGGCTTTGCTTGAAATGTTGCTGCTAATTCAGGAGAAAAAGAATCAATTCTTAAAGAAGGAAGAGAAATTTTTACCCCCTGAGTAGAAAAACAGTCGCTCAAAGTACCCACCAGTTTCTCAATCCCTGTATAATCTGCACTGCTAAGCGAGGTAAGAGAAATTTCTTCATACCCGGTACCTCTAATTAATGCTGGCAATTTCTTTTTGATCGTAGAGCTATCTCTCTCCCTAACCGGACGATAAATCATACCTGCCTGACAGAAACGGCACCCTCTCGTACACCCCCGTAACAACTCAATCATTAACCGATCATGAATCGGCTCAATCCAAGGTACAAGCTCTTTTTCTGGAAGGTAACCATCTTTAAAATCCTTGATAATTCGCTTATATATTACTTCGGGTGCTGGTGGTAGCGGCTTAATTGCCGAAACTCTTCCATCCGGAAGATACTCAACCGTATAATACTCAGGTAAATAAACTCCAGACACCGAAAGTAAATCATGTTTTATCTCCGTTTTGGTTTTCCCTTTATTCTTACCTTCAGTTACTACATTTAAAATCTCAATAATTGCCTCTTCTCCCTCACCCAACAAAAAAAGGTCAAAAAAATCAGCTAAAGGTTCAGGATTAAAACTTCCAGGGCCACCACCAATGATCAGCGGGTATTCTTCCCCCCTTTCTTCTCTTTTTAAAGGTATTCCCGCTAAACTCATCATATTCAGGATATTCGTATAACTTAACTCATATTGAAGAGTAAATCCTAAAAGATCAAATTCTCCCAAACCATGTTTTGTTTCCAATGAAAAGAGAGGTAGCTTGGCTTTTCGTAATTCTTCTTCCATGTCTTTAGCAGGGGCATAAACTCGTTCTGCCAAATAATCTCTAGTCTCATTTATTCGATGATATAAAAGCCTTAGTCCTAGATGGGAAAAGCCGATTTCGTATAGGTCCGGAAAAGCAAGAACAACCCTGAGTTTAACTTCTTCCCAAGGTTTCACTGTAATATTTAGTTCGCCTCCAGAATATCTTCCCGGTTTCTCAACTTTTTCCATGATTTTTTCATAAATACTGTTCATGATTTCCTCCTGTTTTCATTGACTTTTTTTGAATTACAGTTCTATTTTCATCCTTTCATGTGCCCCAGCAAAGCTGGGGTGGGAACTATATGCAGTTTATTAATTGAGGGAATTGCATAATTACCTACGGTACCATTTGAACACAATATATAGTGTTTATCATTTATTCAAGGTAATTGTCTAAGTTTAGACAATTACTAGTAGAGCTATCAATATTTGTAGTCAAATTTCAAATAGTTGAATTATGCAATTCCTTAAATTACACAAAGCTCGTCCACTTTAAATTAGAATTAGATCTTTTTACTATTCGACATTAAAGGAGAATATCCTTTTTGCCCGCCCTTATTAATCCATATTTGGTATAAGTTAGTATCTAGCGAATTCTCTTTGAGTATAGAGATTAATTCTTCTTCAGTTAATTCTCCTGAAATCTTACCACTTTTATCTCGCAAATAAAATATATGATAATTTTTCCCTGCTAAAAAAGGAAGAACCTCTCCTACTTTCTTATCTTGCTCTGCTACCCATATTTTAGAAGAAAGTAATCCTTTTTGCTTAAGTAAAGCCGTTTTTTTATCTCTTTGCATTAAATAGGCATATAAAAAATTATCCTCGCGCGCAGAAATAAATAAAAATAATAATATACCTGGAAAGTGTGGTGGAACAATTCCCCTTAAATATAAAAATAATAAAGGTAATCCCGAAATTATGGTTACTATTTTAGTTAATCTTACTACTCTTCTAGTTGCAGTCTTATATCCTCCTAATCCAACGAGTAATGAACGGAGTATCCTCCCTCCATCTAAAGGATATAATGGTAAAATATTAAATAGGGCTAATCCAAGATTGATATTGAATATTTCTTGTGTTATCTCCGGAAGATGCAAGAAAGGAGAAAAAGCCTTAGCCAACAAAGCAAGGAGCAGACTTTGAACTGGCCCTGCGATCGCAGTAATAGCTTCTGCAACCGGATCATTAAAAAGAGAATACTCCATCCTGGCCACACCGCCAAAAGGAAATATTTCTACCAAAACAGTGTGGTAGCCAAAACCTAAGGCCGTCAGAATATGAGCAATTTCATGGATTAAAACAGAAAAAAAAGCAAGCACCAACTCGCTAATCTTACCTGTTAGCCCTGATAAAAAGAGGAGCATTAGAAATAAAGGATGAACCTTAATTTTAAACATTAGTACCAAGAACCAGTGTTTTGATTTAATAAAGGCCGAGGATTAACCGGTTCTGATCCATAATGAACTTCCCAATAAAATTCCCAGCTAGTACAAGCTATTTCTTGATACGCTTTGACCCACTCGCCAATATCTACATACACTTTAGGACAAGGATAATAAATAGAACTCCAACCATTTCCATGATCCAAGCGAATTTTCCACCCTCCATTTTCGAACTGAATTTCTCTTACTGTTCCCGGAGCAGAAGCATATACATGTGAATTTGGGGAAAGACTAAACCGGACTCGGGAAGGAAAAAGTTCTCTTTTCTCAAAATTATAGAGTGGAGCAGAAAACTGAATTGATTTTCCGGGAGGAGCCAAGGCCTCCTTGATTTCTACAGTAAACCAGGAGGAAACTTGATCTTTAATTGTATCCCATTGTTTCCTGGCAAAAGAATATATCTTATATTGAGGTCTTTCCTCTTCTCCATATTTTAAAACATAACGGAAACGATTGATAATACCCGGGCCTATTCGAGGAATATTTCCAAGAAGCCCAAGTAAAATAATGATTAATGTACAAATGATGATCTGTTTTAAAATCAACAACTCCCATTTTACCGGTCGCTGTTTATTATCTTCTTTAGACTCAGTTTCTATAGCGTCTTCGTAATCATAATTTTCTTGTTCCTTACTAAAGCTTGATTTATAATCAATCGATCTTAATTCTTTCTTTTCAGGCCTCTCCATAATCCTCTCCTCATTTTCCCCTTTAACATAGTTATATGGCAATTAATTAACTTCTAGAACAAGCTCAGTATTAATTGTTTACACAAATAATTGCTAATAAAGAGGAAAACAGAGCATTAAATAGAAATAAAAATTAAGTTTCTTTTTTGAGAGGTGCAAATAGTGGGAATAAAAATCGGAATCATCAATCCAAATGGATTAGAATTAAGCACCCAAAAAGCTTTAGATCTATTAATCGATAGTTTTTCTAAGCAAAACATTCCTGTTAACTTCTGCCTATATACAAATCAACTACCATCTGCTGATCTATTTATTGGGACTTATGAAAAAAGTAGAGTTATCAGAGATTTGGTTGAAAAAGACCTTCTTTCTTTGTGTCTTACTCCCGAAGCATTAACCATCCAAGAGATTCAGATTAATGAAGAGAATTCCCTAATGGTTTGCGGTTTCGATACTAGAGGCCTAAATTATGCTTTATATGAATTAGCTGCCAGAGTCAATTCTCAATCTGTAACTGCCATATATAAACCAGTGAATGAAACCCCTTTCATCAAACTACGGGGGGTTGTTCACTTTTTCTCCGGCAAAGAGTTAAGATCAGGATGGACTTTTCCCCGGGAGTATTGGGAAAATTACTTTAATTTACTTGTACGGAATAGAATTAACACTTTTACTCTGGTTTTCGATGCTTCTTATTTTTCATCTCCTTTTCCTTTTTTATTTTATATCCCTGAACATCCTGAAGTTAACCCCTTTTTCAATTTTTCTGAAAAAATTAGAGAGACTAATCTAAATTCACTTAATGCCTTTGCTGAACTTGCAACTACATCAGGTTTGGATTTTCATCTTGGATTTTATAATTTTTTATCAGGCATTCCCGAAACAGGGACACTTCCTGCAACCCTTGATGGGTTAAACATTACAAACGCAGAATCCTATCTTTTTTTAGCTTTGAAACAATTAATTTTTTCTTCTCCTCAGATCAATGGGTTAGATTTCAATTTTTGTCTGGAGCCTAATCAGAATAAATACGTTAACCAAACTTTCTTTTTTAATACGATTATTAAAGCGATCAATGAAACTGGAAATCATATTTATCTGAAAATTGATCCTAAACAATTCACTTCCGAAACAATCCAACAGATTATTGAATCGGGTACTAAAACAGTTTTATCTTCAAGTTTTTGGGGAGAATATGCCGGATTACCCTATCCGGTTGAAAACAATAATCCTTTTGTTGTTCCTGAAACTTACCGAGATTCAGCCTTACTCAGTTCTCAAGTAAATGTTTATGGTTCTTTTCCCATATTACCTTGGGGAGACCCCGATTATATCCATACAATTCTAGCTACTCAGAAAAGTTCCGGATATAGGGGGCTAGAGATTATCCCACCGGTTGCTAGAAAAAATACCAGTAAGATTCAGGAGGAAAGTCCTCTTAAGCCAAACTACCAGTATTTTAAATGGGAATATGAACGCCATTGGTATCTTTATCAGATTTTTGGCCGCTTGTCTTTTAATCCTCGTACAACAGGAGAAGTCCTTATCCGCGATTTCCATCAGCGTTTTGGGGAAAAAGGTAATCAACTAGCTGAAATTTATAGTTTAGCTGGAAAGGTTTTACCACTATATATAAGTTTGCATATTAACAAAGAAAATCCTAATTGTTGGCCAGAAACTGAAGTTGGCGGGGTACTCGACTATTATTTACGTGTTCCTCCGGGAGATCCCTCTTTGTTTTCTGGTTTCGAAGATTTTACCAATAATCTTTTAACTGGAACCATAACTGCTAAAATATCACCTTTATATGTAGCCAAGTATTTTAAAGATTTAGGAACAAAAATTCTCGAAAAAATAAAAATAATTAAAGACTACTTACCTCGAGGCGGTGAGGATATCATTAAAGAGTGGCAAGCCTTACTTTTAGATTTTTCTGTATTAGGAAATTTCTCTCTTTATCATGGTTGGAAATCTCAAGCAGCTCTTGAACTTTCTCTCTTTTACAAAACAAAAGATCTTCATTCTTTAAACCAAGCCATTACTTTTTTGAAAACAGCCCGTACTTTTTGGGAGAAAATGATAAAATTAACTAACGAAGCTTACCAGCAACGATTGTACATACAACCTGGTATCACTTCTACTCACTGGTCAAAAAAGACTATTCTCTTACTCGAGGATGAAAAGAGGCTAAAGCTATTAAAAGAAGAATACCTGAAAAGACCTGCTTTTTTAGTAGGCTTTGATTTCGGTAGCCCTCCAACTGAATCCAATCAGGATAAAACTGATGTTTTTTCGGATTTTTATGTAGAACAGGGCTTTACCCCAGTCAATCATCTTTCTATATATAACTTAGAAACAGGTTTTGGGTGGCAAGATATTAAAGGACTTCGATCCGTTTCCTCTCCACCAATGCGACTGAATGATCAGGATCTCTCCCCTCTTTGGGATAATTATAGCAAGCAAGGAAATATTCTTCCCTATCCCTATGAGAATCTATTAATTAATAATCTAGTTTGGTCTCGAAAACCCGCAACTTTTATTCTTAATTTAAATCCTGGCTCTTATTTACTAAATTTAACTTTTTGTGATCGTTCACTAGAAGCTCGAAAACATGGGCCAATGACGATTAAAGCAAATAACAGAGTATTAGCTGAAAATCTAACTATAAACATGGGGAATAGAGTTGATCTCCGAGAAATAGTAGAAATTCAAGATGGAAAATTAGAAATTGAGTTTAGTTGTGCTCCCCAGCAGGATTGGTTTGTATCCGCTCTTAGTATTAGCCCGGTTACTCCCATAATTGCGCATACCCCGATTTTGCATTGGGATATTTCTAAAAAGCCTTTAGCAATCCATGCAACTGTTTGGGGAATTCATCCGATTCAACAAGTAATCCTTAATTATCAGTGGGAGAAAGAGCGGGGTTACCATATGGTAGTTATGAAACAAGTTGCCCCCCACCTCTATTGCGGAAAAATTCCCGCTGCTTACTTTGACTCAGTAAGTAAAATAAATTATTATTTTACTGTGCTTGATAATCAAGGTCAAAAGGTCTCGCATGGAAGTTATGGATCACCCTTATCGGTTGTTCTTGCTAAACAGGAGAATCAGTCTCCGTTCTTTTTTCACTCAACACCTGCAAAAACTACTTATCAAGATTTAAAAATTAAATTTTCTGCCCGTCCGGTCGAAACAGTAAAAGAAGTTTTATTACTTTATGAAGTTGAGGGAAATAAGCTTAAGCAATTAATAATGGAGAAAAACAATAACGAATTTGAAGGGCTAATCCCCTGTTCAGAATTTTTACCTGGTTGCTCTATTAAATACCGTTTTGCTATTGTAATGAATAAAGGGATGGTTTTACTCTATCCCAACCCAATTTTAGCTTCCCCCTACTTTACAGTACAGGTGGAACAGGACTAGCCAGTTTCAATAGCACTCGTAGGGCATCCATCGGCAGCTTCCTGAGCACAAGATTCATGAGCTTCAGGTACATCTTCACTGATTGCCTTAGCTTTTTCATCATCCCAATCAAATACTTCCGGGCATGTACTTATACATAACCCGCATGCTATACAAAGATCTGGATCAACTTTTACTTTCATAATTTTCACCTCCTTATCTTGGGTAAACGGATTAAGGAATTGCATAATTCAATTATTTACGATTCGACCACATATGTAAATTATTAATTCCTTAATTTATAAATTTTATACGATACTTTACAGGCTTTTTACAATTTTTGTTGAAGTATTAATTTAAGAGAATTGTTGAATTTCTAAAGACACCCCTATTATTTTTAGACAATTCCTAGTAAAGCTTATTTGTGTTGTTATATTGACTTAAAACTATGACAGAATATATAAGCAATAGATTACGATTGAATCTTAAATTTCAATCATCAATCATAAAAACCGGTGATCTTCTTTAAGGAGGAATAATATTGGGTACTATCTTACCTTTAAAGAATCAAGAAAAACAAAAAAGTAATGGTGTTTTAATCGTTGATGACATGCGAATCATGCGTTTAGTTCTCTCTTCTATCCTTAAAGACGCTGGTATCCCTATTCTAGGAGAAGCTACTAATGGCCGCGAAGCTTTGGAAATGTATTCTAGCATAAGACCAGCAGTAGTTGTTTTAGATATCTTAATGCCAGTTATGGACGGTTTTACAGCTTTAGAAAAGCTTATGGCTTATGATTCTGAAGCAAATGTAGTTATTTGTTCAACTCTACAGCAAAAATTTCACATTACCAAGGCCTTAAAAGCAGGTGCAAAAGATTTTTTAATTAAACCCTTCCGCCCTGATTTAGTAAGAAAAGTAGTGCAAAGCCTTCTTCTAAAAAATACTACCGTCCATCAATATCCAAGTTATTTAATTTTAGATTAAGCAATCCGGATATCCGTGAATAGGTCAATCTTAACTACTATATAATTTCTTAAATTAAAAGAAAGGCCGAATTATGCGGCTATTATTTTTACCTATCCTCGTTTTCTACTTCTTTAATATACTGGAACTTCTGCTTGTTCTTCTTTTTTTTCACCTTTGGCTACAAAGTTTTGGACTTTATCGATAATCTGCGGAGCCACATCAACAATCCTATCTACTAAAATATTACCATCGATCGGCAATAATCTAGTCTGTTCTTTACCTACTACCAAAAAAGCTACCGGATTTAGAGTAATCCCTGCTCCACTACCACCACCAAAAGGAAGGTTTCCCTTATCTATTTCTTCAAAACCTTTTCTCTCCTTTTTTTGAGTACCAGCAAACTCACTACCACCAGCTGCAAACCCAAATGAAACTCTTGACACTGGGATGATTACACTTCCATCAATCGTTTCTACCGGGTCACCGAGAATAGTGTTGACATCAACCATATCTTTAATACTTTCCATAGCCGTTTTCATTAACCCCTCAATTGGGTGTCCCTGCATCTTTTCTCCCTCCCAATGCTTCTATGATAAATTCCTTGATCCCGGTAAAAATAATATGTCCTAACTCAATCTCAAATATACAGTCCAACAGCGACTCCCAGGTTGTTCCGGTAAAACAAGGGATCACTACTACCCTAGGTAATTTTTTAAAATTATATACGCTTTGAAGATAACCCATAGTTACTCCTTTAGCCACCCAGAGCAAGCCGATTACTCTTCCGGTAACCGCGGGATCATCCCTACCAATAACTGTACGCCAGACTAATCGGGTAAATTTTCCCCTTTTCTCCAGCTTTTCTGCAACACTTACCCAGCGTCGATATTTTTTTGGTAAAAAAAGATAAAACAAAGTCCCGCCAAGGCCATATTTCTTTAAAGCTGATTCAATATCCATAATCTCAGCAACTAAAGTATATAGATCCTTATTAATTTCTTTTTTTGTTTTATCTCCCGGACCCTTAGTGAGCTGAATTTGCTTAATACTTTCCATAGAATATATTTTAGTTATTGGAACCTGATACTTCCAAAAATATAAACCTCGAAACCCCATCTCCATAAGAAAATAATCATCTTTATCTTTACGATGATAATGAAGGTGAAAATTAACAGGGGAAAAGAGAATAAAAATAAAAAGAATAATATAAATAATTGATGGCAAAACTATTCCCCCTTTATGAACTAAGAATAGTTTGCCACCTTTTACAAATAAACTTTCCTTATTTCAATTTTTTACTAATATACCTGCCAATAAAAGAGACTAGTTCTGCTACTAAAACAGAAACTATTGCTCCTACAGCCACTATAATCCAGGCTACTGAGGTTAACTGTCTAGTATTAAAGATCTTCATGAAGAAAGGGTGTGAGACTACAATAAACTGCATTAATCCAGAGATTAATACTGCACCTAAAAGATAGGGGTTTGCCCAAAGCTTAATCTTAATTAAAGAACGAGATTCGGAACGACAAGCAAAAACATAACTAAGCTGTGAAAAAACTAAAGTTGAAAAAGCCATTGTTCGTGCTACTTGTAATCCAGCCCCAGCATGTAGTGCTAATAGAAAAACTGCAATAGTAATAATACCAATAGTCGTACCTTGTATTAAGATTCTAAAACCCAAACCTCTACTGAATATTCCTTCTTGCGGCGAACGCGGTTTTTCCCTCATTAACTCGCTTTCCAATGGTTCTACCCCCAGAGCTACTGCTGGCAAACCATCAGTAACTAAGTTAATCCAAAGAATCTGCAACGGTAAAAGAGGTAGCGGCAGGCCACCTAGAATAGCTAAAAACATGGTAAGGATCTCTCCGATATTACATCCTAACAGATAACGGATAAATTTGCGGATATTACTATAAATTCCTCTGCCTTCTTCTACAGCAGCTACAATACTGGCAAAATTATCATCAGTTATTACCATGGCAGAAGCTTCTTTTGTCACATCAGTTCCACTAATTCCCATTGCCACTCCAATATCAGCTTCTTTGACTGCTGGGGCATCATTAACCCCATCACCAGTCATGGCCACCACTTCTCCCCTTTGTTTTAAAGCCTTAACCACAGTTAACTTATGATAAGGATTAACCCGTGCAAAAATGTCAACCTTATCAATGATCTTAATTAGTTCTTCCTGAGATAAATTATCCAGATCAGTTCCAGTAAGAAGCAACCCTTCAGGGCGTAATAAACCAAGCTCTTTACCTATGGCTTTTGCCGTCCCCGGAAAATCACCTGTAATCATTATGGTTCTAATTCCTGCCCGTTGACAATTTTCTATTGCTGCTTTAACTTCTGGACGAGGAGGATCAATCATCCCTATTAAACCAATAAAAATTAGATCTTTTTCATCATATTCAGTTAATTTACCTTTTTTTTCAGTAGGGCGATAAGCAAGAGCTAACACTCTTAAAGAACGAGAAGCCATAGATTCTATTGTCTTCATTATAATTTGTTTTTCATAATTTTGAAGAGGTATTTCCTTTCCTTTCCAGCGGACTTGTGTCGAAGACTTAAGTAAAAGATCAGCAGCACCTTTAACATATATAAAATAACGATCTTCTTGCTTAACTAATACACTCATTCGTTTTCGTTCAGAAGTAAAAGGATTTTCGGCTATTCGCTGTACCTCTTCTCTCTTAAAACCAGCCTTTAACCCTAATGCTAATAAAGCTCCTTCCGTAGGATCCCCCGAAAGTTTCCATTGATTAAGCTTCTCATCCTTGGTTAGGTTAGAATTATTACAATAAAATCCGGCAGACAATAACAGCCTCATTCCCCATAGATCCGGAAAACCTTTTCCCTCAGATAAAGGATTAATTTCTTTACCTCTCCAGATAAATTTTCCGGCAGGTTCAAAACCTTTTCCAGTAACATTAATTTCTTCTCCACCAAGATAACAAGTGGTAACCATCATCTGATTTTGAGTTAAAGTTCCTGTTTTATCTGAACAGATGACAGTTGCACAACCGAGCGTCTCTACAGCAGGTAAACGCCGTATAATTACAGACCTTTTAATCATCCGCTGGACACCCAAGGCCAACGAAATTGTGACAATCGCCGGCAAGCCTTCCGGAATCGCTGCTACTGCTAAACTTACCGCAGAAAGAAACATCATCCTAAAATTCTCACCACGGCGAAGACCAATTACTCCTACCAATAGACAAATACCTATACAAATTAAAACTAATATCTTGCCAAGATGGTCTAGACGCTGCTGTAAAGGTGTAGGCCCACTCTCACTTTTGACTAATAAACCAGCAATCTTTCCCAATTCTGTTGACATTCCGGTAGAAACCACTACTCCGATTCCCCGGCCTCTGGTAATCGTAGTTCCTGCATACAGCATATTTTTTCGATCGCCAAGTTCAAGCTGGATCGAATCTAAAGCTAAACTAGTCTTGGTTACAGGAATCGACTCCCCAGTAAGCGGAGATTCATCAGCCTCTAACCCGCTTAATTCCATCAGTCTAATATCTGCTGCTACTCTATCTCCTGCTTCTAAATGAATTAAATCTCCAGGTACTACCTGTCGGGCAGGTAGCATTATTAGATTTCCTGATCTAATTACACGGGCTTGTGGGGCTGAAAGTTCCCGTAAAGCTTCAAGAGAACGTTCTGCCCGATATTCCTGAACAAAACCCAGAATGGCATTTAAAAAAATGATTGCTAAAATTGTAAAAGCATCATTCCATTCCCCTAATGCTACTGAAATTACAACCGCTCCCAATAAAACCATAACCATAAAATCAGCAAATTCAGAAAAAAATAATCTCCAAGGTGAAAACGTACCCTTTGTTTCCAAACAATTTTCTCCATACTTTTCCATTCTTACCTTGGCTTCAGAATGACTTAAACCTGATTCTAGATCAGTTTTTAACTCTTTGATTAACTCCGTCGGTACCATTTGCCACGATCGTTTGGACAAAATATTCACCCCGTCTGAAGTTTATCTCTCTATACTTATGCCGGGGGGAAAGAGAAATATGTCCGTAGTTTTGCATTGCTAACAATATTAACTGATGTTATACTGAAAGACACTGGAGGAATTAATATGCCTTTTGATGCTTTATCCATCTCCGTGCTAAAAAAAGAATTAAATAATGCTTTATCTAATAGCCGGATAGAAAAGATCTTTCAACCAAAGAAGCAAATGCTTCTTTTTGAAGTCTTTCATCCCTTTCCTAAAAGAGAATTAAGATTATTGATCTCTATTCATCCGCAATTTTTTCGAACCCACCTCATATCAGAAAAGCCTAGCAATCCGCAACAACCTCCGGCTTTTTGTATGTTACTCCGTAAGTATCTTCAAGGAGGAAGAATTCTTCAGATTGAACAACCTCCCTGGGAGAGAGTGATCTTTTTTCGGATTGAAAATTTCCAACCCGGCTTGGGATTAACCACTTTTTCTTTAATCTTTGAAGCTATGGGGAGAAATAGTAACCTAATTCTAATTGACGCAAACAAAGTGATTATTGATGCTTTAAAACGTTTTCCTGTAAGTCCTAAACAAAACAGGGAAATTATGCCTGGCGAAACCTATAAGTTACCACCGGCTCCCGCTCGTTACCATCCGGGGAACCTAAAACTATCAACTTTGCAAAAAATTATTGATCTTTCTTCCCCCAACCTAAAACTTAATAACTTACTTTCCAGAGAAGTTTTTGGTCTCTCTCGGCCTTTAATTCTTGAAATTCTTAAGCGAGCTGAAATTCCTTCTGAGACAACTGCTGGCGAATGTAATCACGAGATGTCAAGCCGGATATTTAAGAGCTTAGATGATTTAAATCAATTTTTGGTAAATGATCTGCATTCAGTTTTTATATTTTCTGAACCCGGGATACCTATTGATTTTTTCCCGTATAAACCTTTACATTTACCCGAGAATAACTTAGTTTCAGTTCCTAACCTTAATACTGCAATTGAATCTACTCTCCATCAACAAAATAGGCAGGATTCACTAGAACATAGGGCTGAGCAATTGCACAAAATTTTAAAAGACCGCAAAAAAAAGGCTCTAAGAAAGAAAGAGAAGCAGGAAAAAGAGCTTAGTAAAGCGGAAGATGCCGATAGATACCGGCTATTTGGCGAATTAATCACTGTTTATTTAAAAGATATTTCGCGTGGTCAAAGTGAGTTTGTTGCCCATAATTATTATGATCCTAAAGGTGGTACAATTCTTATTCCTTTAGACCCTGCTCTAAACCCTGTGGAAAATTCCCAGTTATATTATAAAAAATATAATAAGGCTAAAAAAGGCCAGAAAAAAATCAGTCAACAACTGAGAAAAACTGAAATGGAATTAGAGTATTATGAATCATTAGAGAATTCACTACAGGATCCGCTTTCATTCAATAATTTAATAGAAATCGAAGAAGAAATGGTAAAAACAGGGCTACTTAAAGTAAAAAAACAACCAAAAGCTCGCCATCGAACTCCTGTTACCAAACCAAATTCCTTCATATCCAGTGATGGATCTGAAATCCTAGTTGGAAGAAATAATAGTCAGAATGATACCCTGACCATGAAAATAGCCTCAACCAATGATCTCTGGCTGCATACACAGAAAATCCCTGGAAGCCATGTAATTATTCGCTCCCAAGGATCAGCAATCAGTAATGAAACTCTAGTAGAAGCTGCTAATTTAGCCGTTTATTTTAGTAAAGCAAGGGGTTCCAGCAAAATTGCAGTAGATTATACAGAAAAACGTCATGTCCGGAAACCCAAAGGTTCGCCGCCCGGTTTTGTTCTTTATGATAATTTTAAGACTATTATCATTGATCCGGATCCTAAAATAATAGAAAAGTTCAAACTAAAATAGGATTCCCAAATTTAAGGAATTGCATAATTCAATTATTTAAGATTTAAACATAATATATTGATAGCCCCACTAGTAATTGTCTAGTCTCAGACAATTACCTCGAATACTAGTTAAACACTATATATTGTTGTTAAATATATTCTTAGTAATTATGCAATTCCTCAAAAAGGAAACCCTATTTTTATTATTCTAAACTTTCGTCTAAAGGTTTTTTATATTCTGCGGCAGATTTTTTAATCTCTTCCCAAACTTTCCCTAAACCAAAATCAGTAAAGATTTTTTTATGATAATTACCCAATCGTAAACTAATAGTCTCTTTCTCTGATTCCTCAAAATCGTTTATTTTGATCCAATATTTATCAACAATTTCCCTTTCTATTTCTTTATTCCTAGTTAAACAATAATCCACTGCATAATCAATTGCTTCTCTAGCACAATCCAATACTATTGGTTGGTAAGACTGAGGAATCTTATACCAAGCGAATTTACTTAATACCAATAAATTAGTGGGAAAATAATGCTCTGTACGGATAATATTTTTTGAAGACTCATAAAACTTCATCCTCTGAAAATCAATAAAATTACTTTCTGCAGCATCAATTACCCTAGCCTGAAGGCCTACCTTCACCTCTGAATAAGCCAAAGCTACCGGCTCCATACCAATTGTTTCCCAGGCCCCACGATGGGAAGGTACGGTCATAGTTCTAAAGTGTAAACCTCTTACTCGCGATAAAAAAGGAATTTCTTTGTTACTAAAAATATTAACCGGGCCACTAGTCAGATATCCAAGTACAATATCTCCCCGGTTTTCCTTAGCCCGCTCAGCAAGAGAACGCCCAACAACTCCATCCATCATTGTTTTCCAATGATCAACAGAATAAAAAAGGAAAGGTAACTCTAAGACTTCAAATTCTTCTACATAATCAGCATATTTAAAAGCAGCACAAGCCGCCAAATCAACTGCTCCTTTTTGCATGCCTTTAATTAACTGTTCATCATTACCTAAAACTCCATCAGTATAAATTTTAATCTTAATATAACCTTCTGTCCGCTGTTCTACCAATTCTTTAAAGACTGCAAGTCCTATAGCTTCGGGAGAACCGGTCTCAGCAATAGTAGCAGCTTTTAAAAGAATATAACCAGTTTCAGAGTATCCAGGTACAACAGTTGTAAACATAATCATGATTACAAAGAATATAATTAAGTATTTGCGCTTCATTTGTACCCTCCCTCTTCAATAATTTCTGAAATAAACTTAAACTTTTTTTCCCTAAAACTGTTTGTTTTTTGGAGATTATTGATAACCACTGAATCATCAAGAATAAAATCAATAGTATAATTAAATTCTTTGCTTAAAAAGTAATAAACAAAGGCTTCGGCAAAATCTTCATTCATCCCCATGCTACTACTCAAACTAAAAAATGATGATTCTTCTTGAAACCATAACAAAAAAGCAACCAAAGCATCAACAGAATATATGCTTTGTAATTTTTCGGAAAACCCTTCTTTATCCTTCCAATGTTGCTTTCGATCCCAGGAAATATTGACAAAATCTTTGTTTAAAACATTATCAACAAACTTACCTTTCCAATTAAATTTTAATTTATCATATTCAACTAAATGTCCTGTTTCATGAAGAATAATTCTGAGCAAATTAGGTAAATCCGGTGTACCCTTAAACGAAAACCTGCCACTATTCTCCATTAAATTAAGGTTAGAATTTAATAATTTATTTTTCCAATCATCGCCAATGGAAAAACCTAAGGTAACCTTTTCTTTATCTAGATAAATAATCATTTGAGGTTTATCAGCAAATGAATATGGGGAGTTTGCCACCACAAAACGATCAGCATACTCTAATAGAAAAAGCAAATTACGTTCTTTTAGAAGATCGACACATCGTTTTAGGCTCTTAACCTGCTTAGGCGATAATATTACTTTCTCCAGACGGACATATTTACCAAATTCTTTTGAAGGCTGGTGTTTCATCGGATCAAAACCTTCAAAAAGAATCCCTTGGTAATAAAAGACATCTTGGGATCGTCCACATCCAGAAAAAAACGTAATAAGCGTAACCAAAACTACCACAACAAAGAGTTTTAATACTCCCCTCATTGCATCACAACCTTCCACCATAATAAAGTACGGAAGGCTTAAATCTTCAAGCCTACATGCGCTCAGGAGCTTTAATCCCTAGTAAACGTAAACCTGTAGCTAAAATAGTTTTAACTGCATAAACTAATACCAATCTAGCTTTTTGCAAAGCTTCATCATTTACCAGAACCTGACACTCATGATAAAACGCATTAAATTCCTGAGCCAGAACAATCAAGTACCTACTAATAATTGATGGTTCATACTCTTTCATCGCTGTTACAACCTTCTCGGGAAAGAGATATATCGTTTTAACTAACCTTATAGCTTCTTTATTACATAACTGATGGGGATCAAAAGATGAATCCGGTTTGAAACCTGCTTTTCTCAGAATACTACAAGCCCTAGCATGTGTATATTGAATATAAGGTCCGGTTTCACCATCAAAATTTAATGCCTCTGACCAAGAAAAGGTTACATCCTTAATCCGATTGACGCTCAAAGCACCGAAAACTACGGCTCCTACCCCTACTTCCTTAGCAATCTCTTCTTTTTCTTCCAAACCAGGATTCTTCTCTTTTATGATCTCTAATGTCCGTTTAACAGTCTCTCTTAATAAGTCTTCGAGCAAAACAACTTTACCTTTTCTTGTAGATAGTTTTTCACCCTCCAAATTA
Organism: Firmicutes bacterium UBA5486; assembly: GCA_002427045.1. Classification (GTDB taxonomy): domain Bacteria; phylum Bacillota; class UBA4882; order UBA10575; family UBA10575; genus UBA5486. The sequence continues at coordinate 27,070 of DIPO01000042.1, forward strand.
ACCCAACCAAAAGGAATATGCACCAATTCTTTACTCCACTCGTAACCCATTAATTCAATTACTTTAAACCATTGCTGGAAGTGTAAGCTTTGTGCAATTCCAGTTACATAAAGACATTGAGCAAAATTATAAGTTTTCTTCCGATAAAGTGCTGCCGCAATATCACGAGTAGCATATAATGAACTACCATCTTTTTTAAGGATCAAACAAGGGGGCATCTCATACTGATCTAAATTAACTATTAATGCCCCTTCACTCTCCTGTAACAAGTTTTTTGCTTTTAATTCTTGAACAACTGCTTCGATCTTATCATTATAAAAACTTTCTCCGGCTAAAGAATCAAAATTAATTTCTAATACTTCATAAACACGCTGAAACTCCTCTAAACTTATCTCTTTAAACCATTTCCATAGCTCTAAAGCTTCCTGATTACCGTTTTCAATCTTATTAAACCACTCACGAGCTTCATCTTCTAAACCAGGATCCTTCTCGGCTTCCTCATGAAACTTAACATATAACCGCATTAACTCCTGGATTAACCCTTTTTCAACAGTTTCCCGCGAACCCCACTTTTTATAGGCAGTAATCAGTTTCCCGAATTGCGTTCCCCAATCTCCGAGGTGATTTATACCTACACAATTAAATCCAAGAAATTCAAAGATTTTATAAAGTGAGTTTCCTATTACTGTACTACTTAGATGACCAACATGAAAAGGTTTGGCAATATTAGGAGCTGAAAAATCAATTACTATATTCCGTCCATCACCAATATTTTGAGCACCGAATCTTTCACCTGAAGAAAGAACTTGCTGCAAAACATTTTCAACCAATTGTTCTGGAGCAAACCAAAAATTTAAGTAAGGGCCGGTAGCTACAACACGCTTTATATAAGAAGAAGAGGGGATTTTTCCCTCCATATCTTTGGCAATAGCAATTGGTGCTTTTTTAAATACTTTACTAAGTTTAAAACAAGGAAAAGCTAGATCTCCAAGATTTTCATCGGGCGGATACTCCAGCAGTTTATAGATCTCATCTTTATCTAACTGGCACTCAACCCCAGAATAAATTAATTCGGCAATAATTTCTTTATAATCAAAGTACTTTTGTTCCATGATATCTCCTTCTATTTTCTTCAATAATTTCACTTATGCTCATCATTTATATATTACCTAAATACCCTATTCTTTGCAACCAAAAGATTTAAATATATTATTTCGACAAAAGAAGCAGGAACTTACTAATATTTGGCTAATATTATTAATAATAAACATTTGGGGTGGTTTGATGTTATATCGTACCTTAGGCCAAACAGGTATAAAACTTTCAGTCTTAGGTTACGGAACTAAGTACCTTCCAGAAAGTGAATCCAAAGGTAAACGGTGGATTAGTATTGATAATTCCATCAAAGCAATGCATCGTTCCTTTGAATTGGGTGTAAACCATATTGATACTTCTTACCTATATAATAATGGTTTAAGTGAAACCGCGATCAGTCAAGTTTTAAAAAACTGGCAAGAAAAAATTTATATCGGTACTAAAGCCCCAACTAAATTGATTAAAAAACCTGGTGATTACCGGAAATACCTTGAAGAACAACTCTCCCGGTTAAATGTTGACTGCATAGATTTTTATTACTTTGATCAGGTAGATTATCAAAATTTTTTACTAATTAATAAAAGAACTAATTGGATTAAAGAAGCAAAAAAAGCACAAAAAGAGGGTTTAATTAAACATATCGGGTTTTCCTTTAATGCTCCACCAGAAGAAATGAAATTAATGGTCGATATGAAGTTATTTTCAGTAATTTCATGCAGTTATAACCTACTTAACCGTAAAAATAGTATTGCGATTGAATATGCAGCTAGTAAAGGCACTGGTATAATTGCTGCCGAACCTTTAGCCGGTGGAAAAATAGTCTTACTTCCTAATAAATTTCGAGCTGAAATGAATCCCTCCGCTCGGAACAATGTGGAATTGGGACTAAGTTTTGTTATTGCCAATCGCTGTATTTCTGCTACCTTATGTAGTATGAAAAACCTTGAAATGGTAGAAGAAAATATTTTTTATACAGCCGATTCAACTCCAATTACTAAAGAACAATTGAAAAATATGAATGATTATTTAGATGAGCTACAAGAAGCAGCCGATAAAATTTGCAAAGGTTGTAAGTATTGCCTTTCTTGTCCACAGGAGGTTAATATTCCTTATATTTTTGAATTATATATTGATCACCAGATTTATGGATTAAAAGATTATGCTTCCCAAATGTATAGTAATTTAGAAACAAATTCAGAGTTCACAGGAAAAAATGCCCTATCTTGCTTTAATTGTGGCCTATGTAGCCAAAAATGCCCTCTTAATATTGAAATCTCTATCAAACTTAAGGAAGCCCATAAAACTCTGTCCCCTTATTACCAAGAGATTAAAAAGACAGAACTAAAGACTAAGCGAAAAAGAAAATAATAAAATCAATCTAATCCAAACACAGTTTAATTAAAACTTAAATAATCCTTATTATTAGATAAACTTTTCTATCCCCCGATACTGAATAGCTTCTGCAATATGAATAGTCTCAAGAGACTCTTTTCCTTCTAGATCCGCAATCGTTCTAGCTACTCTTAATAACCGTCCATAACCTCGAGCTGAGATTCCAAAGTTCTTAACAGCATTTGCCATTAATTTCTGTGCTTCTTTTCCCAGATGGCAATAGTTCTTAATCTCTTTTGGCCCCATATGGGCATTACAAAAATGACCTTTCCCCTGAAACCTCGCTTCTTGAATCTTGCGCGCCTTGACTACCCGCTCCCTAATCATTCTTGAGGGTTCACTGCTTCCTATACCTTTCATTTCTTCATATTTCAAACGTGGTACTTCAATCATAAAATCCATACGATCCAATAATGGACCGGAAATCCGTGAAGTATACCTTTTAATCTGGATTGGTGTACAGCTACAAGTTAAGACTGAGTCTCGAAAATAACCACACGGACAAGGATTCATTGATGCTACAAGCATTATTCGGCTCGGATAGGTCAAAGAAAGTGCAGCACGAGAAAGCGTAACTTTTCCATCTTCAAGAGGTTGTCTTAGCACCTCTAGGGCTTCGCGGGAGAATTCCGGAAGCTCATCAAGGAAGAGGACACCATGATGAGCAAGAGTAACCTCGCCAGGTCGGGGGTATCTTCCGCCTCCTACCAATCCCACTCTACTCGTTGTATGATGGGGATTACGGAAGGGCCGCATTTTTAAAAGTGAGGCCCCTACAGGTAATAGTCCAGCAATACTATAGATCTTAGTAAGTTCTAAAGCCTCTTCCCAGTTTAATTCTGGTAAAATGGAGGGCAACCTCCTGGCCAACATAGTTTTTCCTGAACCAGGCGGTCCTACTAACAATATATTATGCGCTCCTGCAGCAGCAATCTCTAAAGCCCGCTTAGCTGTTTCTTGTCCTTTTACATCTGCAAAATCTTCATTATAGCTACTTAGCTTTTCATCCCCCACTTGTTTTTCCGGTAAAGCTGGAAGTACTCCAGTTTGTAAAAATTCAACTGCCTCCTGCAGAGATTTAACAGGAATTACTTTTAGTCCTTTTACTACTTGGGCTTCAGCATAGTTCCCAGCTGGTAGAATCAGATATTCTTTACCATTACGCACCGCATCTATAGCCATCGATAGGACTCCATGAACAGTTCGGATTGCTCCATCCAAGGCTAATTCGCCCAGAATCACTCCTGAGGTCAGAACTTGTGGGTTAATAAATCCCTGTGCAGAAAGAATACCAAGGGCAATGGGAAGATCAAAACCGCTTCCTTCTTTTTTTAAATCTGCAGGTGCTAGATTGATCACTATTCGATGAGCTGGAAATTCAAACCCAGAATTCTTAATTGCTGCCCTAACTCGTTCCTTTGCTTCTTTTACTGCTGTATCTACCAAACCTACCAAGTCGAAAGAGGGAAGACCACTGGATAGATCAACCTCTACCTCTACCTGAAAACCATCAATACCTACAACTGTTGCAGTAGACACTTTAGCTAACATTAGTAATAATTCCCCCCTTCTACCCCAAAAGCATTAGTTATTAATTCGTACTTAAGAAGCTCTCCTTTTTTATTCAATTCTAAAGCGAGAATATCAAAGCGACAAGGTAGATCTTTATACTTTTTTCCTTGTAAGTAGCACAAGGCAGTACGTATTAGATGTTTTCTTTTCTTTTTTGTAATGGCCTCAGCTCCAGAACCATAATGCCCTCCGATTCTAGTTTTAACTTCAATAAAAACAAGCACATCTTGGTCTTTGGCGATTAAATCAATCTCACCAAAGCGAGTATAATATCTTGCTTCAATTATTACATACCCTTTGTTTTCTAAGATCTTTCTGGCCGTAAATTCACCATAATTACCTAAATACTTTCGGAACATCAAATACCACCCATTTCTATAATCAATCTTTTATTAATTCGCTTACAGATTTTGATATTCCTCCATTTAATAGCAATTATAGCAATAATAAACTTGTAAGAAAGATGTAATATAAATATAAAATGCCAAGCGTACTTTAAATCATGAAACATCTACACTTAGCATCGTTACCTTTTTCCTCATAGGTAGACTAAAAACGAGACTCCCAGCGGTTGATGTCCATAGACAATACCTGTTTCAATTCCTCATAG
>DIPO01000009.1:0-5834 GCA_002427045.1 Firmicutes bacterium UBA5486
CACTTTCATTTTAGCAAAAGCATTAATCAAATATTATTTTTAATTAAACCTTAAAAATAGCAAATTAGATAATTCCTTGTAGGCCCTCAATATATTTGGTTAAACTTTTAAATTAAATTATGTAATTCATTATAAAATCTACATATCATTTTGTGTCTTTATTGCTAAAAAAATACTTATTAAAACGTCCTATAATATATATTATGTAATATAGACACAAATTCGCGTTATTTGTACGTTCGTTTTTAAATATTTCATGAATAGTTTTAATTTTAAAAATCATTAAATTCCACACTTAATAAAATTAATTTTAGTTAATTATTATTTAATACAAATAAGCCTGCATTATTTTCCCTTTTGACATTTTCCTCTACTATTGTACTATCAGCATTTTATAATATTCTGACTCAAATTTAATCCCAATTTCTAAAAATCTATAAGCTTCAGTTCTAGTCCGCTGGGCGTAAAATGAAACAGATAATAATATAGATTAAAACGATAAATCAAGGGCTAAGGAACTTCGCCAGGAACCTTTTTCCAAGTCATATGCGACATACCCACCAAAGCTAAAGGGTTTAATACCAAGGAGATTCAAATCACAAGTTACCCCTGAGCCTAAAGCATACAAGGGCTTTATATTGTAATGTGTATCAATAAATTGATACCAGGAAACCTCTTTTAGTTGAATGCATTGGAAAAACTCAAGTGAATAAGGGAATCGATATTTGTAGTCCAATTCGATAGAAGATTGAACCAACATTTGCGTAGTAGCCAGTTCTTGATCAAACCCTCGATAAATTATTGGATGGGAAAACAAAACATTATTCTCTGTATTACTCCAAACCAATTTTGGTTTTAAAGCAAAGCTTTTCCCTAAACCAATGTTAACTGCTTGAGAATATACATATTTAGAATTTGAGACATCTTGGCCGGGATAAGGCGTATAAAGAGAGCCCTCCCCTTTAATATTTAATTTCCCCCAGCTTCTTTCAAATGTACCTCCATTATAAAGATAATTTATCTTCTTTATATTTACCCAGCCTAAACTAAAAGTAAAATCAGGGTTGTAATATGTTAGATTTAAACCATAACTTAAATCCAAACTAGGCTCTTTTTGTTGTTCGAGATGCAGTTTGCCGATTAAATCAATAGAAGGAGTGAGACCAATTACTTTAAGCTGGGTTTCTAAGTAATCAAAATGTTTTCCCCTAGTCAATAATTTTAGATCAGCACTCCCCTTTTGTAAAATCATCCCGTACTGTAAAGAAAATAATTCGTCTTTAAATAAATCCTGTTTAAAGAATGATTGTTCTCGACCAAAATAAACAATCGGCTTTATTCTAGTAAAGTTATATTTTAAGCGCTGGTATTTTATATCACTTATAACTTTAGGTAAATCGGGATTAAGGTAGTTAGAGCTCTTAATACTTTTTTGCTCAGATTTCAAAGGTATATTTCTATCTTTTAATATTTTATTGATGTTAGGAATTAGTTTTTTAGCTTCATTATATCCCATTGCAATAAAATCAGCTGCTAAGTGGTAATCCATAAATGAATAATCACCTACATCACAGTTGATCGTAATCTCGGAAAACCGGTTAATTATTTCTTGTGAGTTTTTTTCTTTTATTAAATTGATAAACCTAGTCCAGGCACGAATCGGAAAACCATATGTGCTATATGGCAATTCATCAAAAGCGGTTGTTGAAATTACCATGTCAGCTCCTAGGATTTTTGCGGTTTGTGCCGGAGTTAACTCCAGAATTCCAGGGTCCATCAGAAACAATCCATTATAACTATCAATGGGGAAAAAGATCGGAATCGCATAAGAGCCTTGTATTTCTCTGGAGATATCACCGGAAGTATGTACGTATTTAACTCCATTAGTCAGGTCATAGCTTAGTAAAGCAGTAAGGATGGGGAAATCCTCCAACCTTTTATGGGGAGAAACTTTCTCCATAAAGAAATTTACCCTCTTGGTATCAATCACTGAACGGGTAAAGGGAAAATTTAAATCAAACATTGAAGGTAAGATATCGGTAGTAACCAGTTGTTCTATTTCTTCGATGGGCATACCGCTCCCGTAAAGAACCGCTACAATCGCACCCATGCTTGAACCAACCACTAGATCAACAGGAATATCTTCTTCCTCTAAGGCCTTTAAGATCCCAACATTAACAAGAGCTCTGGCTCCCCCACCCCCCAAAGCTACCGCCACCGACGGTTTTTTTATGCATTTAAACCGATCGGATTTTTGGATATAGAATATTTCATTAGTCTCTTTTGATTCAATTACATCATATGTACTATTATTTTCACTGGCATGAACTTGTAAAAGCATGGGTTGAAGAAGAAACACAAGAAAAACCATTAAGTTTATTAGTTTATTTTTTTTATACTTCAAAAAGCTCACCTTACTTTACTAGATGTCTGTTTTTTGTTATTTTAATTACTCTGTCAGGAAAGCATTTAACATGCCATGTCTACTTAGAAAATTCCTCTGTCGCTTGTCGACTCACCTGGCTTCGATTTTAATCCACACTCTTTTTATGTAATATCTAACAACATGTTTTATTCTGCTACTATTCCATAGTTACCTTCTTTGATAACCACTTACAAAAAAACAATTTCAAATATACCTAAAGATATTGACATACTAGCTATTATTAAACTATAATTATAGCTAAAGTAATGGAGGTGAGCCCATGCGGGTTACAACTACGGATCTACAGAACGCTTTTGGAAAGTACCTTGCTTTGGTCGCAAAGGAAGATATTATTGTGGTGAAAAATGGTAAAAGCGTTGCCAAACTCATACATTATACGGAACCGGATTTCTTTATTGTTCATGAAGAAGTCAAAGATTATCAATTAACTAAAAAAATTAGTTATGAAAAATACATGGCTTTGGTTAATTCCTCAGATCAAAGGTACGAATTGATTGATGGTGAGGTGTATCTTCTGGCCTCACCCAGTTTTAGCCATCAGGTGATAGTGAACGAAATAGCGGGATATTTTTACAATTACTTTAAAGAAAAACCTTGTCGAGCTTTAACTGGCCCGCTAGATGTAAAACTCTTTGGTGTCGCGACTAAATTTGAGGAGGACCCCAATGTCATCCAACCGGATGTGATGGTAATTTGTGACACGGAGAAAGTGAGTGCGGATAACAAGTACGAAGGTATCCCCACCTTGATTGTAGAAGTATTGTCTCCCTCAACCAAAGGTAAAGATTTGGCAACTAAATTATGCCTTTACATGAGAAGTGGTGTTTCAGAATACTGGATCATTGACCCGGATAAAAAGAATATTATTCAATACTCTTTTTCCCAAGAAAGAGATATTGAGAGCCTTAAAACCATACATGACGGAGAGACCATCCGCTCGATTGTTTTTGCGGATCTGGAGATCCCCTTACCGGAGATCTTCTCTTGAATTGCTCGGGTCAATACCCACATATCATCCTCTTCAATATATACCGAATTAACGTAATTACTAACAAACCATAGCTTTATTAAATGTTTTGTGCTTTTTAGTTTTACGGTTATAAAACGTAATTCCTTTGTCTGAACTAAGAATTAAATAATCATTGCAGTATTGCACACGACCCAAAAATACTTACTGACTTTGTAAATCTCTCAGGGTTTACTCTCTTTTATTTGTCATAACTGGCAAATTGTATGATAAAGCCCCTAATCTGATGATAGGCCAAGCCTAACATGCCTTTATCTGATTTAAATTGGATTCCTCCCGAGTACCCCCCATCAGATTTATACCATAATAAATCGCTTGAACTTGAACTTATAACTCTCTCACGCATTTGCCAGTAGATCCCCGCTCCGCCAAATATCCTAATGTTTTTTGTTAAGTCCATACTTACAAGCGCGTCCACCCCATACTTCGGTTTTAATTTGTACCCATTAACAACACGTCCCCATCTAAATGAATCAATAACCGAAAACTCTACGCCAAAATGTTTTCTTACCCCCAACCCCAAGGATAGAGAAAAGGCCTCATCTCTTCCTCCATAACCTACTGAAAAAAAGTCAAAGAAATCAGCTTTCACCTGCTGTACATTAAATATCAACAATGCTATGGCGAGGATAAAAATAATTAGACAGCGACGAATCATTACCATTTTCAACTCCCTATCATTTTTCCCCTTGAATATGAGCTACCTAACGACAACATTTCTTTAAGGTCTAAGAAAGGTTAGAGTTGTTTAAAATCCTGGACATTTTTTGTTGCCACGTTTTATTTTTAGGAAAGTGAACCGACGCACCCAGGGGAAAATACGATGAAATAAAATATGATTCCAACCGAGGACTACCCATTCCCTTTCTAAGAACCCAGATAAATGTCATTAATCATCTTAGATCCCCCCATTGTTAATTTCATCAATTACATATCTAAAATTGTTAATATTCCCCTCAGTGTATTTGTCTTTGTTTACAATATAGATAAAAGTAAGTGTTGCTGCTGCTTTCGGGTTTTTCTCAATGATTTTACGCACTCGGTTATAATCATTTTTTGTACCGTTTATAATCATCAATCACCACATCTATGTTTTCTCTATTTGTAAAGTAAACAATTGCCCCAATTCCTGTTATAACAGGATGTTTAGAAACAATGTCAAGTCCCTGGCTAATCTTTTTAAAGTCAATTATGGCTGATGGACCAAAATCTAACCCTTCATTAATTTCAGATACCAGCTTTTCTCCCTCAGTTTTACTTTCTGCAATTTTAGCAAATATTTCATCCCTACTTTTATGTGGAAGCCTGTCATCTAATTTTTCATCATAATAAGTACCCAAAAATCTGATTTTGTCTAGTTCACTATATCCTAGTTTACCTAGTTCATTCCACATCTTTCCGGCACTTGATAGATATTTCGCAGAATTATTAACATCTTTAAATTCTCTCCAAAGCCTAACTCCATTCCGTAGTGGATCAAGTTTTGAATTAAAATCAGCAAATTGTTCCAAATTCTCATTGTCTGGATCTATTACTTTTATTATGCTATAAACATACTTGTATGCAGCATCATAGGCTTCAATCGTTTTTTGTAAAGGATCCAAAATCGGACTTATCATTTCTATAAAGGAGTCCACTGTTTTTATTAGAAAGTCAGCAAAATCTATTAAACCTACGGGAATACTAAACATTCCGGTTGGGTCTAAATAAAAGATTGGATTATTAAATCCGTATGAATATAAATTAGGTTCGTCCATTACCGAATCTTCAGTAATAAACCTCCCAATCTCCGCATCATACCACCTAGCATTGAAGTAATACAGTTCCACATCCGCATCCCAATCCTTGCCGGTGAAGCCGCTGTCATCCTCTGCCGGATCACGATTGGTCTCGTCATACATATCAACATTTATTCTCTCGCCAAAGGGCGTAAAATCCCTCTCTACCACTTTGTTTCCGTTCTCGTCCGTGACGGCCAAGGCCGAACCTAAATGGTCGTTGTGGTAGAAATATTTCTTTCCGTTACCACCAATTACTCCATCCACTCTAGCGAAGTGTTGACCGCCAACATATATGAAAGAATACTCCGCATTACTAGAAAATTCCTTCCTGTAGCCTACTTCTCCATTTAAATGCGGTATATAATGGGTTTTACCGGTGCTGCCCACCTTTTCCACCCGGAAGCCATTGGGGTCATAAGTATAGGCGCTGACCACTTCCCCATCCTTCTTGACTGCTTCCAGTTGGTTTAGGAGATCATAGGCGTATTCCCACCTAATGATAGTCTCTTCTTTGGTGACCACCTTGACGGTGAGGTTGCCGTTGGGGTCGTATTCATAGTCTACCCGCTCGGTTCCGTCT
>DIPO01000009.1:5962-7604 GCA_002427045.1 Firmicutes bacterium UBA5486
GATTCTTTCTGTGGTTCTATTCCCCAGCGCGTCATATTCATAGCCTTCGGTTCGAGCAACCAGTTTTTGATAGATGGTGATCAGTTTTTCCGGGGTGTTGAAAAACTCCGACCGGTCGATGGGTGGCTGCCAAAGACTCAGATCGTCGTAGTTACAATGAACTTTGAGCAGTCGCGCCTCAAGTACGGTTTTAAGTTTGATGATAATCCGGCCTTGTGCATCCCATCCTTATTCCCCGTCCAAGCACTGCGATCCAGTTTGGTATAGAAGGGATCAGTCCCGCTTTGTTTGAAGAAGATCTCGATCTGTTCCAGCGGCACCCGGTGGCGGATTTGAACTGGAACCAGCTCGATCCGGGAGATGTTCTCCGCTTCGGTCCGCAAGTTGAAGATGAGACTCCGGGCAGAGTAGTCCAATTTAATCTCGGTCTGGCCGGTGACGTCTACTTCCGGGTCTTTCCATCCATGGTAGTCTTGGTCCGCTTGGCCGATATCCAGATCGTCTTTGGTGAATCTATCCTCAAATGTTCCGTAGATGGTGGCTTTTTGCAACCGGTTCGGTTCGTCATAGACGTAGGTGTTGTCATTTCGCCGCACAATATTGTTGGTTTTATCGTAATCATAAGTTAGGTGTAGAATTTCCTGACCGGTTGCGTTGCTATATAACATCTCACGGAGATGGCCATTCTTGTCCCGTCCACCGATCTCCGGGATCTCCATGGTGATTCCATTATCACTCTTGACCATACGCAAGGCGCTGTTTTCATCATAGCTGAAACCAGCAGTGGCCTTAGTTCCGGCAAAGTCGGGTATAGCGATTAGCCGTCCCATCAAATCATACTCATAAGTCAGCCATTCCCGGCTATTCGGATAGTGCATGCCTGTCAGCTGTCCCAGCTTATATGTAAAAATCGCCCCTTGAGAGAAGGGGCGGATGATATCCAGAATCTAAAAGTCCGGAATAATACTATATAGCAAAGGCATTACTTACCAATCTTATCAAAAAACCATCCCTATGGTCCCTCTAACATCCGTTTATTCCACAAACCATTGTGGTGCTATAATATCAATATTATCAGCTACTGTCAGTTTCTCAACATTACTCCCATCAATATCTGAAATATATAAGTCAAAACGAGGTTCGGTTTTTCTAATACGTAAATAGACTATCTTTTTTTCGTCTGGTGATACTTTTATCGAATAAATTCTATCTAAACTAATCTCTGTGGTTACTCCTGTCTTTAAGTCTAAAACAAAAGGTATCCCTGCTCCTCTTTTAATCAGTAACGCCCTATTATTATTAAGCCATTGAAATAAGCCATATTTTGTACCCTCAAATGTATTTACTCTATCCATTTCTTTACTGTTAAAATCATATTTCATCAAATATGTTTGCGTATTCTCTTTATTTGATTGTAAAAACAAAAGTGCCTCATTATCTGGGGAAATAACTGGATTATAATCCGATACATTATTATTAGTTATTCTCTCTAATTCCATAGTATTGATATTAATTAAATACATCTCTCTTGATTCAATACTTCTACCGGTATTTCCACTAATAGCAATATAATCTTTAAAAAAATCTATTTCGTAAGTAATAAATGGTACTTGCTTATTATGAGGCTTTCTCGATAAAACGG
>DIPO01000081.1:0-22156 GCA_002427045.1 Firmicutes bacterium UBA5486
AACACTATATATTGTGTTGGGACCTTTTAAAAAGACACAACGCAAAAAGCTTAATACAGTTTAGTACCTGAGGGAATTGCATAATTAAAAAATACTGTCTTTAGAAGGCAACCAATAAAGGAGGTTTTTTGTTTTGAAACATTTATACCGATCAGATACGGAAAAAATGATTGCTGGAGTGGCTGGTGGTCTAGCTGAATACTTTGAAATAGACGTAAACTTAGTCAGATTATTATGGGTATTAGCCTTTTTTTTCAGTGGAGGGTTTTTTGCTTTTGCTTATCTGATTGCTTGGATCTTTATTCCAGATAAAAACGCCCCTGAAACTCAGGAGGTAAATTTCAACAATTCATCAGAGACTGACCCCGCAATCAAGGACAAAAGATTGCGGACTGGTGGATTTATTCTAATTGTATTGGGGTTATTCTTTATTTTTAAAGATTTTATTCCCAAACAGATTTCTAAAAATATGATACCAATCTTCTTAATTCTCTGGGGAATAATTATTTTGTTCCGTAGTTTTAATAATCAAGGGAGGAACTAAAAAACAGTTCCCCCCTTGATCTTTTTATGGCCTTCCCTATTCCCTGGATACTACTCTTTTTCCGTTGATGAATACCATCTCAACTTCAGCTTCAAAAGCTAAGGGATGACGATCAAAAACAACCAGGTCAGCATCTTTCCCTGCTTCTAAGCTACCAACCCGATTAGCAATACCAACTATTTCGGCAGGATTAATGGTAATCGCTTTTAAAGCTTCTTGTGCATCTAACCCGTTTCGTACTGCTAATTTCGCACAAAGTGGCAGATACTGTGAAGGAATTACAGGTGAATCCGTCATAATTGCGATTTTTACTCCCGCTTTTGCAAGTATTCCCGGTGTTTCAAAGGTAAGATTCCTTAATTCCACTTTAGAACGGTCACTAAAAGAAGGGCCCACGATTGCTGGTAAACCTTTAGCAGCTAGTAAATCGGCGATTAGATGCCCTTCTGTACAATGATCCAAAGTAATCCGCAGACCAAACTCTTCAGCAATTCGAATCGCCGTCATAATATCATCAGCTCGGTGCGCATGTGCCTTTAAAGGGATTTCTCGCTTTAAAACTGGAATTAAGGCTTCCCACTTCAAATCAAAAGCAGGTGTTTTTTCAGAATTTCCAGCTGCGGTCTCTTTCTTTTCCATATATTCTTTAGCTTTAAATAATGCTTCCCGGAGAATTGAAGCAGTTGCCATTCTAGTAGATGGAGATTTTCTCTGCCCATGATAAACTCTTTTAGGATTTTCTCCAAAAGCTATTTTCATCGCTACCGGAGCAGAAAGTAGTTTCTCCTCCACAGTCCGGCCAAAAGTTTTAACCGCAGCAAACTGGCCACCAATTACATTGGCACTTCCGGGCCCGGTAATAGCTACTGTTACTCCAGCAGCTAAAGCTTCATCAAAGGTTCGATCAGTTGGATAAATAGCATCGATCGCCCGCAGTTGGGGAGTTACTGGATCTGTCATCTCATTACCATCATCACCTTCAAAGCCAAGGGAATCCTCAAAAAGGCCAATATGACAATGGGCATCAATAAATCCGGGAGTTATAAATTTACCTGAAAGGTCTATACTCTTTGCACCTTCACCATCAATACTCTTTCCAACAGCAGCAATCTTACCTTCTTCTATTAATAGATCACTATCTTCAAGCACAGGCCCAGCCATTGAAAATATAGTAGCATCTTTCAACAGTATTCTTTGCATTCAATCTCTTCCTTTCCAAAGTTAGAAACGAATTAATTTAAAATTTATAGTACTTTTGTAGTTTACTATAAACGAGAGACGAGTAACCAGCGACGAACTACAAGTGCATTATGCAATTTTCTTAAGTAAATTACTAACAACAATCAATGATCTGATCTTCGGTAATAATATAATCCATTTTAATATCATTTTCATTCACCGACAATTTGGGAGCTAATTGTAGTTGGAAAGCAATTCCTACTTTTATGGCATCAGGCCGTGCTCTAGAAAGATAATGATCATAGTATCCCGCTCCCCGCCCTAATCTGTTACCTTGAAAATCAAAAGCCACCCCCGGAATAAAAAAAAGTTCAATCTCTTCTGGATGGCAGTAACAACCCGTTTTGGGTTCCTTAATTCCTAAGGCACCCGGTAATAAGTCTTGTAGCTTCTCAATTTCTCGAAACTCCATCGTATGCTCTAAAGTGTTCACTACCGGAAGTGTTAAATAAAAGCCCCGCCGTAACAAATGATTTAATAAATCGTAAGTTTTAACTTCATTTCTAAATGAAACATAGGCCCCAACGGTCTTGGCTTCACTTAACAATGGAAAAGTAAGTGCCCGGTGGCAAATAATACTACTCTTCTGATCTACCACTTCCGGAGAAAGCTTTTTAATTTCTTCTCCATATTTTTGTCGATATGCTTTTTTACTTAATTTTATATCCATTTTCTCTAACTACCCCCGGACGGCCGTAGATTTTAAAAAATAAACCCCGCCATGTCGTTTGGGCTGAAGATTACCTGAACCCGCTCTTGCAGGTGGGTGCCTCCCGGATGCTTTGTGTGTCCCTTCAAGAAGGCTTACACGCTACAACCGGAGCTAAGCTCCCTAGGTAAAAGTGTTGGTTCATAACATCAGCTTCATACGTGCACAGCAGGGTTTAACCCTTATTTCTTATTATCATAATACCATAAAGAAGCTTATTCGTGCAAGGGTTTAGGAGCTTTCTTTAAAATGGAAGTATTTATATGTAAGTCACGTAACTGCTTCGCATCAACCTCAGAAGGAGCCTCAGTAAGCAAACAAGTAGCACTAGTGGTCTTCGGAAAAGCTATTACTTCCCGGAGACTGGAAGCTCCAGCAAGGATCATTACTAAACGGTCAAGCCCAAATGCAATTCCACCATGTGGCGGAGTACCATATTCAAAGGCTTCCAAAAGAAAACCAAACTTTTCTTTAGATTGTTCCGGTGAAAAACCTAAGGCACCAAAGACCTTTTCCTGGACAGAACGCTGGTGGATACGGATGCTTCCACCTCCCAATTCTATACCATTGAGTACTAGATCATAAGAAGCAGCACGGACTTTTTCCGGTTCATCATCTAAAAGATCAACCTCTTCAGCAAGTGGTGAGGTAAATGGATGATGAACAGCTACAAACCTTTCTTCTTTATTGTCATATTCTAATAAAGGAAAATTTACCACCCATAGGAATTTAAAGATATCATCTGGAATTAAATTTAGGCGCTGACCAAATTCTAAACGTAATGCCCCCATCGCTGTATGTGCTAGTTTAGGATCTTGATCAGCAATCATAATAATTAGATCGCCTTCTTGGGCCCCCATTTTTTGGATTACCGTATCAAGCTGCCCTTGAGTAAAGAATTTTGCAATTGCTGATTTTACTTTGCCTTCGGTAAGAGCAAAATAAGCAAGTCCCTTTGCTCCATACTTAGCAGCGATCTTTGTTAGTTCATCCAGCTGTTTTCGGGAATAATCACCACATCCGGGAAGATTAAGTGCAACTACTCTTCCCCCTTTAGCTACAATATTACGAAAAACAGCAAACTCTGAATCAGCAACTAAACAGGAAATATTGACTAATTCCAGTTTGAATCTGGTATCCGGCTTGTCACTTCCATACCTTTCCATGGCTTCTTCATAATCCATCCGTGGGAAAGGCCTGGGCAGTGTGATTCCCTTTAATTCTTGAAATAGAAAAGCAATCATCTCTTCCATTAAGTTTAAAATGGTATCCCGATCGGTAAAGGAGAGTTCTATGTCGATCTGAGTAAACTCTGGCTGACGATCGGCTCGCAGATCTTCATCCCGGAAGCAACGGGCAATTTGAAAATATTTTTCCATCCCGCTAACCATTAAAAGTTGCTTAAAAAGCTGTGGAGATTGAGGCAAAGCATAAAACTTACCTGGATTTACCCTGCTTGGAACCAAAAAGTCCCTGGCACCTTCCGGAGTACTCCGCGTTAACATTGGAGTCTCGATCTCCCAAAAACCCTTTTCATCTAAAAAGTCACGAATTAATTTCGTAACACGATGACGCAACTGAAGATTCTTCTGCATTTCTGGCCGGCGAAGGTCTAAGTACCGGTAACGTAAACGGAGTGCTTCTTCTACTTTGGCTTGGTCTTCTACATAGATAGGAGGGGTTTTAGCTTGATTAAAGATGAGCAGTTCCTCAGCATAAACTTCAATCTCTCCGGTAGAAAGATCCAAATTAACCATATCTTCAGGTCTTTTTTCTACTCTTCCTTTTACCATAATAACAAATTCGTTCCGTAGGGTTTCAGCAGTTTTAAAAAGTTCTTCGCCAGAATCGGGATTAAAAACCACCTGCACTAACCCAGTACGGTCTCTTAAATCAATAAATAATAATCCCCCAAGATTTCGATGGCGGCTTACCCAGCCATTAAGACAAACTGTTTTCCCGCCATCATTTGAAGATAATTCTCCGCAATAATGCGTTCGCATCCAAGTAGACAAAGATAATCCTCCCTTATTGGTTAATTACTCCTTGTGGAGAGATTAAATTAGAAATTTGGTCAACAATATCCGGCAAATCTACTCTTATTTGTTGGCCATCATTCATGTTTTTAATCGTAACTTGGCGTTCTTTCCATTCATCTTCGCCAATTATTATGCATATGAAAGCACCTGATTTATTGGCTGCCTTCATTTGAGCTTTCATACTCTTTACCTCAAATCCCAGTTCAACTTTGAAACCATTCCTTCGTAAGGTAGTAGCAATCTTAAAGCCAACATTCGAAAGCTCCTCGGTTAAAGAAATTATATATACTTGGGGCGCTTTAGAGCAAACGGGCAGTTTCCCACTTTGTTCAAGGGTGGTGAATAACCGTTCCATACCAGAGGCAAAACCTACCCCTGGAACAGCAGGCCCTCCACATTCTTTCACCAACCCATCATAGCGCCCCCCACCACAAATCGCATTTTGAGCTCCAAGATCGGTATTAACAACCTCAAATACGGTTCTGGTATAATAATCTAAACCCCTGACTAATCTGGGTTTAATCTCATATTTTACATTAGCCTGATCAAGTAAGGTTGTAACCTGAATAAAATGTTCTTTACAGGCCTGACATAGAAAATCATGGATAGAAGGAGTTTTGGCAGTAACTTTCTGACAAGAATCATTTTTACAGTCCAATAACCGAAGGGGATTTCTTTCCAAACGATTAAGACAACTAGGACATAACTGAGAAGAAGAAGCCTGTAGAGAAGCGATTAAAGCTTTCTTATATTCTTCACGGCATTCTGAACAGCCAACAGAGTTTAAATAGATTTCAAGTTCAGTTAAACCTAGATGCTGGTACAGGTCATGAGCCAGTAAAATAATTTCCGCATCAGCTAGCGGAGTTTCTTCTCCTAAAAGTTCAACTCCAAATTGGTGAAATTGACGAAACCGTCCAGCTTGTGGCCTTTCTTGCCTAAACATCGGCCCTAAATAAAATAGCTTAGTTGTTCCTCCCTGGCCATGTAGTTTATGTTGAATGTAAGCCCGTACTACTGGAGCAGTACCTTCCGGCCGAAGTGTAATACTTCTACCACCCTTATCTAAAAATGTATACATTTCTTTTTCTACAATATCAGTGGTCTCCCCAATACCACGGAGAAATAACTCTGTATGTTCAAAAATCGGGGTGCGGATTTCACCATAACCGTATGCAAGGAGAACCTCACGGATATTAACCTCCATCCATTGCCAGATTAAGGCTTCCTGGGGCATTATATCATAAGTACCACGCGGCGCAGTAGTCAAGTTCATCCCTCTTCCTATCAAATGAAATAAAGATTAAAGAATGGGTGAAGGGTCACTCCCCCCACCCACCTTGTTACCAGAATCGACCCTTTAATTATTTTTCTAACGGAGTTTCTGTAATACTCTCTATTATTCCTCTGTTATCCCTTCTTGATTATGAGTCTCAATTTTTTCTTGTTCCTCCTGAAGCAGTTTATTAAACTCTTCTTGTTCTTTATCTATTCTAGCTTGAATTACAGCTATCTTATCTTCTAAAGTTTTAGCTTCTTCAGTAAATTCAAGCTCATTCATCTTAACCAGTACTTGTTTAAGAAGGTAAATTTCGTCTCCGGCCTTTTTCTCTGCTCCCAAAAGTGCCTCTTTCGCTTGCTCTTGATCGCCCTTAGCTTTATAAATTTCTGCCTTTACTAGATATACCTGATAATCATCCTTAAACCGTTCTGGCAGCCGTAGAAAAACATCTAAAGCAGCATCATAGTTACTGGCCTGTTTATATGCTTCTGCTAGCGAAAGGAAGGTTTTTAAATCTTTTTTGTATCTTTTATCTTTTAGTGCTTTTTCATAAGCAAGAGCAGCTTCGTTCCATTTTTCTTTTAACTGTAGATGATAACCAAGAAGCATGGGATCAAGAATCTCAATGGTTGCTGTTTTCTCTCGTTCTTCTTTTAACCAATCTGCTCTCTTTTCGCTCTGAAATTTACGAGAAAATATTTCATCACTAATCTTGATTTTTTCTTGTTCCCATTCTTCTCCCTCGGCTAATTGTTTATCAATTACTTTAATAATATGGTAGCCAAATTGAGTCTTAACTGGAGCACTAAACTCGCCAGAATCTAATTTTAAAGCAGCTTCAATAAATTCGGGGACAAAAGCACTTTTATAATACACAATATTGGCATTACCTAAATGTCCGCCTTGGTCTTTATTACTAAGATCATCTGAGAATTCTTTGGCTAAAGCCTCAAAATCCCCTCCGGCATTTAATTTCTTGAATATATCTTCCGCTTTCTTAAAAGCTTCCCGCTCCGAAAGAGGATTTTCTTTCACTAAAGAACTGGTAGCAATTAAAATGTGGGAAAGATCGATCTGTTCATAAGCCTCTACAATTTCTTCGTCAGTAACTTCAATTTCTAGTTCTTTACCTAGATCTACATATAATTTCTGTTCAGCAAGAATCTGCCTTAGTATCTCTTTGAGTTCTTTAAGATTCTTAGTTCCGACCTGCTTAATCAGCATCTGCATTTCTTCTTCTGTATCAATCTGGTTATAAATTTTGATTTTCGTTAATAAATCATCAATCTCTTGATTTGATACAGTAATTTTTCTAGCTTTAATAGCCTGCTTAATTATTTCCTGGTCAATAAGGTATTCCAGAGTTCTTTCTTTCATCTCTTCTTCACTCATTGAAGAACTAAACTGCTGTAGAAAGCGGATATAAATATCATTAAACTCTTTATCTTTTACTTTTACCCCATTTACCCGAACAGAAGGTCCTTTATAGAGGTAACTATCATCTGTACCACCTAATCGCGGGAAAGCATAGAATAGACCTATACACATCGCTAAAACTAAAATAATAACAACCGGTTTTACTAGCGATTTCGACAACCGGCGAAGATTCATTATACCAGCCAAAAAAATTCCTCCTTAATTTGTTATTTTACATTCTAGACCATTGCATAATTACCTCCGGCATTGATTTGAACATAATATAATCAAGGTTTTATGGTCAAATTTTAATCATTCAATTATGCAATTCCTTAATTCGGTAGCTCAAAAATATTAAAACAAAAGGAAACAAATGATTTCTTCTCCCTATTGTACCTAAAGCTCTTTCTGTTGTCAATCAACACTCCGCAGTAGCTTATTTACTTTTTCCTCCACTAATTCTTTAATTCTCCCCTGGTAGGTAGCAGGACATTTAGGATTAGGAAAACGTTCTACATTAAGAGTCAAAGGATCATACCATTTTGTCATACCGCCCCCCCCTAAACCTAATACCGTAGAACGTTCCTCCATCATCAGGATATTGTAAATCCCTTCCCATCCCTTAAGAGTATATCCAATATTTTCTTGCCCAGCAATAATTCTCCTTTGCCGATAAAGATAATAAGGATAATACTCCTTAGTTTTCAATCGTGAATAAACCTGACCTAACCATCGAGAAACATTCTCTTCCTTAACCTGGTTCTCTACTTGAGAAAAATCCCATAATGCAGCCCGCTTAGGAGCTAAAGTATGGATAGTAATATTTTGAGGCTTAAATGATAAAACCTTCTCTAGGGTGTTCTCCCAGTCTTCTACCCCCTCTCCCGGTAATCCAATAATCATATCCATATTCAAGCAGGGAATTTCTACTTGATCAACCATTTTTACAGTTTCTTCAATCGCACTCGGAGTGTGTTTTCTGCCTATTTTAGCCAAAGTTCGTGGATTCATCGTTTGTGGATTAACACTTACCCGGGTCACACCATAATTCTTTAAAATCTTTAGTTTTTCTAGATCTAAAGTGTCAGGCCTCCCCGCCTCTACTGTAAACTCCGGCAGATCAGCTACAGGCAGGTTCTGACTAATATGTGCAAGAAGACTTTTTAGTTGACAATGGTCAAGAACAGTAGGTGTTCCACCACCAATATAGATACTTGCTAAAGAATAGTCCGTTTTTTGATATGCTTTTCCAATCTCTTCAATCTCAAAGTAGAGAGCCTCCAAAAAACCCTTAAGCAAATGAGCGTGAGTTTCTAATGGATAGGAAGCAAAGGAACAATAAAAACATTTTGTTGGACAAAAAGGAATACCAATATAGATATTTAATTTATTTTTAGTCCGTTCTAACCATGGCCTTTGGACTTCCCCCACCTCAGTCAAGAGTAAAGCTTTTTCTGGTGATAGTAAATAGTGTTTTTCTAATTTTTGCTTTATTTCACCAGAATTATATCCCTGGTCTCGAAGATAATGGTAGATCTTACTAGGACGTACACCAGTTAGAATTCCCCACGGAGGTTTTTTCCGACCAATCTTAGAGAAAAGTTCTACAATACCTCGACGAACAATTTCTTTTTGTAACCGCTCCACTTCACCTAACCCATAACAAGGATCAGTTAACTCTGGATCATAGAAAAATATCTCTGCCTGTTTTAAACCATCAATCTTACACTGACAGGTAACAGCCTTACCATCGATTTTAACTCGGATTTCTACTTGATAATCGGCATGCTTACTATTTAAAAAATCAGCAGAAGGATCTAGAGCTGTAACCATATTCTCCATATTCTTCTGGTTATTCGGTAGATTACAAGCAAAATAATATGAAGCCATCTAATCCTCCACCTTATTCTTGAGAAAAGGGTTAAAATATTTTTCTCGTCCTAATATAGTTTTCATTCCATGTCCGGGAAAAAGCCTTGTCTCATCAGAGAACTGAAGTAAAGTAGTAAGGCTGCGAGCTAAAACTTTTTGATCACCTCCAGGAAAGTCGGTCCGGCCTATACTTCCTGCAAAAATAGTATCCCCGGTAAATATTAGTCCAGGCCCAACCAGAAAGATTCCTCCCGGAGTATGACCGGGGGTATGGATAATCCTAAGCATTTTAGAACCCAAACATAGAACATCACCATCTTCTAGCAGAGTATCAGCTTTAATTGCCAACTCTTTGCCAAAAAATGAGGAAAGGTTAAGTGTTGGGTTGCTTAACATAGCAGCATCTGCGGAATGAATTAGTACTAAAGCTCTTGTTGCTGCCTGAAGTTCACTTACTCCTAAAAAATGATCGCAGTGCCCATGGGTTAGGAGGATATGATTTAACTTAAGATTTTCCTCTTTTATTACCTTAATTATTTCTCCAACTGGCGCGCCAGGATCTATACAAATAGCCTCTAAAGTCTCTTCATCCCATAAAAGGTATGTGTTAACTGCCAGATCACCAAGGGTAAACTGCTGTAATCGCATAATCATAACTCCTTTAGACAGTTCTTCTAAATTAAGGAATTGCATAATTCAATTATTTAATATTCAGCCACAATATATTGATAGCCTCACTAGTAATTGTCTAACAATATTTTATGATTAAAGGGGTCTCTTTGTAAATTAGATAATTCCCTTGAATAATAGCTAAACACAATTGTGGTTGAATGGATACCAAAGGTAATTATGAATTCCCTCAAATAAAAGAATAACATTTTTAAATAAAGCCATAGGTCTTTTCGTACCTTCCTAATTTAGTTAGGCTTCTATTCTATACCCAGCCTAGCTAGGGCAAGTAATATCAAGAACTAGCTAGCATAGCTATCAATCAACATAAATAACAAGCGATCAACGATGAGTCACAAAATGCACTCATCAAAAAAAACGGGGTCATCTAATTACTTCCATTCGTTTAAGTGGCCAGAAACGCCAGAAGGCACGTCCCACTATATTTTTTCTTGGAACAAAACCCCAATAATGACTATCCCAACTTTGGTTTCTATTATCGCCTAAAACAAAATATTCTCCTTCCGGGATGCTCACTGGACCATATTCGTAGATAGGACGGCGTTCAGAAGTAATATAATCTTCTTCCAAGGGCACCCCATTAACATAAACCGTCCCTTCTTTGATCTCTATAGTTTCTCCAGGTAAGCCAATAATACGTTTTATAAAATCATTAAGGGAAACTGGACGCTCCCCCCTCCGAACTTTTTCTTCATTGGCTAAATTATTAGCTTTCTCGTTTGGATGAAAGACAATAATATCACCCCGTCGCGGCTCGCGAAATCGATAAGAAACTTTTTCTACTAAAAAACGGTCCCATTCAATTATTGTTGGGCGCATAGAAGGGCTAGGAACATATCTAGCTTCTACAATGAATGCTCTCAAAACAAGGAATAACAATAGGGCGGGTATAATAACCTCTAAGATCTCTCGAACAATTTTTTTGAATTCCATTCTATTATCTCCTCCAAAGTTGTGAAAGAATCTCTATTTATTTATAGGAAACGAAAAAACAAATATTCAGTTCCATGTTATTTTCAAAAATAAAAAGGATAAAAGGCCCCCTAAAACGGGAGGCCTTTGTTTGTAAGTACAACAATTAGGATCGATACTCCACCGGAAGAATGACTAACAATTTATCCGGGTTATTTCTTAAAAAACTACTTATCAACTGCCTCTTTTAATGCTTTACCCGGTTTAAAGACCGGTACCTTTCGGGCTTTAATTTCTATTACTGCTCCAGTCTGAGGATTACGTCCAGTACGAGCACTTCTCTGTCTTACTTCAAAGCTGCCAAAACCAACCAATTGTACTTTTTCTCCATTACTTAGCGCTTCAGTCATTGCAGAAAGAACAGCATCTACGGCTTTACCGGAATCTTTTTTTGTTAAACCACTTTTCTCAGCTACACTGTCGATCAATTCTGTTTTTGTCATCAACGTCACCTCCTTCCGGTGCATAACATACATTATGGAAACTACTTATCTATAGTTACCATGTAAATTGCCATTTATCTATTCTAGATAATTCCCCGTTCTCCTTCTGTCTAAACAAAAATATTCACTTTAATTCAGTAGTCATCAACTTTCGCTCTGTATTTTTAGTAAATAAAAAATAAAAGCCGTGATATTAACACGGCTTTCCTCTTGTAGCTGGGGTTTTTAAATAATAATGCAGATTAACCCTCCACTTCCTTCATTTAATATTTTACTTAAAGTTTCTTGTAATTTATCCTGAGCATTTGCTGGCATCCGATGGAGTTTAGCTTGAATTCCTTCATTAACTAGTTCTTGTAAACTTTTCCCGAAAAACTCAGTTTTCCATATACCTTCCGGATTTTTTTCAAATTCTTCAGTTAAAAACTTAATAAATTCCTCTCCTTGTTTTTCCGTTCCTACCACCGGGTTAACTTCTGTATGAATCTGAGCTTTAATAAAATGATACGATGGAGCCGAAGCTCTAATTTTAACCCCACATCGACTTCCCTGCTGAATTAATTGAGGCTCGGCAAATTCTATCTCTTCCATCTGCGGCATAACTAAACCATACCCTAGTTCTTTAACTTGATGCAAAGCTACCGCGATTTTTTGGTACTCGTTTTTTATTGAAGCCAGTTCCTGTATATTCCGGAGCAAGTCACCATTACTCTTTAAGTCCAAACCAGTAATCTCTTGTAATATCTGATAGAATAGGCCTTCTGGTGACCCAATACTAATGATAATAGTACCTTTTCCTAAATCAACCTTAGAAAGAGAAATCTTCTCCATATTATCAGTCTCTTCCAAAATACCTAGAGCTTTCTCCACATCTTTTACCTTTTCAATTTCAGCTACTGCTGCAAAAACTGCCTCTTCATATGTGCTACGCAGCCAATGCTGATGATGGAGTTCTTCGATCCAATCAGCAAATTCCACTTGAATCTCTTGTACCGGAAACATTTCCAAAATACTTTGAATTATTAGATTAACATCAGATTGTTCCATTTGAAGACAATCCACGGCAAGCACAGGTACATTATATTTAATTCTTAATTCTTCTACCAGTTCCTGCGTTTCTTTGTTTTGGGGATGAATAGAATTAACAAGTACAACAAAGGGTTTGCCTAAAGCCAAAAGTTCACTTACAACCCTTTCTTCCGCCAAAATATAATTATTCCGGGGAATCTCAGTTATACTGCCATCTGTAGTTACTACTAATCCGATCGTAGAATGATCGCGAATTACTTTTTTTGTTCCCATCTCTGCTGCTACTTGAAAAGTAACAGGTGTAGAATCCCAAGGAGTAAGTACCATTCTCGGGCCCTTTTCATCCATATAACCTCTGGCCCCTTCTACAGTATAACCTACACAGTCTACCAATCGAACTTGAAGTTCCACATTATCAAACTTTAGAGGAATAGCCTCATCCGGAATAAATTTTGGCTCTGTAGTCATTATAGTTCTTCCGGCACCACTTTGTGGCATTTCATCCTGAGCTCGTTCCCGATAAAAAGGATCTTCAATATTTGGTAAAACCATTAATTCCATAAACCGTTTTATAAAAGTTGACTTCCCTGTCCGTACCGGCCCTACTACACCAATATAGATATTTCCATCCGTGCGTTCGGCGATATCTTTAAAGATATCAAACCGTTCCATCCTCCTCCCCCCTTTTCTTCTTTTATCCTAAGATGGGAATTGCATTATTACCCTGTTTTTAACCACAACAAAGGTTTAATTTTATTTCAAAGGGATTGGTCATTGTCATTCTCTAATTTGCAAAGGCATCCATTAAATCTGTGATGAATCCAAAATATTAAGATTAGAGAATCCCTAGTAGGGCAATCGTTTTTTTGTGGTTAAATTTAAAATTAATTATTTGTGCAATTCCTTAAAGACAAACTTTCTTAATTCACACCCCCCGAACCCTATTACCACATACTTGGAACAGGTATTTTACTAGCTTTGTATAAATGAATAACTCCTTTATTTTACAATTGTAACCAACCCTCATTCAGATTAATTATATGTTAGGTATAAAAAAAATAGGACAAAAAAAACAACCCTTTAAGGTTGTTTAAATCATTATTTTCTTTAATTTAAGGAATTACATAATTCAATTATTGATAAACACTATATATTGTGGTCATATGCATATTTAAGGAAATTATACAATTCTCTCTATTTAAAAAGCAAATCACCGTGAAAAGACCAGTCTTCTATAGTCTTTTGGCCCATCTCCATAGACCCATAGTTTTCTTCTCCTACCCTTTGAAGTAAGATCATTAATCATTAATTGTACTTGGATCTCCTGCTTGTAATTGGCTGAAATATTAAGTTCTGCCAATGGTATGGCCATTGTTATGAAATAATTTTTTTCCCCCGGAACAGAGTTAATCTTAATCGATTGACGACGCCAGGATCCCCCCGAAATATTGAATAGCGGTTCTTTAATTTTACTGCTCGGTAAAAGATAAAGAACTAAAGGCTTTAGTGATGGTTCTTTTTCAGAAGGTAAAAAGTAAATTCTAAGATGATCACTTTCCTGGAAATCTAAAGAATAATCATCTTTAAAGGCTAGAAATGGATCCGTAACATAAAATCCAAAATAGAGGAATTTGCTGTCATAACAAGCATAAAAACGAAGAGATACACCTTCTTCAAAATGACAACTATCACAAAGGTTCACCTTTTTTTCCCAGTCAGACAATGATTGCTTATAATCAAAGCCATCTTTTACCCGCATAATCCATAAATGATCCTCAGCAGTTACCAAAAAAACACCAATAAACATAAGGATGAGAATACCCCAAAAGGTTGAAATGAGGTTTTTTTTCATTTTCAACACTCCTTCCTACAACAGGGTAACAAAAGGGTATTCGTCATCCACTAAAATTAACCCTTTATTCGTTTACTGGAAAATCCAAACTTGTTAAAGAATACTTTCTATTTCATGCCGTCGTTCTCTATTCATTAAATCAATAACTGCTTGCCTGGGTGAATATCCTTCAAAAAGGACTTGATACATTTTTTCAATAATCGGAAGTTCTACTTCATATTTTTTACCCAGAAAATAAGCTGCTTTAGTTGTTGGAACACCTTCTATTACCATAGGAGTAGAGGCCAAAATCTCTTCCAAACTAAGGCCTTTGCCAATTTGTCTTCCTGCCCAAGCATTCCTACTATGTTTGCTGGCTGTAGTAACATATAGATCACCTAATCCCGATAATCCGGAAAAAGTAAGAGTTTGAGCTCCCATAGTTTCGCCCAAACGCTGCATCTCTGCTAATGCTCTAGTTACTAAAGCTGCTTTTGTATTATCACCATAATTTAACCCGTCAGAGATCCCAGCAGCCATGGCAAATACATTCTTTAGAGCGCCACCCATCTCTACACCAAGTCGGTCCAAGTTAGTATATACTCGAAAATAAGAGGAAATAAAGACTTCTTGAACTATTTTGGCTATTTTAAGCTCAGAAGCAGCTACTACAGTAGCTGAAGGGACCCTCCTACTTACTTCCTCTGAGTGATTAGGCCCAGATAATACTATGATCTGGTTATCCGGAACCACTAATTCTTCTTTGAGTACTTGTGTAAGAGGTTTTAATGTCTGATTCTCAATCCCTTTTCCTGCATTTACCACCAACTTTTTAGGGGAAATAAAAGAAGCAAACATCTTCGAGGTCGAACGAAGCCATTGCGAAGGAACTACAAAAGTAATAAGTTCTGCCTCAGAAGCAACTACTTCAGGATCATTACTAGCAACTAATGTTTCAGGAAGTTTAACATCTGGGAGAAAACGATGATTAGAGTGAGACTCATTAATCTCAACCATTGTCTCTTCTTCATACGACCAAATTGTAACATCGTGTCCGTTTTCTGTTAACAGTTTTGCTAAGGCTGTTCCCCATCCTCCTGCCCCCACTACTCCAATCTTCATGTTTATTCCTCCTTAGTTTTCTTTCTTATCAATCTGTTTTCAGTACCATCAATAATCCTTCTAATATTTGAACGATGACGATAAAATGCCAATACACAAGCACCTGCTGTAAAAAGGAATAAAGCTTTTTCTTGCGGGTAAAAAAGAAGGCAACTAAAAGGAAGGGCAAAAGCTGCCGCTAATGAAGAAAGCGATACATACCCGAAGATTAATAAGCAGAGAAACCAAACAGGAGCAATGATCAGGAGAGTCTTAGGGACTAACACTGAAATTACTCCTAAAGAAGTTGCTATTCCCTTCCCTCCCTGAAATTTGAATTGTAAAGGCCAATTATGACCGATAATAACCGCCAATCCACATAGAGGAGCAATTTCATCGCCTCCAAGCCAAATTCCAACCATAGTGCCAAAAACTCCCTTTAACATATCTCCAGCTAAAACTATTACCCCTGAAATCGGTCCTAATATACGATAAGCATTAGTCGCTCCTGGATTACCGCTTCCTTTTTTTCTAAGATCTACCCTTAGTAAAGCAGAGATTACTTCCCCGGTTAGAATACCACCTAAAAAATAACTAATAAAAACTGCTAGTATTTTCTGCATTCCATACACCCCTGCAATATTCTTCTGTTCACTCTTGATCTTTAGTTGATAATTGAGGAAATTGCATAATGCACTCGCCACTCATCACTATTTGCTCGTCTCTCGTGTGAATAACGACCTTTGTAAGCTACAAATAAAAGTGCTATTTTTATCCTTTTAATGTCCTTAGTAAAACCGGAATAGACAACTTATTAACTCGGGGAAATTTCCTAATTTTCCAAATACACTCCTATAATCAGATGTTAGAGAATTTCTAGTAGGCATTCAAAGATTATGGACACATTATAAATCAATTAATTACGCAATTCCGTACACATTTATCCATCGTTTTTTTTCGACCGTTTTCTAACCAAAAAATGAAGAGGAGAACCAATAAACCCAAAATTCTCCCGGATTCTGTTCTCTAGATACCTTTGAAAAGAAAAATGCATTAAAGATGGTTCATTTACCCATAACTGAATCGTAGGCGGTTTAACTTTTACCTGAGTAGCATAGAATACCTTTAACTGTTTACCTTTACGGGTAGGAGGTTGATGCATAAGAAGTGCTTCACGAAGTACCTCATTTAACATCCGGGTAGAAACTCTTCTGGTATATTCATTAGCTACCGCAAAAACTTCAGGAATAATCCTACCTACCCTTTGACCTGTTTTTGCTGAAACATAAAGCAGAGGAGCATAATCTACAAATGAGAGTTCTCGCCGAACTTTTTCCTCAAATTCTTGGGCTGTACGGTTATCTTTCTTTACTAGATCCCATTTGTTTACAAGTATAATTATCGCTTTACCAGCCTCATGAGCGATTCCAGCTACTTTTTTATCCTGTTCTGCCAAAAAATCAGTTGCATCCAAAACTACCAACACAACATCGGCTCTTTCTACAGCCCGGATGGCTCTAAGGACACTATAATATTCTACCGCCTCTTCAACTCGGGCTTTTCTTCTGATCCCAGCAGTATCAATTAAGAGATACTCTTGTTCTTCAAAAATAAAAGGAGTATCAATAGCATCTCTAGTAGTTCCAGGGATGGGACTAACAATTACTCGTTGTTCTCCTAGGATTGCATTGAGCAGCGATGATTTTCCTGAATTAGGCCTTCCAATCAGAGCCACCTTGATCGAGTCATCCTCCTCACCATCTTGAACGTGAAACTCTTTAACTACATTGTCTAAAAGGTCACCAATATTTAGACCATGTTCCGCTGAGACTAGGATAGCCGCTCCAAACCCCAGGGTATAAAAATCACTTTTTAAAGCTACATCATAGCGATCAGCCTTATTACCAACTAAAATCACAGGTTTACTAGTCCGCCTCAAAATCTGAGCAACCTCCCGATCTAACGGGTGAAGACCCTCTTTTACATCAACTACAAACAAAATCACATCAGCTTCTTCGATTGCTAAATAAGCTTGAGTATAGACCTCTTGTTTAAGGGGGTCCTGTTCTTTAGTAATTCCACCAGTATCTACAAGAATAAAAGGTTTCTCCAGCCATTGGGCTTCACGATAAAGACGATCTCTAGTTACCCCAGGAACATCTTTCACAATTGCCAGTCTTTCCCCAATTATTCTATTGAATAAAGTCGACTTTCCTACATTAGGACGGCCAACAATTGCCACCACAGGCCTAGACATTATAAATTCCTCCAATCTAAAGAAGCTAATTATAACAATTTCTCTAATTAATATTTTCCAAAAACTTGAGTCGAGCCTCCAACAACAAGGTTAGAGATCTTCTCTATAAAATGTAAACGAAAAAGAAAGTCTTTAGTTGCCTTAATTTTGATAACCGGATTTAAGAAAGAAAAAAACGGAGACAATAAATTAGAAAGGAGATGTTTAGGAATTGTCCTGGCTAAGAATGATTAGCAGATTGACTACTGTCTCTTTAGTTTTATTATTAATCGGTTATCTCCTGCCTGGTTGCTCTGTTCTTCCTTTATCCACTTCTTTTTTAGTTGGATTTACCATTACCAGCTTTGGGTTTCTTAGCGAAATCTTAATCCTAAAAAGAAAGTCCCTACCTTATACCTACGGTTTGAACAGTTTTGTCATTTCCTTTATCGGATTAACCTTAATTAAACTGTTTCTACCTGATGTAAATATTTCCTGGTTAGGTCTAGTTTTATCCTCTTTAATTATTGGGCTTGTTGAGCTAATTATTCCAACCACAATTAAATAAACTCTAATAAAGTAATCTTAGTATTACCTTTCTCCGGTATGCCCAAAGCCACCTGTTCCTCTATCTGTAGAATCTAGCAGAGCAAAGTTAACCCACTCCAGCCGCGTCACCGGAGAAATAACTAACTGGGCAATACGATCTCCTCTTCTCACTTTATAATTTTTTTCTCCATGGTTGATTAGAATAACCTTTATTTCACCACGATAATCACTATCAATAGTTCCGGGAGCATTTAAAACGGTGACCCCATGCTTAGCTGCTAGCCCGCTTCTTGGTCGAACCTGAGCTTCATAGCCTTCCGGGAGTGATATCGCCAAACCCGTAGGAACAAGTAAAAAGTCTCCCGAAGCAATAGTAACCTCATCTTCAATTGCTGCCATAAGATCTAATCCCGAAGCTCCTGCAGTCATATACTCCGGTAATGGTAAGTCTTTTGCATGAGATAGTTTTTTTACTGCAACTTTAATTTTTTCCATAGTCAATCACTTCCATCTTTCTAATTTTGAGGAATTGCATAGTTTAGTTTAAGGTAAATATACAATTCCTTCAATTATCCAAAATAGGATGGATGTCAAAGGTAAGTTTGCAATTCCCTCAAATAAAAATCATCTTCCTCTTTAAATGGGCCAATTGCGGTTAAAGTTAAAAGTTCTTCTTTAAAAATTGCACGTGAAACGCGAATAAGATCATCTGCCGAAACAGCATTCACCCGTTTTAGTACTTCCTCCGGAGTAATAAATTCCCCATAAAACAACTCAGATTTAGCTAACCTACTCATCCGATTAGTGGTATTCTCCAGACTGAGCCAGAGATTTCCTTTAACTTGTTCCTTTGCTCGGTTTAATTCCTCTTCTAAAATTTGGTTTTCTTTTAAATCGTTTATTTCGCTGGATATTATTTTAAGAACCTCGGAAAAATATTTAGGACTGGTTCCCGCGTAGATTGTAAAAAGTCCGGTATCACGAAAAGTAGCATAATAAGTACCAGTAGAATAGACCAAACCTCTTTCTTCCCTTAACTCTTGAAAAAGCCTGGATGAAGAACTACCACCTAATATAGTATTAAGAAGTAACAATGTATATCGATCTTCATGCTGCCTAGAAAATCCAGGAACCCCTACACAAAGGTGGACCTGTTCAGTATCTTTATTACGCAAACAACTTTTCCCTTGAATTTTTAAAGGTATACTTTCCTCAGGGTAGAGCTTTCCTTTAAGTTTAGTCCAAAACAGATTACACTCTTTGATAATCTGTTCAAAATCTATATTTCCTGCAATCGCCAGACAAGAATTGGCTGGAGTATAAAAACGCTCCTTATATTGTACCAAATCATTACGATTTAAGTTTTTAATAGTTTCAGGAGTCCCAAGGATAGGGTGGCCTAAAGGATGTCCATTTAATATAGTTTGTGTTAAAAGATCAAAGACTAGTTCATCCGGAGAATCTTCGTATAATTTTATCTCTTCTAAAACAACATTCTTCTCTTTTTCCAAATCTTCCGAGGATAACAAAGAATTTATTACTAAATCGGCTAAGAGATCAATCCCCAACTGAAAATGTTTATCCAGGATTTTGACATAAAAACACGTATACTCCTTAGTTGTAAAAGCATTTAAATGACCACCTACCGCATCAATACTCTCAGCAATTTCTCTGGCAGAACGATTGTTTGTTCCTTTGAAGGCCATATGTTCAATTAAATGTGAAATTCCCTGTTCGTGCGGGCTTTCATTTCTTGAACCACAAGCCACCCAAAAACCCATGGCAACCGAACGGACATATGGTATATTTTCACAGACTACAGGCAATCCACAATCTAGAATTGTTCGCTTAAACATTAATTAAAACACCTCATTGCTTTAAAGTATCTTTAATCCTATTATGAGTACTTCTTTAATGAATAAAACATCTCTTTTCTAAAAGTTTTTACCAGGTTTTCTGAATTGACTAAGTTCGTGATGAGCTATAGAATTCCTTTTAAATTATTAAATTGAGGGAATTGCATAATTTAATTTTGAGCGCAATACCATTATGGTAATTCCCTCAACTATCTCAAATAATTACTATCATGAGTTGAGCTGTTCTTTATTTAAGCATCTCGAGAGAAAATAAAAGCTTATATTAGAAAGGGCAAAAGATTGGTAATACCATGCCAGACTGGGGATATATACATAAAGGTATTTCAAGTATTACGTAGAATTTTGCAATATCACAATTTATGTTAACATGATGGAGGATCACTAAATGGAACAAAACATACTTACTACAATCCTCGCACTTATTATATACCTTTCCACCTCTCTGTTTGGTGGAAACAGCAAAGCTGTTGATCCTCAGTTTCCTGCAATAAAAGATAATAAAAACTCTCAAAGCAATTCGGTCTTATTACAAACAGCAGTAATCTCCACAGATCTTGTTAATATGCGTACCGAACCAACTACTAATTCTTCGGTTGTTCGAAAACTGACTAAAGGTTCTGTCATCACCATTAATCAAGAAAAGGATGGATGGTATAAAGTTTCAGATGAAAACGGTAATTCCGGCTGGATTGTAACCTGGGCAGCTAAGCCTACTTATTTTGCTAAACCTTCAACAACTAATCGGAAAGAAGTTTTAGGTTACTATGCCGAAAGCTATAAGGGCGATCCCAGGGCACTACAGTCTTTCGCCGGCAATACTGATAAGATTACTCACATTGCGCCTTTTCTTTACCGGGTCGATAAAAACGGAAATATTTTAGGGCAGAATAAAACCCAACTAACCCAGGCTGCCAATGCTAAAGGAATTAAAGTATTAGCAGTAGTTACTAATATTAATTCCTCTAATTTCAGCAAAGAAGTAATTAGTACTATGCTAAGAAATAAATCGGCCAGAAGTAGAACAATCAGTAAAATTCTTCGTCTAATCAAAGAAGAAGGATATTCCGGTGTTAATATTGATTTTGAAGGTGTCCCTTCGCGAGACCGTCCCTATCTGACAGCATTTTTCCGAGAACTAGCATCAGTCTTACATTCTCATGATTATTTAGTAACCGCTGCTCTTCCTGCCAAAACAGCAACCGAGGAATGGTCATCCTGGTCAGGAGCTTACGATTATCAAGCAATAGCCCCTTACCTTGACATGGGAGTAGTTATGACTTATGACCAGCACTATGCTAAAGGTCCAGCAGGCCCAGTAGCTTCTCAAGAATGGGTTGAAAATGTTCTCCGTTATTCCCTTCGGTATTTCCCACCACAAAAATTGGTAATGGGAATAGCAGCTTATGGATATGTTTGGAACAATCGAACAGGTAAAGCCTTAAATTACCCGGCAATCGAGTCCTTGATTAACCAATATAAGGTAACCCCCAAATGGCATGATCATTACCAAACCCCTTATTTTACTTACACAAAATCCGGAGTAAAACATGAGGTCTGGTATGAAAATCGCTATAGTACTGCCGCCAAGATGAAACTAGTAAACAAGTATAATCTCCGAGGCGTTGCTATTTGGCGTCTAGGATATGAAGACCCAGGAATTTGGGAAGTTTTTTAATAGTAGAAACCATCGTAAATTTGATTATAGCATAAAAAGCAAAAAAAGGAGAGACCTTTACATTCGGAAGGGACTCTCCTTTGTTATTTAGGGAGCAATAATCAATAGTGAGAGTTTAAATAAACATATTAAACTCATTTAAAAACTTTATTAGCCCCTTTTAATAACCCAAAAACAATTAATATTCCCACGATAATTGCTAAATATGGAATATAAATTTCTATGTTAGCTCCACCTTGTTGGCCCAAGGTTTTCCCAAGCTTAGCTGTAACCGGAAAATTATACTGCTCCAAAAGGGGTAATGAACCCAAAAGCACACCAATCGTAGTAAGCCAGATTTGCCTTTTATCCTTTAATAATATAGCAAGGAAAAAAGTAATTAATAAGGTAAAAAGGTAAGTTGTCAACCACCCCTGGTCAAAATGAATTCTATTACCATTAATAGTAATGGTATCTGTTGCTTTTTTTATAAAGGGATTAAGTAGGAAAAACACTGAAATTACTGAAAATGCGTTAAATAAAATAGTATTTACGTTTGCCCGAAATTTTGCATCACTCATAAATAATACCTCCTTTTTTTACTATTAGTAATTCGCCAAAAACAATAATATACCTTTTTTACGCAAAATTCTACCTAGAAAATAGCCCTAGT
>DIPO01000081.1:22277-41543 GCA_002427045.1 Firmicutes bacterium UBA5486
AAACCAGCATGAACAACTTGTTGATTCACCCGACCTTGATTAAAACACTGGCGTGTACAGCAGAAGTCGGCGTGAACAACCAATTTAAGCACCTCCGATGCCTGTCGACCCACCTGGCTTATATTTTCATCATTTCATGTGCGCAGGCGGTAGCCAGCGTGGGCGACTACCTAGAAAATAGATCTCGATACTCGTCGCTTGTCGCTGGTATGAATAAAAGGCGAAATGTGAGACTAATCTCATTTTTCGTCTACCTTAAAACACCAAGGAAAATCGTGAAAGCTTGCGGTAGCGTTTTCCTTGGTATAAATAAAAGGCGAAATGTGAGACCGACCAACGACGAGATTCAAGCTGCATTATGCAATCCCCTCATATGTTGTAAATTTCAATTAAGGCTTAAAAAACTCTGAAATTTGCCGATAGATGTGTTATAATTCGTTTTAAACTGTTAGCTATCTATCAAATTCAGGAATTATTATCTTTAATCTTTAATATGGAGGGAGTAATATCATGAGTATGGAATGGGATTACATTCTTGATTTTACATTGTTATCGCTCTTTTTGGGATTAGGAACCTTTCTAAAACGAAAATTTGTTTTTTTTCAAAAATACCTGATTCCAAATGCCATGATCGCTGGTTTTATTGGACTAATATTAGGGCCTGATCTTCTTAAAATTGTTAATTTAAACACCGATCGTTTGGGAGAAATCGTTTACCACCTCATGGCGATAGGTTTTATCTCCCTCACTCTTAAAGATAGAGAACGAAAGAAAAATAAAGAGATCAAAAATACTGGAATTCTGATTGTTTCAACCTATTTAATCCAAGGAATCATTGGTTTCTCTCTTTCTCTACTCTTGTCTTATACAATTTTCCCAAAACTATTTCCTGCAATGGGACTTTTGTTACCATTAGGATTTGGTCAAGGGCCTGGACAAGCTTATTCCATCGGAAGGCAATGGGAGTCTCTAGGCTTCATCCACGGTGGTAATGTAGGTCTTTCCATTGCTACCTCTGGTTTTCTCTGGGCTTGTCTGGGTGGAATTCCACTCCTCAATTTCCTCATTAAAAAAGCCCATATGACTCCCTTGGATTCCGGCGGAGAAAAAAATCAAAAGATCATGTATGAACCTGATGCACCCGGAGAGATTCCTCTTAGCGAATCTATTGATAAGATATCCATCCAGTTATTTTTAATTGGTATTGTTTATTTAATAACTTATTTATTATTAAAAGGTATATCAAACCTTCTCGCCCCCTTAGGTACCTTTGGACAAACCTTATCTCAGTTACTCTGGGGGTTTCATTTTATTATCGGTTCTTTAGTTGCTCTACTACTGAGGATGATATTTGATTTTTGCAAGAAAAAAAATCTCATGGTACGAAATTATCCTAACAATTTTTTATTGCAAAGAATCTCTGGGGCTTCCTTTGATTATATGATTGTGGCTTCAATTGCTGCTATTTCCATCCCGGTCTTAAAAGAATATCTAGTACCAATTTTGTTAATTACAACTACCGGTGGATTTATAACGATGTTTTTTCTAACTTACATTTGTAAAAAAATATACAATGGTTATGTTCTCGAAAATATTTTAGCTCTGTATGGAATGCTTACCGGGACAATATCTACAGGCATGGCTTTACTTCGCGAAGTAGATCCTGGATTTGAATCACAGGTAGCAGAGAATTTAGTACTTGGTAGTGGCGTTGGCCTTTTTTTCGGGTTCCCTTTAATGATGATCTTAAATATTCCGATCTTCGGTTATATAACTAACCAACCTGTAATGTATGCTTATACTTTACTTGCTTTGATTGGATACTTCATGTTATTATATTTTTTATTATTTGCCAAAAAGAAACATGGGGTAAATCAATAAGTCACGGATTATCTGAATTCGTGACTACTTTAGACACCAGGGGAAATCGTGAAAGCCTGCGATAGCGTTTTCCCTGGGGTAAATCAATAAGTCACGAATTCAGAACCTCAGAACCTCAGAGCTTCGGATATCTGGTTGAATCTTTAATAATTGAAATTTGCAATTCTTTAAATTATGTATTTTTAAGAAAAAAGAGAGGGCTTCAGTCCTCTTTTTTTCTATTTTGCATTTAACTTCATAACCCCCACTCAACATAGAGAAAATAACAGAATTTAATGTTTTTGTTTTAAAAAAAATAATACTAGCTATTTAATGATTATTTACTTTTTATTTTCACAAAATAATTCTTGACTTACCATCTTTATATGCTTATAATATTCTCGTTGTTTCAGTTTAGTTATGGTAAACTTTAAGTTTAATTTTATTAAAGTAAAGAATGGGATGTTGTTCATGCATATTGGCGATAAGATTAAGCGTTTAAGGATTAAAAACCAACTAACACAGGAAGAACTAGCTAATAGATGTGAATTATCTAAAGGTTTTATTTCTCAAGTAGAACGTGATCTCACCTCACCCTCAATCGCTACACTTCTTGATATATTAGAATGTTTAGGGACGAATATTAAAGATTTTTTTAATGAAACAATTGATGAAAAAATAATATTTAAAAATGATGATGTCTTTGTTCGCGAAAATACAGATTTGAAATATCAAATTAATTGGTTAGTTCCCAATTCCCAAAAAAACCGGATGGAACCGATTTTATTAATTCTGGAACCAGCTGGATATACTGAGATTGATAACCCTCATGAGGGAGAAGAGTTTGGCTATATTCTCTCCGGTAGTATCTATATTCACCTCGGTAATGAAAAGATAAAAGGAAAGAAAAACGAGAGTTTTTACTTCCGACCTAACATCAATCATTATATTTCAAATGCCGGGAAAACTGCGGCAAAAATTCTCTGGGTTTCCACACCTCCTAGTTTCTAAATTTGACTTTTTTCCTGGATGGAATTCTTGATATAAAATTTATTAGTAAGGGGGAAGTGACATGCTTCAAAACATTATTGAGCTTATTAATCTTTCAAAAAAATTTGATGAAGATGAAATACTTAAAAGTATTAATCTAAAAATTAGAAAAAATGAATTTTTAACTCTCTTAGGGCCAAGTGGCTGTGGAAAAACTACCACTCTTCGGATTATTGGCGGTTTTGAAGAGCCTAACAGCGGAGATATTTTATTTGATGGTGTAAAAATCAATTCCCTTCCTCCGTTTAAACGTAAAGTTAATACCGTATTTCAAAAATATGCCCTCTTTCCACATATGAATGTCTTTGAGAATATAGCTTTTGGATTAAAAATTAAAAAAACGGATAAAAAAATTATTGAAAAGAAAGTCCGTAACATTCTTCATTTAGTAAACCTTTCCGGATATGAAAATCGAGACATTGATTCCTTAAGTGGCGGCCAACAACAAAGAATTGCAATCGCCAGAGCACTAGTAAATGAACCAGAGGTTTTACTTTTGGATGAACCACTAGGTGCTCTTGATCTTAAATTAAGACAAGACATGCAGATCGAATTGAAGAATATGCAAAAAAGACTAGGGATTACCTTTATTTATGTTACTCACGACCAGGAAGAAGCACTTACGATGTCTGACACAATCGTGGTAATGAAAGATGGGATCATTCAACAAATTGGTTCTCCGCTTGATATTTATAATGAACCTAAGAACTCCTTTGTCGCAGATTTTATTGGCGAGAGTAACATTATTGAGGGAATCATGCTTCATGATTATTTTGTTAGCTTTGCCGGGTATCATTTTGAATGCGTAGATAAAGGTTTTAATGAGCAGGAACCAGTTGATGTAGTTATTCGTCCTGAAGATATTAAAGTAGTTTCCGAAGAAGAAAGTAACCTGAAAGGCGAAGTTAAATCAGTTACTTTTAAGGGTGTACACTATGAAATGTTAGTGCAAAGTAATGGAATCCGCTGGAAGATCCATAGTACTGCGATGGCTCCAGTTGGTTCAAGCGTTGGTTTACTCATTCTACCCAATGATATTCATATTATGAAAAGGGTGATGGCGAAATGAAGAAAAAATGGTTATCATACCCTTATATTATCTGGATGTTATTCTTCATTCTAATCCCTTTGATTCTGGTATTTTTTTACAGTATAACAATACGAACGGACGAAGGATTGGCCTTTACTTTAAAACAATACAAAAGATTCCTGGAGCCAATATATATAAAAGTTTTCATACGTTCAGTTTACCTGGCTTTGATCAGCACAGTTCTTTGTTTATTGCTAGGTTATCCGATGGCAATGATCCTAGCAGGAAGAGATTTTAAAAAGAAAAATATAATGGTTCTTTTATTTGTTATTCCAATGTGGATGAATTTTCTGCTTCGTACTTATGCCTGGATGACCTTATTGGAAAGACGGGGTTTAATAAATACTTTTCTGTCATTTATTGGACTCCCCTCTTTAAATCTTTTATATACTCAAGAGGCAGTAGTTTTAGGAATGGTTTATAATTTTCTACCTTTTATGGTTCTTCCTATTTATTCTGTTCTCAGTAAAATTGATCGGCAGTTGATTGAAGCAGCAGAAGATCTAGGAGCTAACTCTTTTACCATCTTCCGAAAGATAATTTTTCCCTTAAGTCTTCCAGGAGTAACCTCCGGAATTACTATGGTTTTTTTACCAGCGGTAACTACCTTTGTTATCTCTAGACTTTTAGGAGGTGGACAATTCACCCTGATTGGTAATCTTATTGAGCAACAGTTTTTGTACGTAGGAGACTGGAATTTTGGTTCAGCCATCTCCATGATCATGATGATTGTTATTCTTTTAAGTATGGGAGTTATGTCCAGATATGATAAGGAACATGAAGGGGGTGGATTATGGTGAACCGATCGCTAAAAAAAATCTATGCTATACTTATCTACCTTTTCTTATACGCACCCATTATCATTCTTGTGGTTTTTTCTTTTAATGCTTCAAAATCCAGAGGAACTTGGAGTGGATTTACCCTTAAATGGTATTTAGAACTTTTCCGTGATCGACAGATCATGAAATCCTTATATTATACAATGTTAGTAGCTATACTTTCTTCACTGATTGCTACAATAATCGGTACTGCTGCTGCAATTAGTATTCATAAAATGAAAAACTTTAAAAAAACTATAATCATGAACCTGACTTATTTACCAGTGGTAAATCCTGATATAGTTACTGGTTTATCTTTAATGATTCTTTTCATCTTTACCAGGTTTCCATTAGGATTTATCTCTTTGTTACTTGCTCATATTACTTTTAATATCCCTTATGTAATCTTATCAGTATTACCTAAACTTAAACAGTTAGATAAACATCTATATGAAGCCGCATTAGATTTAGGAGCCACTCCTTGGTATGCCTATAAAAAAGTAATTCTTCCTGAGATTATGCCTGGAATCATCACCGGTCTATTATTAGCATTTACTCTATCAGTCGATGATTTTGTGATTAGTTTCTTTACTACTGGTTCCGGGGTCTCAACCCTCTCTATTACTATTTACTCGATGGCTAGAAGAGGGATTAACCCTAAAATCAATGCTTTATCTACCCTACTTTTTCTCACGGTTTTACTATTACTCATCATTGTTAATATGAGGATGTCTGGGGAAAGCACTAAAAAGGAGAGAGAGATATGAAAAAAAGAGTAAAAATTTTAGTCTTTGCTGTCTTATTAAGCCTAACCATTATTCTTCTGTCCTCTTGTGGGAAAGAGAATAAAACAACCCTTAATGTTTATAACTGGGGAGATTATATTGATGAGTCTGTAATTAAAACTTTTGAAGAACAATACAAAATTAAAGTTAATTATGACACTTTTAGCACTAATGAAGATATGTACGTAAAAATTAAATCTGGAGGTGGTAATTATGATCTGCTTTTTCCTTCGGATTATATGATTAAAAAAATGATTAATGAAGGAATGCTCCAGAAACTTGATTTCAACAATATCCCAAATTATAAATATATTGAGGAACGTTTTGAAAATTTAGATTATGATCCTCAAAATGAATACTCTGTACCTTATATGTGGGGAACTCTAGGTATTCTTTACAATAAAACAATGGTTACTAAACCAATTACTGCCTGGCGAGACCTGTGGGACGAAGAGTATAAAAAGCAAATCCTAATGCTTGACAGTCAGAGGGATTCAATTGGAATTGCCTTAAAAATGCTGGGTTATTCGATGAATTCTAAAAAAACTGAGGAATTAGAAGCTGCTAAACAGGCTTTGATCAAGCAAAAACCTCTGGTCTTAGCTTACGTAGGTGATGATGTAAAAGATAAAATGATTTCTGGAGAAGCCGCCCTTGCTGTAGTCTGGTCTGGAGATGCTGTTTATATGATTCGAGAGAATCCGGATCTTGATTATATTCTCCCCACCGAAGGAACTAACCTATGGTTTGATGCAATGGTTATTCCTTCTACCAGTAAACACAAAACTGAAGCTGAAAAATTTATTAATTTTTTGTGCGAACCTGAGATCGCCTTTAAAAATACAGATTATATTGGGTATTCTACCCCACATATAGAAGCAAAGAAAATGTTGGAGCCTGAATTATTAAATAGTATAGCAGCATACCCAAAAGAAGAAGAGCTGGTTAATAGCGAAATCTTTGATGATCTTTCGTCCGTAATCAGAGAGTATGATCGAATCTGGACAGAAATCAAAGCCGAATAGAACTTTATTCAGCTTTTCTGACATATGATTTTCAAGATAAAAAGCGGGAAATTAATGTTCCCGCTTTTTTATGAAACGCAAAAGGTTTCAGAATAACCACCAGATTAGACCATTCATATTTAGTTGATTTAAGCAACACGATTGGCCGAAACAATAGATTACTCTGATTTAATGGTAGATACCAGTGATAATCGCAAAATCCTGTCCAGATATTATCTTTAACTTTTTTCATTCCTTAACTATAAAGGCAATACTAGTGCATAAAAACAAGTTTAAATATATGAAACAAACAAAGTTTTCTTGCACCCAAATGATTAGAGACAAGCCCCGAGCATAGGATTGGATTCAGAACTTCATTCTAACCAATCCTTGACTAGTTTTGGAATCCGTTCAGCCGAAACCTTAACAATTTCTCCCCCAGGGATAGAAGTAAGAAATGCCCGGCCATAATTTCTGGTACATATTCTTTTATCCAAGATGACGATTGTTCCTTTGTCTGCTTTAGTCCGGATTAACCGACCAAATCCTTGTTT
Source organism: Firmicutes bacterium UBA5486 (assembly GCA_002427045.1). GTDB lineage: Bacteria > Bacillota > UBA4882 > UBA10575 > UBA10575 > UBA5486. The sequence goes on from DIPO01000081.1 coordinate 29,439, forward strand.
AAATCTTATTACTGCCTCTGGTAGACTAAGATGAAGAAAAGGATTTTTCCCTTCACGTTCCAAAGCCTCCCATTTTGCCTGGAATAATGGTTCTGTTGGAACTCGAAAGGGAAGACGCATTATTATAACATTTGATAATTGCTGACCGGGAATATCTACCCCTTCCCAGAAACTATCTATCCCAAAAAGCACAGATCGATCAGTCCTCCGAAAAACCTTTAGCAGAAGACTTCTAGGTTTCTCTCCTTGTTTAAAAAGATGGAACCCTTCTTCTTTTAATTTTGAAGCAATGCGATCATATACTTCATTCATTTGGCGTCTATTTGTAAATAACAATAAACTTCTTCCTTCTGCAGCTCTAATTAGTTCCGGCAGAAGTAAAGAGATTTTCTCGATGTAATTTACAGCTTCAGGATCTGGTAGATTGTTACTGGCAATTACTAATACATTATTATTATAATCAAAAGGAGATTCCAGGATTACTTCTCTTCTCTCTGTAGGATGTAAGTAATCTATACCAAGCCTCTCTTTAATGAAATCAAAATTCTTTCCCACCGCTAGTGTGGCCGAAGTCAGAATCGAGCTCTCAACTTTACTGAATAGTTCTTTGTATAATAGTTCACCGATCTGTAAGGGAACGCGGTTTATAACCGTACTGATAATCCTCTTACTATCCAAACTTGAATTAACCGTAATCCAAAAGACAAAGTTTTCATCTGTCCCATCAAGCAGTAAAGGTAAGTTCATACCAATTTCTTTAAAAAATCGACCAGTCTCCATTAAAAAAATAGTATCTTCAGCCAATTCCGTGACATCTTGCATCTCATCTACTAAAAGGGAAAGCTTTTTCGTCCATTCTTCAATTCCTTGAATAATCTGCCGGACAACTTCTGATAAAGGACCGTTTTCTTCTAATAAGTTCGTAGTAAATCTGGAGTTGGTTTCTCCCTTTTCGGGTTGAAGATTTTGTGTTTCCCGAATACGATGAAAAAATGTTTTGAATAACCCTTCAAGCGTAAGTAAACCGGGAATGATTTCTGCTTCCAACAAGGCAATACCTCTTTGCATAAAAGAAAGGTCTGTCCCTTTTTCCAGAAAACGCTGGCGTAAAGAGACCAGCCAACCTTTTCCCCATCTTCCCTCTTTATGTAACAAACGTTTACAGAAACGATTAATCTCAAACTCATCTAAACGTTTACCAAGATACTCAGCAGCTACCTCTTCAAGGTGGTGAGCCTCATCAAAGATTACAGAATTATAGGGAGGAAGCACTAAATTATCATCGGAAAAATCATGACCCATTCTCATTCCCAAATCAGCAAAGAATAAATGGTGATTAACAATCACTACTTGAGCTTCAAAAGCCTTTTTCCGTGCTAAGAGCCAAAAACATTTACTCTGATAAGGGCATAATTTACGAAGACAAGTTTCAGACTCTGAAGTAAACATTTCCCTTAATTCATTTGGAATTGAAAAGCCTAATTGTTCTATACATCCTTGATTTTGTTCTACAGAACCCAAAATCTTTAAGAAGAGTCTTCTTTCCATTGCACTTAATTGTTGAGAATTATGACGATAAAGTGCTAATTTACGCTGGCAAAGATAGTTTCCTCTGCCCAGAAGCAGTGCCGCTTTTAGACGGAAACCTAGAACTTTTGCTAAAAAAGGAATCTCTTTTTCAATTAATTGCTGTTGTAGATTTATAGTATAAGTAGCAATAATTACCGACTCTTTATTCTGCCTAGCTTGGTAAAAAACAGGATAAAGATAAGCAAGGGATTTACCGGTTCCAGTTCCTGCTTCGATTAACGCATTCCCACCATTATTAATAACTTCCCATACTAAGGAGGACATTTCCTCCTGTGCCTTGCGGTACTCAAATTTCGGCCAATTCAAGAAAACTCCATTGGGAGAAAAGGCTTGTATAGGGTGGTCACTCTCTCTCATTTTTCACCTCCACGGAATAATTCGCGAAGAATGGCTAGGTTTCTAAGATCATCATCATCAGAAGTTCTAGGTGTTTCCAAAATTCCTGCCAATTGGTGAACTCTTGGATCGGAAAGCAATAATCCAAATCCTTCCTTACCAATCTTCCCCTCTCCGATACTAGCATGTCGATCTAAATGTGAACCAACTTCTCCAACCGCATCATTAAGATGCATCAGCGGTATAGATGAGAATCCTATTGTTTCATCAACCTCAGAGAGTAACTCATCAATACCTTCCTGAGAACTTAGATTATAACCAGCAGCAAAAGCATGGCAAGTATCTAAACAAACCCCCATTCTCTCAGGTCGATTAATCTCCCGTAAAATTCGTTCCATTTCAGAAAAACTCCTGGCAATCTCAGTGCCAGCACCAGCTTGATTCTCCAAAAGAAAAAGGGTATTACCTTGTACTACAGAAAGAACTTTTCTAATTCCCGTAGCTACTCTTAAAATCCCTTCTTCCATATTTTTACCTTTTCCCACCCTACCCGGGTGTACCACAAAATAATCGGCTCCCAATTCGATGGCACGCCTATAATCTTCTCCAATCGCTAGTATCGATTTTTCATATAATTCCGGATCATCTGAGGCCGGATTCGGTAAATACGAAAGGTGAACAACTACCGGTCTTAATCCCGAACTTTTTAGCTTTTTTTTAAACTCTTCTACCTCAGAAGGGTCTAAGGGTTTTCTCTTCCATCCTCTAGGATTTCCTGCAAAAATTTGAAAACAGTCACAACCTAAAATCGTTGCCGCCTCTACTGCTTTTGTTAAACCTTTACCAATAGAAACATGAAGACCAAATCGCATTTATTTTCTCCCCAAATCATCAATGAATTTTAAAAACTTATTTTCTTCGATTATCTTGGTAAATGAAACTTTTTCTGCTATAATCTGAAGAATAATTAGTACCATCAATACAATCAATAATAAATCAATACTACCATCTAATACAACAATTCCCCCGAATACTCCTCCTAAAAAATTAGCTCCTGTATCCCCAAGCATTCCCCGGGCTTGTAAATCCAGAGGAAAGTATGCCAGAACCCCCCCTATAATTGAAGCAATCAGATAAAGCATCGGATTTAAACCACTTTTTATCAAGGAAGTAATAAATAAAAGAAAAAAGCCAAAAAGCAATACTTTTATAGCTCTTCCCGGTCTTAAATCAAAAAGGTTTAAGATATTGGGAGATAAGGCTCCAACTAAAATACGAGGAACCAACAGCCACCAAGCCTCTCCAGTAGTAATCCAAATTCCGATGGCAAATATAATACTAAATAAAAATCCAAAAACAGCTTTTAAACCACCCGAGGTCAGTTTTCCTTGCCATAATCTTTTCAAATGTTGACGAAACCCTTTTTCCTGATCATCTTTTAAAATATCATCGGCAAGTCCTAATAAACCTAAACCAGTTATAAAAAAAAGGAAAGCATAAAATTCACCTGATTTAAGTACTTGAGATAATCCAAAATACTTTAAACTTTGAAAAACAAGGAGTACAATGGGGAAAGTCAGAGGAAAAACCAATCCTAAAGCAGCAGGAACAGTTTCCTTCCGGAAATTCTCTTTTACCGTTCCGGCCCCAAGTAATAATTTATAAATAAAAGGTAGGGAAATTTTAGTTAAAATGAAACCAAGTACAAAAAGTAAAAGTAAATACATTTTCTCCCACCTTAAGGAATTATATATTTTAATAGAGAATATTCTCAAATTCGAGTGACGAGAGAGACCTGCTTCGAGCTACGAGTTGTGCAATTTACTTACCTACAATGAACGTTTAATAAGAACTGATAAAATATCAAAAAACTGCTTACCGCGGTGAACAAATCCGGCAATATTTCTTCCAGTTTCGCGGTGTTCCATCTTAACAGGCACTTCTCTAATAACTAAACCTTGTTTAGCTACATCAATCGTCATTGCGACTTCAATCCCAAAACCTTCAGCAAATTTACCACCCAATGCTTCCAGGGCGCGTAAATTTAATGCCCTTTGACCAGAAAGAGGTGAAGATAAATTCAGTCCCGTATAATGACGGATTGCACTTATAGCCAAACCTAAAGCTAATCCCAACCCGCTTTTACTTTTTTTTTCCGGAAACTTAGCAATAGCCATGTCTGCTTCTTCTCTAACTATTGTATCAATCAGCTTTTTACCTTCACTTGCGGTTTGGCCCAGATCAGCATCTAATAAGAGTAACACATCCCCAACCATCATTGAAAGGCCAAGGTTTAAAGCCCCTCCTTTACCCAAGTTTTCTACTGCTTCAATTACCATAGCCCCAGCATTTTCTGCTTTTTGCGCTGTTTTATCCGTGGAACCATCATCAATAACAACTACCTGGGAGACTCTAGGGATAGTAAGTGCTGTTTTTACAGTCTCTGCGATAATACCCTCTTCATTGTAAGCAGGAATGAGAACTGTCACCATATTTTTTTCCATCTAGTAGCTGCCTTCCTCCCTTTAAATATGGTTCTTAAACTTATAATCCAGCCAGAGGTTCAGGGAGTAGAGCCCGAGCCGTTTCTTTTACTCCGTAATTACCTTTTTGCCCTGAAGCCAAAGAAAAAATCAAGGCCACCTGCCCAGGGAGCGTATCAATGTTATCAACAGTGGTTAAACCCGAGTTTTTTAATTTTGGAATATATGAAAAACTTACCGATAAAGGTTCAGCTCCAATTACAGTTAGACCGTTTTTTCTTCCGCTTTTTGCTAATAATAAGTCAATTTCATCTACTCTAGAGCTTTTTTCTTCATAACTTCCACCTAATAAAACTAAAGTATCGATTGGTTCTTTCATACTTCTATTTACTTGCATTAGATTATGCACTTGTAAAAGAGAACATATTTTTCCGTTTTCCCCACTAATTAATTCCTCCATAAACTCTGAAAACAATTCTTCTACCCATGTTTCTTCCGGTTTAAATCCCAGCTGGGTAGCGAATAGCTTATTCTCTTTAAAGAGAAGTGGCCACTCAGAGATATTGATAGTAATGGGCACCTGAGCACCGGCTTGACGAAGTGTTTTCATGAGATCCGAAACTAAACTAGGGTTAATTGTTTCATTCGTTTTTATGAGCGCAATTTTTCGGTCAATCAATTGAGCACTGATTAAAAGTGGCAGAACTTCCCGGTTAAACTGACGGAGGACTTCTAGCTCTACATTACGAGTTTTTAGATCTTCTTGCAAAAACTTCTTCTCTGAACGTAATTGCTGGAAATCTTGTTCTAAACTGAAAATAAGATTTTCTTGGCTTTTAACCATATCATCATTTCCGATTAAAGCACCACCAATAACAATTCCGATACCAAGTGCTAAAAATACCGCAGCTAGGGAAGATATGAAATATCGAAAGTCAAGCACTTAGAGTCACCCCTATAGTCTCATGATTAACCTTAGCCGCAGCCATAAGAGTCTAAGCCAATCCCATGTTGCTTTATTTAAAGATAAAACTAGGATTAGTGGAAGAAAGGCAGCCAAACAAATTAAAATGATCTGTCCAACTTTTATCCGGTTTTGATAAAGTTTACTAACTCCTCTCGCATCAACAAGAATAGAGCCTACTTTTAGCCTTACCAAAAAGGTACTGGCCATTCCTTTTCTGCCTTTTTCCAGAAAATCAATCATATTGGAATGAGTTCCCACTGCGACTATCAAATCAGCACCTTTTTCATAAGCCAGAATTAATGCTATATCTTCACTGGTACCGGGAGCTGCAAAGATAACCGCCTCTAAACCGAGCGCCTTAATCCGGTCAAACCCGGGGGCCCTGCCATCTTTGTAAGCATGAACTATCAATTCTGCTCCTGAAGATAATGCCCGGTCTGACACACTATCCATATCTCCAATTATTATATCCGGTTTTAAACCAAATTCCAGTAAAGCATCAGCACCTCCGTCGACCCCCATTAAGATGGGATTTACTTCCCGAATATACGAATATATAATTTTTAAATCTTCACGATAATTTTGGCCTCTTACTACCACTAAAACCTGTTTTTTTCGGAAATTAGTTCTGATTTCTGGAAGAGGAAGTTCCCCCATAATTAAATCTTTTTCTTTAAGAGCATATTCCAGAGTATTATGGACAAATTTTCCCAATTCCGAGTTTAAATTCTCATTTGCCAGTTTTGTTAAGGTTTCAATTCTTTCTAAGGTTAGTTCTTCTCCTTTTCCAATCAAAATCCCATTATAAAAAATACAGGAATTCCTAATCTCAATCTCTCCGGCATCTGGTAGAGAATTAAAACATTCTTCTCCTACCTGATCAAGAATAGGTATTCCTGCTTTTAATAGTATTTCAGGGCCAGGATTGGGGTAACGCCCAGAAATTGAAGGACTTGCATTGATCACTAGTTTAACTTTGGCTTGAATTAGTGATTCGGCGGCAATCTGATCTAGATCTGGATGATCAATAACGGCGATTTCTTCCTGCTGTAACTGACTAATTAAGTTTTTGGTTTTTATGTTTTTTTTTGCCGTTCCCTGAATATCCAATTTTTAGGCCTCTCAACTTCGTAATTTATAGTCAAGTCGGATCCGATCAGAAATTTTTGCTATAAAGCTTACATTAGTTGGCTTTCCTTTTCTCTCATCAATGGTATACCCCATAAGTTGATGGAGATATTCAATCTCTCCTTTATTCCAAGCAGTTTCAATCGCAAATCGCATGGAACGTTCTACACGATTTGGAGTAGAATTAAACTCTTCCGCAATTTTAGGATAAAGCCTTTTAGTCACTTCATTTATTAACACTGGTTCCCTAACACAATGCAAAATCGCCCTACGCAGGTAAGCATAGCCTTTATAATGGGGAGGGATTTTTAGGTTCTGTAAAATTCCAGTTATTTCTTGCTCAATTTCTGCCTCTTTATTTATCTTTTGTTTTGGATATTTAACATATGTTTCCGGCTTAAGGCCGCAAACCTCTCGGATCCGTTGCGCTAATATTTGTAAATCAAACGGTTTAACTATAAAGTAATCTGCACCTAAATTAACAGCTTTTCTAGCCATTTCTTCACGGCCAAAGGCTGAAAGAATAATAATCCTAGGTTTATTATTCATCTTTTTGATCCGTTCTAGTACGGCAATTCCATCTAATTTTGGCATAATCATGTCCAGAAGTAGTAGATCCATATTGGTTGTTCTAACCATCTCTAAAGTCTGTAAACCATCATTTGCTACTCCAACCACCTGTAAATCTTGATTTGATTCCAGAAATTCCTTTAATATGTGGCAGAATTCCAGGTTGTCTTCTGCTAACCCGACTTTTATCTTTCCTGATAATATCAATAATTCCGCCTCCATTTCCATAACATATTACCATATCTTTATCTTTCGTTACTATAAATGAAAATCCTTTTTCAAGACGCCTTTTTCCTCCCAGTTTCAAGTAGAGTATCACCAATTTGTAGCATCCATTCCGCAAATACACCATATCCTCGGGTCGGATCATTAACAAAAACATGGGTAATCGCACCAACCAATTTCCCATTTTGGATAATTGGGCTACCACTCATCCCTTGAACAATCCCTCCAGTTTTTAGCAAAAGTTCTGGATCAGTTATTTTAATAACCATACCCTTATCTTTTAAATTGGTTTGATAGTAAACTTTTTGGATTTCGACAGAAAAACGGCGAATTTCATTCCCAGAGATTACGGTATGTATTTCAGCAGGTCCTGGTATTACCTCTGAGATCGTAGCCACAGAAATTGGTTCAGCATAATAAGGGTTAGTAATATTCGTAACTAGTTTGCCAAAAATCCCCAATTGAGTATTTGCTGTAATTTCGCCAATTATATCGGTATTTCCAGAGAAAATGCCAATTTTTTCTCCCGGTTCTCCCCGATTACTAAGATTAATCCCGGTAATTCTTGCAGAAACAATTTTTCCGCTGACCAAAGGTATTTCCCGGTTCCCAAAACCGATAATTTTATGGCCTAAAGCTCCGTATTTTCCAGTTTTACCGTCATAGTAAGTTAGGGTGCCAACTCCTGCTGCTGGATCTTCAATATATAAGCCAAGTAAATAAGTTACGCTACCTCGATCAGGATTAATTCTCTTTACAGGATAAATCTGTAATTCCTGCAATTTCCCATCCCTAATAATAGTGAGTGTTAGTGGTGATTTTTCCCTGGATTCGTTCTGGATTATATTATCAACCTCACCAAGATGATGGATGGTATGACCATTAATTTCAACTAATAAATCCCCCACTTTTATTCCAGCATCCTGTGCTGGATAATATTCTTTACCCTGATCATCGCGGACAGGAAGATGGCCAGAAATAACCACACCTTTTTGCGATACTAGGACCCCTATCGCGTGCCCACCAGGAATAACTTCCGGCATTTTCATTACTAGAAGGTTTACTCGGCGAATCGGCAGTCCAAGAAAACGAATTTCAAGTAAACACCTACCTTCACCCTCAGGATTAACTGTTACTAATGAACAATAGCCACTTTCCCCTGTTTTAAGCTTTTCCGTTCCATTTAAACCAATAATCCCCTCTGGCCGGTCAGCAGTAAGGAAAATACTAAAAGGTTTTTTTATTGATAAATGAATTTTTTGTCCCGGAACTAGCTTTAAATTATTGGGCAAAAGTTTTATTTGGATCGCCTGAGGTAAAATCAGAATAAAAAACAAGCATAAAAAGATGGTTAATAGAACCCATAAAGGCTTTTTATAACGGGGTAGTATCATATTTTCCTCCATTAAACCGCAGCTAAATTGCTTTTAATGATAAACTCCCCGTTAAAATATTTGTTTATACAAAGAAAATATAAGCCACTTTGGAAAGAAGATAGCTACCAAAGGCAGCTATCTTCTTTTATTAAATCACGATATTAATTAATCTACCCTGTACATAAATTATTTTGCGCGGCTTTTTCCCTTTCAAAAGCTCTTTTATCGGTTCCAGAGCTAACGCTTTTTCTCTAACCTGTTCTTCTTCAGCATCAATTGGAATAACTAACCGTTCCTTGATTCGTCCATTAATCTGGACCACAATTTCTACAGTCTCCTCAACAACTAAGGCCTCATCCCACTGTGGCCATGGTTGATTATGAACTGAGTAATCTCCTCCCAGCCTTGACCAGAGTTCTTCGGCTAGATGCGGGCAAGCTGGAGCTAAAAGTAAGGTAAAATTCTTGCTCGTCTCAGACCAAGCCTTGGTTCCCCATAGATCCTGCTTTAACTTAGAAAGAAGATTAGAAAGTTCCATTAATGAAGCTAAATAAGTGTTAAAAGAGAAATCTTCCAGATCTGTACTAGCCTTTTTAATGGTTTGATGTGCTTTTTTCAGCAAAGTCTGGCATTTATCCTCCGAGGGATTCTGATCGCCTTCAACAGGTGATAATAATAATTCCCAGACCCGATTAAGAAAACGGTAGGAACCTTCAATGCCACGACTGTTCCAAGGGCCACCAAGGTCCCAGCGCCAACCAAACATTAAATAGGTACGGACAGTATCTGAACCATAAGCCTCTACTAAATCATCCGGAGAGATAACATTCCCCCGTGACTTACTCATTTTTTCACTATCTTCTCCAAGGATAATACCCTGATTTCTAAGCTCAAGCATAGGTTCATCAAAGTCAACTATTCCTAAATCCCTCAAGGCTTTAGTGAAGAATCTGGTATAAATTAAGTGCATACAAGCATGTTCAACACCACCAGTATATAAATCAACTGGTAGCCAATATTCTCCTTCTTTAGGATCAAAAAGGGTCTCTCCTTCGAAATTAGGACTAAGATAGGCGTATTGATACCAAGATGAGCAGATAAAAGTATCCATGGTATCTGTTTCCCTTTCTGCCGGCCCACCACATTGGGGACAGGTGGTATGAAGAAAAGCTTTATGATGTTTTAATGGTGATTCTCCGGTCGGTAAAAACTCAGCATCTTCCGGAAGCAATACAGGTAGATCCTGATATGGAACAGGAACATTTCCACATTTTTCACAGTAAATAATCGGGATTGGGGCCCCCCAATACCTCTGTCTACTGATTAGCCAATCTCTTAACCTGTAATTTACCGCTTTTTCTCCTAGGCCTTGCTCTTTAAGCCAGGTAATAACCTTTTCCTTTCCTTCTCGGGCTGGAGTACCATTAAAAGGAGCTGAATTTACCATTACACCTTCATCAACTTCCGTATAAGGCTGCGAAAGTTCGTCTAATTCGGAACCTTCAGGTGTAATTACCACTTTTATTGGTAGATTATATTTTTTAGCAAAGGCAAAATCTCTTTCATCATGGGCAGGAACAGCCATAATTGCACCGGTACCATAACCCATCATCACATAATCAGCAATCCAAACAGGGATTTTTTCTCCATTTACCGGATTAATAGCATAACTACCAGTAAAAACTCCGGTTTTTTCTTTGTCAACAGCTAAACGTTCAATCTCACTCTGACGTGTAGTTTGAAATTTATATTCTTCAACTTGCTCCCGATAATCATCGGTAGTAATAAGATCCACTAACGGATGTTCCGGGGCTAAAACCATAAAAGTTACTCCCCATAAAGTATCAGGACGGGTAGTAAAGACCTTTACTTCTTTATTTGCTAATTTAAAGTTCACTTCTGCTCCTTCACTTTTTCCAATCCAATTTTTTTGCATAGAAGCGACTTTTTCTGGCCAATCTATTTTAGAGAAATCTAACAATTCTTCTGCATAATCCGTAATCTTAAAAAACCATTGATTAAGCTCTTTTTTCACCACAGGTGTTTGACAGCGTTCACAGTGACGATCTTCTCCCCAGACTTGTTCACGGGCTAGTGTCGTATTACACTGCGGACAATAATCTACCGGAGACAATTTTTTATAAGCTAAACCTTTTTCATAAAATTTAAGAAATACCCACTGAGTCCATTTGTAATAACCTGGTGAACAGGAAATAATCTCTCGTTCCCAATCAAACATTGCCCCCATAGATTTTAGCTGTTCGCGCATTCTTTTAATATTATTAAGAGTCCAAGTTTGAGGATGCACTTTTCGTTTTATAGCGGCATTCTCGGCTGGAAGTCCAAAAGCATCAAAACCCATGGGAAATAAAACATTATAGCCTTTCATCCTCATATATCTGGCTCTAGCATCCGAAGGTGCAATTGCATACCAATGACCGATATGCAGATCACCACTGGGGTAAGGAAGCATTGTCAAAGCATAATGTTTTGGTTTAGTCTGATCCACTACTGAACGGTAAATTTTAGTATCTTCCCACTTTTTACGCCAGTAGGGCTCGATCTTATGTGGCTGATAACGATCATATTTAGTCATCTAAATTTCCCTCCCAAAATAAATATACCCCTGGCCATTAAAAAGACCAGGGGCGATTGTTAATTCGCGGTACCACCCTGTTCGGTAACCGTTTTTTTACGGCAACCCTCATTGCCTTTAACCCAGGCGACGGGTCGGAAACTAAAATAATTCATTCCCGAACCTCTATGGGGCGAGTTCAGCGGTTTCAGGTCCGGTTTTCACCACACACCGGCTCTCTTAACCTTTCTTCCTGCTTACTACTCCCTTTCATAGGCTTTAAAAAATAACTCTTCACTGAGTATAAACTAGGAGCAAATAATTGTCAAGCCAGAGTAGGTGTTAAGATTTTTGCCCCATGCCATAATTGTTCTAAGTGATAAAAATCCCTCGCCTCTTTAGTCAATAAATGGATTACCATGAACCCATAATCCAGAAGAACCCATCTTCCCTCCCGATAACCCTCAACCCGTTGGGGAGTAATATTCTCTTCCTCCATTTGTTTTAATACCGCATCAGCTAAAGCTTTAACATGAATCGTATTTTGACCATTAGCAATCAAAAAATAATCGGTAATAACCGTAATCCCTTGTAAATCAAGAATTATTGGGTTTTCTCCTTTAATCTGTTCCACGATCTTAAATACGGTAAATAAAATACGAATCTGATCCATTAAACAACCTCCGAAATAAATTTAGATTATTATAAAAGTTTTTTGCGTTGTGTCCTTTTTAAAAGGTCCCAACACAATATATAGTGTTGGGCTTGTATTAGGCTATCAATATATTGTGCAGGGACAGAAGAAATCAATGACAACGCAAAAAACCCAATTAAGGAGAGAATAGCATGAAAATC
>DIPO01000008.1:0-230 GCA_002427045.1 Firmicutes bacterium UBA5486
TTTACCCTTCCTTCTACCAAGCGACATCGCTGTTCCGATCGCCGCTCCTAAGAGGCTGCCTGTCAAAAAACCACGAAATATACGTTTCATCCGCCTTTACCTCCTAATTATCAGTTTCACTTTCATCCTTTCATGTACGCGGGCGGTAGTGTGAGCGACTACTTATCATCGTCTGAAATTAGTATAACCTGCTACTAACAGTTCTTAATCAGACAAAGATCGGTAATCTA
>DIPO01000008.1:421-4585 GCA_002427045.1 Firmicutes bacterium UBA5486
GATGGACTATAAAGCGGGTGCCCGATTTCAGCCGGAGCTGAACCTTAGAATGCTTGAAGAAATTCACGTGAACCAAGAAACAATTTCTGACCAGGCGGAGTCAGAATGTTGTTTTTTTTATCGGATCAACTTGAAGGATTAAATGCTGACAGCTACGAATATCTGTTTAAGCCCAAAAATATTCCGGAGGTTTTTTCTATGCCAGTCATTCAGTTTTTTCGCAACCTTTATTGTAAACATCATAAGGAGGAATCAATCTCTTCCGAGCAGCAGTGCATACATCAGAACATCCGCATAAATATCCTCCATGGCATTTTTAGTATAGCAGCTGTAAATATGGTTAATCCCTTTATCAGTATTTTTGCTATGGGATTAGGAGCATCCAAGATGCAGGTCGCTCTTCTCTCCTCTGCACCAGCCATCGTTAGCTTACTGGCTATGATCCCCGGAGCCAAGTTTATTGATAAAAGCAGTAGAAAAAAGGATTTAACCTTGTTGTTTATGTTTGCCAACCGGCTCTTTTATCTATCATTAATTTCTATTCCCTTCTTCCCGCCTTCCTTGCGCCCTTCAGTTCTAGTAATACTTATTGCTGTGATGAATTTTCCAGGGGCTATCGCCGGTGTTGGGTGGCAATCCTTTATTTCTGAATTGATCCCTCCTGATCACCGAGCTACCGCTTTTGCCTCCCGAAATCGGATTATGAACTTAGTTGGAACCGCTGTCACATTGATTACTGGTTTACTACTCGATCAGTTGAATTTCCCTTTCAATTACCAACTGATGTTTGGTACCGCCTTCCTTACTTCCCTGGTTGAACTCCATGTCTTTAATTTATTAAAAGAACCTGAGCTTTTACACACCGATACTGATTCCCAGCAACCTGCCAATGCACCTTCTTCTTTTTTAACTAATATCAAGGAAATCTTCTCTGAAACCCCTTTTATCAGGTATACATTGGCTTCCATTCTCTTCTATTTTGCCTGGCAGATACCCTGGCCGCTCTTTAGTTGGTACCAGGTAAAAATCCTCGGTGCTAATAATGCTTGGATCAGTATTTTCAGCCTAATGAGTACCGCAGGTTCATTAATAGGTTTTAGATTTTGGGTTAATTTTATAGAAAAACATGGAAACATCAAAACATTGTTTTTTTCTACGATTAACATTTTTATTGTTCCGGCTGTTCATGCCTTCTTCGGTAATTTATATGCCATCGCTGCAGTTGAGCTGTTAGCAGGAACAATGTTCGCCGGAGTAAATCTGGCTCTTTTCAATACTTTACTCGAAGTAATACCAAATAAAAGTAAAACCTCTTATATTGCCTATTATAACTCCGCAATTACCTGTGCCACCATTATTTCACCACTAGCCGGAGTATCATTATTGAAAATAATGAATTTTAAATGGGCCTTTATCACCTGTGCTCTTCTCCGTTTATTAGGAAGTTTCGGCTTTTTAGCACTCAGCTTGCTCGAAGAGAAAGAAGGTAAAAGCTATCATTGATTCATGTGGGTCAGACATAAGCAAACAACGCAAAGCATGCAGGAAGAATGGAAGGTAGATGCATATCTTGATGCCCGCGCCTCTTGTCACTTGGCTCACAAGTTATCGACTTTTAATTCATAACTATCACACGAGCAAGCAAGAAACAACGAGCATCGAATCAATCCCTTAAATATTTTCAAAAGAATACTCCGTCACTACCTCAGCCTTTAAAGAACTCCGTACCGAACAATACTTCTCCATAGAAAGATTGACCGCACGGGAAATCGCTGCCTCAGTCAGCCCTCTTCCTTTAAGAACTAGTTGGATTTTGATTCTAGTGAAACCCCGGGGATTGTCCATAGCTCGTTCTCCTTCCAGTTCCATCGAGAAACTTGTCAGTTGAATCCGGGATTTTTTTAAAATATGTACCACATCAATGCCCATACATCCTCCCAGCCCAAAAAGGATTAACTCCATAGGAGTCGGGCCCAAGCCTCTTCCTCCGGCTCCAGTAGAAGCGTCAGTCACTATTGCCTTTCCTGAACCTCCTGTAGCCTCAAAACCTAATACTCCATCCCATTTTAAACTAGCTTTCATCTATAAAACCCCTTTCTCATTTTTCTTTAAACTTAAATTTTTCTAGCTCATGATAGATTGGCCCTTGCGAAGTTAAGTTACTCTCAATTAAAGCAAACTCCTTCACACTCATCTTACCTGTTACCCCGCTTTTAAATAGATCAAAATCTATTACGGGCAAAGATGTTTTCACCCGCCCTAATGTTAGATGGGGTATAAAGGACCGTTTTCCAGATTTCAAATTACCTGCTTCTTTTCTACAGGCTTCCGCAACTTGATTGGCTAATCTTATCATTGGCTTCTCCCCCTCTTCTAGGCCTAACCATAACACCCTTGGTGCTTTCCAAGAAGGAAATACACCGCTTTTGCCAATAGTAATGGTAAAAGCATGGTTGTTTGCAGCTACCTTTTTTAATTGTGGAGAAAGTCTAGTAATTACAGAAGAAGGTTGTTCTCCCAAAAAAAATAGGGTGAAATGGGCTTGCCTGCTATTTACCCATTTTACCCCGGATGAATTTTGAGCAATCCTTTCTATAAATCCTGTTACCACTTGTTGAAACTGAGCAGATAATTTTACCGCCACAAAAAGCCTCACTTTCACTCACCTCCCTGTTTTTTTCAATTCCTTAATCTGCCTTCTTTGGCTGGCTTATTACTTTCCGCTCTAAAATAAATTTACCATGAATACTATAGACCCTGATTAGATCTACAGCCGCAAGCTGGTACTCCCCTGCTGTCCGGTTAAAACGAAGGAGGGCTACACTATATGGAATCGAATCATTAGCCAGGCCTCTAACCCCAGCTGCTCCGGTAGTACCAGCATTAATGAAAACTGTATTTCCGGTTTCAGTAATACCTGGTTTATGGTCATGTCCATGTACAATAACAGGAACTTGGCCTTCTACCCCAGATGATAACTTTCTATTATGAACTGCCAGGATATCAATTTTTGTCCCCGCGTTTTCTAAGTATTCCTCTAACTTTTCAGCCTCAGCTTTTAATTTGGCATCTCCGGTCATTAGAGTCTCTGGGTTTCGTACCGCCGGATCTTCCCAACCCATAATTGTTAAGCCTTTAAATTCATAGATCCGTTTCGTCATTACAATCACATTTTTATACTTTCTTAATCTAGAGATTACTTCGGAAGAATCATGGTTTCCCGGAATGAACAAATATTTGACTCCCAGATTATTAATCTTCCGGTTTAACTCAGCTTCCAACATTGTACCATAATCTGTTAAATCTCCGGTATCAATCAGTAAATCTACCCCAAACCCATCGATAACTTTTTGAATAAACTCTAGGGCTGCAGGATTATTATGAATATCTGATACATGTAAAACTTTCAATTCCCCTTCCACCATAGCTAAAGGGGATAGATTATCTACTTGGGAAAAAAGTGAATCCAAATTTCCAGCCACTATTGATAATTTTTTACTAAACTCCGGTAGACGGGACAAACCTTGGTCAATCAGG
Organism: Firmicutes bacterium UBA5486; assembly: GCA_002427045.1. Lineage (GTDB taxonomy): Bacteria > Bacillota > UBA4882 > UBA10575 > UBA10575 > UBA5486. The sequence continues at coordinate 3,959 of DIPO01000008.1, forward strand.
CTTAAAGCCCAAGGAGCAGCTTCTAAAGCTCCTTCATAACGCGGGTTATTAAAAGCTTCTTGATTATAATCGGCCATTACTCCGCCTATTACAAAGAGCACTAGTAACATTCCGGCCATAATCATTCTCCATAAGCGTTGAAAGTGGCGCCAACCAAAGATTAAAGCCACTGCTCCCCCTGCTATTCCACCCACCAGGCATAGTTTAGCTAGGAAAAGATAGATACTCTCCTTTAACCTCAGAGTAAAACCAGAGATATATTGGTTAGTATCTGTAATACCTAATAACTCATGTTGTAGCAGCGCTATATCAATCCGGTCAATAGTAGCAGATAAAACTACCGGCCAATGATGAGTTTCTGCCTTAATTTCACCCAAAGGAGGGATAATCAACCGGGTTTCACCAGGCCAACCCCATTGGAAATTTAACCGGAGATCAAAAGGGCCAAAACTTGATTTCATTTCTCCCCAAGTGGATAAAAAAAAGGCAAAGATTAATAAAGCAAAAAGGATATACAGGGTTTTCTTCCCAATTTGCCCCCAATATGCCTGGTTCCATTGTTTTTTTATTTTAACTAGCATAATACTTTACACCCTGTACCTTTACTTTTAGGGCTTTTTGCGTTGT
>DIPO01000036.1:0-5881 GCA_002427045.1 Firmicutes bacterium UBA5486
AGCTTACATCGCAAAAAGCATTAGAAACTTGTCTATTTGATTTGTAAATGTTATAATTTATACTGTACTTCCCTGCTCCGATCAGAATATCGGGGCCATTAGTCCATAGGGAGGAGGTGCCAAACAAATGAAAGCATATGAAAGCGTCATCATCTTCAGCCCCCAGCTGGATGAGGAGAATTTGGAGAAAGCTATTGCGCGGGTGGAGGAGATAATTCAAAATGAAGATGGTGAGATCACCAAAAGAGACCGTTGGGGCAAGAGAAGACTTGCCTACGAAGTAAAGGGGTTTACTGAGGGCTTTTATTTACTGATGGAGATTAAGCTTTCTAGTTCTGCAGTACAAGAACTAGATCGTGTGCTTAAGATCTCCGATGATGTTATTCGTCATTTGATTGTCAAAGTAAACACCTGATTAAGGGTGGTGTGTTGAAAATGAATCATGTGATTTTAATTGGCAGATTAACTAGGGATCCAGAATTAAGGTATACTCCTAATGGAGTTGCGGTTGCCAATTTCACATTAGCTGTGGATCGTCCTTTTACTAATCAAGCCGGAGAGCGAGAGGCAGACTTTATTCCAATTGTAGTCTGGCAAAGGCTAGCCGAAACCTGTGCTAACCACTTGAATAAAGGTCGATTAGTGGCTGTGGATGGTAGGTTACAGATCCGCAGTTATGAAGCACAAGATGGTCAGAGACGAAGAGTAGCAGAGGTTGTCGGTAATAGTGTCCAATTTCTTGATTGGGGTAATAGCAAAAAATCTAATACGGACTCTACTTCCGATTCTTCAGATGATGTTGTAGATGATCTAGGAGAGATTAATCTAGATGATTTACCGTTTTAAAAATGAATAGCTGGTTACTGGAGGTGACATTTTGGCACGAGAAAGAGGCAGAAAAAAGAGACGGGTTTGTACTTTTTGTGTAGATAAAGTTGAAACTGTTGATTATAAAGAATTTGGAAAACTACGTAAGTTTATTTCAGAACGGGGTAAGATTCTTCCCCGTAGAATATCGGGCAATTGCGCTCACCACCAACGTCAGTTAACGGTGGAGATTAAGCGGGCCAGACAATTAGCATTGTTACCGTACTCTAGCGATTAACGACATGATTGAGCAAACTGATATAAAAAAGGTGGAGGCTAATGCCTCCTTTCTTTTTCCATTAGTCAACGGGAGGAAAAATAACTCTGATGTTGAATAGAAAGTGAAGGTAAGGGGGGTAAATAAAAATGACCCGCCCTGATGACCAGGAAATAGATATTGCTCGTAACCTTCGAACCATTGAGTGGCTCAAATCTGAGCTGGTGGAAGGGGTGTCCTTTTTTTTCAAAGCTTTAATCAGAAACAGCGAAGATTTAATTACGGAAGCGTTAGCTGCGATTATTCTTACTTGTTATTTTTTGAGTAAGAGATTAGGAATTGGTTATAGTCGTTTGGATAAAAGGGTAGAAGAAAAACTCCGTTCTAATCTGGAAACTAATCACCAATTAGAAGAATGGTATGGTGATCTTTCCAGTTGCTTGAAATATTTTCATGGGAAAAATCAAGATTGATGGAATAGAATATTCTATTCCTGTTTTAGGAGGTGGAAAAGTAATGAAAGTTATACTTTTAACTGATGTTAAATCCTTGGGGGAAAAGGGAGAGGTAAAAAACGTAGCTGATGGTTATGCCCGCAATTTTTTATTACCGAAAAATTGGGCTGTAGAAGCAACTCCCGGTAATTTGAAAAAGCTGAAAGAGGAACAAGAACAACTTGCCCTAAAGGAAGCTGAAGAAGAAAAAGAAGCTAAAGAGCTTGCTACCAAACTAGATGGGTTAACCTTAACCTTCAAGACTAAGGCAGGTGAAGGAGGGAAACTCTTCGGTTCCATTACCAGTAAAGAAATTACTAATCAAGTTCAAGAGAAAATAAAAATTAAGATTGATAAAAAACAACTTAACCTGTCAGAACCAATAAAATCCATGGGACGGCATAAAGTAACGGTCCACCTTTACCGGGGCGTCACCGCCACCCTGGAAATCCAAGTGGTGCCTGATGAGGAGTAAGGCATTAGGGCTTAGGGGAGGGGTTAATCGTGAAAAGCATGCTCAGAGGTATTGTGGAAGAAAGCAAGGGAGTTTCTTGGAAGAGTCAGGAGGATCAGTTGCATCGACAAGTTACTGCTATTTATTCTCTCCTTGCTAATCTTTATGGTTCAGATAAACTAGTGATGAAAGCCGGAAAACTGGATGCTTTAAAACTAATGCGTTCTAAAATCTTAGGAGAGCGCGTACTGGCTTTACAAAGATTGATCTATGAAGATCCTACGATTGATGAAGTTCCAGAAACCGGTGATTTGCCAACAGTCTTAAATGAAATTGAAGAAGAGATTGCGGATCTGATTGCCAGAAAAACGGTGGAAGAAAAGATTGAAAAGAAAATTGCCGAACGGATGCAACAAAGACACGAAGAATATATAAAAGAAATAAAGATGCAGGTCTTAAAGGAGACGAATGGCCCGGATAATCCTTATACTTTAAAAAAATATGCTGAACTGGAGAAACTCGAGCATATTTCCCTTTCACGTTCTGCTCTTGATACCTTAAGGCCTTCCTCTTTGGAACAGGTAGTAGGGCAAGAATCTGCGATCCGAGCACTTATGGCCAAATTGGTTTCCCCTTTTCCTCAGCATGTGATTGTTTACGGGCCTCCAGGAGTAGGGAAGACTACCGTAGCTCGTTTGGTTTTAGAAGAGGCAAAAAAAGTTCCTTATACACCTTTTTCCAAGCAAGCTCCTTTTGTTGAAGTAGATGGCACTACTTTACGTTGGGATCCCAGAGAAGTTACTAACCCGCTATTGGGTTCAGTACATGATCCAATTTACCAGGGAGCAAGGCGTGATTTGGCGGATGGTGCTATTCCCGAACCCAAACCGGGATTAGTTACCGAGGCTCATGGGGGAATTCTCTTTATTGATGAGATTGGGGATATGGATCCGGTACTCATGAATAAGTTGCTAAAAGTATTAGAAGATAAAAGAGTTAAATTTGATTCTGCATATTATGATCCGGATGATCCCGGGGTTCCCAAGTATATTAAAAAATTATTTGCTCATGGCGCACCAGCCGATTTTATTTTAGTGGCTGCGACCACGAGAGATCCTTCTGATATAAGTCCGGCTTTACGTTCACGGTGTGCAGAGGTTTACTTTGAACCTCTTTCTTGCAGATCGATTGAGAAGATCGTAACTGATGCTGCCGGGCGTTTACAGGCGAATATTGATCAACAGATTCCTGAACTAGTAAGTGAGTATACAATTGAGGGGAGAAAGGCCGTAGGAATACTGGCTGATGCCTTTGGTCTCGCACTTTATCAGAAATATGATACGATGGAAGATGCGCAGGTTAAGATTAATAAAGAGGATCTAATGGAGGTAATCAGAGCCAGTAGGCTTTCACCTTATATTACAGTAAAGGGCAGCTCTCAAGGGGAAGTAGGGAAAATCTTTGGGTTGGGAGTCTGCGGTTTTGTAGGTTCGATTTTAGAGATTGAGGCCATAAGTTTCCCTGCGGAAGAGGGTAAAGGCAAATTACGCTTTAATGAGACCGCGGGTTCAATGGCTAAGGACTCAGTATTTAATGCTGCTTCTGTAGTTCGTTTACTAACCGGCCTGGATATCTCAGATTATGATATCCATGTTAATGTAGTTGGTGGTGGAAACATCGATGGGCCTTCTGCTGGGGCTGCGATTACATTGGCGATTATTAGTTGCCTCTTACAGCGCCCAATCCGTCAGGATATGGCAGTGACTGGAGAGGTTTCTATTCAAGGTAAAATTAAAGCGGTTGGAGGAATTTTTGAAAAGATCTATGGAGCAAAGCAAGCCGGGATAAGTCTAGTCTATGTTCCTAAAGAAAATGAATCCGACATCCCTTCAGTTCTAGATGGGATTGAGGTAAAAACCGCTGTTACAATTAAAGATCTAATGGATGAGATTTTTATTATCCAGTAAATTTTAAATAAATTAGTTTCAGGGATTAAAGCCGCAGTTCTCTGCGGCTTTATTTAAAGTTTTACCGTTATTACTTGATGTGAAGGAGGGGTTTAAATGAGTGACAGTATATTGTTAGATCGAGTTCCCCCTCAGAATCTGGATGCTGAACGTTCTACCCTTGGGGCAATGTTTCTGGAGAAAGATGCTATTTACCGGGCGATGGAGATTCTAAGACCGGATGATTTTTATAAAGAAACACATCGTATTATATATCAGATAGTGCTTGACCTGGTAAACCGTGGAGAACCGGTAGATTTGGTGACAGTCACTGAAGAATTGCGCCAAAAAAACGCTTTAGAAAAGGTAGGAGGAATAACTTATCTTACGGAGCTAGCTAGTGCAGTGCCTACTGCTGCTCATGTGGAATATTATTCCCGGATTGTAGAAGAAAAATCTTTACTGCGGCAATTAATTCATGTTGCCACTGAAGTGGTAGCCATGGGTTATAGTGCTGAGGATGAAGTAGAAAGTATTATTGACCGGGCGGAGAACTTAATATTTTCAATTGCTAACCGCCGTTCTGGAAAATCAGTTGTTAATCTTAAAAACATATTAATTGATACCTTTGAACAGATTGAAAGGCTTTATGAATCCAGAGGATCGGTTACTGGTATTCCTACAGGGTTTGCTGATCTGGATCGTTTAACTGCTGGATTTCAACCATCCGATCTTATTATTTTTGCGGCCCGTCCTAGTATGGGGAAGACTACCTTTGCTTTGAATATTGCTAAATATGTAGCAGTAGATTTAAAAATACCGGTTGTTGTTTTTAGTCTCGAAATGTCTAAAGAACAGTTAGCAATGAAACTTCTTTGTTCCGAAGCAGGTGTTGATAATCAGAGAATACGGACGGGAAATCTACAAGAGGATGATTGGCCGCGGCTCTCTCATGCTTTGGGGAGGCTAAGTGAAGCGACATTATTTATAGATGATACTCCTAGTCTCTCAGCATTGCAGGTGCGAGCCAAAGCACGGCGGATTAAGGCAGAACATGGTTTGGGTTTAATTGTCATTGACTATCTCCAATTGATGCAAGGCCGGGGAAGAGTGGAAAGCAGGCAACAAGAGGTGACCGAGATTTCGCGGGGACTTAAGGCTTTAGCAAGAGAGTTATCTGTTCCGGTAATTGCGCTTTCCCAGCTATCGCGGGCAGTGGAGCAAAGAACTAATAAAAGACCAAACCTTTCTGATCTTAGGGAGTCCGGTGCTTTGGAACAAGATGCTGACTTGGTTTGCTTTTTATACCGGGAAGATTATTATGAACCAGAGACGGAAAGGAAGAATATTACGGAATTTATTATTTCTAAACATCGAAATGGTCCTTTAGGAACAATTGAATTCTTCTTCCAGAAAGAATTTAGCAAGTTTGTAAGCTTGGAAAAACTGAGGAGACCTTCTTAAAACAAAGGAAGATAGCCAAAGAGGAGGAATTATTTTGCCTAAAACCGAAATTATCATTATTGGGGATGGGGAGGCAAAGACTTGTTGTGGTGAGGAACAAAAGCTTGTTGATCAGATACGCCACCTAAAACAAGGAATAATCCTTGCTTATGGAGATAATTTTTCTGTAGAATTTTTGGATTTGAAAAAGGATCAAACAAATCCTTTAGTTGAAAAAGCAATCAGGGAAGGAAAAAGCTTTCCTCTGCTCCTCTTTGATAGAGAGCTAAAGTTTGAAGGGGGCATCCCGCTTCTTGCTCTTAAAGTTCTTCTTGATCGACTAGAAAACAGTCCTGTTTGATTCATCTGGTCTTGAGTAAATCACTTCGTGATATTAAGGTAACCGGCGTGAGCGACTACCTAGCTATTTATTTAACATCAAAGCTTTTTGCGTTGTGTC
>DIPO01000036.1:6029-22122 GCA_002427045.1 Firmicutes bacterium UBA5486
AGGCTATCAATATATTGTGCAGGGACAAAAAAATCAATGACAACGTAAAAAGCCCCATCAATCAAGTGCTTGACTTTACGTAATTTCTTGAAATTAACTAAATACGATTGTGAAGATAAAAATGTTTATTCCGGGTAAACTAAAGATGGCAAAACTTTGCTAACAAATCAGTGGCCAGCATAGTTTGGGGGCTAAAAAAGTCTGGCTTTTAACCAAAACAAACAAGGCGAGGGGATAATTAATGAGAAAAAAAACAGGTCTTGTTCTTATTTTAATGGTTATAGCGGCTGGAGTTGCTCTTTTACTTATATATCCTGGTCTTCTCCGCCGGGAATCTAGGCAACCGGAAGTTCCACTACCAAATGAAGAAGAAAAGGTGGAAAGAGTAACCCTGTACTTTCCAAACCAAGAGTATATTCAGACTGGAAGAGAAGATATAGCAAAGCTAAAAGCAGTGGACCGAGAGGTTAAGATAAGGGAAGATAATTTACTAGAGGCGGTTCTTCAAGAGTTAAGGAGGCCTCCCGGTGGAGAAGAGTTAACTACTGCCCTCCGTGATGATTTAGAAGTGCTTGGAGCATGGAGCAAAGAACGGATCGCCTATGTAAACTTTTCTAGTCAAAATCTATATGGGGGATCTCTACAAGAGACTCTCTTGGTTGATCAGCTCGTAAAGACTTTAACCTCTCTTCCCGGTATAGATAAAGTGCAGTTTTTAATAGATGGGGAAAAACGCGAAACATTAATGGGGCATCTCTCTATTGATGAACCTCTGAGTGGAGATAACCTTTAATAAGAAAAAGAATAGCATAATTCAAATATTCATTATTTGACCACCTCTTCTTCTTTTTTGGAGGAGAGGTTTTTAGTATAGAATAAAGAACAACAAGAGAGACATTTCCAGTATTGGCTAAATACAAGCTTAGGTAATTATGCAATTTGCTTAAGACAAGCTTTTTGCGTTGTGTCCTTTTTAAAAGGTCCCAACACAATATATAGTGTTGAGCTTGTATTAGGCTATCAATATATTGTGTAGGGACAGAAAAATCAATGACAACGCAAAAAGCCCTAAGCCATAAGATACTGTTCAAAATAGAACTTATCGGATATAATTATAAGCAGATCATATCACCAGGTCAGATCAGAATACTTCCTATGTGGCCTTATATTTAGGAAAAAAGTGGACAAGTACAATGAGTAGAATTAAGAGGGTGCTCAATGTATTATGGCTTGATAGTTTGAGATAGAAGAACACGATTAGCCCTTGAGGCTTTATTCAACCAATTATTTAATTCCTTAACAAGAGAAGGAACAGGGAGGGTGAAAATTGCTTAAAACAAGAATAACAGAGATGTTAGGTGTTGAGTATCCGCTTATTCAGGGCGGCATGGCTTGGGTTGCCACTGCTGAATTGGCCGCAGCCGTTTCCAATGGAGGAGGACTGGGTTTGATTGCGGCTGGTAGTGCACCAGTCGAATGGGTCCGGGGTGAGATTAAGAAGGCCCGATCTTTGACTTCTAAACCTTTTGGAGTCAATGTGATGCTTCTTTCCCCTTATGTAGAAGAAGTGATGCAAGTCATAATCGAAGAAAAGGTGCCGGTAATTACTACTGGAGCCGGAAATCCTGGGAAATATATTTCGCTTTTGAAGGAAGCAGGAACCAAGATAATTCCGGTTGTAAATTCAGTAGCTCTAGGTAAAAGGTTGGAAAAATCCGGGGTTGATGCTTTAATCGGGGAAGGAATGGAAGCCGGTGGCCATATCGGAACAGAGACGACTATGGTTTTAATTCCCCAATTAGTAGATGCTGTAAGTATTCCAGTAATTGCCGCCGGTGGAATTGGCGATGGCCGCGGAATGGCAGCTGCATTTATCTTGGGGGCAGAAGGGGTACAGATTGGAACTAGGTTTATTTGTGCTGAAGAATGTACTGTTGCTCTTAATTATAAGCAGAGAGTAATAAAAGCCGGGGATAGAGATACAGTTATCACCGGAGCCAGTACCGGCCATCCGGTTCGGGTACTTAAAAACCGCTTAAGCCGTAAGTTTTTAGCAGCCGAGAGTGCGGGAGCCACGCCAGAGGAACTTGAAGAATTAGGAGCCGGGCGTCTGGCAGCGGCGGTACGCGGAGATATAGAGGATGGCTCGGTAATGGCCGGACAATCAGCAGCCCTAGTTTCTCAGATTCAGCCGGCAGCCGAAATTATTAATGAGTATATAACTAAAGCCTGTGAATTGCTTGGTGCGTGCCATGAGAAAAAATGATGTAATTTATTATAATCTGTATCAGGCCTTATCTGAGAAAGCCTGTCCGGTATGTCAATGTAAAGACCAGGCGGTCGGGAGTTATCTTGATAATCTGCTTTATGAGTTTGTTAATGATTATAGAACCAGAGATCGTCTCCGGGAGACCAGGGGCTTTTGTTATGATCACTCCTGGGCTCTACAGAGGATGGGCGATCCCTTAGGCCAATCGATAATCTATGCTGATCTGATTGATTATCTTATACCATCCATAGAGAAAGGAGAACTCGACAAAAAGAAGACTCTGCTTGGGAAAAACAACAAATGCTTGGTTTGTATCCAGGAGCAGGAAACAGAAAAACGGTATCTCCGTGGCCTTCTTGCTTGCCTTAGGGATAGGGATTTCCGGGAAAAATACCACTCTTCAGTCGGGCTTTGCCTCCCCCACTATGAACTGGCTTATCAGCAAGTTAGTAATAATAACATACAAGCTGTATTACGAGAGGTACAAATTAATAGTTTGACAAAATTAACTGCGGAACTGAAGGAATTTATCCGTAAGTCTGATTACCGTTTTGCCGGAGAACTGCCAGGAGAAGAAAGAGATGCCTGGATCCGGGCTGTTGGACTTTGGGTGGGCTCCTTTAATACCAAGAAACAACAACAGAGCATCCTTAAACAAAAAGAGACGGATTAATAAACAGCCCTGCGTATTATATAAGCGCAGGGCTGTTAGCAAATAAGATTCACAGAATTTTTTTATGATTATAAAAACAATAATTTTTAAAGGAGTTCGTTTATTTTTGTTGTAGTATACATAAAAAAGCATTTGGGTGGGGTTCAAATCGCTGATTAGAGGTTATCATGGCACAACTCAAAAAAATGCTAGACAAATTCTAGAGAACAAGGTAATGCTTCCATCAAGAGGTAGTGATCATTGGTTAGGTGATGGGGTATATTTTTTTGAAGATGATTTTTATGCATACAAATGGATAGTACAACAGTGTTCCAAAATTTACAAAGAAGATTATAGTGAAAAAATACTTATAAAGGAATATCAGATATTTGAAGTATATTTAAATATTGAAACCGAAAGAGTTTTTGATTTAAGAATTCTGGATAATAAACGATATTTTGATTGCGCCTATCAAAAGCTTCTTCAAGAAAAAAATAAAATTGAGGAAATAAAAGAGATAGAACTTTCGGATGGAGTGGTAATTAATTTTCTTTTTAGTGTACTTGACTATAACAAAAAATATGATTTAGTTATAGCAAATTTTATTTTGAATAAAAATAATTACCAAAAAATTAATTCAAGGTTAGGTTATATCGAACAAGTGCAATTATGTGTTAAAAATACAAAAATAATCAATAAAATAGAAATATATTGGTGGCAAAAACATACTAAAAGATATACGATGATATGGAATGATTTATTTTATCATGCACAGCCATATAGCAAAAAAAATAGGTATAATCCAAAGAAAGAAGGATATGATTATACTACTTAGCATAAAAATTTATTGATTATTGTCGATATAAAGAATGGGAGGTATATTTAATGACTTTTGAAGAAAGAATTGCGCAGTTAGATAATTATTTTAAAAATATTCAAACTGAACAATTTATTAAAGATTTATTTAAAGCAGGATTAGGAGAAATCAAATCTATTAGAGATGATAATGTTTTACTAGATGAATATACAAATAATAATTTTTATACCATTGATTCTAGTTTTGAAGAATATTCTAGTTTTGATTGTTATCAATTATATGAGGTTGCATGACTATGACTGAACAAGAAAAGGACATAAAAAGTATTCTTAGGTTTACAGATTATATTGTTGAAGAGATTGAATTTAAATATAATGAAAAATATGAGCAGAAAAAAAAGGTTAAAATCGATTTTGATATTGACTCAAATATTTTCTACAATCAAGGGAAAGATAAAGCAAAAGTTACTTTAGATGTAAGCGTTTTTAAGGAACCGGAAAAAAATAATTATCCTTTTTACTTTTTTGTTCGTATTTCAGGTTTTTTTGAGTTGCAAAATATAGAGACAGAAGATAGTTTAAGTATTATGGAAAAAAATACAATTGCAATTCTATTTCCTTATGTTAGGGCTTTAATCTCTTCTTTTACAGCAAATGCAAATGTTAATCCACTTATTCTACCTCCAATTAATGTAGTAAAATTGATAGAAGCAAAGAAAAATAATTAAATTTATCGACATAAAGATACCAATTTTTAAAGCGGAACGTCTATAAAAACAATCCCCAATCAGGGGATTGTTTTTTATTTGGTGCCGAAGGCCGGACTCGAACCGGCACGCTTTTAAGGGCGGTAGATTTTGAGTTATTTAAGTCATTTAGAAACCTTTGGAACTCAGTGGAACGGTTTAGAATATAGAACCCTTAAAACTCGGATAGAATAAAGGGTTTGACAAGATTACAAGGGGTTTCGTGTGACTATCATTGGGTGCGTTGGAAATCTATAAATTAGCAAGAAAAAATCCTGTTGGAGGGATATTAGGAGGGATGTGGAGGGATTTCCTTACACGCTACTCAAAAAGCATTATAAACATTGGTTAATGCAGTCAGCCACTACCACTGACAAGATTATTATTATAAGGAGCTGACTTAAAGTGAAGAAAGGAAAGAATTATTACAAAGAGTTATTTAAAGACTATCCTGATGTTGTAACCCTTATAAAATTTAGAGAAATGTTAGGAGGCATTGCTGATAGTACGGCCAGAAAGCTTGTAAGAGCAAATATAGTAAAGCATTTTTATATCAGAGATACTTAACTGACGCTAACAGTTTTGTAACCACAGCCACAGCAAGGCTTAGACCATATTTCACTATATAATTCCAAACAACTTGGACACATAGTCATCATACTGTACAAGCCACCTTCATAGCTTTATCAGTAGGCTCTGTATCTGTTTTAATGTCCCTAACAATGCGACTTATAGTGCTTCTGCTGAGTTCTGTTTGTCGGACAATCTCAGCTATTGTAACACCGTTACCGTATAATGCCCTTACGGTAAGCTCCTTCTCGTTTCGTTTACTGGGGCGGCCACCAGAACGTCCTCTGGCCTTAGCAGCTTTCAGTCCATCCTTTGTTCTTTCCGATAATAAGTCACGTTCAAACTGGGATAGTCCGCTAAAGGTTGTAAAGAGCAATCTGCCTTGTGGGGTAGTAGTATCAAGCCAAGGCTCTTTAAGACTTTTTATTTGTGCACCCTTGCTTTGTATCTGTTCAACAATGGTAAATAAATCAAGAGTGCTTCTACTTAGTCTAGTAAGCTCAGAGACAATAATTATGTCATCCTGCTGTAATTCATCAAGCATCTTGATGAGTTGAGGGCGCTCTTTTGTAGTGCCTGTAATCTTTTCACTATAAATATTTCTAAAATCTACACCAGCTTTTTTTAGAGCGTCTACTTGACGGCCTAAATTCATGCCGCTCTTTCTAACCCTACAATAACCGACTAACATAGTAACTCCTCCCTTAAATCAATTTATATGTATCATAAAGGTATCAATATCTAATTACATTATGACACCTTTAATGATACATTTTTGTACCCTTAAAACCTGCTATAACGGGCTTCCTTAAAACCTGTACCATAAACGGTCGTTTATGGTACATACTTCTTCTTTATTTGGATTCCTTCCGATAAGTCATGTAAGACCATATGAATACCCTGCCTTATGATACTTGCTATGGGCAGACCAAGCTGTTCAGATAAATCCTTTAGCTGGCCTGCTGTACTTTCTTCCAATCGTATCTTAATTGAGACAGTTTTTTCATTAGTACTTAGTCTACCTTTACTATCTCTTGCAATTCGTAAACACCCCCTCTCCCATCGGGCTTCCTACATTAGTGACCCCATTAACATCATCTATACCGCGCTCTTAATCTGTAGTCAACGTTTATTTTCAAGTTCTATCCGTAGCCATCGGCTCTCCTGCCTCAGAGTCAAAAGAAACTACTGGAAGCAAAAGTCAAATAATTCTTGCTATTGTTCGCACAGTGGAATATAGTTAATTAACAGACTTCTTTAATTGGAGGTGTTTAGTATGGATTACTTATCAGCAAAGGAAGTAGCTGAGAAGTGGAATATATCAAGACGGAGAGTTCAGATACTTTGTGAGGAAGGCAGGATTGAAGGAGCATTTAAGCTTAGTGATGTATGGGTCATACCCAAAGATGCGGAAAAACCTGCAGACAGACGTAAGACTAAGAAAAAGCAAACAAATAGAGAGGTAGATAAATTAGTGTCGGAGGATTGATTATATGAAGCCACCTAAGGTATTGGATAATAAAAAATATAGGGTTGTAGATGAATTAAAAGAGGAACTAAATAAAGGTTCAAAGCTATCTGTTATATCAGCTTACTTTACTATCTATGCTTATGCAGAACTTAAAAAAGAACTTAGTAAGATTGATAATATGAGGTTCATTTTTACCGAGCCTACTTTTGTACATAAGGACCAAGAACTTATTAGGGAATATTACATAGAGCGTAACCCTGAAAAAAAGATGTCTGGCAATGAATTTGAAATAAAACTTAGAAATGAAATGAAGCAGGCGGCCATAGCCAAGGAATGTGCCCAGTGGCTAGAAAAGAAAGCGGAAATTAAGTCTTTAAGACGAGCGAATCCAGCCCAACCAAGACTTGTTTACATAGAAAATGCTGAGGATAATATCTCAATAAATGGAACAGTTGACTTTACTTCTGATGGACTAGGTATCACTCCTTCCAACAGATTAGACAGCAATATGTATTTGTATGGTAAGGACTATACCATAAGTTTTCTCCAATCCTTTAACGAGCTCTGGGAAGATGACACTGCCGTTCAAGATGTAAAAGATAAGGTTCTTGAGCAAATGCGTATCCTTTATAAAGAAAATACCCCTGAGTTTATCTACTTTGTTACTCTTTACAATATATTCAACAACTACCTTGACGAGCTAACCGAAGACAATATTGTTAAAAGCCGTACAGGCTTTAAAGAGACCCTAATCTGGAATAAGCTTTATAAATTCCAGAAAGACGGTGCTATGGGAGCCATAGATAAAATTGAAAAGTATAACGGTTGCATAATAGCTGACAGTGTTGGCCTTGGTAAAACATTTACTGCTCTTGCAGTTATTAAATATTATGAACTAAGAAACGACAGAGTCCTTGTTATCGTACCTAAGAAACTTCGTGAAAACTGGACTGTATACACCATAAACGATAAACGCAATATCTTCTCAGGTGATAGATTTAATTATGATGTCCTCAATCATACTGATCTAAGCAGAACCAGCGGCTACTCAGGAGAAATTAACCTTGCAACCCTTAATTGGTCTAACTACGACTTAGTTGTAATAGATGAAAGTCACAATTTTAGGAATAATCCCCCAGTAAAAGGGCGTATTACCCGCTATGAACGGTTTATGAATGACATAATAAAGGCAGGCGTTAAGACCAAGGTCTTAATGCTATCTGCAACGCCTGTAAATAACAAGATGAACGATATTAAGAACCAGATAGCCTTTATCACAGAGGGCAAGAATGATGCCTTTGCCAGCGTTGGGCTGGATAATCTTGAACTTATCCTTAGAAAAGCACAGACCGTATTTAACAGGTGGTCTGAACTCCCTGACCCTGAAAGAACAACAGAATCCTTTGTGAATATGATGGATTTAGACTACTTTAAGCTTTTAGATACCGTAACTATTGCCCGTTCCAGAAAGCATATAGAGAAGTATTATAACTTAGAAGAAATAGGCAAATTCCCCACCAGACTAACCCTGAAAACAGGTATCCTATCATTGATACTAAAGGTGAGTTTCCTCCTATAGAGGAAATCAATAGGCTTATTAAGAAACTTACCCTATGTGTCTATTCACCTTTAGGCTATGTACTCCCAGAAAAAAGAGCTGCCTACGAGAAAAAGTACGATATGGTGGTCGGAGTAAATAATAGTGTCTTTAGGCAGGCTGATAGAGAGCAAAGCTTAGTTGGGCTTATGCGTGTAGGTATCTTGGAAGAGGATGGAAAGCTCAATTAATTCCTTTGCCATCACCGTTGAGAATATTCTCTATAAGATAGACAAGACCCTTGAGGCCATAGAGCAAAGCCAGCTGGATTATGATGCTGAAATGGATATTAACGATATTGATATAGACGACCCGGAATATGACAACCTGATGTTTGGCAATAACGTCAAGGTTCTATTGCAAGATATGGACCTTATAAAGTGGCAGCAAGACCTTTTAGCTGACAAGGACAAGCTGGAAACTATTCTTTTAGAAGCCATAAATGTAACACCTGATAGAGACGCAAAGCTGATAGAGCTTAGAACCCTTATAGAAAACAAAATTAAGAGTCCTATAAACCCTAAAAATAGAAAGGTTATCGTATTTACTGCTTTTGCAGATACAGCCAGATATTTATATGAAAATCTGGCCGATGACTTTGCTAAAAGAGGTATTTATTCTGCTATAGTAACAGGTAGTGGTGACAATCATTCCACCCTACCTATACCAAAAGAACTGAGAAGGTCGGTGAAGATGACAGATATAAATACTGTGCTAACTCTGTTTTCGCCTATTTCTAAGGAATGTTCTAAGGTATATCCGGAGGTTAATGAATATATTGATATTCTTATTGCAACTGACTGTATTTCTGAAGGCCAGAACTTGCAAGATTGCGATTATCTTATAAATTATGATACCCGGTAAGAATTATCCAAAGCTTCGGACGTATTGACCGTATAGGCTCTTTAAACCAACAAATTAAATTAGTAAACTTTTGGCCTACTCAGGACTTGGACGAGTATATAAACCTACAACAGCGTGTTAAGGGCAGAATGGTTTTATTAGATGTATCAGCCACAGGTGAGGAAAATGTAATCGAAACAAATCCTACTAAAGAAATGAAAGACCTTGAATACCGTAAAAAGCAGCTTAAAAAGCTGCAGAATGAGGTTGTAGACTTAGAAGATATATCAGGAGCTATTTCCATTACAGACCTGACCTTTAACGACTTTAAGATTGAACTTATGGAATATATGAAAACAAAGAGAAAAACCTTAGACGAGGCACCAAGCGGAATGTATGCCGTTGCTAAAATAGACGAGAGCATCAGCGATATAGTAAAGCCGGGAGTGATTTTTACTCTAAGACAGGTTAAGGGTAAGGAGCAAAGCAAAGAGCAGAACCCTCTATTTCCCTACTATATGGTCTATATCTCAGATGACGGGGAGGTACAGCTCTCCTTCCTTCACGCCAAAAAGATATTGGATTATTATAAAAAGCTATGCTCAGGTAAAAATGAAGTGTTAAAAGAGCTGGTAGAGGAATTTAATAAAGAGACCAATGATGGTCGTAAAATGGAGTATTATTCGGATTTATTGGAGGCTTCCATTGAAAACCTAATAGGTAAAAAGCAGGATATTGGAGTGGCTAGCCTTTTTAGTAAAGGTGGAACTACAATGCAGAAAAGCCTATTTGATGGTATCGAAGACTTTGAATTAATTACATTCTTAGTCTTGAAAAGTTAAGGGGGGTGAAGCTATGGATATGTATAAGTTTCTAAACATCCCTGATAGCTGCTTTATCGGCAACACTATTTATAAAAAGCTATTCTATGAAAATGCTGATTTGTCTACTAGCGATAAATCCTTATTTACAGACACCATCAACAAGGTAACTTGGCTCTACTGCCTTAAAGCTGAAACAATAAATATACCGGCCTATAAGGATGAAATGCGAGACTATCTTGAGATTGAAGTTATAGAAGTCCTTGTACATAAAGATTACAAGCTTAAAAGAATAGCCGAAATTATTATGAGGACTATACCCTACCCTATGCTGCTGATTTTTAAGCTGGAAGATAAAAGACAGTTTTATGTGGCTCACCAGAGGGCCAGCCAAAGTGATAGCAGTAAGAATACCATTGAGGAATTTATCGCTACTGACTGGCTAGAGAATGATAGTGCTTTATTCGCTAAGCTTGATATAAAGCAAATGAGGTTTACAAATTTCTATGCACTTTATAGCGATATTGTTGATGCTATCAGTCTTTATAACCTATCAGCTATTATGCCGATGGATGAAAATATCACTGGCTTAGAGGCAAGAGAACTTTCGGCCAAGATAGAAGATATAGAACAAGAGATTACAAGCTTACGAGCTAAGTTGAAAAAGGAAACCCAGTTTAATCGTAAGATGGAACTGAATATTGAGATAAAGAGATTGGAACAGAGTAAAAATAAATTAACTGGAGGAGATAAAGAATGATTGAGACAACTCTTACGGGCAATACCCCTGACATAGCAGAAGAAAATATTCAGAAGTTAAGACAAATATTTCCCGACGTATTTACTGAGGACAAGGTAGACTTTGAAAAGCTGCAACAAGTATTAGGCGAATATGTGGAAGATAGCAACGAACGCTACAATTTCACTTGGAACGGTAAAGGACGAGCCCTGCGTTTATCCCAAACACCTTCACTAGGAACATTAAGACCTTGTAAAGAGGAAAGCAAAGATTGGGACACAACTCAGAACCTTTATATAGAGGGCGATAACCTAGAAGTATTAAAGCTATTACAAAAAAGCTATTACGGCAAGGTTAAAATGATATATATTGACCCGCCCTACAACACGGGAAAAGACTTTGTTTATAAAGATGATTTTCACGACAGTCTTGAGAATTATAAGAGAGTTACAGGGCAAGTGGATGGCAATGGCAAGGCAATAAGTACAAATACAGAAGCAAGTGGTCGTTACCATACTGACTGGCTGAATATGATGTACCCAAGATTAAGGCTTGCAAGGAATTTACTTACAGATGATGGAGTTTTATTTGTAAATATCGATGAGCATGAAGTTGCAAACATGATAAAACTATGTAATGAAATATTTGGTGAGGCAAACGACTTAGGTACAATAATTTGGGATAAGCGTAACCCTAAAGGTGCTGTAAGTGGCGTTTCTTATCAACATGAGTATATACTTGTATTTGCAAAAAACAAATCAATTTTCTCGGAAAGAGGCACCTTACAGCGTGTTAAAAAGAATGCTGAATCAATGTTGAAAAAAGCGCAACAAATTTTCAAAAAAGTGGGTTTAACATTTTCAATTGAAGAAGCAAATAAAGAATTTCAAGAGTGGGTGTCCTCACAAAAAGATTTGAGTGGTGGAGAAGCGGCATATAGATATATCGGCTCTGATGGTGAGGTATATCGTCCTGTTTCAATGGCTGCTCCAGATAAACCGGAGACGAGGTCACATAGACCTTTACTTCATCCTGTTTCAAATAAGCCTTGTCCTGTGCCAGCAAAAGGCTGGAGATTTACTGATAAATCTATGGATGAACTAATATTAAATAATGAAATTATATTTGGTAAAGATGAAACAACCCAGCCTAATCGTAAATATTTGTTAAAGGAAAATATCTTTGAAAACATACCATCTTTGCTTTATTATGGCGGTAGTGATACTGATTTATTAGCAGAATTAGGCATACCATTTGATACACCAAAGGTTGTCACCGTCGTTAAAGAGCATATTAATTCATTAACGCAGAATGGAGATATAGTACTCGACTTCTTCTCTGGCTCCTCCACCACCGCTCACGCTGTAATGCAACTTAACGCCGAGGACAGTGGCAATCGTAAGTTTATTATGGTTCAGCTCCCAGAGCCAATAGATGAAAAGGATGAAGCTTACAAGGCTGGCTATATGAATATCTGTGAGATAGGCAAAGAGCGTATCCGCCGTGCAGGTGAAAAAATCAAAGAAGAAAACAAAGATAAAGAGAATATAGAAAACCTTGACATAGGCTTTAAGGTATTAAAACTGGACACCTCTAATATCCGTAAATGGCAACCGGACTATGATAATTTAGAGCAATCTTTATTAGATTATGTAGACAACTATGTGGAAGATAGAACAGAGCTGGATGTGGTCTATGAGATAATGCTTAAATACGGTCTTGACCTAACCTATCCAGTTGATGAGTTTACAGTTGCTCAGAAGAAAGTCTATTCTATTGGTTTTGGTATGCTTATGATTTGTCTTGATGATGAAATTACAACAGAGGTTGCTAGGGGTATTTTAGCAAAAATAAAAGAATTATCACCTGAAAGCAGCAGAGTTGTATTTAAGGATAACGGATTTAAGACTGATAGTAACAAAACTAATATCAAGGAAATACTTAAATCCGGCGGTATAGAAGAATTTATAACTTTATAGGGGGGTATGGAAAAAATGAAACTGCAATTTGATAAAAACTTAGAATATCAACAGCAGGCCATAGCTTCCGTTGTTGATTTGTTTAGAGGCCAGACACCTATGCAGACTAATTTTACTGTATCAGCCTATAAGGGGCAGATTGGTCTATTTGACACAAAAAATGGTATTGGCAATAGGCTTGAGCTGGATGAAGAAGAAATACTTAAGAACCTGCAAGACATTCAGCTTAGGAATGGCCTGCCACAAACAAAGAACTTAAAGGCTGGAAACTATGACTTTGATGTAGAGATGGAAACTGGTACAGGAAAGACCTATGTTTACTTAAGAACAATTTTAGAACTCCATAAAAACTATGGATTTTCCAAGTTTATTATTGTTGTTCCCAGCATTGCAATTAAAGAAGGGGTTTACAAGACCTTAGAGATTACAAAAGAGCATTTTCAGGATTTATTTGATAATATGATTTATAACTACTTTATTTATGACAGTAGCAATCTTGAGCAGGTCAGAAGCTTTGCAGTAAGCAATAATATAGAGATTATGGTTATCAATATAGACGCTTTTAGAAGGAGTTTTACAGACCCCACCAAGGAAACCAAGGCTAATATTATTCATAGGACTAATGACAGATTAAACGGTATGAAACCTATTGAGCTTATTCAGGAGACCAGACCCTTTGTTATTATAGACGAGCCACAATCAGTAGATACGACACCTAAGTCTAAAGAGGCCATAAAGTCTCTTAATCCATTATGTACTTTACGCTACTCTGCCACCCATGTGGAAAAACATAATTTAGTCTATAAGCTGGATGCAGTGGACAGCTATAATTTAGAGTTGGTAAAGCAGATTGAAGTTGCAGGCTTTGCCACCAAGGACTATCACAATAACGCCTATTTGAAGCTTTTATCTGTTAACAATAAAAAATCTCCCATAACTGCAAGAATAGAGATGGATGTTAAGAATAATAGAGGGGAAGTTAAACGAGGATCAGTAACTGTCAAGCGTGGAGATGACCTTTATGATAAATCCAAAGGACGTGATGTCTATGAGGGATATATCATAAGCGAGATTTATTGTGAAGAAGGAAATGAATATGTCGCCTTTACAAGTAAGCCAGATATTCTGCGTATAGGTAAACCTATAGGCGATGTGGATGACCTAGCCATCAAAGAGCAACAGATACGGAAAACAATAGAGGAGCACTTAGATAAAGAGCTGGTATTAAACAAACAAGGAATAAAAGTTTTAAGTCTGTTCTTTATAGACCGTGTGGCAAATTATCGCTACTATGATGAAGATGGAAACCCTCAAAAGGGGATTTATGCAAAGCTATTTGAAAAGCACTATAGTGACCTCATAAGACGGCCTAAGTACAATACCCTATTTAAGGATATTGATTTAGATACTGCTGCCGAAGATGTCCATAATGGCTATTTTTCAGCAGATAAGAAAGGTGTTTTTAAAGATACCAGTGGTTCAACACTAGCTGACGAGGACGCCTATAATTTAATTATGAAGGATAAGGAACGCTTACTATCTTTTGATACCAAGCTTAGGTTTATCTTCTCCCACTCAGCACTTCGTGAGGGATGGGATAACCCGAATGTGTTTCAGATATGCACTTTGAATGAAACAAGAAGTGAGGTTAAAAAGCGTCAAGAGATTGGTAGAGGTCTACGCCTTTGTGTGAATCAAGACGGTGAACGTCAGCACGGTTTTTCTATAAACACATTGACCGTTATGGCTAATGAGAGTTACGAAGACTTTGCAGACGCCCTGCAAAAGGAATATGAAACTGAAAGCGGCATAAGATTTGGCATTGTTGAAACTCATTTATTCGCAAATATCCCGGTAAAGCAAGAGGACGGAAGTGTAAAATATTTAGGACAGGAAGCCTCCGAAACCATATTTAAGGAGTTCTTAGATAATGGTTATATTGACGAGGCTGGTAAGGTACAGGATAAGCTGAAGATTGCCATAAAAGACAATAAGTTGAATGTACCGGAAGAATTTGAACATGTAAAAGCAGAGATTAAAGCTCTTGCCAGAAAGGTGTGCAGTAGTCTTAATATCAAGAATAACAGCGATAAAAAGACCATTAAGCTTAACAAACAGGTTTATCTGGACCCTGAGTTTAAAGACCTATGGGATAGAATAAAATACAAGACTACCTACTCCGTAGACTTTGATAGTGAAAAGCTGATTGATGAATGTTGTAAAGAAATGCAGAATAGTCTTTCTGTAAGCTCTGCAAAGCTTATCTACACAAAAGCTGGTCTTGATATTAGTGCCGATGGCGTTGTAGCTGAGGAATCAGATAGATACTCAGTAGGGCTAAATAACTTACAGGAAAATATACCAGATATTATTGCTTATTTGCAGAATGAAACTAATCTAACGAGAAAAACCATTGTAGAGATACTCTTGAGAAGCAAGACCATTCATCTGTTCAAGAAGAATCCTCAAAGGTATATGGAGCAGGTGGTGCAGATTATATCAGCTAAAATGAGGCATATGATAGTTGATGGTATTAAATACACTAAGATAGGTGACGGCGAATATTACGCTCAAGAACTCTTTGAAACAGAGGAGCTTACAGGGTACTTATCCAAGAATATGATAGAAAGCAAGAAGTCGGTGTATGAGTATGTCGTATACGATAGTGCCAATGAGGAAAGCTTTGCTACCAGCTTTGAAAACAATAAAAATATAAAGCTATATGCGAAGCTCCCGAACTGGTTTACTATTGCAACTCCGCTGGGCACTTATAACCCTGACTGGGTGGTGCTAATTGAAGTAGATGGCAAGGATAAGCTCTACTTTGTACTGGAAACCAAGGCAGATACTATGTTTGATGCTCTGAGACCAACAGAAAGCGCTAAGATTAAATGCGGAAGAAAGCACTTTGAGGCTCTAGGCAATGATGTAGCTTTTGACGATATAGACAGCTTTGAAGAATTTATAGAGGAGCAAGTAGTGGTCTAGGGAAGAATGAAAACTAACTGCTATTTAGATTATTAAAACTAAAAATAACGAACTGGCGTATCACTCTTTATTTGATACGCTAGTTTTTTGTCTTCCTACCTGAAAATCTTATTTAGGCCAGTCAAGCTTATACAATGTATAACAAAGTTAAGCGTAAGTTTGAGTATTAAGCTTGACTAAGTTTATATAAAATTAGAGAAAGGTGCTGGTATCATGAAAGATAAATTATTGACAGTAGCTCAGGCAAGCGAACTTGAAGGAGTAAGTACTGCAAGTATCAGGAGATGGACTGACTCGGGCAAGCTTAAAACTTACCGTAGTGCTGGAAATCATAGGAGGATTAAGACTTCAGATCTAATGCGTTTGATAGATAAGGAATCAAACTTTGTAGCAGACCCTCCCCAGTCTGTGTTTGGCAAGTAAAAAATCTAGTATTCGGCAATTATTTTTCTAGCACCCTCATTTCCATATTTAACAGTTAATAGTAGAATGTTTTAACCGATAGCTTGTGGACCGGTAAAAACCAGCAAATGGCTGTGGTGGACAAGCCTATCAATTAAAGCGGAACGTCTATAAAAAAATCCCCAATCAGGGGATTGTTT
>DIPO01000036.1:22412-25291 GCA_002427045.1 Firmicutes bacterium UBA5486
GACAGAAAAAATCAATGACAACGCAAAAAGCCCTAAGGAAGGAAAAGGGATTTTTCCAGTTTGAAGGTGACCAATAAAATTAAAAAGGCGGTAAAACCGCCTTTTTTGTCCTGTGATTTAATTTAGCCTGAGGGCCTTGGTGCGGGAAGGCCGGAGAAAGGCTTTGTTTAGCTAAGAAGTAGGGTTCAATCTTTGTTAAACTTACTTCTTTAATAATAGGATATTCTGGAAGAGTAGATTTGCCCCAGTCTTAAAGTATAATTTTTATTCTTCTTCCCATTCAACTTCATCAATTCCCATCAGTGTGGAAGTAAGATCGAAACGGTATTTTTCCGGGACCGAAACTTTAATTTTAACTTTGGCACCAAAGTCTTCCTTTTCAATATCAGCTTCATAGGTTGAAAAGAGATGTTTAATAATTGATAATTGAGAATAGGGAAGTTTTACTTTTAAAACAAAGGAGGGGATGATCTGAATTTTCCCTGCTTCTTTCAGAGTATAGAGGGCAGTTGAATGATAAGCATCAATTAGACCTCTTACTCCTAGCTTTTTACCCCCAAAATACCTGGTAACTACTACAACAGTATTGGTAAGGTTCTCGTGCAGGATTGCATTAAGGATGGGCCTTCCTGCTGTTCCGGAAGGTTCTCCGTGATCATTAAAATAGGTTAAAGGATGTTGTCCAAGGCCAACCTGATAAGCAAAACAGTTATGCGTGGCTTGGGCATGCTCCTCACGAATACGGGACACAAAGGCTTGGGCTTCTTCTGAGGAGTCCACAGAAGAGGCATGCCCTATAAAAAGGGAACGTTCAATCTTCTGTTCCCACTTATAATTCCGGGCTACAGTATAATAAATGGTATCCATCTTTCCTCCTGTAAAAATGCTCTCCTTCTCAATTCCACAACAGATGAGGATTTTCCTGTTAAGACCTGGTTATAGAGTTGGGAAATTGCATAAATCAAATCATAATAAATTGAATTATGCAATTCCTTAAGTTGGCAAACAGGCAAAAGATTAACTTATGCTCACCTTGGTACCAATAGCAATGAAATCATAGAAATCTTCGACATCTTTGTTACTTAATCCAACGCAACCCCAAGTCCAATTAGAGCCGAAGGAAGGCTTGTCCCCGCCATGAATACCGACTCCACCTCCCAATTTAGTATATTGTGGGGGGGTGGTCCCACTATTAATCGCAGTCACGATCTCATCATAAGTCCAGGGGTCAATTAATTCTCTGTTTAACCCCCGGCTGGCATCTTCAATATTTGGGTAACTAAGTCTCATCCACCTAGTACCAAGGTACACATCTTCGGGATTCAGAACTGATTTTTGAGTAATATAAAAAGTACCTTCAGGAGTTTTATGATCCCCAGCGCTCTCTTTATCACCGGAACCTCCATCTCCGAATTCAGCATGATACGTTTTGAGCCAGGTACCATTATTTAAAATTGATAAGGTATGAGCTGACTTATTAACTAATATTGATAAACCGGAGTAAGAAGTTATCCCCTTTTCCCGAAGAATGGTAGAAAGTCTCTTCTCCTCGACTATTGGTGCTTGCTGTTCAATAGGAAGCTCTGTTTGTTCTGGTACGCCGGTGTTAGCTTCTTGAGAATTCTGTCTTGCAGTAGTGTGATTTTCAAGAGTACTTGATTCTGGATTACTGGTTGAGGGCTTACTATCATTACCAGGGGATGACTGGTTAGTACTCTGCTGCTCACTGGCCTTCACTCGGGTTGGTTTATGAGTTAGGTTAAGATTTGGGTTTATGATAATAAAAGCAAGAAAGATGCCAATCAAAAATAAGAGTAAAATTACAAATTTTTTTTGTAACAACTATTGCCACCTCGCTTTAAATAAATTAACATGGAAAGTTACATAAATATATTAACATAAAACGCTACATTTTTTTTACGGTAAGTTTTGGAGTAACACCGATTTAAGCTGGTAAAATTAAATATTAACACGAAAGTAGTAACTATGATCCAAAATTAAGACCCACTAAAACAATACCGATAATAATCAAGGCAGCTCCGATTGTCTTTAAGGGTGTTAATTTCTCACCCAAAAAGAGACACCCAGCCCAGATAGTGATAAGAGGGGAACCGGCCAGTACCAAAGCAGTCTGGCCGATATCCCCTTTTTTAATTGCAGCATAATAAGCTAAATCTCCGGCAAAGGTGGCGAGAAAAGCTTCGATTGCTAGAAAAAACCAGGTACGGGCCGGAAAGGTTGAAATTCGTTTGCAGCTATCACTGCCAATCACCCAACCAGTTACTAACAGAACAGTAATTAAAGTCCTGGCGGCTAAACCGTCAAAGGTTTTTATTCCTTTTAAACCAATTTTGCCAAAAACCGGTGCCAGTCCCCAGCAAGCGGCTCCAAATAAGGCAAGAAAGAATGGACCCAAGACTATTCCTCCAATCCTTTCCATAAAATTATAAAAACACTATCTTAATCCGTAGTTTACAAAGGCTCAAATAAGCGACCAGCGACGAGTTACGAGTTCCGGCCGCAGTAGTTAGCGTGAACGACTTTCTGTTTCTTTAGATACTATTCTGGAATGAAGGAATAAATGAGAATCGATTTAGGGTATTTTGCTTTCGGGAAGTTGCTACTGTTTGTCAAAGAAAAACTTACTATAATTTTGAGCTTTGAAAAACCCAAAATTAGCAAAGAATAATGAAATGAGGGGGGAGATCTTCTAAGGTGTTTTTGGAATGTTTTTGGGGAGAATAACCTTTACCATCTAGGTAGTCGCTCACCCCAGCTTTGCTAGGGCACATGAAATGATGAAAATCAAAGTCAGGTGGGTCGACAGGCATCGGAGGGCTTAAATTGGTTGTTCACACTGGTTTCATAATTATCACGAA
>DIPO01000036.1:25430-26487 GCA_002427045.1 Firmicutes bacterium UBA5486
ACTAGGGCTATTTTCTAAGTAGGAGGATGCTAATGGATAGTGGCAAAAGAAAAAGTATAATGATCCTGGTCTTAATAGTTACGGTTATTATTAGTTTTTATGCTCTTTATCGAGTTTACGAGCCTCAAGATGTACAGCCAGATAAAAAATCTTTAAATTCTAATATTGAAGCCGATCTGCAAGAACTGGGTTCTAATCATCCATATGGCAGACCGATCGATGAAGAGACAAGACTAGATTGGGAAAATGAACCGGAATTTCAAAGCTTCTGCTTTAAACATGGGGCTAAAATTAGAATGGCTGCTTTCCAGACAAAGCTTCCCGATCCTTTACCAGGTGAAGAGCATAATATAGGGTTAGCTGCTAATATTATCCGAGGAAAGATAGTAAATCCAGGTGAGATCTTCTCTACAAATTTAGCGATAGGCCCCCGTACTGTGGAACGTAACTTTAAAAAAGGGCCGGCGTATTCTGGGTCACAAGTTATTCAGACAATCGGTGGGGGAATATGTAAAATTGCTAGTACTCTTTATAATGTAGCGATCTTAGCAAATTTAGAGATTGTGGAACGCTGGGCCCATAGTATGCTGGTTCCTTATGTTCCGCCGGGGCAGGATGCAACGATTGCTGCATATAAAGATTTTAGATTTCGTAATAATACAGGCTCTCCACTGATAATCTGGGCTAAAAATAAGGATAACATCTTATATATAGCAATTTACGGTGGAAGAAAACCACCCGAAGTAACCTGGCATCATGAGGTTTTAGGCCGCTGGAAAACATATAAAAACTACCGTAATAACTATAATTTAGAACCTGGTGAAGAAAAGGTAATTATCCACGGAGCTGATGGGATGAGAGTACGATCCTGGCTCACAATTAAAGAGCAAAATGGAGAGAAAATAACTAAAAAACTGGGAATCGATTATTATAATCCAATGCCGTGGGTAATTGAAAGAAACCCAAGAAAGTAATAGAGAGATAAGCTTTTTGCGTTGTGTCCTTTTTAAAAGGTCCCAACACCAAGATATAGTGTTGGGCTTGTATTAGGCTATCA
>DIPO01000036.1:26734-26926 GCA_002427045.1 Firmicutes bacterium UBA5486
TTATAGAGAGTCCCCGGTTGGTGGAAAGGGGATAACAACGACCGTTACGAAGATCATCCTTGAGCTTCCGGGCTGAAACCTTTAGTAAGCTCGGACGGAACACCACCGTTACTAGGTAAAGGTAAGAGGGCAGGGGGTTTAAAGATCGATCCACTGCTAAATTTGGGTGGTACCGCGGTTTATTAGCCGTCC
>DIPO01000036.1:27058-27337 GCA_002427045.1 Firmicutes bacterium UBA5486
GTACCGCGGTTTATTAGCCGTCCCTATGTGGGCGGTTTTATTATTTTATCAGGCCATTGTAGTTAAACGCCGATTTTAAGGAAGATTATTTTGAAATAATTATCTTGGTTTTAATCAGTCGAGCATTTTCAGGTACAGTAGGTTATGTTTTTAGGCGTGAAATTTAGTTGCCTGTTAGGCGATGGGATATTTGATACACCGTACTATCATAATTATGAATATGTACTTTATAAGATTATAAAATTATAATTATCTGGAATTGTGGAAAGGAGTTTAAAA
>DIPO01000036.1:27455-27691 GCA_002427045.1 Firmicutes bacterium UBA5486
GAATTGTGGAAAGGAGTTTAAAAAATGGGACGAAAGTTTCAAGAAGTGGATGTGAAAGCTTCTGTTAGCGAACGGGAAGAGAAGATCCTCAAGAAGTGGATGGCTGAGGAGATTATTAAGCGGAGTGTTACAGAGCGGGAAGGGGCACCGAGATTTATCTTTTACGAAGGACCCCCAACAGCGAATGGAAAGCCAGGGATTCATCATGTGCTGGCCCGTACAATAAAGGATACTGT
>DIPO01000032.1 GCA_002427045.1 Firmicutes bacterium UBA5486
GTGGTTATGCTCACCGGGCATAACGGGCAGGTGGTAGAGAGGTATGAGTATGATGTTTATGGGGTTGCTTATAACGGGAAGTTTGATCATGGTTTAGCTGGGATGGGCGGTAATTCCTATGGATTCACCGGGAAACGGTATGAGCAGGAGATGGGGGTTTACTCATTCGCTTTTAGGGATTACAACCCTCGAAGCATGCGGTGGATGACCGAAGATCCGATTAAGGATGAGGTAAATTGGTATCAGTACTGTGGCTCTGATCCGGTGAACTGGGTGGATTTTACTGGGCTATGGGGAAAAGAGATACATTATGGGAGCAAAGAATATGGTGGTACATTACAATGGGCCCAAGATGTTGGTTTTACGGAAAAAGAAGCTACGATTATTGCCAAAGCAGATCAGAATGTGGACTCCCCTTCTTCAGGGAAATGTCCCTTACCGGTTATTGGAGATCAGAGGTATCATTTTAATACTAATCGTGATGTTGAATCCGGATCTATAGGTGATTCTAGAAAAGTAGTTGCTGAAGAACATTTACAAAAAGCGATTGATTTGCAAAATGAAGCTAATGCATTAAGGGATTCGAAAAAGGGTAGTGTGCTAAATATTATTGGAGATGCTGTTAAAGAAAACAAGGCGGGTAAACTTGAGAATAACGCTTTACAAGAGCTTGGAACTGGATTGCATTCAATACAAGATATGAGTGCACATAAAGATGTATTTGTAGAAGAAGGTAGCATATTAGGTGTGGACTATTTGCATCATTTAGGTGAAAAAGGGAAAGAGGCTGATGACCCCGGTCACCCACAAAGTCCAAATGAAAGATATTATCAAGCGCTTAATGATACCAAGGCGTATTTACAAAGGTTCAAAGAAGAAACGGAGTGTAAATAATGAAGGTGGAGTATCTTAGTGCAATTGTTTTAATTATATTTCTTGTTTGGCTAGGCTTAACTAATTTTCCTTTATATAAAGAGAAAGTACGTCCAATTAAAGTTCAAGTTCTTGACGGGTTAAATGATGAACCGTTAAAAAATGTTATTGTTTATTACAATGTAAAAACAGTAAGAGTAAAGAACCTTTTGGGGATACCGATTATCGACCCTTTGGAATACAGAGATGTTGTAAGAAAAAAATTATTTACAGATAATAATGGATGCATAGATTTACCGCAACAGAAGGTATATTTAAAACTATATGAAGAGGTATTAAGGGAATATATCTGCTTAAATCTTGATTTAAAAGAAAAGTCAAAAAGGATGGAAGATTTTTTCGAGTCACCAAGGGGTTCAATATTAAATCCCATTAAGTATCTAAAGGGGGCGATTATTGAAAGTTCAAAAATAGAATTAAACCCGAATGAGTATAATTTAAATTCAGAGAATGAAAATTCCAAACGTATATTTAATGGCGAAAGTTTGTTAAAAGAATCAGATCAGTTAATTATACGGCTGGAGCGGTATAATGATTAATTAAATTTCAGAAAAGAAAATGGATCTTGATCAGGCAAAAAAACTTTGTTGCGGTGAGTAAAAAGCCCCTGGAGAACTTTGAGTTTGTAACCTTTTTGTTCTCCGGGGTTTTCCTCTCTTCGCTGTTCAGGAATTGAAATTATTGTTCAATACGAGATGGAAGTACACTCTAAAAAGTATGGGAAGGGACATAACCCTCATGATCCGGCAAGTGAGTTGACTCGAATCCAAGAATATTACTACTACTACGGAAACGGGTTCCTGCTGGCGGCCAAGACCATTGATAAACCAGAGAACATGGTTATGGTTTTAATCATGGTTACGGTCGTGGCGGTTCAGGCAAAGGTTGGGGTAATATCGACCCCTTGAAGGATGTAACTTTCTATCACCAGGATGCCTTGGGTTCGGTGGTTATGCTTACCGGGCATAATGGGCAGGTGGTAGAGAGGTATGAGTACGATGTTTATGGGGTTGCTTATAACGGGAAGTTTGATCACGGCTTAGCTGGGATGGGCGGTAACCCGTATGGATTTACCGGGAAATGGTATGAGCCGGAGATGGGGGTTTACTCCTTCGCGTTCCGAGATTATAACCCGCAGAATATGCAGTGGATGACCGAGGATCCGGTTAAGGATGGATTTAACTGGTATCAGTATTGTCTCTCAAATCCTGTCAATTTTATTGATCGATTAGGTTTGGATGTAATAGTATTAAATGATTCAGATGCAGTTAATCTCCCTGGCGGTCCATATGGTCATAATGCTGTTCTTGTTGGAAATGAAGAAACTGGTTATGATTATTATTCAAAAGGTGGTAAAGTTCCTAATCAGGAAATTGATAATAACCGAATGGCAACAGAGAATGGCAACTTTAAAGAACATTATGATAGTTTGGAAAAATTCAAAGAAGATACAGCAGTAAGCGGAAGGTATGATCGTAGCGCCACTATTCAGACAAAAAAAGAGCAAGATGCTACGATGAAGCAAAAGGCTGATGAAATCTATGATAATCCTTATGATTTCGTTAATAATAACTGTGCCGATTTAGTGGAAGATGTTGCGGCTGCTGGTGGAGTTGACTTAAGTGGGTCTGATATAACAGTTCCTGTTCCCATACCAACTTCTAACGGACCAATTATAGTTCCTGTAACCGCTACTGTACCAAATAAACAATATAAAAAAGCCAAAGAGATTGAAGAAGATCAATGTCCAAACAGCTAATATTATCTGGTTTGAAAAGGGAGCGAAATGTGATGAAATTTTTTGGAATGGCTATTTTAATAATCATAACAACTTTGTGTATAGGATATGGAGGTTATAAACTAGTTAAAACCGAATTAAGTAAAGAAGTAATCAATTTTAATCTAGATACTAGCAAGTTTGGCATTTTAAGCGGACAAAATGGTCTCTATAACTTTTTGAGTAACGGTATTGATCATGAAATTAAATTTGAGAAAAATGATAATTGGGCCAGCAATTTTGTTAAAAGTATTTTTATTATAAATAAAAATTTAATATGTTTAGTATTAGGGAAGCATGTAAATTATTATGAGAATGATAAAGGTATGATAGTAAAAAGTTTTGAAATTGAGACAGATACTATAGCAGTAAATACAAATGAAAACGGAGACTTATTACTATTCTCTGGAGGAAGTCTCTATGAATACTATTTTAGTAAAGATGCTCTAATAAAACTAAAAGATATTGTTCAAAATGATTCCGATCATAGCACTAATTATCCATCATTATATATCCACCCTAATAAAATATCCTATTCAAAAGCTCGGAATTCCGTTTTTTACGCTGCTTTTACCGATCCTAAAACGAGGACTCCTGGAATTTACGAATTATCTTTGAATGACTACTCCGTGACGTATCGAGTGGCAGGATTTTGTCCCCAGGTTAAAGATTCTGAGAATTGTATTTATTATATTAACATTAAACAAGACAGTATTGTTAAAGCTGAATTTAGTGACTTTAAGGAATCATTAGTGTTAAGTTACCCGAATGTTCTGCGGGATATGGTAATTATGGATGATGAAACAATATTTTTCATACATGCATCAGAAAAAGCAAGTATTAAGGGTACAAGATTTGATACATTTAAAATCTATGTAAATAGTAGAGTGCTGCCTGTAGATTCTAAAGGGTCTATTTACAGATCACCGTTTGATGTGATTAGGATTGAATAAGTATAGTAGCTGAAAAATGCTATTTTATCAGAAGGGTACAGACACTGTACCCCCAATTTTATCCAAAACAACTTAATAATAGCTTTTTTCTGAAAGTCAGTAATTCCGTTGAAGGTAGTACCTAATTCGAGGAAACCCATTAGATCCAATCCAGGGATCATCTTCGATTACAATGGTTATACTGCAAATTCGTATTTATGGAAACGGGTTTCTTTTAGACGCTGGAGATTTTAAAAGATGGGGAAAAAGAGGAGGCGGACAAAAATTAAAAATAATAGAATGAAACGAGAAATAGAATTTGATAAAGTTACGCTTTCTACAGAAATATTTGGAGAAGATGAAGAAGAAACTATAGAATTAAACGTTTTACATAAAGATGCTGAAAATTACTTGTATTCATTTAGTTGGTGCATAAAGATTGTAAAATCCTATATGGGGTTTGGATATCCTGGTATTGTAGCAGTGTCTTTGTTTAATATTATTCCCTCATCTAAAGATGTAGATGATTGGATTTGGGTAATAAATGGTGATTTACCATCTGCATATATAACAACTGAGGGCAACCCAAATCCCGCATATGCGTTAGCCGGTTATATAAATGAAATGCGTAATGGGTAAATGCAGCAAAATATGGGGATGACGTATCCGAGCTTATACCAGTAAATGTGCCACCTACAGCTGAATGGGCTTTTAAGTTAGAGAAACGTTTGAATTTCTAAGAAAGGGAAATTTTAAGTGTGTATCTAGAAGACCTATCTTAAAAGTATAGTAGAAAACAACGATATAATCTTTGATGCTCCTAAGAGGAGCTGTTTTTTTAGCATACTAAGGAAAATGTACTTATATTATCATGATTAAAAATGGATTATAATTATGTAATAGGCCAACTGGGGCAGAGAGTAAGTTATGAATATGATCAAGTAGGAAACCTAATCCAAAGGATCGATCAACCTACAACTATGACCGGCTTAACCGCTTAGTGGAAACTCTCTTTACCGACGGTAGTAAAAAAGAGTTTGCCTACGATCAGCTTGGGAACCTAACTAAAGCAGTGAACAGCACAGTGGAAGAGAGATACCACTACGATGAGTGTTCCCGTTCTGGGGTAAATGGTTCTGGAAAGAAGAATTCACCTATGACCCCAATGGGAATGTAATCAACAAAAAGAACGGCTGGGGCGAGATCAATTATA
>DIPO01000017.1:0-2374 GCA_002427045.1 Firmicutes bacterium UBA5486
ATGGCAACGCAAAAAGCCCTATTATTAACTCTATTATTAAGGGAATTGCATAATTCAAATGTGATTTATTCCTTCGAGTTTTAAAATGCCCTTACTAAAAAGGAGAACCGCCTGAAAAGGGGCGGTTTAAAAATTTTTCATGTAATTCGGAACTTTTCGGTGACCAGTGGGTCAGTAGTCTTTTTACAGGTTAGTTTGGATTTATGATGGTTCTTTCCACTGGCAAGAATCTTAATACTTACTTCAGCCTGGTCTTGGTGATCGCTATAGCGGGTAGTTAGTAAGGCTAGGTTTTCTAAATCTTCACTGTTTGCTAATCCCATTCCTAGAGATAATGGGCCCGGTGCCCCCATAGCTTTTAGTAAATAGAGCCCAGAATCCCAGCGATGCTTATAAAAATAGCGGAAAAGCTCCTGGTTTTCCAGATGGTTCCGGCCAATAATTCCTTTAAACTTAGGGCTGAACCGAAAATGCCGGCCAGTTGAAAGCAAGCGGAGAGTTTCTAGTTTGAGTTTTCCATCTGCGGCTAGCAGATCTTTGGCCTTGTTACCGAATTCCCGATTAGTCAGCTGGCAACCACCAGCAGGGGTTTCATATTTCAGGTTATATTTTTCTGCCAATTCCAACTGGACTTTTCTTTGCCTTCCCTGAATAGAGGGACAATGATCAAGAGAGATCCATCCTTCTGTTTCGGAAATTGTCGGGGGAAGCAACCCGGCGGAGAGCGGCCTGACAATCAACCCGGCCAGGCCGGATTCTTGGTCAATAATCGGAAAAGCTCCTTTGTGTTGTGATTTTGGCCTTTGCCCGACTACCTCACCGGTTATTAAAAAATCAGCATCCAGTTTCTTCAGCATTTCTCCGGCTTGGCGTAAGAAAAAGATATGACAATCCAAACAAGGATTAAAAGCTTTTCCGTATCCATGTTGCGGGGATTCTAACATTCGGAGATAATCGTCTCCCAGGGGCACAATATGTAATTTAACTTTAAGTTGAGAAATAAGGGAATTCAAATGTTTAATCAGTTTTTCTTCTTGTTGTGAAGGAAGAAAAGGTTGAAGAAAGTATACTGCTTCTACTTCTACTCCGGCTTCTTGGATTAGTTTAATAGCGAGAAGACTATCCAGGCCACCGGAAAAAAGAGCGAGAGCTTTCAAATTTAGTTCTCCTTTCATTATTTACTATAACCATAATTAATTCATTTCTTGGTTCCTTTTTTCCTGCACCAAATTATCTGAGGGAATTGCATATTACCTTAATCGTGTATTTGACCATTTAGGAAATGACTTTGTGAATTATGCAATTCTTTAAACAAAGAAGTTGTATAAATGCATCTTGTAGCTTGCAAATAAACTTACTGATTATTATTCCAAATTATTAAATTAAGGAATTGTATAATTCAAGTATTTAAGATTTGACCACAATATATAGATAGCCTCACTAGTAATTGTCTATGTTTAAACAATTACCTTGAATAAAAGTCAAACACTATATATTGTGGTCAAATACAAGTTTAAGGTAATTATGCAATTCCCTCAAGTATAAATTGTTATGGCTGAAATTACCTTTTTAATATAATATTAGCAGGAAGTTTACGATAAAAGTAGAATATATGCATGGTTTATAAGCTGAAAATTGCATAATGAGGCCTCAGTTTTTACACCTTCCCAAATTAGCTGGGCTTTTCGCATCAAGTTTTTAAAAAATTAAATTTGTTTGACTTTTGCTTAATGGGTGCGAAAAAATAGATAATTATGCAATTCTCTCAAGCAACATATTTAATCGGAGGTGTCGGTTGCCACTGGAAATTGGGAGGGGTTAAGATGTGGTCAAAAGAGTTCCGGGAACAAGTGAATTGTTTTTTCAATAAACAGAGTTATACTAAGGATGAACTGTTAGGTATATTAGAAAATGAGGTAGCTTTATTTAAAAGATTGGGAAAAAAGCCAGAACTTTTCAAACAAAAGATTACGTATATACTACTGCTTATTTTAAAGATTGCTATTGCTAATAATATAGATTTAGAGCAGGAATTAGTAGAAAGATTATCAAACGATAAAATTTTTCTTCTCAAAGAAAAAAACAACCAGACAATCTTCAAAGTGTCAGCGGCTGATAATAGTCACCAAATACAGTGGCAGTTATCAAAGGAGGAAGTAAAAGAGTTGTTTGGGGGGTAGAAAATATCAATACATTTCAACTAGATTACAATATGATTATATATATTTTACAGAGATTGATTTGCGATTAAAGATATGATAATCTTAGGCAAAACTATTTGGACTAAGCTTTTTGCGTTGTGTCCTTTTTAAAAGGTCCCAACACAATATATAGTGTTGGGCTTGTATTAGGCTATCAATATATTGTGCAGGGA
>DIPO01000017.1:2442-9778 GCA_002427045.1 Firmicutes bacterium UBA5486
AGGCTATCAATATATTGTGCAGGGACAGAAAAAATCAATGACAACGCAAAAAGCCCGGACTACAAACCAGATCTTTAATAAATGAGGGAATTGTACATAAATAGAAACTGTTGATTAAATCTTAATGAATTATGCAATTCCTTATACAATAGATACTGTTAGAGGTGAAAAGATTGAGGGAAAAAATTACAGAAATCAGGGAGTCTTTGCGAAGAAAGGGCTACCGGCTTACCCCCCAAAGGGAAGCTATTATAAAAATTTTATTGGAAAACCCGAATCAACATTTGGCGGCAGAAGATATTTATGTAATGGTAAGAAGAGCCCATCCAGAGATTGGGATGGCTACAGTTTATCGGACTCTTGATTTATTAAGTACTGAGAAGGTAATTAACCAACTAAATTTTGAAGAAGGATATAGCCGCTACGAATTAGAGAGTCAAACTCATCATCATCATCTTATCTGCTTAAAATGTGGAAAAATCATTGAATTTAATGATAATCTTCTGGAACAAGTGGAGGAAGAGATCTCCAAAGAACACAGTTTTTCAATTGTTGGCCATCTTTTAAAATTTTATGGTTATTGTTCTAATTGTTTAAAAAAGGAAGATACTAAAAATCAGATTGTTTAAGCGTTTAAGTGGATAGTTTTAGAATATTAGGATGGTTGGGATGAAAGATACACTACCAAAAACATATAATCAGAAGATATTAAGAGCCATCCGTGAATTTGAGCTGATTACTCCCGGAGATCGGATTTTAATAGGTTTTTCCGGAGGGAAAGATAGTGCCTTTCTGATTTATTCATTGGCTTTACTTGTAAAACATAGGATAATCAAGGCAGAACTAGCAGCTCTAACTATTGATTTAGGTTTTGGGCAAGGGATTGACCCTGCTCCTTTTGAGGAATTCTGCTCAGGACTTGATCTTAAGTTCTATTTTTACCGGACTAAAATTGCTCAGTGGGTTCAAAAAGAGCGAACTCCTTGTGCCCGTTGTTCTTATTTGCGTCGTGCTTCTCTGAGTAGATTTGCATCTGAACACGGCTTTAACAAATTGGCACTAGCCCACCATCATGACGATGCGGTAGAAACCTTTTTAATGAGTATCATTTATTCCGGACAGATTCGGACTTTTTTACCCCGAACTGATTTAGACCGTTCAGGAATTACTGTAATTCGTCCGCTAGTTTATTTACGGGAGAAAGAAATCACCGATGCTAAAGAGTTTGTTCGTTTTAATCCTGTTCGACCCAATTGTCCGTACGATGGATCTACTTACCGGCAAAAAGTTAAAGAATTAATTGCCGAATTAACCCGTGAAAACCCGTGGGTTTATCCAAATTTAGCTACAGCGATGCGTGAAGGCGGGCCGCTCGAACTGTGGCCGCCGGAAATAAAGTTAGGAAAACGTCGGATGTAAATGTCGTTTTCATAGATATTGACACCATTATCATTTCATGCATATAATTAGACATAAGGAATTGCATAAGATCATAGAAATGCAGTGATGGGGAGAGTAACTCTGGTGGAAGGTAAGAGAGGGGATGCCGTGTGGCTGGAAGCATTCCTCCGGAACCCAGAGCGAAATGCACCCCGGAGCAGTGGGCCGAAAGAAAAAGTAGGCCTTGACGGGAGCGCCCGTTATAGCGCTAATTTTAAAGTGGGGTTACAAGCCTTAAGGGCTATAACCCAAGCAGAGTGGAACCGCGAACAAGCTTCGTCTCTGAAAAGAGATGAAGCTTGTTTTTTTTACCTGTTTTACCTGCGGTTAAGATCTTCAACCGTGGAGGTGAATAGAGATGTTTTTATTAATCAGAGAAGAGATTAAAGCGGTTTTTCAGCGTGATCCTGCTGCAAGAAGTATCTGGGAGGTTATTCTTTGTTACCCTGGTTTTCATGCCTTAATCGCTTACCGGATCGCTCATTGGTTTTATAAGCATAAACTATTTTTGATTGCTCGGATTATTTCACAACTATCCAGGTTTTTTACGGGGATTGAGATTCATCCAGGAGCTAAAATCGGTAAAGGACTTTTTATTGATCATGGGATGGGTGTTGTTATCGGTGAAACAACGGAAATTGAAGATAATGTAACTATTTATCAAGGAGTTACTCTTGGCGGAACCGGAAAAGAGAAAGGGAAACGCCATCCGACTATAGGGAATAATGTGATTATTGCTGCCGGTGCTAAGGTACTGGGCTCAATTAAGATTGGTGATAATGCAAAGGTGGGAGCCGGAGCAGTAGTAATAAAACCGGTACCACCTAATTCGACAGTAGTTGGCGTGCCCGGAAGAATAGTGGTTCAGGATGGAGTAAGAGTGGGACTTCCTGATTTAGAACATGGAAAACTACCCGATCCAATTCTAGCTATCTGTGAACAGTTACAAAAACGCATTGAAGTACTTGAAGAGCAGTTGGCTGAGGAAAGAAGAAAAGAAGCACAATAGTGGTTTAACACCAAATAATTGCATTATGCAAATAGTTTAGTAAAAATTAGCAGCTTTTTTAAGCTTGATTTTAAGGAGGCTTTTATTGATGGCAATTACAGTATTTAATACTCTTACCCAGAAAAAAGAGGAGTTTGTTCCCAGGGAACCCGGGAAGATTAGTATTTACGTTTGTGGTGTTACTCCCTATAATTATGCACATATCGGAAATGCTAGGCCTCCTGTGATTTGGGATTGTATACGCCGCTTTCTTCGTTACCGTGGCTATCAAGTCTGTTTGGTACAAAATTTTACAGATGTTGATGATAAGATAATCTTTCGGGCACAACAAATCGGAATTGAACCATTAGAACTTTCAGCCGAGTATTCCCAGGTTTATCTTGAAGATCTGGCAGCACTTGGTATAGAACCAGCTGATCAGTACCCCAAAGTCTCCGAGCATATTAAGGAGATTATTCAGATTGTAGAAGGCCTAGTAGAAAAAGGTCATGCCTATGTAATTGATGGCGATGTCTATTTTGCGATTGACACCTTCCCGGAATATGGAAA
The DNA here is from genome assembly GCA_002427045.1 of Firmicutes bacterium UBA5486. Lineage (GTDB taxonomy): Bacteria > Bacillota > UBA4882 > UBA10575 > UBA10575 > UBA5486. The sequence continues at coordinate 5,441 of DIPO01000017.1, forward strand.
ACTCTCAGGCCGTCAGCTTGAGGAGATGCTTAGCGGGGCAAGAGTAGATGTTGATGATCGAAAACAAAATCCAATGGATTTTGCTCTTTGGAAGGCTGCTAAACCAGGTGAGCCTTCCTGGGATTCTCCGTGGGGTAAAGGGCGTCCCGGCTGGCATATTGAATGTTCAGCTATGTCTCTGAAGTATCTAGGTGTTGGTTTTGATTTTCATGGTGGTGGTACTGATTTAATCTTTCCCCATCATGAGAATGAGATTGCGCAGGCCGAAGCTTACTGTGGTACTAAACCTTTTGTCCGGTATTGGCTACACTCTGCTTTCATTACGATGAGTGGCGATAAAATGTCCAAATCTTTGGGAAATGTCGTTACAATCAGGGAGGCTTGTGAACGATTTTCCCCTAAGGTTGTCCGGTTTTGGCTGCTAGGAACCCATTATCGGCATCCGCTAAGCTTTGGTGAGGAAGAATTACATGCTGCTGCCCGTGGCCTTGAACGCTTGGAAATTGCTAAAGAAAACTGGAAGCATTTATTATCAGCCGGAACTACAGGTCAAAATGGGGATCAAGCAGAAAAGATAACTCAGCTAGTTACGGACTGCAAAAAACGCTTTATCGAAGCTATGGAGGATGATTTTAATACAGCTTTGGCATTGGGCATACTCTATGAATTAGTACGGGAAGTAAACAAATGGGCCTTAGCTACTAATTTTAAGCTGACGACAGGTAATCAACAGGCTTTACAGGAGGCTTTGTCGCTGTTAGAGGAGTTAGGAGCGGTTTTAGGGATCTGGTTTGAACAGGATCCGAAAGCAGGAAGCCTTTCCGATGAACAGATTAATGAATTGGTTCAGAAGCGTCAGGAAGCAAGGGCAAGTAAGGATTTTAAAACTGCCGATTCGATTCGGGATTCATTACAGGAACAGGGTATCATCTTAGAAGATACCCCACAGGGAGTAAGGTGGAGAAGGGAATAATTCTTCCGTTCCTTTTAAAGAATAAAACCAGGGGGACTTAGAGAATACCCCTGGTTTTGCTTTGCTTTTTTCAATGTTATTACATAATTTCATGTGCGCGAACGGTAGCCAGCCGAGCGACTACTCCCTAGGTGTGGTCACAATTTTCTTGCTTTTGCCTGGGAACAGAAGGCCGGTTTTTATAACGGTATCTTCCATATAGCCATGTTAACCAGGTACCGAGCAGCATTAATATAATCCCAGCCAGTCCTCCTTCGGGGCCAAATTCGCCCCCGGTCCAGAGGGGAGGCCCGTTTATTTCTAAAGGAATTAGAGAGGGAAGAGAAAAACCACTTACTTTAAATCCAAAAAGGGCCTGTGAGAGGTTCCAACTCAAATGTAAACAGACCGGGAAGTAGAGAGAACCGGTTACTAGATAAGCGGTAGCAAACAAAACTCCTGCACCCATAATTCCAAATAAACCGATAAAATTGATATGGGGGTTGCCTAAGTGCTCAAGACTGAATAAAAAAGCAGAAAAGGCGATCCCTGCAGGTAGGCCCCAGCTGGAAGCTAAAACAGGCAGGTGAAAACCACGGTTCATAATCTCTTCAAAAAAAGCCGAAACTATAAAGGTTAATACCATCCAAAGAAAAGCAGAGCCTGGTATAGGGGAAGTAGTATGTTTGGTGCTGATACTAATCCATCCCGCACTCTTAAACGCTAGAAAAAGTAGAGAAAACAAAAAAGGGCCCAGGATTAAACCAAAACAGATATCTTTGAACATAAAGGAATGTGGGCGGAATAGCCTGGGGATAAACTTCTGCCGGAAGAGAAATTTTTCTGCCAAATATAAAGAAAGAAGTAAAGGAAGTAGTCCCAATAGAAGATAGGTAAGAAAATCAGGGAAGAGAAAATTACTGGTGGCCTCACCAATTTTCAATGGTAAATTAAATAATTTAATAGCGCCTTTCAGTACCATAAAGAAAATTAATTGGTTAACAAGATACAGGAGACTGACCATACAAATTATCCAAATCGGACGCAATAAACGTTGAATCTTAAGGAATAGTGGACGTTTATTCATTAATAAAAACCTCGCTTATCTCTTACAAATTTAACATTTGAGTAAATTACATAATTAGTACAATTATAAACCTAGATTAATAAGGAATTAGACAGACTGATATTTTACTCCTTTTTTAGAGAGTATTTTTATTTTGAAAAAAGGAGTCCTTTTCTTTAAAGAGAAGTTTTCAATAAATGCTTAAAGGGCGAAATGTGAGATCGACAATTATGCAATGCCCTCATCTTATCATATTATAGACTAATTATAAATTTGGAAATTATTATACAAAAGGAATTACTTGAAGGTGAAGAAATGATAGAAACAGAAATTATTAAGATTAATCCTAAAGCTCCCGAAGATCAATATCTGGAAAAAGCGGCGGATATTCTTCGCCGGGGAGGGCTGGTTGCTTTTCCCACAGAGACAGTCTATGGTTTAGGAGCAAGTATTAATAATAAAGAAGGGCTCAAAAGAATCTTTTCTGTTAAGGGACGACCTGGAGACAACCCTTTAATAACTCATCTTTATACTTGGGAGCAATTGCCTGAGATTGCCTTAGAAGTTCCCGAGCGGGCTTTAGTATTAGCTAAAAAGTTTTGGCCGGGCCCTCTTACCCTGATTCTTCCGAAAAAAGAAACCATTCCTCCGGAGGTAACGGCTGGCCTTTCTACAGTCGCGGTTCGGGTTCCGGCACATCCCGTTGCTTTAGAGATGTTGAGAAAAACTAAGATTCCGGTGGCTGCACCCAGTGCTAACCTTTCCGGTCGGCCTAGTCCGACCAGGGGGAGCCATGTGATTACCGATCTTAATGGTAAAATCGAGATGATTCTTGATGCCGGAGCTACTGGGGTAGGATTGGAATCAACTGTCTTAGATTTAACCAGTCCTAGGCCACGAATTTTGCGTCCGGGAGGAGTTACCTTAGAGATGTTAGAAGAGGTTTTTGGGGAAGGTAGTGTTGAAGCTCCCCAGTTTACGAACGTAGGCCGGCCAATAGCCCCGGGGATGAAATACCGTCATTATGCTCCACAGGCTCCACTTTCTTTATATTCCGGATCGCAGGATAAACTTAACAAATATTTACCGGAAAAAGTAGCCGAGGATTTAAAAGCAGGGAAGAAGATTGGCATCTTAGCTTATGATGAAGATCGATCTTATTATGAATTACCCGGTTTACATTTCTTTTCTTTAGGTAAAAGGTCGCATCCGGAAGAAGGTGCGGAAAGATTGTTTTATCTTTTAAGATTATGTGATCAAGTGGGGGTGGAATACATATATGCGATAGCTCCCCCGCGGATTGGTTTAGGAGAGGCTGTATATAATCGTTTATGGAAAGCTTCGGGAGGGAAAGTGGAGGAGATATAATGAAACAAGCAAATAAAAGGAGATGGGTATGGCCTTTATTATTTTTATTTCTTTTCTTGTTTTATTTAAGCATCCCTGGTTTAACAGGGGAGGACCCGATCGTTCATAGTGAAAGTGGCACCGATAACACTAAGGATTTTATCGGGGCAAAGGCTCCGCTCGTGTCTGGTGAAAGGCTTAAATACCAGGTATATGTGAAAGGATGGCTAGTTGGCGAGCAGATCTTGAGTATTATAGGTGAAAGTTACTATCAAGAACAGCCAATCATTCATATTCATATGGATTTAAGGAGTTATGCTGCATATTCCCTATTCTTTTCTTACCAGGAGAGTGGAGATTTGTTTTTGGATCCTGAAACTTTAACTCCAATCTACTTAAGAAAAACCATAAAGGATAAAGATCAGTCATGGATAGAAGAGTATTTATTTGAAGTAGAGGAAGAGAGAGTAGAAAAGAGGATTATCAGAAATGGGAAAACAGAAAAAAAATCTTATTTGCAAGTAAACCAGCCTTTACTGGAGAGTCTCTCTCTTATATACTACTTAAGGGGACGGCCATGGCAGAAAGAACAATATCAATTTTATTTTTTATCTTCCAGCGCACCTATTCCAGTAAACTTTCAATATAGAGGGCAGGAAAAAATCAGAGTCTTATCTAAATATATGATGGCAGATTTTATTGAGGATCCAGTTTCCCGGATTTCTGTCTGGTTTTCTACAGATGAAAAGGCTTATCCTTTAAAGATTGTAGTACACGAAAAAATAGGTACTTTTACCTCTAGGTTAGTGGAGATAAGTTATATTGAGAAAGAATGAATTCCTTATAAGTTAAGGATTGCATAATACAATTATTTAATAGTAGTCTCCTTATTTACTAAAGCTTTTTGCGTTGTGTCCTTTTTAAAAGGTCCCAACACAATATATAGTGTTAGGCTTGTATTAGGCTATCAATA
>DIPO01000017.1:9898-18683 GCA_002427045.1 Firmicutes bacterium UBA5486
AATGACAACGCAAAAAGCCCTTACTAAAGGGTGCGAAATCTGAGATAGGTAATTATGTAATTTGTTTAAGCATGTAGGGGGTAGAAATGTTTAAAAAGATTCTTCTGGTTTGTACCGGAAACACCTGTCGGAGCCCAATGGCGGCAGGCTTATTAAGGAAAATACTGGATGAATGTGGAGTTCCGGCTTCCAAAATACAAGTTTCTTCTGCGGGAATTTATGCTTTGCCTGGTTTTCCCGCATCACCGGAGGCTGTAGAAGTAATGCATCAATTGGGGGTGGATCTCTCTTCGCATCAGTCCCGTAACTTACAAAAAGAAGAATTATTAGCTTCTGATTTAATATTAACCATGACTTCAGCCCAAAAAGCGCAAATTGTAAATGCTTTTCCTGAAGTCAAAGATAAGCTTTTTGTGTTGAGAGAGTTTATTGGGATAAAAGCAAGAGGCAAATCTGGTTTGGATCTTTCCGATGCAGGAAGCAAAACTTGCTTTGATATTCCTGATCCTTTTGGGCAAAATCTGGAGGTATATAAGAATTGTGCTGAGGTGATCGGGGAGAATTTAAAGAAGTTAGTCAACTTGCTGCAGCCGCTTAATAATTATTCTAAGCAGGAAGGGGGGAGGAAGATGAAGATTGCCATTGGTTCAGATCATGCTGGTTTTATGCTAAAAGAAGTGATTATTAAGTATCTTAAGAACCAGGGGTATACATTTAAAGATTTTGGTGTTTTTTCTACAGATTCGGTAGATTATCCTGACCAAGCTGCTTTAGTTGCCAAAGCAGTTGTAGCTGGAGAATTTGATCAGGGTATTATCATCTGCGGAACCGGGCTTGGCGTTTCAATTGCTGCCAATAAAATTAAGGGAATCAGAGCCGCACTCTGCCATGATGTTTTTTCGGCACAAATGGCTCGAGCTCATAATGACAGTAATGTCCTGGCTATGGGTTCACGGGTTATTGGCCCGGGACTGGCTGAAACAATTGTCGAGGCCTATCTGACTAGCAAATTTGAAGGCGGGCGTCATCAATTGCGGGTTGATAAGATAAATAAACTTGAAGAGGAATAATCATAGAAAGGGGTTACTACACAAATGGGATCAGCACATATTATAGATCATCCTTTAATCCAACATAAACTAAGTATTATTAGAGATACTGCCACAGGGCCAAAAGAATTTAGAGAACTGGTGGAAGAGGTTGCCACCTTAATGGCTTATGAGGTAACCAGGGATTTTCCCTTAGAAGAGGTGGAAATTGAGACTCCTATTGCTAAGGCAAAAGCCAAGGTGATCTCTGGGAAAAAGATTGCGGTGGTGCCGATCCTCCGTGCCGGTTTAGTAATGGCTGATGGGGTAATGAAATTAATTCCTGCAGCTAAAATGGGACATATTGGCTTATATCGTGATCCCGAAACGCTTGAACCGATTGAGTATTATTGTAAGCTGCCTACAGATATCCAGGAACGGGATATGATCCTGGTTGATCCAATGCTAGCGACAGGAGGTTCAGCATCGGCAGCGATTAATTTTATGAAGGAACGGGGAACGAAAAGTATAAAATTAATGTGCTTGATTGCTGCTCCGGAAGGGATAGCCCGAGTCCGCAAGGACCATCCTGATGTGGAGATTTTTGTTGCAGCGGTTGATGAACGTTTAGATTCGAATGGATATATTATTCCTGGCCTGGGTGATGCCGGGGATCGGCTATTTGGAACCAAATAGAGAAGAGACAAAAGCTATGAACAGCTATTAGTAAGGGCAGAATTAAGGTGTAAAGGGGATGGCCCAGGTTGAATTGGTATGTTTTTGAGTGGAATCTTTTTACCCTGATGGGAATCAGTTTTATATTCGCTATTATCCTCACAGCCTTCTGTAGATGGCTGGGACATAAATTGGGGATGCTAGATCAACCACGGGAACGAAGGGTACATTCTAAACCCCAACCTTTCTCAGGTGGACTTGCTATATTTGCTTCTTTTTGCTTCTCCTTATTACTAATGGGCGGATTCTCCTTTCCCTATCTTATTCCAATTTTAAGTGGCAGTTTTCTGATTTTTTTGTTAGGTTTATTTGATGATCAATATGATTTATCTGCCGGGTTTAAGCTTGTTATTCAGATTCTAATCTGTACCTTAACAACCTGCTCTGGGGTACGGATTTCTTATTTAACTAATCCTTTTGGTAACATGGTTACTCTGGGCTGGGCTAGCTATCCATTGACCATCTGTTGGCTGCTGGTAACGATTAATATGATCAATTTAATTGATGGTTTAGATGGATTAGCTGCAGGCATCTCTGCGATTGCCGGGGGCTGTCTGTTGGTAATCGGGATGGGGCTGGGACAGTCAGCAGCTGTCTTTCTTTGTGCCATTCTGATCGGTGTTTTATTGGGTTTTCTTCCCTATAATTTTTACCCGGCCCGTATTTTCATGGGTAATTCCGGTGCCTATTTTCTGGGGTATATCCTAGGGGTAATCTCAGTGATGGGTGCTTTAAAATTACCTACGGTTCTGGCTTTAGCGATTCCCGTATTTGCGATGGGGATTCCTTTTTTGGATACCTTGTGGGCAATTTGGCGCCGTTGGCGAAATGACCAACCCATTATGGTGGGAGATAGCTACCATATCCATCATTTGCTGTTGATTTCCGGGAGGGGGACTAGAAAAACAGTACTTCTTCTTTATGGAATGAGTCTGATTTCCGGATTAGCTTCGATCTTTCTTTCACGGGTAACAGTGTTGCTAGGAACCTTAATACTACTAATTGCTTTCATTTTGGTCTTTTTCTGCCTGCGGGGTTTGGGTGATATGCAAAGTGCAGCCCAAGAAAGAGAAAAAGAGCAAAATAGAAACAAAAAAGAACATGGAAGAAAAATAGTATTATATTAAACAAAAATCTAATAATCAATAAAACCTGCCGCGCTGACGGCAGGTTTTTTGGTAGCACTCAACAGGGTAGAATCTTCTCAGTTAAGGAAGAAAAGTTTGGGACTAGCCTGCATAGGCTGTCATTTAGATTACAATTAATAAGCGATGAGAGGCCTTAGGCAATTATCTTGGATGCTTATTAAACTTAATATATGGTAAATATTTAAGCGTGAATTGAAAAAGTTCTTTTATAATTTAGGTTGTATGTTATAATTTAGTGGCAATAAATGTTATTAAGGAATTACATAATCCAATTATTTAAGATTATGCAATTCCTTCGGTTATGTAAAACTAAAAAAGGAATAAATAAGAATAGGTAGAATTACAGAAACGCATTATGTTTGAATGGATGTCAAAGGTAGTTATGCAATTCCCTCACATTGGATTTTGATGGCGATGAATTCTTTGTATTTAACTCTTTAACCAACCGATTATGTAATATTTTAAATTATGTGAAGAAATATTGGTCTTCTGTTTTCGATTAAGGTCTGTTTTTAAATTTATTAGTAAAGAGGTGTTTATTAATGGGAGTGCCGTTGGTATCTATGGAAGAAAGACCTGGATTTTTTAAAAGGTTTGGGATGCTCTTTTCTGCACCCGGGGAACTTTTTGCCGGGCTGGTAAAAAAACCTGACTTGATCTGGCCCCTCTTGTTTCTCCTGATTTCAGTTGGCTTTTCTTTTGTTGTTAATGAGGTGACAACGCAAACTCTGGCGGATACTTTTCCTAAGTATGCGGAGGCCTTACAGATGCAGCAGAATAATGTTAGGCTGATTAGCGGATTGGTTGGCGGGTTATTGGGTGCGGGTTTAGTGTGGCTGATTCGTGCCGGGGTCTACAGTTTATTTGCAAAGATTCTGGGAGGGACTATTCCTAAATTTAGTTCCGTACTTTCAGTAGTTGGTTATAGCTATTTACCACAGACTCTTTGCTCGATCTTTCAAGGAAGTGTAGCAGCTCTGACAGGTACAATTCCCCCACTTGGGCTGGAGATGGGAATGGAGATTGGGGATCGTCTCTTTACCCCCTTAGGATTACTATTAGGAGAGATCAATCCCTTTTCAATTTTTTATCTAATTCTTGTTATTATTGTATTGGAGAACACCTTCAAGCTTTCCAGGGTTAAAGCAGTCTTTGTTGCTATTTTATGTTGGGCAGCAGTACTAGGTTTTAGCATGTTGATGGTTTCGCTCTCTTACAAATTTTTAAACTAGTTTTATTCTGAAGTCCGGGCGGCTAGTGATAGTGATTAGGAGTGACTATATAATGAAAAAGAAAAAACCGCGTTGGTTAATAATTATCCTAATTATTCTGGGGATTACGGCCTATGCGGTATTTGCAATCAGATCCGGGCAAAAAAATAAAAATGCCGGTACAATAGTTGAGGTTTCTAAGCTGGCCCGGGGTGAAATGGTGACAACCGTTTCAGGAAGCGGATTGGCTGATACAGTTGAAAAAGAGGAGATCAGAGCAGAGGTTTCTGGTTTGATCTCCAAAATCTATATTAAAGAAGGAGACCGGGTAAAGAAGGGTGATCTGCTCCTTACTTTTGATGATTATCAGTTTATACGGGCGCTCGAAAGTGCGGAGAATGCACTAAAGGTGGAGGAAATTGATCCGACTTTGGAGGAAGCCCAGCTGCAGCTGGAAACCTGTAAACGAATATATAATCGTGTTGCTCTTCTTTACCAACAAGGTGCAGCTACCAAGGTTGATTTAGAAGATGCGGCCTTAAAATTAGAACAGGCTGAAGTCAGGTGGAAGGGAATGCAAAGGCTGACTACAATCAAACAGGAAGAAGCAAGACTTGCTTTAGCTGCTGCGCGGGAAGAACTAGCAAAAACAAGCATAAAGGCATCCCGGGATGGAAAAGTCCTCTATTGTCCAGTAAAGGAAGGTACGAGCATTCTCCCCGGAACTTTTCTCTGCGAAATCGGTAATATTCAAAAACTAAGTGTCGAATTTCCTGTTGATGAGATCGATATTTCGCAGATCAAACCAGGGCAGGAAGTTAAAATTACCCATGATGGCCTGCCTGGAATGGAACTGTTAGGAGAAGTGGAGCAAGTGGCTTTAAAGGGGATAACTAGAGGGAGCGAAATCGTATTTCCTGTTAAAATTCTTATCGATAATCAGGATGGTAATCTTCGTCCCGGGATGACAGTAGATGTAGAGATTATCACAGCTAGCGTGGGAGAGGCCTTAACGATTCCCCTCTTAGCACTGGTAGAAGATGAAGAGCCAACCGGTGAGATTGGGAAATACGTTTTTAAGGTTATAGATGATACAGCCGTAAAGACTAGTGTAAAAACGGGGCTTAGTAATGAAAGCAGAGTCGAGGTTCTTGAGGGGTTACTAGAACAAGATTCATATGTTTCAGGTGATTATGATACCATCCTTCATTTAAAAGATGGAACAAAGGTTAGACCGAAAAAGTCTGATAATAAATAACAATAGTCTTTAGTTGTAAGAAAAAGGCTTAATTTATAATTTAATTTTAATCATTGCCCGTAACTCATTTATCCGAGGTGACGAGTGACGGGTGATGAGTAACGAGAATAGGTAAAAAGGATCTTTACGGAGGATAAAATGATTAGAGTTGAAAAGCTTGACAAGATATATAAAAACGGGGTATTGGAAGTTCAGGCCTTATTTGAAATTAATTTAGCGATACAGGCCGGAGAATTTGTGGCGATTATGGGGCCTTCCGGTTCCGGGAAATCAACCCTGATGAATATCCTGGGTTGTCTTGATCGGTCGACGAACGGGAGTTACCGGCTTAATGGGGTGGAGGTTGGGGACTTAAACGATAATGAGCTGGCTGAGATTAGAAATAAAGAAATCGGTTTTATCTTCCAGACTTTCAATTTGTTACCGCGGAGTACTGCGCTCCAGAATGTAGAACTTCCGATGATTTATGCTGGTGTACGCCGGGGAGAACGTCGTGAACAGGCGATGGAAGCCTTAAAACTAGTGGGTTTAGGTGATCGGTGGCATCACCGCCCTAATGAGCTTTCCGGGGGCCAAAGGCAAAGGGTAGCGATTGCCAGGGCGCTAATTAATAGCCCGGATATTGTACTGGCTGATGAGCCTACAGGTAATCTTGATTCTACTTCTGGGCGGGAAATAATGATGATTTTGCAGAACCTTAATCAGCAAGGGATTACGGTTATCCTTGTTACTCATGATGAAGAGATTGCCAGTTATGCTCAACGGATTGTCCGTTTCCGGGACGGAGAAATTATTAGTGATGAGCCAGTGGCCGAACGGACGGTGGAGAGAGAATGAATTTATTACTGGAAGGAGCCAGGATGGCTTGGGAAAACCTTTGGAACAACAAACTCCGTTCGGTTTTAACTTTATTGGGAGTGGCAATTGGTATTGGTTCAACAGTTTCACTTTTGGGGATGGGTTTCGGCTTTAAGGAAGAGATCTTTCGGGAGTTTGAAAGTGTTGGCCGGAATATGATTATGGTCTTCCCCAATATTTTTATGGAGACTGGAGAAAAACTGGAGCCCTTGACCGAAGCTGACCGGCGTAGTATTGCGGCTGTTTGCCGGGATGGAATTGAGGAAATTGTCCCATTTATCTTTGGCGATCAAGCTATGGTTCGTTACTTAAAGGAAAAAACAGCGCCCCAGGTGACCGGTACTGCCCCTGGTTTTTTAGAGATACAGGGTTTGAAACTGGAAAACGGACGCTTTCTTACAGAGGCAGATCTATCCACCGGACGTAAGGTTGTAGTACTCGACTGGCGGGTCAAAGAGAAACTTTTTGGCCGGATAAATCCAGTAGGAAAGATGGTCACCCTTTATGGTGAGAAATATCAGGTGATTGGGGTCATAGAGAAAAAGATATCTAGTATTTCATTTGGGACGGATACTAATGGTATGAATCTTTATCTCCCGGTTACTACGCTGCAAAGGGTGATGAAATTTAAAGATTATTATGGCTTATACATTACTGTTTCCTCGCTGGCAGAGACAGAGACGATCTCCAAGATGATTAATGGTTTGATGGCTAAAAAATATGGCCCGAAACACGGGTTTCAAGTTTTCAGTACTGAAGAATTATTAAAAGCACTCCAGATTGTTACGGGCGTAATTACGGCATTATTAGGAATGATTGGTGGGATTGCTCTCCTGGTAGGAGGGATTGGAATTATGAATATTATGTTGGTTACAGTAATGGAACGGATAAATGAGATTGGGATCCGTAAAGCGATTGGAGCAAAAAATACTAATATATTGTGGCAATTTATTACTGAAGCAGTAGCTCTTTGTTTATTGGGAGGCGCTCTGGGCACGGGATTCGGATTTGCAGTGGGTTTTTTCATTAAAAAGCATACTCCCCTCCGGTTGGTTATAACCCCGGGTTTAGTGGGGACAGCATTTCTTTTTGCAACGGGCGTAGGGTTGTTTTTTGGTGCTTTTCCTGCCTGGAAGGCAGCAAAGATGGATCCTATCGAAGCTTTACGTTTTGAATAGAATAATAGACATTAATTTGAAAGGGAGGGAGGAGGAACTTTGAGATTTATAGAAACTATGCTTGTAGCAGTAAACCAGCTGGCCGTTAATAAGTTGCGTTCCTTCCTAACTCTACTCGGAATCATCATTGGGATTACAGCTGTAATTACCTTAACTGCACTTGGTAATGGTGCGATAGCCACTATTTCCGGACAGTTTGAAGCAATTGGTACCAGTATGCTTTTTGTGCAGTGGGATTATGGAAATGAAGATGAAATTCCGCGTAACTTAATGGAGAAAGATATTGAAGAGATTAGAAAAGGGAGCGACCTGGTAACCAATATTACCCCGTATAATATGGCAAATACAGAGATTAAATTTGGTCGGGAACACCTGTATATAACAGTCTCTGGGGTAGGAGAAGGCTTTTTATCAGTTCAAGGATTAAAACTGGCCAGTGGGCGTTTTTTTAATGCTTTTGAAGCAGCTACCGGGAAGAAACTCTGTGTTTTAGGTTGGGATCTCCATGAGAAACTTTTTGGTAAACAAGATGGGATTGGGAAGACGATTAAACTTCAAGGAAAACAATTTAAAGTTATTGGGGTAATGGAGAAGAAAGATGATCGTTCCTTGGTCGGGACCAATATTACTGATAATATGCGTCTTTATATGCCGGCGCGGACTCTTCGCCGGATTTGGAATCAGAAAGGGTACCCGGTTGTTTTGGCAAATCCTTTAGAGATTACTCTAACCAAAGCGGCAGTTGGACAGATTAAAGGAGTTCTAGCCCGTTTGTACGGGCCTAAAAATAACTTTCTGGTGCAGGGTATGGAAGAGCTAATTGAAGGGGAAATGAACCGGCTTAAGATCTTTTCTACTTTTTTAGCGGGGTTAGGTGGTATTTCCCTGTTGGTTGGCGGGATTGGGATTATGAATATCATGCTGGTTTCAGTAAAGGAACGAACCAGAGAAATAGGGATTAGGAAGGCTTTAGGGGCAACAAAAAGCGATTTGCTGCTTCAGTTTTTGCTGGAAGCAATCCTTCTATGCTTGGCTGGAGGATTTTTAGGACTTTGTTTGGGCCTTTTGTTTTCATATTTAATCCGTATAGTTACGATGATACCTGCAACAGTAACTGCTGGCTCGATTCTGATGGCAGTAGCTTGTGCACTTGCTATTGGGTTGTTTTTTGGTATTTACCCGGCTTGGAAAGCAGCAGGATTAGATCCGGTGGAAAGTTTGCGGTATGAATAAAAGGAAGGTAGTCGCTCACGCCAGCTTGCCGGGACAAGCGAAAGGATGAAAATAGCACTTTCATCCGCAGCTTACAAAGGCGGTCATTCAACCGAGCGACGAGCGACGAGTTACGAGATGTATTTTCTAGGTAGTC
>DIPO01000045.1:0-1810 GCA_002427045.1 Firmicutes bacterium UBA5486
TTTTTTGCAAAGCTAGTGATAATAACAAGACGGTTCGCCAAGCCATAAAAGGTCTGCCTTAATCCGGCCAGCGCGTTCCTCTTCCGTTAACATCTGCATAATCGTACCGGTACCGGCAGTATAATACTGCATTTCAATCTCTGGATATTTCTTTTTAAAACCAATTTGCAGGGCGGAAAGCTGTGCCTTTTTCATAGAAGTATAGAGCATCACTTTCCCCTTTACTTCCTCCTTCTCCGCAAAACAAAAATCTAAGACCGTGATCAGACTTAAGATAGTAAAAAATAGACACAAAAGACTTTTCCGTTTTTTGTTCAGCACAATCTTTTCCTCCCTTAATTCTGACTAGAAAATAGCGCTGGTCAGTCTCACATTTCGCGTTTCATCTATACCAAGGAAAACGCTACCGCAGGCTTTCACGATTTTCCTTGGGGTCTAAAGTATGCGAAAAGTGAGATTACTCGTCGCTCGTATGAATGATAGCCTTTGTAAGCTGTAGATGGGAGCCAGGGTAAGCAACTACCTTGCTTTCAACATAGAACATTTCATTTACTTTGTCACGAGTACTTTAGTACTTTTTTACCTCTAATTCATAAAATAGTACCATAGTACTATGCCCAAATTAATCAGCTTGTTGTTAAATTAAACAAAAAAGCGCTGAAAGAATACTTTTCAACGCCTGTTATTAAATTTACTATAAGAAGCGCAAATTACTTCTATTGAAACTTCAATATTTTAAATTCGCAGAGGAAATTATTAATAAAATCATGCTTCAGAGTTAACGTCTGAGCTAGAGGGAGATTCCTTCCCATCAATTAAACCGGCCCTTAACGCAAATAAGGATACTGTAACCCGGTCACTGACTCCAAGCTTGCTGTAGATATTGCTAACATAGTTTTTAACGGTCTGTTCAGCCACAAAAAGATCACTAGCTATTTTTTTATTACTATAGCCAAGGGCCATTAATTTAAGCACTTGTAGTTCTCTATCACTTATTTTTATCTGCGAAAGTCGAGCTTCTGCTTCTTTTGCCCTTAGTTTTCCGACTGGCAATGAAGCGGTTGAACGAAGCGGGACTGCCGCGGGACTATGTTCCCCAGTTGTTGGGCGTACTATAATAATAATTAAACTAGTAATAGTCAGTAAACTTAAGAGCAAGACAATAACGAATTTTTTGCGGGATCGTGTGGATAATTGTTCTGTTGTTTTAACAACAGAGGAGCCCTTCAGTCGTCGTGAAGCTTTAAAAGTAATTAAATCAGCCTGAATTTTTTGATTTCTTTCACGTAGTTCGTCCATCACTTCCCACTGAAAACCCTCCGTTTCTAAATCGTCAAATAAACATAATAATTTAACCACTTGATTGCTAATATTGGAAACAAATGGTTCTTCAGGGTACAATTCGATTAAAGTAGCTACATTAGTAATCGTTTCGCTCGCCAAATGTTTAATCTTTTCCGGATCGCTCTTGTCATTCAAGCCAAAGACATAAACCGTTTCCAGCTTACGTAGTTGTTCCTCCAGGAGACGCAATTCAATAGAACCTTTGGTTGTTTCCCGGTAGACTACTTCTGAGCGGTTAGCTAAATCCTTCATATACTTAAGACTAAGACCACCTTCGAAAATTAGGAGAAGCATTATTACCACTACTGGAAGAAGCGCCCTTACCCTCCGATTAGTCAAAAAGGGCAGATTGGTCTGGTGCCCCCACATGCTTTCCCCTCCTTTGTATTTACACCGAGCACAAAAAGCGACCCCTGCTTTACCTTATTATAATCTTATCTAGACTACCTAGAAAATAGCCCTAGTT